>JAQIJQ010000012.1:0-75421 GCA_036946195.1 Patulibacter minatonensis | reverse complement strand
GGTGCAGGTGGACTGGCTCGAGGAGCAGTTCACGCCCACGGCGGGAGCAGTCGGCGAAGGCCGACGAGAAGATCGCCGCGCTCGCGCGCCGCGGATCGCCGAGCCACGACGGCGTAGCCGCCCGCTTCGTCAGCCTCGCCGAGGGCGACGACGGCACGGTGCAGCTGACCTTGCAGCCGACGCGCTGGGCCCTGCGACTCGTCGACGGTGACGGCGGCGGAGCGCTCTCGGCGCTGTGCATCGTGCGCCGGGCCGACGGCGCATGGCTCGCGGGACGCCGCGCCCAGTGGCTCTCCACCTGGGCCGGCCGTTGGGCGCTCGGCGCCGGCGGCGCGGTCGAGGTGAACGAGAACCCCGCCCTCACCCTGCGCCGCGAGCTCGAGGAGGAGTGGTCGCTGGTACCGGAGCGTCTCACCGTGCGGGCCGTGGTCCGCAACCCGAGTACGATGGTGCTCGTCGTCGGTGTCGCCTGGTTGCCGGAGGGCGCCGACGCCCAGCTCGTGATGGACGAGGAACACGACGCGCACGCCTGGTGGCCGGCCGATCCGGCCGAGTGGCCCGATGAGGCCGACGAACCCCTGCGCGCAATGGCGGAGCTGCTCAAGTGACCGCCGCCAGCACCCCTCTCGAGGCCCGTACGGATCGCATCGTCCGGGTGCTGGCACCCATATCGCTGGTGCACTCGCTGATCTACGCCTCGTTGTTGCTGGCGATGATCACCGACGGCCCCGAAGGACCTCGTGCCCCTCCTCGGCTGGGCCCACGGCCTGCTGTGGATCGCGATGTCCCTCATCTGCGTCACCGCGGCGTCCCGCCGCCTGCTGCCCGTTCGAACCGCTCTCGCCGTGGCCGTGCTCGGCGGGGTCGGACCGTTCGTCGGCACCTACGAATTCATGCGACTGCGCCGGGACGCCGGCGCCACGATCAGGAGCAACTAGATGGCCACCCAAACGACGATCGACGTCGTCATGCCGCAGATGGGCGACTCCGTCACCGAGGGCACCATCCTCGAGTGGCACGTCCAGGAGGGCGGCACGATCGCGATCGACGACATCCTCGTCGAGATCAGCACCGACAAGGTCGACGCGGAGATGCCTTCCCCCGCGTCCGGCACGGTCGTGGAGATCCTCGCGAAGGAGGGCGACGACGTGCAGGTCGGGCAGGTGCTCGCGCGCATCCAGGCCGACGGTGGCGCCGTCCCGACGAGCGCAGGTGGCTCCGGCGGCGAGGACAGCGGCGACAGCGAGGCGACGGCCCCGCAAGCCGCTGGCGACGCGCCGGCCACGGCTGACGCCCCGCAGGCCGCCGGCGAGGCACCGGCCGAGGGTCAGCTCCACGACATCATCGCCCCGAGCGGCGGCGAGTCCGTCACCGAGGCCACCGTCCTCGACTGGATCGTCGAGCAGGGAGCCACCGTCGCCGACGGCGATCCGCTCCTCGAGGTGTCGACCGACAAGGTCGACATGGAACTCCCGGCCCCGGCCGACGGCGTGCTCGTCGAGCGCCTCGTCGAAGCCGGCGACACCATCGTCCCCGGCCAGCTCCTCGGCCGCGTGCAGGCCGGTGCCGCCTCGGGCGCAGGCGCCACCTCCGCGCCCGCCGCCGGCAACGGCGCCGCCGCGCCGGCCGGCAACGGCTCCGCGGGCACCGTCCCGAGCGACCTGAAGATCTCGCCGATCGCCGCGCGCAAGGCGCAGGCCGAAGGCATCGACCTCTCGGGCGTGAAGGGCTCCGGTGCCGCCGGCCGCATCAAGGTCAGCGACCTCGAGCAGGCCGTGAGCGGCAGCAGCGCTCCGGGCACCGGCTCCGACGAGACGACGAGCACCGTGCTGCGCGGCGGCGCAGGCGCCCTGGCCCGCTACATGGACGAGAGCCTCACGGTCCCGACCGCGACCTCGTTCCGCACCATCACCGTCACCCAGATGGCCGGCCGCCGCGAGCAGCTCAAGGCCGCCGGCAAGAAGGTCTCCTTCACCCACCTGATCGCCTATGCGATCGCGCGCGCCGCGACCGAGGTGATGCCGGTGATGGCGTACCGCTACGAGGTGATCGACGGCAAGTCGACGCGCCACGACGACGGCCAGGTCAACCTCGGCATCGCCGTCGACGTCGAGAAGCGCGACGGCTCCCGCACCCTCATGGTGCCGGTGATCCGCGACGCCGGCCGACTTTCGTTCCAGGGCTTCCTCGACGCCTTCAACGACCTCATCACGAAGGCCCGCGAGAACAAGCTCTCCGCCGACGACCTGCAGGGCGGCAACGTGTCGCTCACCAACCCGGGCGGCCTCGGCACCATCAGCTCGGTGCCGCGCCTCATGGCCGGGCAGGGCACGATCGTCGCCACCGGTTCGATCGACTACCCGGTCGGCCTCGGCGCGATCGGCAAGGAGCTCGGCGTCGAGAAGGTCATGACGATGACCTCCACGTACGACCACCGCATCATCCAGGGCGCGGAGTCCGGACGGTTCCTCAAGGTCGTCGAGGAGTACCTCCAGGGCGACCACGAGTTCTACGAGGGGCTCTTCGCCGACCTCGGCGCCACGCTCGGTGCGAGGCCCGCGACGCCGACCCTCAACCTCGCCGCCGCACCTGCCGCTGCCGTCACGCCGACGGGCCAGATCGACCTCGAGCTGCTCCAGGCCGTCCAGGCCGGCACCGCCGTCATCAAGGCGCACCGCACGCACGGCCACCTCGCCGCGCACCTCGATCCGCTCGGCACCGAGCCCAAGGGCGACCCGTCGCTCTCGCCGGAGGCCGTCAACCTCACGCCCGAGCTCATGGCGCGCATCCCTAGCAACGTGCTGCGCGTGCACGTGAGCGGCGACTCGCTCGCCGAGTCGCTGCCCAAGCTCCGCGACGTGTACTGCGGTACGATCGCCTACGAGGTGGAGCACATCTCCTCGCACCGCCAGCGCGTCTGGCTGCGCGAGCAGATCGAATCCGGCGCCCACCGCCAGCCCCTCGCCCCCGAGGAGAAGACCCGACTGCTCGATCGCCTGATCGCCGTCGACGCCTTCGAGCGCTTCATGCACAAGGCCTACCTCGGCCAGAAGCAGTTCTCGATCGAGGGCCTCGACATGACGGTCCCGATGATCGACGAGCTCATCTGGAAGGCCGCCCACGACGGCGCCCAGGAGGTCGTGATCGGCATGGCCCACCGCGGCCGGCTCTCGGTGCTCACGCACAACCTCTCGCGCGCGTACGACTCGATCTTCGCCGAGTTCGAGGGCGCCTCCGACATCTCCGCCGTCACGACCATCCCGCAGGGTGGCACCGGCGACGTGAAGTACCACCACGGCGCAGCCGGCAGCCAGACGCTCTCCGACGGCACCCAGATCCAGGTCCACCTCGAGAGCAACCCGTCGCACCTCGAGTTCGTGCACCCGGTCGTGCTCGGCGCCGCGCGCTCCGTGCAGACCACCCGCACGAACGGCCGGATCAGCCGCGACACCCGCCTCGCGCTGCCGATCGTCCTCCACGGCGACGCGGCGTTCCCGGGCCAGGGCGTCGTCGCCGAATCCCTCAACCTCCAGGGGCTCGACGGCTACAACGTCGGCGGCACCGTCCACCTGATCCAGAACAACCAGGTCGGCTTCACCACCGACCCGGACGACTCCCGCTCGACGCACTGGTCCTCCGACCTCGCGAAGGGGTTCGACGTCCCGATCATCCACGTGAACGCCGACGACGTGGAGGCCTGCATCGCCGCCGTCCGCCTCGCCTTCGCGTTCCGCAAGGAGTTCGGCCACGACGTCGTCATCGACCTCATCGGCTACCGCCGCTTCGGCCACAACGAGGCCGACGAGCCGGCCTACACGCAGCCGGTGATGTACCAGCGCATCAAGGACCACCCGCGCGTCGCCGACATCTGGGCCGACACGCTCGTCAAGCAGTCGGTCGTGCACGCCGACGAGGTCGAGGGCAAGAAGAGCTCGATCTGGCAGGAGCTCACGGGCCTCCACCAGGATCTCAAGGAGCGCATCAAGGCCGCTGGCGGCGACGTGAGCCAGGCCACCGGCCAGGTGACCGGTCAGTACATGATCGACACCACCCCGGGCGAGACGGTGAGCACCGCCGTCCCGGCCGACACGCTGCGTGCGCTCAACGAGGAGCTGCTCAGGATCCCGGAGGGCTTCACCGTCCACCCGAAGCTCCTCAAGACCGTCATCGACAAGCGCCGCAACGCCCTCGGCGACGAGGGTGGCATCGACTGGGCGCACGCCGAATCGCTCGCGTTCGCCTCGCTGCTGCAGGGCGGCACGCCGATCCGCCTCACCGGTCAGGACGCCGAACGCGGCACGTTCAGCCAGCGTCACGCCGTGCTGCACGACTACAAGAACGGCCAGACCTACTCGTCGATCCAGTCGCTGCCCGACGCCCAGGCCACCCTCGAGCTGCACAACTCGCCGCTCTCGGAGACCGCCTGCCTCGGCTACGAGTACGGCTACGCCGAGGACGCCCGGGAGGCGCTCGTCCTGTGGGAGGCCCAGTTCGGCGACTTCGGCAACGGCGCGCAGGTCATCATCGACCAGTTCATCGTCTCCGGCATGGCCAAGTGGGGCCAGACGAGCCGCCTCACGCTGCTCCTCCCGCACGGCTACGAAGGGTCGGGCCCGGAGCACTCCTCGGCTCGCCTCGAGCGGTTCCTGCAGCTCGCCGCAGAGGGGAACATCCGCGTCGCGAACCTCACCACGCCGGCGCAGTACTTCCACCTCCTGCGCGCCCAGGCGCTCAGCGATCGCCTGCGCCCGCTGGTGATCATGACCCCGAAGTCGCTGCTCCGCCTGAACGCCGCGACCAACCGGATCCAGCACCTCTCCGACACGAAGTTCTTCGCCGTGCTCGGCGAGCCGCGCGTCGACATCGAGAAGGTCGAGCGGCTCGTGCTCTGCACCGGCAAGGTCTACTACGACCTCGTCGGCCACCCCAACCGCCAGGGCAACGAGAAGATCGCCGTCGGTCGCGTCGAGCTGCTCTACCCGTTCCCGGAGGAGCAGCTCCGCCAGCTCGTCGAGACCTACCCGAACCTGAAGGAGGTCGTGTGGGTCCAGGAGGAGCCGCGCAACATGGGCGCCCGCGCGCACATGTTCCCGCGCCTCACCCAGATGCTCCAGGACCGCGACCTGCGCCTCGGCTACATCGGCCGCCCCGAGCGTGCCTCGCCTGGCGAGGGCTACCCGGCCGCGCACCTCACGGAGCAGAACCGCATCATCGAGACCGCGCTCGACATGGGCATCGCCGTGTCACCGCACCCGCGGCGCTCGCCCGGTCGCCGCTAGGCCGGCGCGCCAACGCACGACCCGCTTGGGCCGGCTCGGATCTTCGGATTCGGGTCGGCCCTCCGTCGTTCTGGGGCGCGCGTTCACGGCGCTCGCGATCTGGAATGGGTTTGCACGTTTCCGGGCCCGCGAACACGGAAACGTGCGAAGGGGTCGGGCGGGCCGCGGGCCGGTTGCACGTTTTCGTGTTTCTCGGCCCGGAAACGTGCAACGCGCCCCGGGGCGGCTTCGGCGTGGCGTGCGGGGATCAGGTGAGTGGCGGCGTGTCCGGGAGTGGCCGGGCGCGCCGACCGGGACTGGCCGTTGGCGCGAACGAAGGGGCGCTTACCGTGGTTTTCATGATCTATTCACTCGTCGTTCTCCTCCTTGTGGTGGCAGCCGTGCTGTTCCTCGCGAAGGTCGCAGTCGGCGGCGGCATCGTCGGTGTGCTCGCCATCGTGCTGCTCGTCTGGCTCGTCCTCGGCGGCGGACCGGCCCGCGGACGGGTCTGATCCCAACGTGCGTGCGGCCGCCGCGCGGCCGCACTGCCCGGTGCCGAGTGTTGGGGAACACTGACGGTCACCACTGAGCTGAACGGCCCCCGATCCGCACCGCGGGTCGGGGGCCGTTCGCCGTTCGGGCCTTCATCGAGCATCCGGACAGCTACCGGCCCGTCGCCGTCACAGCGCGCGGCCGACCCCGCGGCCAGATGGAGCCGAGGACCTGCCCGGGCGCCGATCGAGCGGCCTGGAGGCGCTACTCGGCCGGCTCGGCCGCGGGTGCCACGGGCACCACCGGCTCGGGTGTCGTCGACGAGGCGCGCTCGGTGCTCCGGCGACCGAACGTGCGCGGGCGCGGCGGCGCCGGCTGGCCGGTGCCCGCGAGATCGTGCTGGCCGGTCAACGGCTGCTCCATCGGGCGCAGCAGGTGGACCTGACCCAGTCGGTGCTGCTCCACGCACCATGCGAGGAAGGCGTCGGCGTCGAGCGGGCGCGCGTAGTGGAAGCCCTGCCCCATCGAGCAGCCCATCATCGCGAGCATCTGCACGGTCTCGGGGCTCTCGATGCCCTCGGCGACGGTGCGCATCCCCAGGTTGCGGGCCAGATCGAGGGTCGACCAGACGATCACGCGGTCGTCCTCGTCGGTGACGATGTCGCGCACGAACGAGCGGTCGATCTTGAGCTCGTCGCAGTTCAGGTGCTTGAGGTGCGCGAGCGACGAGTAGCCCGTGCCGAAGTCGTCGAGCGCGACCTGGATGCCGAGCTCGTTGATCGCCCGGATCACCTCGGCCGTCCGCGCCGGATCGGCCATCGCAACGTCCTCCGTCACCTCCAGGCGCAGCGCGGCCCCGCCGACCCCCGCCCGCTCGAGCAGCTCTGCGAGCCGGTGCGGCAGGTTCACGTCGGTGAGGTTCTGCGGCGACAGGTTGACGGCCACGTGCAGGCCGAACCCGTGCGATCGCCACCGCTGCACCTCGCGCAGCGACGCCGCGAGCACCCAGTTCGTGAGCTGGCCCATCTGGCCGGTGCGCTCGGCCACCGACAGGAACCGGTCCGGCAGCAGCAGTCCCTCCTCCGGATGACGCCAGCGCACAAGCGCCTCGGCCCCGACCACCTGGCCCGTCTCGAGATCGATCTTGGGCTGGAAGAACACGCGCAGTTCGTCGCGGTCGATCCCCTCGCGCAGCTGCGCTGCGAACAGCAGGCGCTCGCGGCTGCGCAGATCGCGGGCCGGGTCGTAGATCATCAGGCTCACGCGCCGGTCCTTGGCCTCCTGCGCTGCGATCTCCGCGCGTTGGAGGAGCTCGCCGACCGTGCGGCCGTGCGCCGGGAAGAACACGAGGCCCGTCCGCACCTGCGCGGCGAGCGCCACGCCGTCGACCTGCAGCGGGGTCTCGAGGCGATCCGTGAGGTGCTCGAGCGCACGGCGCGCCTCGCGCTCGCTCGTGTGGGAACGCAGCACGATCGCGAAGGTGTTGCCGGCAAGGCGCACCGGCACGTCGGCGCCGGCGTTCCCCGCCAGGCGCGCGGCGAACTCGCGCAGCACCTCGTCGCCCACGCGGTGCCCGAGCGTCTCGTTGATCTCGTGGAGGTTCTCGACCGAGAGCACGGCGAGCGCGACCGGCATGCGGCGGTGCTCGGCGAGCTCCAGCTCGCGCTCGAGCACGGTCTCCAGCTCATAGCGGTCCGGCAGCCCGGTCAGGCGGTCGATGCCCCCGATCTCCGAGGGGTCGGTGCGCGGCGGGCGACTCGACGGCGCGAGGGCGCGGCCGAACACGGCGCAGAGCACGACGACCGCGAGCGTGTCGGAGAGGATCCCGCCACCGCTGCCGCGGCCGTGGAGGATCAGCACCGCGAACACGGTGACGGTGGAGGCGAGGAGGATCGTGTTCGTCACCGCCGGACGCTGCGCAGCAGGGAGGCCCGGGTCGCCGAGGATCGCGCCCCCGAGGAACGCTGCGAGCGCGAGCGCCTCGAGCCAGACGATCGGGTGGGCGTGGGGCGCAGCCGCCGAGATGCGCAGCATCTGCGCGCCGAACAGCAGCACGGCGCCTGCGAGGAAGAGGGCGACGCCCGGCGACGGCCGCCAGCCCTGCGAGATCACGAGCGCGGTGGTGGAGCCGACGACGATCAGGCTCGTGACCACCATGAGCAGCTCGTCGACGGAGAGCGGCTCCACCCACTCCTGCACCGGCAGCGCGAAGCTCAGCGCACAGGCCATGGAGTAGACGACGGCGATCGCCTCGAGCCGGTGGATGCCGTCGTACGGACGACGGCCGGAGGTGACGAGGGCCGACAGGCCAGCGAGCTGCGCGACGGCGAGGTGGGCGACGGAGCGCACCTCTCCGGTCGCGACCCATGCGACGACGGCCCACGCGATCGCGGCGCCGATGAGCGGCGGGGCCCACCGGTAGACGCCGAGGGTCTGGCGGTCACGCAGGACGGCGCTCGCGCCGATCAGCGTGGCGCAGGCGAGCAGCACGGCGAGCAGGCCCTTGGGGGCGGCCGGCACGATCTCGTGCCAGTCCGGGATCACCAGGACGGCCGACAGCAGGCCCGCGCAGCAGAAGGCGATGAGCGCTCGAAGGAGCTTGGACGACGAGACGCGCGCGCGGGGCACAGTCGGATGCTCGGTCGTGCGACGGGCGACCGGGCGCCTCAATGGACGAACAGGGGACAGATTTTCGGTAAGTTGGCGGCTGGGGGCGTTGGAGTAACCAGCACCCCGCCGGATTCACCCGAACAGGGTGAGCTCAGCTTCGCGATCGCCGCGCACCACGGCAAGGTCGACTTCGACCCAGTCGATGCCACGGCTCGCCGCGAGGGTGCGGGCCTGGGGTGCGATTCGTTGCGCCACGAGGATTCCCCTGCAAGCGGCCAGCACCGGGTCCTCACGCATCCGCTCGAGGTAGCGCGTGAGTTGCTCGACGGCGTCGATCGTGCCGATGCGCTTGATCTCGACGGCGACCCACGCGTCGTCCTCGTCGCGGCACATCAGGTCGACGGGGCCGATATCGGTCGGCCACTCGCGCCGCACCAGGCGCAGCCCCTCGCCGCAGAACGTCGGCGCCGCAGCCAGCGCCTCCTGGAGGTCGCGCTCGACGCCGTCCTTCTCGAGCGCCGCCGCCTCGCCCATGTCGTGCGTCACGTCGCTGACGATCTCCTCGACCGTGATGTCGAGCTCGTCGTCCTGGCCGATCTTGCGCACGTGGATCCGCTCGACGGGATCGCCCTCGAAGTCGATCGCCGTCGGCGGCGTCATCCAGTTCTGGGGCTTGTAGCCACCGGTGTCGGCGTGCACCATCACCGAGCCGTCGCTCTTGATCATCAGCAGCCGCAGCGCCATCGGCAGCACGGCGGTCACCCGGCCGTTGTAGCGGACCTCGCAGCGAGCAACGATCAAGCGCACGGAGGAAGGGTACCGGCGCAGGTGGCCGATTGGCATGAGAGGACTCATGCACACCGCACCCGCTCCCGCCGCTTTGCTCCCGACATGCAAGTTCAGTGGTCCTGCCGCGCATGCGAGGAGTCCGACCCCGGCCAACGCTCCGGACGAGCCTGGTTCTGCACCGACTGCCAATCCGCAAGAGGGCTCTACCGGACGACGAGGTCGAACCTCGCCTCCGGCTTCAATCGCACGCTGAAGGGCTCGCCCGAGCTCGCCATCGACATCGATGCGTTCTGTGTATGGCGGAAGGCTCAGGAGCAACGGTGCCACTACTGCAGGATCAGCGAAGCTGATCTGACACGCGTTCGGATGAAGAGTCAGGTTCAGAAGGACGTGCGCATCATGGGCGTCGATCGCGTTGACGACACCCTCGGATACGTGGCGGAGAATCTCGTCCCTTGCTGCTTCGTATGCAACCAGGTCAAGGGAGATCGGTTCAGCGAAGCTGAGATGCTTCTGGTCGGGCGCGGCATCGCATTGGCGTGGGAGCAGCGGCTCGCCGCGCCTTGAGCACTTGCGCTCAACCGTGCGCTCGCTCCGCTTGAGCGCGAATCGGGCCTTCCCCCGACCCCGTTCTGGGGACAGCCCCGGCGGCGCGCCCGCGGCACATGGGCCGGGCGGCCCTGGCCCATCGGTCCAGCTCAGCGGATAGGCGCCAAGGAGCCTGGACGCCCGTCTAGCGGGGCTCCATGCGGCGAAGTCGGGCGCCGAACACAGAAGCAGATCGGCCGGCATGGACGTCGACGATCAGGCCCTCGGGCCGCCCGGCACGGACGCCATGCTCACGCTCCAACCCCCGACTGCCCCTACGCCCACCCGTCGGCCTGCATGCCGACCTCGGATCGTCGCCGCGCGAGCGGCAGGCATCGGACTGCTCGTCGGCGCCCTCGTGGCGCCGGCGAGCGGAGCAGCAGCCACCCTGCAGGCCTGGGGCGCCGCCGAGTTCCGCGACAGCATCGGCGTGCAGACCCACTTCGGCTTCACCGGCCACGCGTACGACGCCGCGCCGACCGCCGACCTCGCGGCCATGCTCCGGACGCTCGGCATCACCCACCTGCGCGACGACCTCTGCTTCAACACCGAGGCCGCCTGCCAGCGGGTGCGCGGCCGTCTCGCCGCGATGCAGGATGCGCTCGGCCCGGGCGCCCCGAAGGTGGACCTGCTCGCCGGCTACGCCCGCGAGCTCGCCGCCGTGAGCGACCGGGGCACGCGGGACGCCGACATCGAGCGCGCGCTCACCGCCGCTAGCAGCGGGCCGCTCGCCGGGATGGTCAGCGGCCTGGAGCCCGTCAACGAGCCCGATCTCAAGAACACGGTCGGCTGGGCGGGCGCGACCCTTGCCGACCACGACACCTTCCAGCGGCTGCTCGCCCAGCCGCGCTTCGCCGACCTTCGCAGGATCCCGCAGCTCAGCCCCGCCATCGGCCACGCCAAGAACACCGCGAGCCTGCTGAGCGCGGGCTGGAACCGCCGCGCCGCCATCGGCAACTTCCATCCCTACCCGCCGGCGTGGGGCGGCCCGGAGCACGCGCTCTCCGTCGACTGCGGTGCCGGCGCCGACGCCCTCGGCTGCGCGAAGCAGCTCGGTCAGGCCGCCGCGCCGATCGCCAGCGAGTCGGGCTATTCCACCTCCGGCAACGCGCTGAGCACGAGCTGGGTGAGCGAACAGGCCCAGGCCACCTACCTGCCACGCCTGCTGCTGGAGAACTTCCGCAGCGGCGTCGCGCGCACCTACCTGTACGAGCTCGTCGACCTCAAGCCGCGCGGCACCGGGGCCGCCGTCGACGGCTTCGGTCTGTGGCGCGCCCGCGCCGCCGGCAGCCAGATCGTGCCCGCAGACGCCAAGCCCGCCGCGCTCGCGCTCAGCCGCATGAACGCGACGATCGGCGACCTCGGCGCCGCATCCGGTGCCGGCAGCCTCGACGTGACGCTGCGCTCCGGTGGCCGCGACCTGGGCGACGACGCCGTGCGCCGCGTGCTCTTGCACCGCGCCGACGGCTCCTACGTGCTCGCGCTCTGGCAGCCGAAGGCCGTGTGGAACAACGCGGTGTTCAAGCAGGCCGACCAGCGGGTCGACGATCTCGCCGTCGAGATCCGCCTCGGCACCGGCACCTGGACCGCGACGGCCACCCGCCCGACGAACGGCGACGCGGTCACCGGCCGCTGGCAGGGCGCCCGCAGCTTCACCGCGAGCATCGGCGCGGACGTGACCCTCGTCGAGCTCCGCCAGGACGGCGACGCCCCGGCGGAACCCGCCGTCGGCGCCGCCGGCGAGCAGCCGTCCAGCGCGGGGCCCACCCCCACGACCGTTGTCGCCGCGACCCCGGCGGCGACCGGCACCTCCACCTACATCCCGGCCACGCCGACGGGCAGCCGCCGCGCGAGCAACGCGACCTGGGCTGCGATCTACGACTTCCTCATGGCCGCGATCAGGCGCGACCAGGCGAAGGCACCCCAGACGAAGGCCGCGCAGGCGAAGGCGGCCCGCGCCAGAGCCGCCCGCGCCAAGGCCACCGGCGCCCGCAGCGCCGGGGCCGCCCGCCGCCGATGACTTGACAACGCGCCGGAGCGCGACGAACCTACGCGGCGTCACCAACCGGACGCTCGCAACCCCCCGCACGCGCCCGCGACCGGCCTCCACGTCCCAGTGAGGTCACCTTGTCTCGAATCCGTCCTGCGCTGCTGAGCCTCTCGCTCGCGGCGCTGCTCGCGGCGCCGGCCGCCGCGCACGCCGACACGTACACCGTCGACGGGTACACCAGCTGCGCGAACACGAGCGGCTACACCGGCAGCGGAGGCACCGGGTTCGCCTACCAGCTGCTCGTCACGACGAACGGGGAGCTGGCGCCCGGCCGGGCGAACCAGGCCACGGCCCAGCTGCGGTTCAAGCGGTCGTTCACCGGCGGATCCAGCGTCGTCACCTGGCCCGACGAGGCGTTCACGGCCACGCTGCCGTTCGCCGACGGGACGCCGACCCTCGCAGCGAGCGCCGGGCGCCAGACGCCGGGCGAATGGGGCAGCAGCGCCGTCATCCCCATCACGATCACGGTGCCCGCCGACGGCACGCCCCCGATCGCCGCCGCACCGCGCGCGAGCTACGCCCGGTCCGCCGGGGAGACCCGATCGCCGGTGGACGGCATGGTCGTCGTGCTGCCCGAAGGCCGGTACGGCGACTGCCTCAGCAACGAGTCGGTGACCCTGCCGACGGCCGCTCCCGCGGGCACCGTGAAGCTCACGGAGGCGGCCGGGTGCCCCACCGCCAACGGCGGCGGCAGCACGCTCACCTACGAGCTCACCGTCACGAGCCCGGCTCTCCGCGGCACGAGCTCCCCGGGCACCGCACAGCTGCGGTACCTCAGCCGCCCGACCGATGTGCGCAAGGGCCTGGCGCTCGATCCGGGGGAGACCGTCGAGCCGGCGACCCTCACGGTCGGGAGCCGTACGTTCTCGCTCCCCGCCATGGCGACCGGCAAGCTCACCCAGCCAGCCCAGCCGGCGCGTTGGGTGAACGGGCCACCGGTCCCGATCACGATCTCGAGCAGCCTGGGCGACTCCACCGTGTCGGCAAGCCTCGGCGAGCTGCGGTGGAGCATCGGCGGCGGCACCGCGATCGACCGGGTCGACGGGATGTCCATCCTCTACCAGGGCTACGGCAAGACCTGCTTCCCGACGAGCGCGGCGACGATCTCGACCCAGCCCGACCTCGGCTTCCCGACCGAGACCCCGACGGCAACGGCCACCCCCACCGCCACCCCGACGCCCACGGCCTCGCCCGAGACCCCGACCCCGACCCCGACGGTCGTGCCGCGGCCGACGGTGACCTTGACGGCGGGCGCCGTCGGCGTGTGGAGCGGTGGCGCGAAGGGCGCCTCGGCCAGCGCGCCGGCCACGCTCGTGTTCCCGGGCGGCAACGCACTCGGCGCGACCCTCTCGGTCGCGCCGCTCTCGGCCAACCTCAAAGCGCTCGGGTTCCTCCCCGTCGCCGTGAAGGCCACCCTCAGCCAGGTCGGCCAGGCCGCGGGCACGCGCACCCCCACCGAGCTCGATCTGACGATCCCGAGCAAGCTCGCGGTGAGCAGCGCGAAGTTCGTCGGGATCGAACTCGTCACCACGCGCACCTGCCAGTCGCGGGCCTCGTTCCCGATGCGGTACATCGCGACCGGCAGCAGGCTGACCACCATCAACGGCACGGGCCAGATCCCGCCGCTGATGACGTGCGGCGCCTCGACCGTCCTCACGAGCAGCGCGCTCTCCGGCCGCTTCGCGCTCAGCCTCTTGGGTCTCGAGCAGGCCTGAACGCGGCGGTGCGATCGGGTCGTCGCCCCGCCCCCACGCGGGCGGCGACCCGGCCACCGGGCGTGCGCCGGCTGCAGACCGCTCAGGCGGCCGGCAGCTCGCGCGGCGCGATCTCCTCGAGACGTGCGCGCAGGTGCTCGATCTCCTCGCCGGCACCGCGCGCGAGGGCCACGCGACACGCCTCGAGCGCATCGCTGACGAGATCGGTGCGAGCGAGCGCGTAGGCGAGGCGCGTCCAGGCTTCCGCCGACTCCGGATCGACCACCGTCGCCTGCTCGGCGGCTGCCACGGCGGCACCGACGTTGCCCGCCAGCTGGTGGGCGAGCGCGAGATCGAGCAGTCCCTCGACGGTGGCACCGAGCGCACGCGCCCGCTCGAGCACCTCGATCGCGCCGCGGCGGTCGAAGCGCGCGAGCCGGAGCCGGCCGACCCGCTCCCAGCCGCTCGCATCGTTCGGGGCGAGCGTCGCGGCCTCCTCGGCAGCGGAGAGCGCGAGATCGGTCGCACCCATCGCCTCGTAGATCCGCGAGGCGTACCGCTGGGGCACGGGGCGGCCGGGCTCCACGCGGATCCAGTCGCGTACGGCGCGGCCGGCGGCGGCGAGATTGCCGGCCTGCCAGAAGGCGAAGGTGATCAGGCGCAGGACGACCGGGTTGCGCGGCTGCGCATCGCGGGCGTAGGTGAGGCGCTGCGCGGCCGTCGCGAAGTCGTTCTCGGCGAGTGCGTGGCGCGCCGCCGTCATGAACCGCTCGACGCGGTCGGCCGCCGGATCGGGACGGCTGAAGTCGACGAACTGCAGCGAGCCGGCCGGGACGGTGCGGATCCCGTCGTGGAAGCGCACGCGAGCCCACTGCTGCACGTGGTCGCCGTCGCCCGTGAAGTAGATGCCGTCGACCGTGCCGACGCCCCACTCGGGGTACGACAGGCAGCGCGCGTAGCGGTGGACCACCGAGTGATCCGGCATCCGGCTGCCGAACGGATCGTTCTGCTGGCGGTCGGCGTCCTGCTCGGCGGCCCGCTGCTGGGCCTCGTAGTTGCGTCGCCCCTCCTCGGCGCGCGCGCGGCGGGCCGCCTGGCCGGCCACCTTCACGGCCGTCGCCGACACCTTGCCGCCCCGGGACTCCTCGGCCAGCTGCTCGAGCTGGTCGGCGGCCTCGTTGATGGCCTTCAGATGGCGTTCGTGCTCGAACTCGCGTCCAGTCGGAGCGAGGTCCGGGTGCCACCGCTTGGCCATGAGGCGGCGCGCGGACTGCACCTCCTTCTTGCCGAACGGCGGCTTCAGCTCGAGGAGCAGCACCAGCTGTTCGACGTCGACGACCGCGGCCATCAGACCAGGGTACTCGCGGTCGAGTGACGGTTTCGCGACCGACGCCCGGCGTTTGGTGCATCGGACGCGCATGTGCTATCCATCACAGAACGGCGTCGTCCCCGCCGCTCGCGACCAGGAGTCGCCCTCCGCAATGTCCCATGCCCGCCGTGCCGCGTTCCCCCGGCGCGCGATCCCACGTCTCTGTCTGCCCGCGCTGCTCGGGTTCGCCACCCTGGGCACCCCGGCGCTCGGCGCCGTGGTGAACGCGCCGGCCGCGAGCACCTTCCGGGATTCGATCGGCGTCCAGCTCCACACCGACTTCCGCGACCACGCCTACCAGGCCGATACCGCCGCGCGGGTGACCTCGGCGATCACCGAGCTCGGGGTCCGGCACGTGCGCGACAAGGTCTGCATGGACGACAGCGTCGAGATCTGCGCCAAGGTCGCGAGCAAGCTCCAGACCGTCGGCGCGGGCGTCGGCGCCGCGACGACCACCGACCTGATCATGGGTGTCGTCCCGACCGTCGATTCGACGGATCCCCGGGCCGACCGCGATCGCGACATCCTCATCGCGCTGCGCCGGCTGCGCGACGCCCCGTACCTCCCGAGCGTGACCGCCCTCGAGCTCGTCAACGAGCCGGACCTCTCCAAGAAGCCGTACTGGGCGTCGCAGACCGTGGAGGATGCGCGCACCGTCCGACGGCTCCTCGCGACCGACGAGTTCGCTGCGCTCGCCCACCTTCCGGTGCTGGCCCCGCCGCTCGCCCGGCAGTCGAACGCGGGCGCGCTGCTCGCCGCCGGCTGGACCCCCGATCTCGCCGACCTCCCGAACCTCCACCCGTACCCGACCACGTACGGCATCCCGGAGGCGTCGCTCGACACCACCTGCGACGGCACGCGCACGATGCTCGACTGCGCGCGGAGCCTTGCGACCGACACGGCACCCCCGATCGCCACCGAGACGGGCTATTCGACGGCCGGCTCGGTCCTCGTCGCGGACTGGGTGAGTCAGCGAGCGCAGGCCACGTACCTCCTGCGGCTCCTCCTGGACAACTTCAGCGCCGGCGTGGCCCGCACGTACCTCTACGAGCTCGTCGACCTCGAGGCGTCGGCGACGCTGCGCAACCACGGCTATGGGCTCATGACGGCGCGGGTCGCCGCCGACAGGACGCTGCGGTTCGGCTCACCGAAGCTCGCGTACCTCGCCCTGCAGCGGATGAACGCCGTGATCGGCGACCTCGGTGCAGGGGCGCGGCCCGGCACGCTCGACGTGTCCCTCACCGATCCGGCGACGGGCACGGAGGTACCGGCCGACCAGGTCGAGCAGGTGGCGCTGCGCCGCGCCGACGGCAGTTACGTGCTCGCCGTGTGGCAGCGCGCGAAGTCGTTCCAGTTCATCAACTTCACGCCACGTGACCTCACCGTCGCGCCGCGGCAGGTGACGGTCACCCTCGATGGGAGCCGCGGCGAGTGGACGGCCCGCAGCTTCGTCCCGAACCTCTCGGCCTCGGCGACCGGCACGTGGTCGGGCTCGTCGTTCTCGCTGCCGGTCGACGACGACGTGACCCTCATCGACCTCACTCCGCCGGCAGGCCTGAGCGAGCCCGCTGAGCCCACGCCCACGCCGGCGCCCGATTCGACGCCGACCCCGACCCCGGCCCCGACCCCCGACGCCGACCCGGCCCCCGCGCCGGTGACGCTGTCGACGCCCGAGGCCACCCCGACCACTGCGGGACCGTCAGGCGACCTGCCGGCGACCGAGGCGCCTACAGCACCGCGTACCGACGGACCACGTCCCGCAGCGGAGTCTCGAACAGCAACGCCAGCAGCCCAGCTTCCAGCTCGTGACCCAGCCGCCGTAGCTCGAGAAAAAGCGAATCGTCACGAGCGTGCGCGTATTCGAGCGAGTCGAGCCTACGACGCGTGTCTGGATCGGCGAGTCGCGCGAGCACAGCGTCGTACGCGCGCAGGCAGCGCACGCCTTCGTCCGATGCGCCCCACGCCAGGAATGCGTGCGCGATGCGGTCGGTCGCTGGCGCGCTGAACTGATCGAGCAGGAAGTCGACCATCTCGTCGGCGCGCAGATTGCGGCAGGCGAGGATCGGCAGCAGCCCACCGGCGAAGAGGATCTTCCGGGCGGTGCGGAGCTTCACGTTGCGCAAGGCCCACTTGCGATCCTCCTGCTCGCGCCGCTTGCCCTCGAAGTCGACCGCGATGGTGCGCCAGTAGCGGATGAGGTCGTTCAGCAGGAAGCGCGGCGGACGGTAATCACGGGTGCGCCCGTCGACGTAGGTGTGGAGCACCCGCTCGAGCGCGTGGCGGTGGTGCGCGGCGCCGGTGGCCGGCACCGACTCAAGCAGCAGCAGCATGCGGCGCGTGAGGTTGCGGTTGGAGTCCTCCTCGAGCCCGATCCGGCTCGCGAGATCCTCGACGTGCACCTGGGTGGCGAAGGTGCCCTGGGAGCCGGGGCTCGCGCCGTGCCGGCTCATGACGGCCTCGAGGTCGCCGAAGTGCGCGGCGAGCGGCGTGCCGGGCAGCTCCGGGTCGAGGGCGAGCTGCGCAACCGGGACCGGGCCGTCCTCCGGCTCGGGCGCGCGCTCGGCCGAGGCGTCGACGAGCAGCCAGTCCAGATCGCTCACCTCCGTCACCTCCGCGCGACCCCAGGAGCCGAGCAGCACGAGACTCGTCTCATGCGGCAGCCGCAGACCGCGCAGGTCGTCCTGGAGGGCGAGCAGCCCGCGCTCGCTCCGGCCACGGGCTGCGAGCAGCGACGGAAAGCTCGTGGTGCTGCGCGTCGCGAGGTGCTCGAGCGCGCCGAGCGGTGCCGTGGGACCCTGGTCCATCGCGCGCAACCCTACGCAGAACGCCGACCGACCGCCCAGATCCCGTCCACCCCGGGCGGGAACGAACCGCTAAGCCAGCGGGGCTTCGAGGAGCCACGGCACGTCGCGGCAGCGCTCGAGGAACGGCGCGATGCGGCGCTCCTCGGCCGGGCCGAGCGCGACGTGGTGGTGGCGGACGTCGAGCGCCGACACGTGGAGGTGACGGAGACGGTGGCCGAAGTGGTCGAGGATGAGGTGGCCCTCGCCGAGCGACGGGTCGATCGCATACGCGTGGGCGACGTCGAAGCAGAGCCCGGCCTCGGGTAGGAGCTCGAAGTGGCGGGCGAGCGACTCGGCGGTCTGCCCGTCGCCCTTGCGCGGATCCATGTTCTCGATGGCGAGCGTTGCACCGAGGCGGGCCCAGTGCGCGTGATCCTCGATCACGTCCGGGTGGAGGGTGATCGCATCGACGGCGCCGACGACCCGCACGAGCAGGTCGACGAGATCGGCCTCCGGCATCCGTCGGTGCTTGCTCGGGGCGTGCACGGAGAGGAAGTCGAACGGCAGGCTCGGACTCGTCTCGAGCCACTCGACGAGGCTCGGCAGCTCGTGCTCGGAGAGCGCCGCGAGTTCGCAGGCGCCGTCGCCCTTGCGCCGCGCGCGGCCCGTGAGCGCCGCCCAGCTCGGGGACGGCTGACCGCTCCGGCGCTCCTCGGCCGAGAGCCACCCCGTCGACACGCCGACCGGGTGGTGCAGGAGCGAGAGACGCTCGACGGAAGTGGTGCTGACGGCCACGGGCTCGTGAAGGTAACGGACGCGAACGTCGCCATGCAGGACTTCGTGCGCCGAGTGCGACGCCCTGCCCGCAACCTGCGGGAAGAACATATGTTCGATCGTACCAGCACCCGGCCACCACCTCGCGCCGATCGGCGTCGCGATGGCGGGTACCGGCACCGCCGACCCGTTCGACGACGAACCGGGCAGGCCCGCGCATCGGGGCGCGGCCCTCGCTCCGGCCGGTAGCGTGAGGCCATGGCGACGACTCCCGTGCTGCTGGAACTGGACCTGTCCCACGGGCTGCTCGAGTCGCCCCCGGCCGATCCGCTGGCAGCATTCCGCGCGCGCCACACGCCGGTGCTCTCGACCCTCGTCGAGCGCCTGCGCGAGGCGAGCGAACGCGCGGAGGTCGGCGGCCTGATCGCGCACGTCGGCGGCGCCGATCTCGGGTATGCCGAGGTGGAGGAGCTCGGGGCCGCGATCGCGGCATTCGGTGCCACCGGCAAGCCGACCGTCTGCTGGACGGAGGCGTTCGGCGAGGGCGGCAACGGCACGCTCGCCTACCACCTGGCCGTGCACTTCGACGAGATCTGGGTGCAGCCGTCGGGCGGACTCGCGCTCGTCGGCGTCGCCGCGGGCGGCACGTTCGCGCGCGAGGCGTTCGACAAGGTCGGCGTGGAGCCGCAGATCAACCAGCGCCACGAGTACAAGAACGCGCCGGACACCTACAAGCGCTCCTCGATGAGCGAGCCGCAGCGCGAGCAGTTCGGGCGCCTCACGGAGTCGATCGTCGAACAGGTCGTGAGCGCGGTCGCCCAGCGCCGCACGATCGACACCGATGCCGTCCGCGACACCATCGCCGTCGCCCCGATCACCCCGACGGAGGCGCTCGACCGCGGACTCGTCGACCACCTCGGCTACCGCGACCAGGCCTACGCGTCGATCCGCCGCCGCATCGCCGGCGCGGCGCACGACCACACGCCGGAGGCCGACCTGCCGGAGGTCGAGCAGCGCTTCCTGCACCGCTGGAACCGCCCGAAGGGCGAGCTGCTGCGTGAGCGCGTGGAGCAGGAGCTGGCGCGGCGCGGGAGCAGGCTCGTGCGCCGCGGCAAGCCCGCGAACGTCGCGATCGTCTCCGTCGACGGCGGCATCATGACGGGCACGAGCGGCGGCTCACCGCTCACCGGCCCGACCGCCGGCAGCGACACGATCTGCACCGCGCTGCGCCGGGCACGGGCCGATGACGACGTCGCCGCGATCGTGTTGCGGGTCGTGAGCCCGGGCGGCTCGTACACCGCGAGCGACGCCGTGCACCGCGAGGTGGAGCTGGCGCGGGAGGCCGGCAAGCCGGTGGTCGCCTCGATGGGCGGCGTCGCGGCGAGCGGCGGCTACTTCGTCGCGATGGGCGCCGACCGGATCTTCGCCCTGCCGACCACCATCACCGGCTCGATCGGCGTGTTCGGCGGCAAGATGGTGGTCCGCGAGGCGCTCGGCAAGGTGGGCGTGCACCAGGAGATCGTCGAGACGGGCGACCAGGCCTCGATGTGGGCGCCGTCCCGGCCGTTCTCCGAGAGCGAGCTCGTGCGCCTTGATGCCTGGCTCGACGACGTGTACGCCGACTTCACCCAGAAGGCCGCCGAGGGCCGCGACCTCCCGCTCGACGTGCTCGAGCCCCTCGCGCGCGGCCGCGTGTGGACCGGTGCCGACGCCCTGGAGCGGCAGCTCGTCGACGAGCTCGGCGGCCTCGAGCAGGCGATCGACCACGCTGCCGAGCTCGCCGGCCGCCAGCGCAAGGACCTCATCATCGGCCGCTACCCCGACGTGCCCTTCATCGAGCGACTCAAGCCGCCGACCCACAGCGACGCGCCGAACGCCGCGCTGGCGACCGGCGCGAGCGTCCTCGGCGGCGCGGCCGCGCTGGCGGGCGTGGGCGAGCTGCTGGGCGGGGGGCCCGAGCGACTGCTCGCAGAGCTCGCCGCGGCACTCGGCGTGGCACCGGCGGGCGCGCTCAGCCTGGGCGGCAGCTGGAAGCTGCGCTAACGGCGCCGGCGGACCGCGCGCTTGACCGCGGCAGCGCGACGCGCAGCCGCCTCCGCGTGCCGGATCCACGCCGGCACGGCATCGTCGTCATCCGAGGCACGCCCGTGCCAGCGGTCGCTTCGATCTTCCGCATCTTCGGCGTCGGGCGGACGAGTCACGCGGTGGACGCGCTCACCGCGCACCGCGTCGATGACGCAACGTTCGCCTAGTGGTCGCTCCAGTTGCACGCGTACGTCGCTCGCCTCCATGCCGCCCCATCCGGCGACACCGCCCACGTACGGACTCGGTGGGGCGTCGTCGAAGACCACGGCGATCCGCACCTCGTCGGGGCCTTCCGCGACGAACACGCGCACGCACCACTCGGGGGCCGCGCACCAGGCGGTGAGCCGCTGGTCGTCCGCGTCGACCGAGTACGCGAAGAACGGCTCCGCGCCGGGGAGCGTCGTCGGGTCCCCGTCGAACGGGCGATGCACTGGACGACCACCGAGCACGCTCAGTCGGGCCCGATCATCGACCGTGATCGGCCACGACTGCCAGATCGGCCCGCGCATGCGTTGAGTGTCCCGCGGGACGGCAGCATTGTCGAGGTCGAGCGGACGGTCAGGCGGCGGGCCGCCTCACAGCAGCCGCGCGCGGTCGGTCTTGAGGATCTGCGCGACGTTGCGCTCCGCGAGCGCCGCGATGGTGAGCGAGGGATTGGCGCAGGCTGTCGAGCCCGGGATGAGCGCGCCGTCGATCACGTAGAGGCCGTCCTGGCCGTGGACGCGGCCGTAGGCGTCGGTCACCGTTCCGAGCACGGCGCCGCCGAGCGGGTGGAAGGTGAGGGGGTCCAGGCGCGTGGCGTCGAGGGTGCCGACGACGCCGGCAGCCTTGGCGATGCGCTTGAGGCTGCGCGAGGCCGAGGCGGCGTTCGTGCCCTTGAGCGCGTTGCGGTGGTCGAGGATCGCGGCGTCGCGGCGGCTGTCGTAGCGCCACCGGCCGAGGGAGTCCGGGATCGCCATCGCGACCGTGATCATCGTGTTCGCCTCGACGGGCAGCGGGATGGGCGCGAAGAGGAGCGTCGCCGGGGCGACGGGGTTGTCCCAGTCGGTCGTGGCGACGTTCGCAGGGCCGCCCTGCCAGGTCCCCATCGGCTTCGACAGCACCTGCGCGACGATCTGGTCGCCGTTGCCGGAGAACGAGCCGCCGACCTCGTCGGGCAGATCGGTGATGTCGCCGCGGCCCGCGGCGCGCACGAGGAGGCGCGTGGTGTTCGGGGCGCCGGCGCCGAGGAAGAGCGTCTCGGCGGTGAGGGTGATGCGCTCGAGCACGCGTCCGCGCACGTCGATCCGCTCGATCGCGAGCACCCAGCCGCCGCGGGCGTCGCGCGCGATCGACTTCACCTGGTGCAGCGCGAGCAGCTCCACGCGACCGGTCGCCTCTGCGTCCTTAAGGTAGTTCGTGTCGAGCGAGTGCTTGCCCGGGCCGTTCACGCCCAGCACCACGTCGCCCTTGCTGATCAGCCCCGGCAGCTCGCCGCGCAGCTCGCGCCGCACCACGTCCCAGTCGATGACCATCGGGATCGGCGCCGCGTCCGGCAGCCCGGCCCGCTTCACGAACGCCTGGAACCGGCGGCTCGAGGCGTAGCGGTCGGAGGCCAGCACGTCGGCCGGCATCGCCGACGCCTTCAGCATGCGCATCGCGAGCGGGTAGTAGTCGCGGTCGAGCTCCTCGTAGTCGAGCTCCTTCGGCATCACGCGCTCGAACAGGTCGGCGCGCGGCTGGAACGTCATGCCGTGGTAGGGCAGCGACCCGCCGCCGACGGCCGCGGGGCAGGCCACGTCGAGCCCGTTGCCCTTGATGAACTCGACCAGCCCCGCGTACTTCTGCCCGATCGGCGGGTTGAGGATGCCGGGCAGGATCGCGTTCTCGCCCCCCATCCAGAGGCCGCGCTGGTCGAACTTGCGGAACGTCGGAAAGGTGTCGGGCTGCCCGGCGGGCCAGCGGCGACCCCGCTCGATCATCGTCACGTTCACGCCCGCCTGGGCGAGGCGCAGCGCCGTCACCGAGCCGCCGAACCCGGTGCCGAGGACGACGACCTTGCGCCGCTCGGTGCGGCTGGGGATCGTGGCGGCGCCGGCGGAGCGGGGCCAGCCGGCGGCGAGCGCGACGGTGGTGGCGGCCGCGCCCGTGAGCAGCGTGCGGCGCGACAGGCGCGTGTCGGCGATCGGGGACATCGGAGACTCCGGGGCTTGGGACATGGGGACGACGGATGCCGATGGGGACCACGCGCGGGACGGCCGCGTGACCGGCATCACAGGCGACGGATCGAACCACCACGGCCGCCTCGCGCCAATGCGAGATCGACCAACGCAGAGGACGGCCGGGCGCTCAGCCGTCTGGTCGACGCCGGAAACACCCGACCGGACGGCCGTTCGGTCGGTGTGCGGGCCGGCCGCCGTCGCCGACTCGGCGCGGCCCCGAAGTGCGACAGGCGTCGCGAGTCAGCGCGAGCCGCGCGGGCGCATCCCGTCGACGTACGTGCGCACGATCTCCGAGGCGCGCTCGGGTGCCATGCCATCGGCGTGCACCTTGCGCACCGCCAGCATCGCGAGGCTCATCAGCACCTCGGGCACGACCTCCAGATCGAGGTCGGCCCGGAGCTCGCCGCGCACCTGCGCCCGCTTGATCACGGCCCGTACCGTCGGCGCGAACGCTTCGATGAACGGCGCATCGGGCAGGGGCTCGCCGGCGATCATGCGCGTCCACCGGTGCTCGATCGGCAGCGCGACGTTGAGCAGGCCGAAGAACCGGTCGATCGAGGCATCGGGCTCTCGCTCGAGGATCGCGGGGAGGTGCTCCTGCAGCATCTGCCGCCCGATCTCCTGGGCGTCCTCGACGAGCGCGGCTCGGAGCGTCGCGATGTCCGGGAAGTGGCGGTAGACCGTCGCCCGCGACACGCCTGCCGCCTGCGCCACCTCGGGCAGGCCGGCCCTCGGGTCGGCGGCGAGGACGTCGACGGCGGCGTCGAGGATCCGGTCGCGGTTGCGGCGCGCATCAGCACGCCCCGGCCCGCCACTTCCTGGAGTCGTCGTCATCGGTGGCGTCACGGTAGCGGGCGATGTCGACGGGGCAAGCGCCACGCCGACGCCAGCACCCGCCCGCCACACCCATGGGCTCGATCGGCGGCGCACAGCGGCAGCGATCCAGCCCGTGGAGGCGGCGGCCGCCGGCGTGAACCACTCGCCGACCGGGGGCGGCCGTACGCTCGTGGTCGTGCCGCAGCCCGCTCGCAGCCGCTCCCGCGCCGCGCGCAGCTCGCGCAAGCGCCGCCGCAAGGTGAACGCGCGCGACAACGACCTCTCCGACCTCCAGTGGGCCGCCATCAAGGCCGCGTGGGGCGAGGCGTGCGCGTACTGCGGCGAGACCGAGCGGGCCCTCCAGCGCGACACGATGCTCCCGATCTCGCGGGGCGGCCGCTACACGCTCGAGAACGTCGTCCCCGCCTGCGGCTCCTGCAACGCGAGCAAGGGCAACGACGAGGTGACGGGCTGGCTCCGGCGCACCCGCCGCAGCGAGCGGGAGTTCCTCGAGCGGTACGCCGAGCTGCTGCCGGGACTGCGGTCCCAGTTCGCCGGGGAACCGGACGAGGCCGACGACTCCGACGCGAACACGGCGCCGCCCGAGGTGCCGCCCGCGTAGCCGAGGGCGCCGCCCGCGCCGTCCTTGACGCGTCGCACACCCGAGCCGACGCGAAAACCCCGGTACCCTGGTCGCGTGGCTCCTCAGTACGTCTTCCAGATGCACCGCTTCAGCAAGGTGCATCCGCCTGACACGACCGTCCTCAAGGACGTCACCCTGTCGTTCCTCTACGGCGCCAAGATCGGCGTGCTCGGCCCCAACGGCGCCGGCAAGTCGACGCTGCTCAAGGTGATGGCCGGGGTCGACGAGGAGTACCGCGGCGAGGCGAACCTCACCGACGGCGTCACCGTCGGCTACCTCGAGCAGGAGCCGCAGCTCGACGAGAGCAAGGACGTGCGCGGCAACGTCGAGGACGGCCTCGCCGAGATCCGCGACCTCATGAACCGCTTCAACGAGCTCGCCGCGAACTACTCCGACGAGACGGCGGAGGAGTTCGCCCGTCTGCAGGACAAGATCGACGCCGCCGACGGCTGGAACATCGACCAGAAGCTCGACCAGGCGATGGACGCCCTCCGCTGCCCGCCCGGCGACTGGCCCGTCACCGACCTCTCCGGTGGTGAGAAGCGCCGCATCGCCCTGGCGCGCCTGCTCCTCTCCGCCCCGGATCTCCTCCTGCTGGACGAGCCGACCAACCACCTCGACGCCGAGTCCGTCGCCTGGCTGGAGCAGCACCTCGCCGACTACGCCGGCACCGTCATCTCGGTCACCCACGACCGCTACTTCCTCGACAACGTCGCGACCTGGATCCTCGAGCTCGACCGCGGCAACGCCTACCCGTACGAGGGCAACTACTCCACGTACCTCGAGGCCAAGCGCAAGCGCATGGAGGCCGAGGAGCGCACCGACGTCAACCGCAAGAAGGCCATCGAGCAGGAGCTCGAGTGGGTCCGCCAGACGCCCAAGGCGCGGCAGACCAAGAGCAAGGCCCGCCTGCGCAACTTCCAGGAGCTCGTCGACCAGCAGGAGAACGTCAAGCTGGACGACATCAAGATCCACATCCCGGTGAGCGACCGCCTCGGCGACAAGGTCGTCACCGTGAACGGGGTCACGAAGGCCTTCGGCGACAAGCTCCTCTTCGAGGACCTCTCGTTCACCCTCCCGCCCGGCGGCATCGTCGGCATCATCGGCCCGAACGGCGCCGGCAAGACCACCCTGTTCAAGCTCATCAAGGGCGTCGAGCAGGCCGACGCGGGCACGATCGAGATCGGCCCGACCGTCAAGACGTCGTTCGTCGACCAGTCGCGCGACGAGCTCGATCCCAACAAGTCGGTGTGGGAGGAGATCTCCGGCGGCCTCGACCAGATGATCGTCGGCAAGCAGGTCATCAACTCCCGCCAGTACTGCGCCACCTTCAACTTCAAGGGCTCGCGCCAGCAGCAGAAGGTCGGCTCGCTCTCCGGCGGCCAGCGCAACCGCCTGCACCTCGCCAAGCAGCTCGCCGAGGGCGGCAACCTGCTCCTCCTCGACGAGCCCACCAACGACCTCGACACCGAGACGCTCCGCGCGCTCGAAGAGGCGATCCTGAACTTCGCGGGCTCCGCCGTGATCATCTCCCACGATCGCTTCTTCCTCGACCGCGTCTGCACGCACGTGCTGGCGTTCCGGGGCGACTCCGAAGTCACGTGGTTCGAGGGCAACTTCCAGGCGTACGAGGAGTACCGCCGCGACGTGCTCGGTGAGGACATCCTGCGTCCGCACCGCATCTCGTATAAGAAGCTCTCGCGCTGAGTTCGGTCGGCGCGGTGTAGCGAGGGCCTCGGTCGGGGGTGGGTGCCCCTCCAGTCGGACACCCTTCACGTCGCAGCTCGCAGGAGGTCGAGGACGCGCTGGTGGCGCTCGATGGCTCCTGCTGGGCGGCGCCCGAAGGCGCCCACTAGCTTGAGGCCCATGACGACGGCTGCCGCGCCCTTCACCAGCCCGCTCGCCGAGTCGCTCGCCGCCGAGGTGACCGAGCGGCTCGTGCGCTACGCGAAGATCGACACGGCCAGCCAGCGCGGGCCGCGGGCCCAGTCGCCCAGCACCGCTCGCCAGCTCGACCTCTCGCGGCTGCTCGTCGCCGAGCTCGAGGAGATTGGGCTGAGCGACGTGTCGCTCGACGACAATGGCTACGTGATGGCGACCCTCCCCGGTCCGCCCGGCAGCGAGGTCATCGGGCTCGTCGCGCACGTGGACGTCAGCAGCGACGCACCCGCCGAGGGCGTCGAGCCGATCGTGCACCGCGCCTACGACGGCGCCGCCATCCACCTCCCGCGCGGCGGCACCGTGCTCGACCCGGCCGCCATGCCGAAGCTGGCCGCGAAGATCGGCCACGACCTCGTCACGAGCAGCGGCGACACGCTCCTGGGCGCCGACGACAAGGCCGGCGTCGCCGAGATCATGACGGCCGTCGCCTACCTCGCCGCCCACCCCGAGCTCCCCCGCCCGACGCTCCGCCTCTGCTTCACGCCCGACGAGGAGATCGGCGAGGGCGCGACGCTCTTCGATCTCGACGCGTTCGGCGCCCGGTGCGCCTACACGCTCGATGGCTCCGAGCGGGGCGAGCTGCAGGACGAGACGTTCACCGGCTCCGCCGTCACGATCGAGGTGACCGGGGTCGACGTGCACCCGGGCTTCGCGACCGGCAAGCTCGTCAACGCCGCGACGGTCGCCGCGCACATCGTCGCCGCGCTGCCGACCGACCGGCTCACCCCGACCACCACCTCGGGCAAGGAGGGCTTCCTGCACGTGGTCGAGGTGACGGGCGACTCGGGCACCGCCAGGATCGAGCTGATCGCGCGCGACTTCGACGACGACCTCCTCGCCGGCCACGTCGGCGTCGCACGCGAGACCGCCGAACGCGTCGCCGCCGACTGGCCGGGCGCGACGGTCACCGTGAGCGATCGCCACCAGTACCCGAACATGAAGGCCTACCTCGACCCGCACCCCGAGGTGGTCGAGCGCGCCCTCGCGGCGATCCGCGCCGAGGGGCTCGACCCGCAGCGCACGTCGATCCGCGGCGGCACCGACGGCTCCGTGCTCTCCGCGCGCGGACTCCCCACCCCGAACCTGTTCACCGGTGGCCAGGAGTTCCACTCCGTGCGCGAATGGGCGTCGGTCCAGGACATGGCCGCGGCGACCGCCGTGATCGTCCACCTCGCCGCCGCCTGGGCCCCGGCTGCGACGTGACCGCCGCCGCCAGGCCGTTGCCCGGGATCCTGCGCTGCGCCGCGTTCGAGACCGCTGCGGCTCCCGGAGACGGTTGGCAGCAGGAGATTCCGGCGCCCGGCGTGGAGCTCGTGCTCGAGCTCGACACCCGCTGGGAGGTGGAGGTGGGCGGGCGTCGCTTCAGCACCGGGGCGTTCGTCGGCGGGCCGGCCGCCGCGCGCATCCGCACGCGCGCCCGCGGCCCGATGCGGCTCGTCCAGGTGTCGCTGCACCCGCTCGCGGTCCCTGCACTGCTCGGAGTGCCGGCCGGCGAGCTCGCGCGCCAGATCGTCGACCTCGACGCCGCGCTCGGCGACGAGGCCACGCGGCTCCTCGAGCAGCTCGACGACGCGTGGCGCTCCGGCGGACCGTCCGCCGCCGCCAGCGCCGGCGCCTGGATCGAGCGGCGCGCGCTCCGACCGATGCCGAGCGGGCACGCGCGCCCCAGCGCCCCACCGGATCTGATCCGCGCCCTCGCCCGGCTCGAGACCACGCAGCAGTATCTCCCGACCGGGACGCTCGCCACCGAGCTCGGCTGTTCGCGCCGGCACCTCGCCCGGCGGTTCGAGCAGTGGATCGGCACCACACCGACCGAACACCAACGCCTGCGGCGCCTTGCGCTCGCCACCGCAGCCCTCCGCGAGCACCCCACCGCCGGGCTCGCCGGCGTCGCTGCCGACGCCGGCTACGCCGACCAGTCGCACATGGTCCGCGACTTCCGAGCGCTCACCGACCGCACCCCAGGCGCCACCGCCCGCGCGTTCGCGGTACTTGCCGACTGACGGTCCCAACGATCCAAGACGGGCGGCAGCGTGCGCCCGTACGGTCCGACCCATGACCAGCATGCTCGTCCCCACGCTCCGCCTCTCCGAGCCCGGCCTCGTCGACTGGCTCGCCGGCGTACTCGGACTCGAGGTCACCGAACGCACCCCGACGGACGACGGCGGGCTCGCCCACGCGCAGCTGTGGCTCGGCGACGCCCAGCTGCTCATGGCGTCGACCACCGGGATGGTCGAGCTCCCGACGGGCGTCGCCTCGCTCTACCTCGCATTCGACGACGAATCGGAGGTCCGGCGACGCTTCGCCCGAGCCGAAGCAGCCGGCGCGACGGTCGTGATGGCGCCGACGGCAATGGACTACGGCGGCATCAACGCGACGTTCCGCGATCCGGACGGCAACCTGTGGAGCCTCGGTACGTACCTGCCGGCGCGCTCCTGACGTCGAACGCCCGGTGCGCCCGGCCGAGTCCGGGCGGCGTCCCTCGACGAGCCCGCCGGAGAGCGGGTCGGCGCCAGCGCGCATGGTCGGACCCGGGCGCGGCGCCTCCGCGGTGCGATCGGTGGTGTGGTGGCGACATGCAGCCGACGCCCCCGAAGCCCGCGGTCCCCGCGCTGAGCGTGCTGCCCGCCGAGCCCGGCGCCTCGCTCGCCGTCCTCTTGCGCTGGGCCCTCGGCCGGCGCACACCGGACGTCCCGGGCGGCGCGTAGCCACGCCTCGGAGCTCCGGGCGGGAGGGAGCCGAACCGCGCCGCCCCCGGGCGCGGTTCGCCGGCTGCCCCTCCCCACTCCGATACCAGCGAGATCCGGGTTAGGGACGCGCTCGCCCCGCGACCCTTGCGCACCCTGCGGAACGGTGGCAGGGTGGCGACGTGCCAACGCTCCACCTCCTCGGCCGATCCGTCGGCGCTCTGCTCCTCGGCACGGCCGCTGCGATCGCCGCGCCGTCGCTCGCGCAGGCCACCGATCTCACCCTCGCGACGAACGGCACCCACCCGGGCATCTTCGTCGACGACGCCGGCACCGGTCACCTCGCCTGGCTCGCGCGAACCGGCTCGACGAACCAGGTGGTCTATTGCCGGCTGCCCCGCGGCGCAAGCGACTGCGCCGTGCGCAAGGTCTTCAACACGCCCGGCAATTCGGGGACGTGGGGCCGCGCGCAGGTGCTGCGCACCCCCGACGCCAAGCTCGTCGTCGTCGCCACGCTCGACAGCAACGTGCAGGCCTGGACCTCCTCGAACGACGGCGATGCCTGGTCGGCCCCGACGGTCATCGCGAAGGGGCCGAACGTGAACCAGGCCGTCCTCGGCTCGGGCGGGTTCACCGTCAACCTCGTCGGCGGACTGAGCCCGAAGTTCGTGAGCGCCGGGCTCGACGGAGCCAACGCCACCACCGAGCCGATCGACCTCTACAGCCCGATCCCGAACAACTCGGTCGCCGACGACGGCTCGGTCGGGATGCTCAACTCGACGACCCCGTTCTTCGCGTACAGCGAGGGCGGCGCGTCGTACGTGCGGCGCTTCAACCCGAGCACCGTAGGCGTGAACGACGTCAGCCACTGGTTCCCGAAGCAGAAGCTCGGCGACGCGGAGTGGGAGACGGTCGCCGCCAGCGGGCCGTCCGGCGCGTTCGTCGCCGCGACGGCCAAGACCGGCCACCCGCTCGGCAACGGCCTCATGGTGCGCCGGATCCGCGAGGACGGCACGATCGAGCCGACCCAGAACATCCGCGCGCCGTTCGCATCGACGGGCGTCGGGAGCAGCAACTCCGTCGTGCGTCCGACGCTCTTCGAGGACGCCGGCGGACGCCTGCACACCGTCTACAGCCTGGCCGACGGCGACAACCCGATCGTCTACCAGTGGAGCAAGCGCGGCGAGACCTGGGGGCAGCCGATCACGCTCGCCGCCAGCGCCAGCCAGGCCCGCAACTACCAGGTGGGGGCCGCCACCGACGGCGGCGGCTGGCTCACCTACGAGGCCAACCCGGCGGCCTTCGGCGAGATCCACGTGATCGACCTCGCCGCGAAGGGCGACAGCGATCCCCCCGTGCCGGCGCCGGCCTCGCCCGCTCCGGGCGCGCCGCCCACGCCGACCCCGCCGCCGGCGGCAGCGTGTCCGCTGAAAGTGACCGTGTCGGCGAACGCGTCGGCGACCGTGCGCAGCGGCCCGTGCTTCAAGGACCTCGGCAAGGGCAGGTACTCCACCACCGGCACCGTGCGGCTCGCGGGCCTGGACCTCGTCCCGAGCGGCGGCGCGACGACGACCGTCGACACGAAGGCCCACCGCGTGCAGACGAAGGGCAAGGTCGAGATCACGGCCGGCTCGGTCGTCCTCAGCCGGAGTCCCGTCGACTGGGACCTCGACCAGCAGACCACCATCCCGGATCTCGGCGGCTTCGGCGTGAGCCTGCTCGGCTTCAAGCTCACGGGCACCGCCGACCTCACGTTCGTGAAGGGCGAGGCGCGGATCCACGTGTACGTGAAGCTCCCCGCCCCGATCGACGCCGTCACCGGAGACACCACCCTGCGCGCGACGATGGCCGACGGCCTGCGCCTCGACGACCTGCACCTCCACGCCGAGGACGTCCCGATCGGCCCCGTGCGGATCGACGAGTTCGACGTGGTCTTCACCGGTGGCACCAACCGGTTCGAGGGCTCCGCATCGGTGACGCTTCCGCCTGCGGCCGGCAAGTCGCTCGTCGCCTCGTTCGGGATGGAGAACGGCACGATCAAGCACCTCGACCTCGAAGCTGGCGAGGGCTCCGGCATCCTCCCGCTCGCGCTCTGGGCGACCCCGCCGGTGTTCCTCGGGCGCGTCGGGCTCACGTACAAGAACGACGACGCCGGGTTCCGGATCGGCGGCGGCGTGAAGATCGACGCCGGCGCCTCGATCGCCGGTCATGCGCCGCTCTCGATCGACGCGCTCCCGTCGAGTGGTGGCGGCGCCTACGTGTTCGTGCCCAAGAGCCGCAAGTACGCGGAGATCGGTGCGAAGGGCAAGCTCACCGTGGTCGACATCCCGCTCGCGTCGGGCGGGTTCGTGCTGCGCACCGACGGCCCGATCGTCGCGACCGGCTCCACGGGCATCGACGTCGGCCCGCTCGACGTCGAGTTCAAGATGACCGCCGGCGTCAACCTCAGCAACGGCGACTTCTACGGCGAGGGCAGCGGCTCGGGGTGCGCGAACGGCGTCCTCGTGATCGGCTGCGGCTCGGTGACGGGCATCGTCTCGTCGATCGGGATCTCGCTCTGCGGAGAGGGCGAGCTCGCCGACGCCTTCACGAAGAAGGGCATCCCCGGCGAGCTCGGGTTCTCCCGGCCCTGGGGCGGCGACAGCGACATCGGCTCCTGCGATCTCGAGAGCTACAAGCCCGCGTCGCTCAAGGGCATCGGCGCGCGGCTGCGGGCCGCCGGGGCGCAGACGTTCAGCCTCGGCGCCGGCGCGATGCGCGGCGTACGCGTGCAGGGCTCGGGCGGACTGCCGGGCTTCACGCTGAGCGGCCCGGGTGGCCGAACGGTCACGGTGCCGGCCGGTCTCACGGATGCGGCGACGGGTGACGGCCTGGTCGCCTTCCCGGCCGGAGACGACGCCGTCGAGGTGCAGGTGAGCAGCCCCGCCGGGGACTGGACCGTCACGCCGACGGGCGGACCTGCGGTCACCCAGGTGCTGACGGCCGGCGAGCGGCCGCAGCCGAAGGCGAGGGCCTCGGTCGGCCGGGCGGCGAAGGGCAGCCGGGCTCGCACGCTCCGCCTGACGGCGAGCAACCTCGGCGGGCAGCGGCTGCTCGTGCGGGAGCTGCTCCCGGGCGGCGGAACGCAGGAGCTCGGCACGGTCGGCAAGGAGGGCACGACCACGCTCCGCTTCACGCCGTCGGACGGCCCGGGCGGACGGCGCACCATCGAGGCGATCGTGCTCTCCGGCGACCGCCAGGTCGACACCGTGAGGCTCGGTGCGTACACGGCGCCAGGGCCGGTCAAGCTCGCGGCGCCGCGCACGGTGCGGGTGAGCCGCGGCAAGGTGACCACCGTGCGCTGGAGCAAGGTGGCGGGCGCCGCCGGCTACCTCGTGGTCGTGAAGGGCAGCGACGGTCGCCGTCAGCAGCTCGTCGTGGGCCCGAAGGGGACGAGCGCGAAGCTCAGCGGGGTCACTCCGGACGACCGGCTCGACGTGAGGGTGCAGGCGACGACCAAGCTCGGGCGGCCCGGCGCGAGCCGCGCGGCCACGAGCAAGGGCAGGCGGCTGAGGTAGGCCCGCGCGCCGGACGCGCGGGCGGCCCGCGCTAGCCGACCTGCTCGACGCGCTTGGCCAGCTCGCCGGCGCGCGGGTTGACGAGCAGCGCGCGCAGCGCCAGCTCGACCGGGCCGCGGATCGCCATGCCGAGCACGCGGCCCGGATCGGTCTCCATCAGGTACGTCGCCTTCGTGCGGTTCGCGTCGATCGACTCGAGCTCCCAGGCGCCGCTCACGTCCTTCATGTCGCCCTTCTCCTGGCTCCAGCGCAGGCTGTTCGGCGCGTCGTAGACGAACCGCTGACGGGAGCCGAGCTCCTTCACCTTCCCGTCCACCTTCACCTCGGCGACGAGCACGCGGCCGTCGGCGTCGGTCTCGAGGGCGGTCAGCGAGTTCATGCCACCCTGCCACTCCGGGGCGCTGAGGACGTCCTCGACGACCGCCCAGACGGCGTCGATCGGCGCGTCGATCTCGATGCTGGATTCACCCGTCAGCTTGGCCATGCGCTGGACCCTAACGACCGCCGGGACGCGGCGTCCGCGGACGCACCGGTCGCAGGTCGGTCGGCCGAACGCCGCCGTCGCCCGGGTCCGACGGGTACCACCGAGCCGCCCGACTGGTACCGCCCGTAACCTCCAGACGATGTGGGTCCAGCGTCAGCTCCGCCTCCCGCCGCTGCCGCGTGGCATCCACCTGATCACGCGCGAGATCGTGCAGGCCCTGCCGGAGCTGCGCACGGTGAACGTCGGCCTCCTGCACCTCCACATCCTCCACACGAGCGCGTCGCTCACGATCAACGAGAACGCCTCACCCGACGTGCGCGTCGATCTCGAGCACGCCCTGAACCGCCTCGCGCCCGAGCACGATCCGGCCTACACCCACACCGACGAGGGCGCCGACGACATGCCCGCCCACATCAAGGCCTCGCTCTTCGGCCCGTCGCTCACGATCCCCATCAGCAGTGGGGCGCTGTGCCTCGGCACCTGGCAGGGCATCCAGCTCGCCGAGCACCGCGACCGCGGCGGCGCCCGCCAGCTGATCGCGACGATCCACGGCGAGTAGGCCGATCGCGCGCACGCACGCACCACGGGCGACTAGCGTGGGGCGCACCATGTCGACCGTCCGAGTCACGCACTTCACCGATCCCAACTGCCCGTTCGCGTACAGCGCAGAGCCGCAGATCTGGCGACTGAAGTGGCGGTACGGGTCGCAGCTGGAGTGGACGACCCGCCTCGTGGGCCTCGCGGCGAGCCGCGAGGAGTACGCCGCGAAGGGCCTCACGCCCGAGCTGATCCAGAAGGGCCAGACGCAGCTCGAGCACGAGCACGGCATGCCGTTCGACCTGTCGCTGCGCAGCGCGATCCCCGCCACGCTGCCGGCGTGCCGCGAGGTGGTGGCCGTGCGCGAGCATGCGAGCGCCGAGCTCGCCGACGCGCTGCTCCGCCAGCTGCGCCTCCAGGGCATGGTCCACGGGAACATCCTCGACGAGCTCCACACGCTCCGCGAGGCGTCGCACGCCGCCGGCATCCCGAGCGACGACCTCGACCACTGGGCCGCCGACCCGGCCACCGAGGAGGCGCTCAAGGCCGACATGAAGGCCGCTCGCCACCCGTCCGAGGCCGCGCTGCAGCTCTCGAACAAGCTCGCCCGCTGGGACGGCGGGTGGCGCTACACCTGTCCGTCGCTGGTGCTCCAGAACGGCGACGACGAATTCGCCGCCCCCGGCTTCCTGCCGGCGCTCGCCTACGACGTCGCGTTCGCGAACGTCGCCCCCGGCCTCGAGCGCGCCGAGGCCGCGACCGATCCGCTCGAGGTGCTCGAGTGGGCAGGTACACCGCTGGCGACGGCCGAGGTCGCCGCAGTGCTCGACGTGAGCCGCGACGACGCGCGAGCCAAGCTCACCGAGGCCGGGGCGACCGAACAGGCGCTCGGAACCGACGCCTTCTGGACCGCCTGACGGGAGCGGCGGCCTGCCGGCGGCAACGCGGTCCCCGCCGACCCGGAACCCGCGGGGACCGCGGCCGGCGCTGACCATCCGGGTGAGCGCGGTCGCGCCACCGGCGAGGGTGCATCGCAACTTACGGGCGTGTAGCGTGTCAAAGCTCACGGAAGGTCGTGTCCCTCTGCCGTCCGTGGCGAGACCGTCACCGCCCTTGATCTCAACGAACCGGAGCATCCACATGCGTCCCCTCTCCCGCGTCGCCCTGCTCGGCGCCCTGGCCATGGCCGTGACGGCCCCGACGGCCTCGGCGGCGACCACGCTCGACATGAAGGTCAGCCCGAAGAAGCGCGGCACGCTCACCCTCGGCGCCCCGACCACCTTCACGGCCGCGTTCGCCTCGCCCGAGCGCGCCTCGACCACCGACGGCACCACGCGCCTCAAGGCGATCGCCGCCAAGCTCCCGGACCAGCTCGTCTTCAACCCGATCCCGTTCACCGCGTGCAACGTGGCGAAGTTCGTCGCGACGAAGACCTGCCCGTCGGCTTCGAAGCTCGGCACGGCGACGATCATCGCCGACGGTGGCCCGGAGGTCGGCGAGATCACGGCGACCACCACGCTGTGGTTCGGCTCCGGTTACTCCATCCTCGCGAACGTGAAGGCGAGCCGCCCGGCCGTCATCGACGAGGCCGTCGTCGGCTCGCTCCAGAGCTCGGCCACCCCGACCGACGCCTCGACCGGGTACGGCCTGCAGATGTACATCCCGGTGACCCCGCAGATCCAGATGCCGCTCGACAACGTCTACCCGACGGTCAAGAAGTTCGACGCGACGATCAAGCCGATGACCAAGAAGGTCAAGGTCGACGGCGTGAAGGGCAAGTACACGATGCCGGTCGCCGGTCTGGGTCCGTGCAAGAAGCTGAACTTCCAGATCAACGTCACCTACACCAACGCCGCGAACGTCGACACCATCGCGACCGACTCGGCCAAGGACACGGAGACCTGCTCCAAGTAGGTAGGTCCTGCGTATGGCGCGCTCGCGGACCTCGCGGGCGCGCTGTACGGTCCACACGTCGATGGTCCTGACGGTTGTCCTCGCGGCCCTCGTGGTCGCCGCCCTCCTCACGCTGTGGGGTCACTCCGTCTGGAAGCCCGCGCCGGCACCCCCGCCGCCGGGTGGCACCATCACCGTCGGTGAGCACCGGCTCCACGTGACCGAGCTCCCCGGCAACGAGCCGCCGGTGGTGTTCATCCACGGCCTCCCCGGCTCGATCCGCGACTGGGACGGCGTGCAGCCGCACCTCGCCGAGCGCCACCGGATCACCCTCGATCGCCCGGGCTTCGCCGACACCGGTGGCTCGGCGCTCACGATGCGCGAGCAGGCCGACGTGATCGCCGACGGCCTGCGCGCCCTCTCCGTCGAGCGGGCGCTGCTCGTCGGGCATTCGTACGGCGGCACCGTCGCGCTCACGATGGCCCGCCGCCACCCCGAGCTCGTCGGCGGGATCGTGCTCGCCGCGCCGATGGGCGGCGGTCGCGCGATGCCGCTCGCGATGCGCAACGAGGCTCGCGCCCTCCTGTTCGTCACGGTGCCGGGCATCGGCGACCTGATCCGCCGCACGGTCGGCTGGGGCATCACCAAGCTCGTCGTGCGCCGCGCGTTCGTGCGGGCGTTCGCGCCGAGCCCCGTCGCCGCGACCTACGAGGAGCAGTCGTTCGGGCTCACGCTGCGGCCGGACACCCTCCGCTCGCTCTACGCGAACCGCGTCGACTTCAACCGCGACTTCGACTGGCTCGATCAGCGGCTCGACGAGGTGACGGTGCCCGTCGGCATCGTCCGCGCCGTCGACGACGCGATGGTCGGCTCGTGGTCGGCGGTCGGTCTGCGGGACTACCTCCCGAACGTCGTCTCGTTCCAGGAGTGCGACGGCGGCCACATGATCCCCTTCACGCGCCCCGAGACGGTCGCCGAGGCCATTGCCGCCGTCACGGTCGCGATGGACCGGCGCAGCGACGCCCCGGGCGTCTGACGCGGCGGGGCGCACGCGGCCGGCCCGCCGGATTCCGCCGTTCTCCGATTCGCAGCGCAGCGACTGGACGCGGGCCGCCGTCGCGGTCTAGGTTGCACCCCATGAAGCTCCGCTCGCTCGCCTGGCTCGTGCTGCTCCTCGCCTGGTCGTGCGCGCCCGCGCAGGCCGAGATCGCGGGCGGGGCCACGCCGGCCACGATCGCCGACCAGAGCCACATCTCGTCGGGCGGTCTCGGCACGTGCGCCGTGACGGCGTCCGCGGAGGTGCAGTGCTGGGGCGAGGGCTACGACGGCCAGCTGCTCAGCGGCAGCGAGCAGGACCTGGGCGACGACCCCGGCGAGGGCCCCGCGCCGATCTTCCTCGGCCGCGGCGTGAAGGTGGCGTCGGTCTCGTACGCCAGCTCGCACGCCTGCGCGGTCGACATCGCCGGCGCCGTCTTCTGCTGGGGTCGCAACATCTACGGCCAGCTCGGCAACGATGCGCGCGGCAACTCGACGGGCGACGCCCCGGGCGAGCGCGCGGTGCGCGTCCCGATCGCCCCGGCCACCCAGGTGGCGACCGGCGACGAGCACTCCTGCGCGCTGCTCGTCGGCGGCTCGATCACGTGCTGGGGCGGCAACGTCGGTGGCCAGCTCGGCCGCGGGTCGGCGGACGACTCCGGCGATGCGCCCGGCCCGGTCGATCTCGGCGGCGCGACCGCGACCTCGATCGCCGCGCGCGGCGCCCACACGTGCGTCCTGTTGACGACCCACGAGATGCGCTGCTGGGGCTCCAACGGCTTCGGCGAGAGCGGCACCGTGCCGGCGAGCCTCTCGGAGTCGATCGGCGACCAGCCGGGCGAGAAGCCCGTCAAGCCGACGGTGCTGCCGGTCTCCACCCAGCTCGACCTCCCGGTCGCCATGGCCCTCGGCCGCCAGTTCACGTGCGTGATCACCGGCGCCGGCGACGTGCGCTGCTGGGGACGCGGCAGCGGCGGCGCGCTCCTCACCGGCAACCAGAACACCATCGGTGACACGCCCGGCGAGATGGCGGTGACGATGGCCATCGGCGGCAAGGCCAAGGCGATCGCCGCCGGCTCGTCCTCCGCCTGCGCACTGCGGACCGACGGTGAGCTGCGCTGCTGGGGCGACAACACGGAGGGCATGCTCGGCACGGGCATGCTCGGGAACAACTGGGGCGACCAGCTCGGCGAGACCACCGCGCTGGCGGTCCCGCTCGGCAGCGGCCGCTCCGCCGCCGCGATCAGCATCGGCATCCGCCACATGTGCGCCCTGCTCACCACCGGCGAGCCGCTCTGCTGGGGCGAGAGCGAGGACGGCGAGTGGGGCACGGGCGAGGAGGGCGGCAACAACGTGAAGGCGCAGGACCGCAAGCCGGTCGCGTTCTCCGGGGCGCTCGCGGACGGCGACGGCGACGGCCTCCCCGACCGCTTCGACGCCTGCCCGACGCAGAGCGCCCCGACCGACGACGGCTGCCCGCTGCCCGTCATCACCGCGCCACCGACCCCGGCCCCGCCGGTCACGCAGCCGCCGGCGAGCACGTGGCCGGTCCAGCTCAGCGCGAAGAAGGTCACCTTCGACGTCCTGCTCGTGCCGAAGGGCAAGACGTGCCCGTCGAAGGCCGAGCTGAAGATCCGCGTCGAGCTCAAGACGAAGCTCACGAAGACCATCACCCTCAAGAAGTCCGGAAAGGGCAAGACGCTGCGGTGCCGCGCGAAGGGGTCGGTCACGCTGAAGAAGGCCCCGGACGGCGGCGCGCTCGTCACGGCCAAGTTCACGGCCAAGGGCGTGAAGGGGCAGACGGTCGTCGCCGAGCGCGTGGCCTGAGGTCGATCGGTGCGCGGGACGGTGAGGACGACGCGACTGCTCCTCGGCATGGCGCTCGGCGCGTCGCTGGCGGCAGGCCCCTCGCAGGCCGCGGCGCCCAAGGCGCCGACGCGCTGCGATGCGGTGAAGGGCGACACGCTCGACCGGCGCGCGGTGACGGTCGGCGCGACCTCGGTGCGGCTCCGGCTGCTCGTGCAAGGTGATCGCGATCAGCGCGTCTCACTCTGCCGCGACACGGCGAAGGGCGCCCGGCTCACGCGCCTGTCGCGCATCTGGACCGACGGCGGCACGTTCACCGAGTTCATCGCGGACGGCGGGATCGCGGGCGACGGCGGCGTCGTGCTGCAGGGCGTGAGCCTGTCCGATGCCGACCCCGCGACCACGTTCTGGGAGGCGTTCTCGCCGCGTGGTGTGCGGACGGCGATGACGCGCACCGAGGCCGGGGCGACGGGTCGGCAGCCGCTGCTGATGACCGACGGTGGCGGGTACGCCTACACGACCGCTGCGGGCGAGCTGCACGGCGTCGACGCCCGCGGCGACCAGGTGCTCGGAGCAGGCCCCGTCTCCGATGTCGCGACGAGCGGCGACCGCGTGTACTGGTGGAACGGCAGCGCTGCGATCACCGCGACGTTGTCGGGCCGGCCGCTGCTCGCCGGCTGAGCAGGCCGGCGGCGTCTACAGGACGCCGAGTCCGGCGAGGGCCGCGCGCAGCTCGTCGGTGGTGGCGGCGACGGCATCCGCGGCGGTGAGCGCCTCGGCGCCGTACGCGCCGGTGGTCACGCCGATCACGTGGGCCCCGGCGACCCGGGCGCAGGAGATGTCGTGCGGGGTGTCGCCGACGACGACGGTGCGGTCCGACGGCCACGGTCCGGCGAAACCGTGGAGCGCAGCGGCACGTTCCTGGGCGACGGGCACGAGCCGGTCGCGATCCTCGGCATCGGAGCCGTAGGCGCCGACGAACGGCAGCAGCGGCTTGGAGATCCCGGCGGCGGTGAGCTTGCGGTGCGCGATCGACTCGACGTTGCCGGTGACGAGCCCGACCTGCACGCCGGGCTGCGCGCCGAGCTCCTCGAGGAGGGGGCCGATGCCGTCGAGGACGGTGTGCTCGAGCGACGGTGGGCAGAGCTCCTCGTACCGGTTGGCGGCGATCGCGAGGAGCCAGTCCATGTCGGCGTCGATGGCGGCGTCGGCGAAGCCGGCCTGGCGGAGCATGTCGCGGACGATCCGGCGGTCGGTCATGCCGGCCGCGTCAACGGGCCGCAGCTCGACGTCGCCGTGGACCTCGTGGATCGCCTCGACGACGGCCTGGGCGTGCGCGCCGGAGGCGCGCCACACCAGCGTGCCGTCGATGTCGAGCAGGACGAGCCAGCCCGTCGGCGCTCCCGCGCGGCCCATCGCGGTCCGGTCAGGCGCCGCGGCGCAGGTCGATGTCGGCGGGAACGCGCTGGGCGAACGCGGCGATGAGGGCGACCGTCGCCTCGACGTCGCGCAGGTCGATCGTCTCGACCGGCGAGTGCATGTAGCGCAGGGGGATCGACACGACGGCGGTCGCGATGCCCTGCCGCGCGAGGTGGATCGCGTCGGCGTCGGTGGAGGTGCCGCGGCCGCTCACCTCGAGCGTGTAGTCGATGCCTTCGGCTTCGGCGGTCTCGACGAGCAGGCGAGCGATCTCGGGGTGGATGGTGGAGCCGCGCTGGATCACGGGCCCGGAGCCGAGCGGGTGCGAGCCGAGCTCCTTCTCGTCGATGCCGGGCGCGTCGGTGGCGTGGGTGACGTCGATGACGATCGCGATCTGCGGGTCGAGACGGAACGCGCTCGTGCGGGCACCGGCGAAGGTGATCTCCTCCTGCGCGGCCCCGACGGCGACGACCTCGCCGGCGGCCCCGCCGGCTTCGGCGATGCGGCGGGCGGCGTCGACGGCGACGTAGGCGCCGAGGCGGTTGTCCATCGCGCGGCTGCTGACGCGCTCGCCGAGGAGCTCGATGGGCTCGGCGGCGATCACGGCGACGTCGCCGACCTCGACGGTCTGCTTGGCGGCATCTCCGTCCTCGGCGCCGATGTCGATGTGGAGCTGGGTGATCTTGACGGGCTTGCCGCGCTCGTCGGGCTCGAGGAGGTGGATGGCCTTCTTGCCGACGACGCCGGGGACGACGCCGTTCTTCGTCTGGATCGCCAGGCGCTGGCCGACGAGGATGACCGGATCCCAGCCGCCGACCGGACCGAACCAGAGGAATCCCTTGTCGTCGATGTGGGTGACGATGAGGCCGATCTCGTCGACGTGGCCCACGACGGCGATGCGAGGGCCGCCGTCGGTGGTGCCCGGCACGGTGGCGGTGACCGATCCGACGACGTCGATCTCGACCTGGTCGGTGTAGCCGCGGGCGATCTCCGCGAAGGCCTGCGCCGGCGCGAGCTCGTAGCCCGAGGGGCCGACGGCGTCGAGGAGGCTGCGAAGGCTGGCAGGGACGCTCATGGCCGTCATTCTGTCAGCGGATGCGGGGGCAGTGCCGGTCGTTCGCGCCCACACCGATGGCGCGTTCGCAGCCGAACCGACTGGTCAGCGCCGCCCGGTTCGCACGAGCGCGCCGGCGCGGGAGACGGAGCCGGGGCCGTTCAGCGCGCGGGAGGCCCGTCGTCGCCGCGGCGGACCTGCTTGGACAGGGCGTTCGTCTGGAGGCCCCAGAGGACCCAGCCGAGCGATGCGCCGCGGGCGCCGCGGACGGCGCCCGGGTTGGCGGATCGGGCAGCGGCGAGGTCGGCGACGGTGAGGAGCTCGAGGACGGTGGCCGGGCCGCCGGGCTCGAGGGCGTCGGGGTGGAGGCGCACCGGTGGGTTGGGGACGTCGTCGTCGACGAGGTCGTCGGTGGCGTCGCTGCGCCTCGTGGCCGGGGAGGGCTCGGCGTGGAGGCCGGCGGCTTCGGCGGCGCGCGCGATCTCGGTGGCGCTGGCAGCACGGCGCGCGGCGCGGGCGGCGATGAGATCGCCGAGGGAGCGGGCGGAGATCATCCAGCTCGTGGCGTCGTCGCGGGAGCGCGTGCGCACGGGGCCGAGGATGAGCGATTCGACCTGGATGCCGTTGCCGGCCTCTTCGGCGGCCATCACCTGGGCGGCCATGAGCTCGCCGGCGGCGGCGACCGAGACGGCTCCTGCGCCCGGCACGGGGTAGCGGGCGGCGGCGCCGTTGATCTGGACGTACATCGCGCCGGGCCGGCCGCGCATGAGCGGCACGAAGGCGGCGGCGGCGAGCTGGTGGGCGCGGAGGGACTGGTCGACGATGGCGTCCCACATGTCGATCTCGAGGTCGGCGAGGGCGTCGCTCTGGATCCAGCCGCCGAGGGCGACGACGACGAGGTCGGGGCGACCGATCAGCCGGCTGAGCTCGGCGGCGACCTCGTGGGCGCCGTCCGGCATCTCGGTGAGGTCGCCGACGAGCGGGACGAGCCGTTCGGTGGGAGCGCCGGCGGCTTCGAGCCGGTCGGCGAGATCGGCGAGGCGTTCACCGGAGCGGCTCGGGACGGCGACCTTGGCACCGGCGATGAGGAGGCCGGCGACGATGCCCTCGCCGACCTCGCCGGTGCCGCCGCAGACGACCGCGATGCGGCCGTCGAGGCGCGGGGCGTCGTCGTCGTCCAGGCGACTGCTGCGCGTGCGCGCGCGGGCGGCCGCGCGCCGGACGATCTCGGAAGTGCGCTCGAGCACGTTGCCAGGGTAGACCGGTGGCTCATCGCACCGTCTTCCGGCGTCCCGCGGGGCCGCTGGTCTGCTCACTGGCCGTCGGCGGGTTCACGCGCTTTGCACGTTTCCGTGTCCGCCAGCCCGGAAACGTGCGAACGGCTCGGTCATCCCGCCGGCCGCCGGTCGCCTGCTCCAGGGGGGTCGAAGGTTCCGGCGCGGCGTCCCGTGAAGTTGCCGCGCCGGAGACTCCTCCGTGTGTCCCAATAACACGCTTTGGAAAAGGGCTCCGAAAGGAACGCGAGGCGGACGGGGGACAGCCTGCTCACTGTCACCCGCCCGCCTCACACATCACGCACCAGTGATGCACCGTTCGGAGGTGGAGCGACCCCGAACCGCGCCTGCTCGGCATACGGTTCGGGGCTCTCAGTCGCTCGTTGACCATGATGCAGGTCGACCGGCGTCGGGCCGTTGTCCCAAAGGCCAGAAAACCTGCGGCGGCGTTTGTCCAACGGGCCACGTGGGCCGTGCAGCCCCGGACGGGGTGGCGGCGGAGCTGCGCGTCGGCCCGGGTGCCGCGCTGCGTCAGGAGCCGAGGGTGACGGTGGCTTCGGCCTGGCCGAACACGGTGCCGCGCTTGACGGCGCTCTTGCCGAGGCCGGCGTTGATGTAGAGAGCGCCGATGTCGGTGAGCTTGGCGGTCGCCTTCACGATGGTGGCGGGAGCGGCGCTGCTGACGGCGAGGCCGGTGAGGTCGGCGACGGGGACGCGGATGCCGAGGCCGTAGCCGGCGAGGGTGGGGACGGCGGTGAGCTGCGGCGTGGTGCTGCGGGTGTCGATGACGAACTGCTGGATGCCGAAGCGCAGGCCGGACTTCGCGCGGAACTCGATGCCGCCGGTGTGGGCGATCTTGCCCTTGAGCTCGGGGCTGAGCTCGCCGCCGGTGACGGGGAAGGTGAAGCGGCCGGCAGGGTCGGTGGTGGCGGCGCCGGTGAGCTTGACGGTGGCGCCGAGGCTGGTGAGGCCGCTCACGAGGGCGGCGTCGGGGGCGACGGCGGTGCTGACGCCGGTGACGGGTGCGGCGCCCGCGCCGGTGGCGGTGGCGCCGAGGATGGCGGCGGTGGCGATGGCGGTGGCGACGCGCGGGCGGCGGAGTGCGATGGACATGGACGGTCCTCCGGTGGACGGTGGTGACGGCCGGCGTGGTCGCCGGTTGCCTGCACTACGGGGGTGCCGGTGGGGCCGGACGACGAGCTGTGGGCGGCCGGCGTGGGCGTCCGGCCAGACCCGGGCGTCAGGCGGCCGCGGCCGACCGCAGGATGGAGTGGCCGGAGTGCTCGGGGTTGCCGTCGCTGGCTTCGAGGGAGAGGTCGAACACGGGGAAGCGGCGCAGCGAGACGGGAAGGGGCATCCGGACGTCGGCTGCTCCGTCGGCGTCGACACGCACGATGCCGAGGGAGATCATCTGCTTGCCTTCACCGAGCACCCAGAGCTCGTAGAACTCGCCCTTGCGAGGTTGCGGGAGTCCGCTGACGCGCAGATCGACGGTGCGGCCGTCGGTGGCGGTGAAGATGCTGGCCTCGGCGATCGCACCTCGTGGGGCGGTGTCGTCGAAGCGGGCGAGGGTGACGTTGCGGCGGGCCGGGGCGGTGGTCGGCGGCGTGGTGGGCTGGGCCGCGACGCGGGTGGGCTGAGGGCCTCCGTCCCCGCGCTGGAGCGTGGTGCCGGCCAGGGCGCCGATGGCGAGGCAGGCGGCGGCCCCGCCGGTGACGACGAGTGGGCGCAGCTGCCAGGTGCGTCTGGCAGCCGGGCGTGCGGCGGCGGCCGGCTGTTGCGGCTGGCCGGTGATCGCGGCGAGGTCGAGGGCGGGTGGCTCGGGGCGGTCGTAGAGGTCGTCGCCGCCGTCTTCGAGGTGGCGGAGCAGGTCGCGGTCGCCGATCATGCGGCGCCCTCCGCTTCGAGGTGGAGCTTGAGGTTGCGCAAGCCGGCGAGCATCCGCGATTTCACGGTGCCGAGCGGCTGGCCGGTGCGTTCGGCGATCTCGGTCTGGCTGAGGCCGTCCCAGAAGCGCATGCGCAGCACGTCGCGCTCCTGTGCGGGGATCCGCGCGAGGGCTTCGCCGATGAGCGCGCGGTCGACGACGTCGTCGTACGCGCGGTCGTCTTCGCCGCCACCCATGGCGACGAGGACGTCCGTGTCGGTCGGGAGGTCGGCGCGACGCCGGACGTGGTCGAGCGCGCGGCTGCGGGCGATGACGAGCACCCACGTGAGGAGGCTGCCGCGGGCGGGGTCGAACTGGGCGGCGCGGCGCCACACCTCGGCGTAGGTCTGCTGGTGGACGTCTTCGGCGTGGCCGCGGTCGCGGACGATGCCGAGGATCGCGGAGTAGGCGGCGCGGGCGGTGAGCTGGTGCACGTCGGCGAGGGCCTGGGCGTCGCCGAGGGCAAGCTTGCGGGCGAGGCGGCGCTCGGCGTGCGCGTCGACGGAGGCCCGCAGGCGCCGGCGTGGGCCAGCCTGCGCGTCGGCGAGTGCGCCGAGCTCGTCGGCGTCGGTGCTTGGTGGCGAGTGCGTGCTGATGGTGCTGCGGGCGGGTGGGCTCGCCGGAACGCCGATCCGGCCCGGAAGGCTGTTGGCGGTCGCGGACGACATGTCAACCGCTGATACGACGGCTGGGCCGTCGGCGGACGACGACGTGTCGGCCATCGTCGCGCCTGAGATCTCGCGGTGCATGCCCAGGGTACGCGCTGGGGCGGAGGTCGGTTCAAGGGTTGCCACCCGTCAGGGGCGCGCGAGTGACGGCGCGCCGTCCGGTCATGAGCCGGGCAGAACAGCGCCTGCGCGCCACTTGCGGTCGGCTTCGCATCCGTTCGAGGCGGTCGGCGCGCAGCAGCGATCACACCGACAGGTCGCCGGCCCACCCCCTCCGACTCCGACGAAAGGACCGCCTCGTGCAGCGTCTTCTCCCCCTCACCGCCGGCCTTCTGCTTGCGCTTCCGGCCGCCGCTGGCGCGGCGACGAGCGCCGGGGGCCACACCGATCTCGAGCTGTCGTCGAAGGCGGCCAAGGCCCTCAGCGCGGCGGGCGTGAAGGTCACGCCGGTCGGCACGAAGGCCGATGCCGACGGCGTCATCCCCTTCCCGGTCGTCGGGGCGTCGAGCAAGGCGATCTCGCACACGGGTGGCCTCAAGCTGTCGAAGGGCGGGCGCTCGCTCACGCTCGAGGACTTCCGGATCGTGCTGAAGAAGGGCGCGCCGACCCGCATCGACGCGAGCGCCGGCAAGGCGAAGCTGCGGGCGTTCGACCTCGACGCCAAGAAGACCAAGTCGAAGACGGACGGGCTCGACACGAAGGTCGGCCCGGTCGGCGTGAAGCTGTCGGCGCCGGCGTCGGCGGCCATCGCGAAGAAGCTCGGCGTGAAGCTGCCGAAGGGCTACGCGCTCGGCAAGGCCAACGTGGTGCTGGAGTCGGCGGCGACGCGCGTCACGCTCGATGCGGGTACGGCCACGGTGCTCAAGGGCCTCGGCGTGTCGGTCGCGCCCGAGGGCATGGCCGTCGCCGGCTCGACGATCCAGTTCCCGATCACGAACTCCGGCGGCGAGATCAGTCTGACGGCGCCGATCACGCACAGCGGCGGGCTCACGTTCACGGCCGGCACCAAGTCGCTGACGGTCGGTGACTTCACCATCGACCCCGTCGCTGGCGTGCTCTACGCCGAGCGCACGCCAGTCGGGCGCCTGCCGCTCTTCAAGGTCGACCTCTCGGGCGCGACGACGACCACCCCGGGCATCCAGGCCGTCGTCTCCGGCGCGAAGCTCTCCCTCACCGCTGAGGCCGCGGGGGCGCTCAACGGCACGTTCGGCGTGACGGCCTTCAGCGCCGGCCTCGCGATCGGCACCGCCGACGTGATCGGTCTCGCCTAGCCGAGGGCGCGGTGCCTGCTCCAGCCGCCGGCGGCAGCTGGAGCAGGCCCGGCCGGGCGCCGGAGACGCGGCACCCGGTGGCGTACGCTCCACTCCATGAGCGATCAGCGTCTGCGCATCGACCGCGAGCACGACGGCAAGGTGGCGGTGGTCACCCTGACGCGGCCGGAGAAGCACAACGCGCTCGACCGGGCGATGTTCGATGCGATCGACGGCGCCACGCGCGAGGTGCGGGCCCTGGCGGAGGCGAACGAGATCGAGGCAGCGGTGCTGTGCGGCGAGGGCAAGTCCTTCTGCTCGGGACTCGACATCGCCGCCGTGCTCGGCGGCGGCCAGGACTTCGCGACGGCGACCGCCGCACTGCTGGAGAAGGAGGTCGGTGACCTCGCGAACCTCGTGCAGCGCGTGGGGTACCACTGGCGCGCGGTGCCGGTGCCGGTGATCGCGGCGCTCCACGGCAACGTGCTCGGCGGTGGCCTGCAGATCGCGCTCGGCGCCGATCTGCGCATCGCGACGCCCGACGCGAAACTCTCGATCGCCGAGGTGCGCTGGGGTCTGATCCCGGACATGGCGCTGACGACCGCGCTTCCGCGACTGATCGGGATCGACCATGCGAAGGAGCTCACCTTCACGGGCCGCAACGTGAGCGGCGAAGAGGCCGCGCGGATCGGACTCGTCACGCGGACGGCCGAGGACGCGACGGCCGAGGCGCTCGCGCTCGCCGGGGAGATCGTGCAGAAGTCGCCGCTCGCGGTGCGCCGCGCCAAGCAGCTGTTCGACGAGGTGTGGGAGCTCGGCGACGCCGACCGGCTCGCGACCGAGGAGCGGCTGCAGCGCGAGATCCTCGCCGAGGTGGCGGCCGCCGCCGCGAACGCCTGAGTTCCGTCGCGGACCTTCCGCGATTTCGTTGCACACGCGTGGTGAGCCGCGCAAGGTCGGGCGACAGGCTGACGGCATGCACGCACTCGGGCTCGATCTCTCCACCGATCCGCGGAAGGCGTGGTGGTGCGAACTCGCGTGGCCGGCGAGCGGCGGGCCGGCGCGGATCGTCGATCTCGCCCAAGCGCACGGGCACGGCGCGCGGGACGACGCCTCGCTCGCGCGCGTGTTGAGCGCTCGACTCGCCGCGTTCGCGCCGACGCCCGACCGGGTCGCCGGGATCGACGCGCCGATCGGGTGGCCGGAGGCGTTCGTCGAGGCGGTCAGCGACTGGATGAGCGGCGAGCGCCCGCGGCTCCGAAAGCGCACCGAGCTGCGCCTGCGGCCGACCGACCGGTTCATCCTCGAGGCGACGGGGCTGACGCCGATGAGCGTGAGCACCGACCGGATCGGGTCGACCGCGCTGCTCTGCGCGCAGGTGCTGTCGGAGCTCGCGGAGCTGACGGGCCGCGACGTCCTCGATCGCGCCCGCGCGCAGGACGGGATCGCAGAGGTGTACCCGGCAGCGGCGCTGCGGCTCTGGAGCGTCGGCGACGGGCAGCCACTCGCGTCGGCGGGCTACAAGACCGAGCGCGAGGCGCGGGAGCGGATGGTGGCGCAGCTCGGCGAGGTGGTCCAGGCGGACGACGACGCGGTGTGGGAATCCTTGAGGGCCACCGACGACGCGCTCGACAGCCTGCTCTGTGCGCTCATCGCCGGGTCGGTCGCCCGCGGCGCGACCTTCTCGGTCGACTCCCCCGTCCACGCGGGCGACCTCGTGCCGCCGAGCACCCGCGTCGCCGATCCGCTCGCGGCGCTCGAGGCTCGGGCAGATCGCGCGGAGGCGCTACGGATGACGGCGGTCGACGGTGCAGCCCGCGAGGGCTGGATCCACGTGCCGCGGCGCTGCGCGCTCTGAGGTCCTGGCGGCCGGCCCGCTTGGCCATGTGGCCAGCTGCCGCACCCGGACCCTGGACGCAGGGCGAACGCGGCGCGGCGCGTGCTGGCCGACAATCGTCGGGCCCTAGGGTTCCGCCGCGCTGCGACGCCGTTCGTCGCGTGGGACTGGTCCGAGAGGGCGATCCCGGCACCGCACATAGCTGGGGCACACGGAGGGACAAAAGCCCGGGAGACCGCTTCGTCGATCTGCCGGGCTCCGCTGCTTCCAAGGCCAGCCCGGCGTCATCCAGGAGATTTCGCCATGACCGCCGGCCACACCACCAGCCACCTCACCGCCCTCGCCGCCGGCCCGCTGCCGGCGCACGCCGATCCGGGGGTCCGGCCGCTCCGGGAGGTGCTGCCGGGCGGCGCGGCATGGTCGGGGCTGGTGCGCCGTGGCACGCTCCTCGAGCTCACCGACCTCGACGGCACGGGCACCGCATCGATCACGCTGCTGCGGGCCGATCTCACCGCGGAGCGACTGAACGTGCCCGACACGCTCAAGTCGCAGAAGGTCAGCCGCATCACGGAGGGCGTGGTGCTCATGAGCGACATGGGCCGCGCATTGGCGACGGTGGTCGAGGACTCGGCCACCGGCCACGATCCGATCGGCGGCCTCACCGATCAGGCCGGGCTCGCCGCGCTGCTCGGCGAGAGCAGCTTCCAGCAGGACCGCAACCACCGGTGGGTGAGCGCGCGGACGATGCTGCTCGTCGAGCTCGAGAAGCACGGCCTCGGCAAGGCCGACCTCGGCGACGCCGTGCAGCTTTTCTCGGTGCTCGACGTCGCCGCCGACGGCGCACTGAGCCTGCGCCACTCATCGCCGGAGGCCGGGGCTCGCGTGGTGCTGCGGTGCGAGCTCGACGTGCTCGCGCTGATCCACGTCGGCCCGCATCCGTACGACGACGCGCCCGATTGGCCCGGCGGCTCGATCGGACTCGGCCTGCACCGCGCCCGGCCGGCCGCGATCGACGAGCCGGCGCGCCTGCTGCGTGACCAGTCGGCGCGAGCCATCGAGCGCTCCGACCGGTCCGCGGCCTGGGCCCCGGCGCTCGCACCCGGCGCCGCGCGGACGGATGGCCTCACCGGGTCGGCGGCGGGCGCGGACCTGCTGTGGACCGCGCCCGCCCCGCTGGCCGAGCTCCCGGAGGCGGTGCGCGGCGAGGCATTCCCGGGCGGCCGCACGCTCGCGGGCGAGCCGATCGTGCCGCGTCCGCCGCATCACCCGCCGGCGATCGAGGGCGCCGTGCGGCTCGACGAGGTGATCGAGTCGGGTGACGGCTGGCTGCGACGCGTGGAGGCCGGCGAGGTGCTGCGGATCGTCGACCTCGAGGGCAACCAGGCCGCCGACACCGTGTTCTTCTGCGGGGACCGCCCGGGCGAGGTGCGCTACTCGTGGACGGCCACGGTGGCGGGGCAGCGCAACCCCTACCTCACGACCGGCTCGGTGATCCACGCGACGGAGGGCGGGCCGTTCGCGACCATCACCGCCGACACCGTCGGCAAGCACGACACCGTGGGCGGCGCGTGCGCCCGTGAGAGCAACGTCGTGCGGTACGGCGAGCACACTCGCTACCAGCACGCGTGCCGGGAGACGTTCGTGCGCGAGCTGGTGGAGAGCGACCTGCCGATCGGCAAGCGCGACCTCACCGCGAACATCAACTTCTTCATGCACGTGCCGCTCGACGGCGACGGCGGCCTCGACTTCGCCGACGGCCTGTCCGGCCCGGGGCAGTACTTCGAGCTCACGTTCCACCGGCCGACGTGGGTGCTGATCAGCAACTGCCCGCAGATCAACAACCCGTGCAACGCGTTCGATCCGACTCCGATCCGCGCGCAGGTCTACGCCGCACCGACCGGGCCAGCCGCCGCCACGGCAACGGGTGAGGTGGCGTGATGCCCGAGCACGCGACCGACCTGCACACCGACTTCGGCTTCAGCCACGGCCAGACGCTCGCGGCGGTGCTGCGGGTGGTCGAGATCGAGCGGCCCGGCATGCTCACGACGATCCAGGACCTCCCGGGCCGCACGGGCCTGTGGGAGGTGGGCGTGCCGCCGTCGGGCCCGATGGACGCGCGCAGCTTCGCGCATGCGAACGCGCTCGTCGGCAACGACCCGGGGGCGGCCGGCCTGGAGGCGACCCTCGAGGGGCCGGCGTTCCGGATCCCCGGGGGCGGCGTGATCGCGATCAGCGGCGGCGATGCACCGGTCACGATCGATGGGCAGCGCGCACCGCGCGACCAGGCGCTGACGGTCGCGCCGGGGGCGCTCGTGGAGATCGGCTGGGCCACGTGCGGCGCGCGGATCTACGTCGCGTTCCGTGGGGGGCTCGACGTGCCGCAGTACCTCGGCTCCCGGTCGACCTTCATCGCAGGCGGGTTCGGTGGCCACGACGGCCGACCGCTCGTCGCCGGCGACCGCCTCGTCGTCGCCCGCGTCGGCGACCGTGGCGTGCCCGATGCGGGCGTCCTCGCTCGTCCCGCGCCGTTCCCGAAGGCGGCGAGCGCCGACGACCCGTGGGTGCTGCACGTGCTGCACGGCCCGCACGGCGCCCCGGACGTGCTCGCCCCCGAGGGCCTCGAGACGATGCTCGCCGCGACGTGGACCGTCGGCACGATGGCCGACCGCACCGGCGTGCGGCTCGAACAGGACGGCCCGGAGCCCCGCTGGGCGCGCGACAGCGGCGGCGACGCCGGCCTGGACCCGAGCAACGTGACCGAGACGCCGTACGCGCTCGGCGCGATCATGGTGAGCGGCGCGACGCCGATCATCGTCGGCCCCGACGGCCCGAGCCTCGGCGGGTTCGCAGCGCCGCTCTGCGTGGCGATCCGCGACCGCTGGAAGATCGGGCAGCTGCGTCCCGGCGATCACGTCCGCCTCGTGGCGGGTGACGAGTCGGGCGCGGTGGTCGCCGCGGGCGGCGCGGTGCGCGGCGGCACGCTGCCGGTCGGCCTGAGCGCGGCGATCCTCGCCGAGCAGCCGCCCGCGGACGCGGTGCTCGCCGTCGACGATCCGGGGCTCGCGCCGGCGGTGCGCTACCGCCGGGCCGGCGACCAGGACCTCGTCGTCGAGTACGGCGAGCCCGTCACCGACCTCGCCCTGCGATTCCGCATCCACGCGCTGCAGCAGGCGCTGCGCGAGGCCGCCATCCCCGGCGTGCTCGACACCACGCCGGGGATGCGCTGCATGCAGGTGCGGTTCAATCCGACGCTCCTCGATCACGCCGACCTGATCGCCGCACTCTCGGAGCTCGAGGCCGGCCTGCCGGAGGCGAGCGAGCTGGAGGTGCCCTCGCGCGAGGTGGTGATGCCGCTGTGCTGGGAGCACCCGGGCGTCGTGGAGGCCATGCGCCGCTACGCGGCGAGCGTGCGCCCTGATGCGCCGTGGTGCCCGGACAACATCGAGTTCATCCGGCGAATCAACGGCCTCGAGAGCACGGCGGACGTCCAGCGCACGATCCTCGACGCGAGCTACTGCGTCATCGGCCTGGGCGACGTGTACCTCGGAGCGCCGGTCGCGCTCCCGCTCGACCCACGGCACCAGCTCGTCACCACCAAGTACACGCCGCCGCGCACCTGGACGCCCGAGAACGCGGTCGGGATCGGCGGTTCGTTTCTGTGCATCTACGGCATGGAGGGGCCGGGTGGCTACCAGCTGTTCGGCCGCACCGTGCAGGTGTGGAACCGCACGGCGGCGGCCGGACGGGTGACGGCGCCGAGCCAAGTGGAGGGCGAGCCGCCCTGGCTGCTGCGGCACTTCGACCGGATCCGCTTCGAGCTCGTCGACGAGCCGACGCTCGCGCGGCTGCGGGATGCCTCGTCGGCCGGCCGCTCGGCGGTGTCGATCACCGACGGCACGCTGCGCCTGGCCGATCGCCTCGCCCTCGAAGCCGAGCACGCCGCTGAGATCGCCAGCATCAGAGCGGCCCGCACCGCCGCGTTCGACGCCGAGCGCGACCGCTGGGCTCGATGACCACCTCCTGCCGCCCCTCGACCCTCCAGCACCAGCCATGAGCACCTCCTCCGACGCCCTGAGCCAGCCCACCGCACCGCCGACGGGCGCGCACGTGGCGGGCCCGTTCGCCGCCGAGCCGATCGGCGCGGTGCTCGGCCGCCTCCGGCTGGGGGAGCGCACGGCGGCCGAGGAGGTGGCCGCGGCCGTCGCGCGCGCCGATGCCCACGGCCTGCCCGCGAGCGCTCGGTTCGCCGCGAGCCCGGCGAGCTCCGACGCCGTCGACCCCGCGTGGATCGACCGCTTCGACGACGCCGCGCTCGCCGCCGGCGTGGGCCTCGCGCAGGCCGCTGGGCCGCATGCCCCGCTCGCCGGGGTGCCGGTGGCGGTGAAGGGCAACATCGACGTCGCCGGGCTCCCCACCACGGGTGCCTGCCCGGCGCTCGCCGGCGAGGTCGCAGCGGAGCATGCGACGGCCGTGCAGCGACTCGTCGACGCGGGCGCCGTCGTCGTCGGCACCACGAACCTCGATCAGTTCGCGACCGGCCTCAACGGCACGCGCTCGCCCTACGGCGCGCCGCACGCGGTCAGCCTGCCGGGCCGGATCAGTGGCGGGTCGAGCAGCGGGTCCGCGGTCGCCGTGGCCCGCGGCGACGTGGCGCTGGCCCTCGGCACCGATACCGCCGGCTCCGGCCGCGTGCCCGCCGCGCTCAACGGCATCGTCGGCTTCAAGCCGACGAAGGGGCTCGTGAGCACGACCGGACTGATGCCGGCGTGCCGCTCACTCGACGTGATCACCGTGTTCACGGCCGATGTCGACTCGGCCGCCCTCGCCCTCTCCGTGCTGGCCGGCCCGGATCCCGCGGATCCGTGGTCGCGCACCGCGAGCGGGTTCGTCGAGGGAACGGCCGGTGCCGACGCCCCAGCCGCACCGCTGCACCGGCAGCCCCTGCCGCCGGTGCCCGGTGCGGCCGGCGCCGAGCGCGGGCGCACGCTGCGCCTCGGGATCCCGGCCGGATTGACGGGCTCCGGCGCGAGCGACGTCGATCCGGCCACGCTGGCCGCCTGGGAGACCGCGCTCGCGCACGCCCGCGGCTTGGCCGCGCACGTGGAGTTCGTGCCACTCGACCTCGCGCCCTTCCTCGAGGCCGGCGCGCTGCTCTACGGCGGCGCGTTCGTCGCCGAGCGCCATGCGAGCGTGGGCGCGCTGATCGAACGGCTCGTCGCCGCCAATCCCGCCGACCCCGCGCTCGACCCGACCGTGCGCGACATCGTCCTCGCCGGCGCCGAGCCGTCGGCCGCCGCGGCGTTCGCCGACCTCGACCGGATCCGGCAGCTCACGGCCCACGCCCACGCGGTGCTCGCCACGGTCGACGCGCTCCTCACGCCGACCGTGCTCGAGCACCCGACCCACGCGGAGCTCGCGGCCGACCCGGTCGGCGCGAACGCCCGGCTGGGCCGCTTCACGACGTTCGGCAACCTGCTCGATCTCGCGGTGATCGCGGTGCCGAGCACGCCGCGCCCGGACGGGCTGCCGTTCGGCGTGTCGCTCCACCTGCCGGCGTTCGCCGATGGCCGTGCCCTCGAGCTCGGCGCGCGGTTCGAGCGCGTGGTGCGCGACCACGCCGCGGACTCCACCCGCGCCGCTCGCCCCACGCTCGCCGACGACGAGCTGCTGATCGCCGTCGGCGGCGCGCACATGGCGGGCCTGCCCGTGAACCACGAGCTGCTCGGCGACGGCGGCCGGTACGTCCGCCTGACCCGCACCGCGCCGACCTACCGGCTGCACGTGCTGAGCACGCCGCTCGGGCCGCGGCCGGGCTTCAGGCGGATCTCGACCCCGGGCGCCGGCGAGGCGATCGAGGTTGAGCTGTGGGCGATTCCGTCGGCGAACCTCGGCAGCTTTTCGGCAAAGGTGCCGCCGTACCTGGCGGTCGGCCCGATCACGCTCCTGGATGGCTCGACCGCGCTCGGGTTCGTCGGGGCCGCGAGCGACGAGGTGGCCGACGCCCGCACCGTCCCCAGCTGGCGCCACTTCGCCCGCGGCGGCTGAGCGGCCGACGGCGACGGATCGGAGCGACCCGAGCGGCGGTCACCCGTCGCAGACGGCGCACCGGTGCGCCGCCGTCCGTCAGGATGCCCGTCGTGCCGGTGATCGGACGACCGCGGCTCTGGGCCCTCGCCTTCGGCCTCGTGCTCGCTCAGGCGGCGCTCGCGGCGGTCGTCCTCGCGACGTCCTGGGGCGGAGCGCCGCGCGGTCTGCTCGTGCTGCTCATCCTCATCGCAGCCGCAAACGGGCTCTGCACGGGGATGGTGCGCGCCGGCCTCAGCGTCATCGCCGTCGCGGCCATCGGTGTCGTCGTCAGCTGGCCGTTCGTGATCCCGTCCTGCCCGCTGCACCTCGACGCAGCGCCGCACACGCCGGTCACCTCCGCCGCGGTCCACCGGCCGCCGGGCGCTGCGGCCATCGCGGTCGCGGGCCGCGTGGTCGCGCTCTCCGGCAGCAGGGGCGGCGGCGAAGGATCCGGTGCGGATGGCCCCGGCCCGTGCACGTACGCCGGCGAGCAACCCTCGAAGGGCGAGACGGTGGGTTGGTCGGTGCTGATCTGGCTCGCGACGCTCATCCCCACGCTCATCGGCGGTGCCATCGGGGACGCCGTGCGGCTCGCGCTCTGGGCCGCCGCCAGACGCCGCCGCCGGCTCGCTGCCGCCGCGGGCTGAACGCCCCGGCACACCACGCTCGCCTGCCCGGCCTGGTACCACTCCGGGGGTGAGCGACGCGCGCCCCGTCTACGAGAAGCACGACGATCTGCTCCGCACGCTTGAGACGGCGCGCGATGCCGATCCGCGTGAGGCGCGATTCGGTGTGCTGATCGGCGACCCGTGGGAGGACGGCGCCCACCAGTTCTTCTGGTACCCGAGCCGGTTCGCCCTCGAGTACGCGCTGCTGGACGCGCACGCGTTCGTCGACGAGGAGGCGTTCGCCGAGGACCAGGACGAGTGGAAGGAGGCGCAGTTCGATCTGGATGCCGCCCTCCGCGACCTCCAGGAGCTCACCCCCGACGATGCCGAATCGCTCGACGATCTCGTCAACGACTTCTTCTGCGTGATCTGGATCGGCCACATCGACGACCTCGTCAGCGGCGACGACCCGGTGGCGAAGGCCCTCCGCGAGGAGCACCACTTCGAGCTGGGCCGCGCCGACGACGACTCGCCGATCCCGAACGCCGAGCTCGACGCCTTCGTCGAACTGCTGCGCGAGTACGGCGACGAGGACGAGGGCGAGGAGAACGAGATCATCTAGAACGACGACGGGCGCCCCGAAGAGCGCCCGTGCGGAATGGTGGTCTCAGCGGCTCGAGCCGCTGTCGACACGCGGGATCAGTCGTTGTCCCAGTCGACCGGCTTGCCGAGCACGGCCTCGCCGGCGAGCTGCACCCGAGCGTCGGTCCCGAGCGGGATCTTGATGCCCTCGATGCGCCGCACGTACTTGGCGATCTCCGGCTGATCGAGCAGGGCGTCGATCGCGTACGGCACGGCCTCCCAGAGCGCAGCGCGCTTGGAGGCCGCATTGCGGCGGTGGCCGGCGACGATGAGGTAGATGTCGAACTGCGGGGAGTCGCGCTCGTCGAAGCGGGGCGACTCGCCGTCTTCGTCGGTGACGGTGGTCTGCTTGCGCAGGCGGTTCCACTGCCCCGTCGTGGCGAGCAGTGCGACGTAGGCGAGGCCTTCGAGGAGCGCGAGGATCGGATCGGCCTCTTCGCCGTAGCCGAGGAGGCCGACGATCGGAAGGGCATCCTCGTCGCGCGACTGCAGGAGCAGGTCGATGTTGAAGTGGACGGACGGATCACCGGCGGGCACGTCATCGCCGGGCTCGAAGATCGTCTCGTCCTTGGCCCGCAGCGGGGAGATGCGGTACCCGGCGTAGTCGGCGGCGAGCGCGGGCTTGCCGGAGACGGTGATGCCGCCGGCCTCGAAGATCGCGTAGAGGATCTCGTGGGCCTTCTCGGCGTCGGTCTTCGGGCCGACCTTCTCGGCGGCCTTCTTCTTGGAGTTGCGCGCCTTCGTGGGCGTCGGCGGGGCCTTGGGGCCGTTGCGGGTGTCGCGGGTGTTGAGCGACACGTTCACGAGGCTCTTGCCGACGACCTCGTCGAGCTGGGCGATCGACCTCGCGAAGAGCTCGGCGAGCTGCTCCGGCGCCTCGATGAGGACCTCGTCCTTCCAGGCCACGCGCTCGGCCGTCGAGAGCCCCTGCACACGGTGGTACTCGCGCAGGATGTCGACGTACGGAACCGTTGCGGCGGTCGGGGCTTCAGCACTCATGCGCCCCAGCCTACCCATTCACGCACGCCGGAATGGACGGCAGAGTTGCGAGGGAGCCCGATCGGACGCCCTCGCCCGGCCTCCGCTACGCCCCGCCGTTGGGGCGCGGCACGCCGATGCCGTTGTCGCCCGGCTGGAGCTGGTTCTCGACGATCTCGTCGGCGCCGGGGACGCCGGGGGTGCGCTCGAGCTGCAGCTCGGCCCCCTTCTTCGAGCGCACGGGCACCAGCGGCCGGCAGTTCGTGTGCGGCTTGGTGTTGCCGTACACCACGGCGGCCTGGGCCCCGTTGATGCACTTGATGACGGGCTTCTTGCCGTTGGCGAGCGACTCGACGTAGGAGCCGCTGCCGGCGCCGCGACCAGTGATCACGACGGTGTTCGTGGACTTGGCGCCCTGGAGGCGGATGATGTTGTCGCCCGATCCGGCGGTGATGTCGTTGATCCAGGCGCCGGCGCGGATGAGGTTGTTGCCGTTGCCGGCGGTGATGATGTTGGTGCCGCGGCCGCCGAACACGCGGTTGTTGCCGTCGCCCACGTTCACCTTCGTGGTGTAGCCCTGGCTGCGCGGAAGGCCGGTGTCCTCGTTGTGGTCGGCCCAGATCTCGTTGTCGCCCTCACCGCCATCGATGGTGCCGCCGCCGTGGCCCCCGAAGAGCTTGTCCCGGCCCGGTCCGCCGCTCAGGTCGAACGCGTTCCAGAGGCCCGCGATCTTCGCGGTGATGCGCTTGTTGCCGTCGTAGGTGGTGATGTTCGGGCAGTGCCTCGCCTTGTCGCGGACGAAGATCTGCATCGAGTACTCGCCGAGCGCGGCCTCGTTCACGTACACGGTGGAGGCGGGGTTGCCGCCGCAGTCGAGCTTGCGCAGTCCGGCGGTGCCGGAGAGGTAGAAGGTGTTGACGCCCTTGCCGGCGGTAATGTACGAGATGCCGGAGCCGTAGTAGACGGTGTTGTTCCCGTCGCCGACCTCGAAGGTGCCGCCTCCGGAGGCCGTCAGGAGCACGTTGTCGCCGTCGCCGAGGATCGCCGAATCGTGGCCCCCACCGACGTCGACGTAGTTGTTGCCGTCGCCCGCGACGATCTTGTCCTGACCGGAGCTGCCGAAGATCGTGTTGTTGCCGGAGCCGCCGTCGATCACGTCGGAGCCGGCGCCGCCCTCGATGTAGTCGTTGCCGCCGTTGCCGGAGATCTTGTTGTCGGAGCGCACGCCGTAGATCCGGTCGTTGCCGGGACCGCCGATGAGGGTGTCGGCGCCGCCGCCGCCCCAGAGCATGGAGCCGCCCGGAGCGGCCTTGAGGCGGTCGGCACCGGGGGTGCCGATCTTCACGCCGGCGGAGGCGACGGCTGGGGCGATGAGGACGGCCGCGACGGCCGTCGTCACCAGCGGGAGCAGACGGCCGCGTCGCGTGGCTCGCGAGGCGAAAGAGGGGGTCACACCCGTTGTGATCGGCGCGCGGACGGGCACCGCCGCCGAGCACTGAACGAATGACCGATAGTCGGGGCGCCAACGAACCGGCATCCGGAAGCTCGGCGAGCGCCCTGGTGCCAACAAAACGGCGATGCGCCATCGCCGCACGGCCGGTCGCCCCCCGCTGCCCGACCGGTCGTCCTCCTCCACCGCGAGGGGACCGAGTCACCGCGCGTCGCCATGGGTTAGGAATCCACGTATGTCCGACCAGTCCGACCACCCCCAGCCCGGCGCGGGCGCCCCGATCACCACACCTCCGGCCGACACGGCCGGTCCGCAGCCCACCTCTGGCCGGCGCGGCGTGACGATCGCGCTCGTCGTGCTCGCGCTCGCCGTCATCGGCGGCGTGATCGGGCTGCTCTCGCGCGAGAACGAGTCGCACCCGGTCGACGACGTCGCCTCGGCGCTCGCGAGCGACGCGGCCCAGCTGGCCGGTCCGCTCAACCCGACGGGACTCGCGCACGCGAGGTGCACGGCCGTCGAGGGCGAGGATGAGCTCTACTCCTGCACCCCCGTGATCGACAACGCCACGAGCAAGCCGATCACCGTCGAGTGGAAGGACGACCGCCTGACGAAGCGCCTCGGCGGCCAGACGCTCACGCAGGCACCCCGCTCGGGAGACGACGTGGCCAAGGCCCTCACGACCGACGAGCAGGCGACGATCGGGCGCACCGTCGACTACGGATGCGCGTTCACCTCCGGCATGAACGCCGACGGCGGCGCCGCCGCGAACAGCCCCGGCGGCTACCGCTGCGTCGACCGCAAGACGCTCGACGCGAAGACCGGCCCGATCCAGCGGTACGTCGAGTTCGCGACGGACGGCTCGGTCACCCGCGACTTCATGGTCACCGAGGGCAGCTAGTCGAGCCAGTCGAACGTGCGCTCGACGGCCTTCTTCCAGTAGCGGTAGCGCTCGTCGCGTTCGTCGGCCGGCATCGTCGGCAGCCACCGACGGTCCTCGGCCCAGTGCTCGCGCAGGTCGTCGGGCTCGCCCCACACCCCGACGGCGAGCCCGGCCGCATAGGCGGCACCGAGGGCGGTCGTCTCCGTGATGACGGGTCGCACGACCGGCACTCCGAGCACGTCGGCCTGGAACTGCATCAGCGGCTCGTTGACCGTCATGCCGCCGTCGACCTTGAGCGCGCCGAGCGGCACGCCCGCATCGAGGGCCATCGCGTCGACCACCTCGCGGCTCTGGAAGGCGGTCGCCTCGAGCACGGCGCGCGCGATGTGGCCGCTCTTCACGAAGCGCGTGAGGCCGGCGATCACGCCGCGCGCCTCGCTGCGCCAGTACGGCGCGTAGAGCCCCGAGAAGGCCGGCACGAAGTAGCAGCCGCCGTTGTCGTCGACGGTGCTCGCGAGCGTCTCCACCTCCTCGGAGCCCGTGATCAGGCCGAGGTTGTCGCGGAGCCATTGCACGAGCGCGCCGGTGATCGCGATCGAGCCCTCCAGGCAGTACACGGGCGCAGCCCCCTCCAGCTGGTAGCCGACCGTCGTGATGAGGCCGTGCGTGGAACGCACCGGCACCTCGCCGGTGTTGAGCAGGAGGAAGTTGCCGGTGCCGTAGGTGTTCTTCGCCTCGCCCGGGGCGAAGCAGGTCTGCCCGAAGGTGGCCGCCTGCTGGTCGCCGAGGATGCCGCCGATCGGCACCCCGGCGAGCGGCCCTGCCGCCACCTCCCCATAGGCGTGCACCGAGGGACGGATCTCCGGAAGCAGAGCGCGCGGGATGCCGGTCGCCTCGAGCAGCTGCGGGCACCAGTCGAGCGTCTCGAGGTCCATCAGCAGCGTGCGGGAGGCGTTCGTCACGTCGGTCACGTGCACGCCGCCGTGCGTCCCGCCCGTCAGGTGCCAGACGATCCAGGTGTCGACGGTGCCGACGAGCAGGTCGCCGGCCTCGGCCCGCGCGCGTGCGCCCGGTACGTCCCCCAGCAGCCACATGATCTTCGTGGCCGAGAAGTACGGCGCGATCGGCAAGCCGGTCGTGCGCCGGAAGCGGTCCTGGTCACCGGCGGCGAGCTGCTCGCAGAGCGCACCGGTGCGGGTGTCCTGCCAGGTGATCGCGCCGTGGACGGGCTCACCGGTGTGGCGGTCCCACAGCACCGTGGTCTCGCGCTGGTTGGTGATGCCGAGCGCGCTCACGTCGGCCGCGGTGGCGCCCGCCTGCTGCAGCGCGAGGCGGATCACCTGGTCGGAGCGGAACCAGATCTCCTTGGCATCGTGCTCCACCCAGCCGGGGCGCGGCATGAGCTGCTCGTGCTCGCGCTGCGCCGACGCGACCACGCGGCCGGCGCGGTCGAACAGCATGCAGCGCGTGCTCGTGGTGCCCTGGTCGAGCGCGGCGACGTACTTGCCCACGGCGTGACCCTATCCGCCACGGGCGAGGGGGCGGGCGTGCGGGAGGGGATCAGCCGACGTGCGCGAGCTCGCGGATGGCGGAGCGCAGGTCGGTCACGTCCTCGCACGCCCCGAACATCCGGATCGGGGCGCCGTCCGATCCCACCACGACCTCACCCTGCGTGCGCACCTCGATCGCACGTCCGTCGCCCCCGACCATGCGCTTGATGTCCTTGAACGGCTGGTGGTCGACGAAGGCCCGACGGTTGCGCGCGTCGACGGCCTCGCGGTCGTCGGGGTGCACGAACCCGAGGAAGGCCTCATAGCTGGGGATGACCGACCCCGGGGCGAGCCCCTGCATCCGGAACAGCTCGGGCGACCAGCGCACCGCGCCTGCGGTGATGTCCCACTCCCAGAGGCCGACGCGCACCGGGTCGGCGTCATCGACCACGGCCGGGTCGGCGCGCAGCGCGTCGTAGGTCTGCTCACGCTCGCTCACGTCGCGCAGGAACAGGTAGCGGCGTCCGTCGCGCTCGCCCGTGAGATGCAGATCGACCGGCCGACCACCACCGCCCTCGACCTGCAGGAGCGCTGTGGCGTCGTCGACGGTGTCGACGCCGGCCGCGGGGATGGCGAAGGACGGAGCGTCGACGAGCCGACGGCTGCGGCGCGCGGAGATGAATGCGAAGAGCGGGCGACCGCGCACCGACGACGAAGACCGGCCGAGGAGCTCCTCCGCCGCGCCGTTCGCGAACTCGATGTCGCCGCGCGCATCCAGCGCGAGCGCTGCCTGCGCCAGCTGCGCGATCAGGCCGATTCCGTCGTTCTGCTGCTCGACACGCACGATCCGTCCCCCCCATGAAACGCTGGACCGATAATAGCGCCCAGGCGCCACGTTCATGGCGAGATGGACGGCTGGTCGATGCAGTGTTCCCAGGCGACGGATCGTCGATCAGTCGGCGCCGACCACGAGCTGGCGCAGGACGGAGGCATCGGCCAACTCGTCCTCCTGGCGCAGCTCGACGGCGCGCTGGACGTCTGCGGGGCTCCGGTCGGCGGCGTCGTAGACGATCACGAGCGACTCGTCGCCCGGCTGCAGGAACGTCGACTCGCCCAGAGCGGTGTAGCGCGTGGCGCCGATGCCGATCAGCACCTGTGGCGGGTTGCCGGCAGCACGCAGGTAGGCGCCGACCGGCTCGAGCGGGGACTCGTCGCTCCCGGCCTGGTGGGCCAGACGGTCGACGATCCAGTCCAGGAGCTGCGGCCCGTAGTAGGAGTAGTCGGGGAGCCGGCTGTCGAGTCCGTACGGATGCACCTCGCCGTCACGGCGCAGGAAGCAGGCCAGGCGCCAGGTGGCGGTCGGGCCGTCCGGCGCGAGGTCGTCGGCGGCGAAGAACCGCGCCGCGACGCCCTTGCTCTCCGGCCCCCAGTTCTTCTTGTGGCTGATCTTCTTCGCACCCGGGCGGCGGATCGAGCAGTCGTTGAACGCGCCGATCGCGATCGGGCGCAGCGCAGCGACGGCGCCGGACCCTGGTTCGTAGTCGACGGCCGCGAGCAGCCCGACCTCGGGCTCGATCTGGAGATTCAGGCCCTCGCCCGCGGGGAGGAGGATCCGGTCGTGCGCGAGCGGGAAGGTGGTGAGGAACTCGGGCACCGCGCCCGAGTCGACGGGCGACGGCGCGAACCACGGAAAGATCCCCTTGGGCGCCTCCACGCCGGCCGCGCCGATGCCGACGAAGTCCGCTGCCTCGCCCGCCTGCTCGAGGTGCCCGGCGAAGTTCCCAGCGACCCCGAACCCGAACAGCGCGTGGAGATCGGGCAGCGGGTACTCGGCGGCAGACATGGCGTGGAGGCTACGCGTCCGGTTCCGGCCCGGCGGGCTCGATCGGCTCGGGATCGCCCACGGGCGGCACCGCGGGTTCGAAGTCGCGCATGTGGACGACGTTGCCCTGGCTGGCGACGAAGGCCGGCGGAGCAGTGCCCGGCTCGATGGTGACCGTGACGGCCACATCGAGCGACGGCCGTGACGCGACGTCGGCCGGGCTCCTGGGCTGGGCGATCCGCGTCGTGAGCGGGTAGCGGCGGGCGATGTCGAGGAGGCTCGGCGGCAGCACCTCCTCCGGAAGCCTCGGGAACGCGAAGAGGATCGCGAGCGCCTGCGAGAGCAGCGCGTGCTCGTGGGCGGCACGATCGCTCCAGGCCGTCACGGCGTAGGAACACTCCAGGCGCAGCGGTGCCCGCCCGGACTGGGGCCTGCGATCCGGGCCCCGACCGGCCTCGACGGTGCGTTCGCGGGCGTCGTCGGCGCCGCGCAGGTCGTAGAGGCAGATGCTGAGCGCAGGCCCGGTCCGCGCCGCGTCCCACTCGGACGTCGGCCGCTCGAACGACAGGTCGACCGGCTCGATCCGGTGGTGGGCGAAGCCGCGGCCCAGCAGCTCGCGCAGGGCGTCGTCGACGTCGGAGAGCACCGAGATCGCAGCGACGGGGACGACGACGGACATCGAGCCCACCGTACCCGGGCCGCCAGCTCCACACCAGACCCCCCACCGCCGCCGGGGGTCCCCCGGTTCCCCTCACTGCGCGACACGTCGACCGGCTGTCCGTACCTTGCGATCCATGCCGAGTCGCGCTTGCGAGCCCGACCTCCGGCACCAGTTCCGCTGGGCGGCTCCGTCGGGGGGCGGACCGCTCGCGGGTCACGATGCGGGAGCACCGCGGGCGGGCGCCGGGACGCGCTCGCCCGCGGCCCGTGGCGCCCGACCGGGCGTCCCTCGTCGACCGGACCCGGGCGCGCGCTCCAGGCGGCGCGGCGGCCGTCGCTACGCCGCGAGGCCGCGGTCGTCCGCGCCGAGCACCACCTCGAACGCTGGCGGCCGCGTGACGCGGATGGGTTCGGCGACCACGAGCGAGTCGCCCGCATCGGCGGCGAACCATGCCACCCGCGCGCGGCCGGCGCGCTTGGCGGCGTAGAGACCCTGGTCGGCCCGAGTGACGAGCGGCTCGACCGCGAGCTCCCCGCGATGCGCGACGGCGATGCCCGCGCTGAGGGTGAGCCCGCCCGGCTGCGCCGCGACCTGCTCGGCGATCTGGTCGGCGCAGGCCCGTGCGCGGGTGAGTCCGCCGCTCGGCAGCACGATGGCGAACTCCTCACCGCCGAACCGGCAGACGACGGCATCGTCCGGCACGGCCGCGCGGAGGGCCGCCGCCGCCCGGCGCAGTGCATCGTCGCCGGCGAGGTGGCCGTGCTCGTCGTTGTAGCGCTTGAAGTGGTCGACATCGGCGAGCAGGAGGGTGAGGCCGGGGCGCTGCGCCCGCAGCCACTGCTCCACCGTCGGCAGGAACGCGCGGCGCGTCAGCGCGCCCGTGAGCGGGTCGATCGCGGCGGCAGCTTCGAGCACCTCGGCGAGGCGCTCCTCGCGCCAGCGCAGCGCGGTCACGAGTCCTCCGAGCATCACCATGTTCAGGAGCACGCCGGTGAGCAGGCCGACGGCGTCGACCGCCTGCGCGCTGATCGCCAGGGCCGCGACGAGCGACACGGTCACCCATCCCATCGTCCACGCCACCGTGCGGGGCCGGGCGAAGTAGGCCACGAGCGCGACGGGCCACGCGTAGAAGAGCGAGGCCGAGATCAGCGGTTCGACGGTCGCGACCACGCCCGACACCATGGCGATCCCGGCGAAGCCGATCAGCCCGGCGTACCGCAGTCGGCCGCGCACGAGCAGGTGCGCCGCGCCGAGCAGGACGGCGACGGCGCCGATGCCGTACTGCCAGCGGGTGGCGTCGGGCGCCATGTCGAGCAGCGCGGCGCCGGCGATCGTGTTGAGACCTCCGCCGATGAACATCGCGCCCGCCACGCGGAAGAGCACCTGCGCGCGGCGCCCGAGGAAGGTGTGCGCGTCGGGCTCGGCGAGCTCGTTGGCGTCGGGCGCATCGATCGGCTCGAGGTCGGGGTCGGTGAGCAGGCCGGCGACGTGGATCGACGACCCGAGCATCGTGCCGTGCTCCGACCAGATCGCGACGCGGTCGCGGCCCGAGCGCTTTGCGGCGTACAGCGCCTCGTCGGCGCGACCGAGCAGGACCTCCGCGCGGACGCCTTCGCTCGGGGGGTCGCAGCACGAGGCCGTAGCTCGCCGTGAGCGGTGGAAGGGCGCCGGCGGCGCTGCCGTCGGGCAGGGGGCGGGCGGTGGGGTCGGTGGCGAGGAGGTCGGCGTCGGCGTCGAGCTCGACCGCGTGCAGCTGCGCGCGGAGGGCGGCGCGCAGCCCTGAGCGGTCGAGCAGGTCGACGCCGACGCCGGGTGCGCCCGCGGGGCCGAGGGTGGCCGCGATGCGGTCGCAGAGTCGTTGCGCGGCGGCGATGCCGCGCCCACGGAGCACGAGCGCGAACTCTTCGCCGCCGAGGCGCGCGACGAGGTCACCCGGCTCGGCTGCGGATTGGAGCACCGCGGCCGTCCGCCGCAGCGCGGCGTCGCCGGCGACGTGCCCGTGCGTGTCGTTGAAGCGCTTGAAGTGGTCGAGGTCGATCAGCGCGACCACCACGTCGTCGTCCGCGTCCGCGGCGCGGTCGAGCAGGTCGGCGAGGGCCGGCGCGAACGCGCGGCGGTTCAGCAGGCCGGTGAGCGCATCGGTCGACGACCCCTGCTGCAGGGAGCGCCGCAGCCGCTGTTCGTCGCGCCGCACCACCGCCACGAGCGCCGCGATCAGCACCGTGTTCGAGATGGTGCTCAGGTAGACCACCTGGGACTGGATCGTGCCGCCGATCAGCAGCACGGGGGCGAGGGTCGCGGCCATCCACACGAGGCTGGCGGTGAGGAACTTCGGCGAGTGGAAGTACGCGAGCGCGCTCATCGGCCAGAGGTAGAACAGCGGCACCGCGGTCGTCGTGTCGTGCACCGTGAGGATCAGGCTGATGATCGCCGTCGACGTGAGCGCGCTGATCGTCGCGAACTCCGCGCGGGCCGGCAGGCGCCAGAGCGTGAGCGCGATCGCTCCGAGCGCGACGCCGCACAGCGCGACGCGTCCGCCGTGGCCCGGCATCGCGAAGAACGCGGCGTAGAGCACCGCGTAGACGAAGCCGGCGACGTGGAGCGTGATGCCCGTGCGGCGCATCAGCACGCCACGCTCGAGCTCACGCGGCTCGGCGAGCCAGCGTTGGATCGAGGGGAGCGGATGCATGCCACCCCATCGGGGCTCCGCGCCGCGCGATTGACCGCCGAGCGGACGTTCATACCGGGGCCACGCCCCCATACGCAGCGCGCCGGAGGATGGTCCCGGTATGGGTGGCCGGTCACTCGTCCGAGCGGCCAGGTCCGCGCTCGCGCTGGCGCGTTGCCGCGGATCGCCTCAAGGCTGCGCGCCGCGTGCCGTCCCTGGGGCGGTGACTCCACTCGTCGCATCGGATCTCGGTCTCGTCCGCGAGGGCGAGCAGCGTGACTTCGTGCTGCACCGCCGTCTCGCGCGGCCCGATCTCCCGGTGCTCGACCACGTGATCGTCGCCGCGACCGGCGTCTGGCTCGTCCGCCGCGAGCATGTGCGCTGCGCCCGCGTCACGGTCCGCCGACGGCACCTGACGGGTGCGCCGACCCTGCGTATCGGCGACCGCGACCGTACTGGCCTCGTGCGTGCATTCGACGAGCAGGTCACCGCCGTCCGCAGCATGCTCTTCGACTTCCTCGACGCCCCGGTGCAGGCCGCGCTCCTGCTGCCCGGTGCCGAGTTCCCGCTCCTGCGCACCCTCACCGTCGGCGACCACCTCGTCGTCCGCCCGTCCCAGCTCGCCACGCACGTCCACGCGCGCGGACCGCTGCGCCGCAGCCGCGCCCGCGAGGTCGCCCAGGCGCTCGACGCGCGCCTCGACTAGTCCGGCGCCGTCCGCGCGACGCCGCGCGTGCGCAGCGGCCTCGGCGGGGCTGGTCGGTCAGCGCGCGGCTGCACGCTCCCGCGGCGGGACCCGGCGCAGGCCGGCGAGCTCGCGGAAGTACGGCAGGTGCGCCCATGCGGCGTGGTCGCCGATCACGTAGAGCCGCTGGCGGGCGCGGCTCACCGCCACGTTGAGCAGGTTCGGCTTCGCGGCGGCCCACGCGCGGGCGCCGTGCCGCGCCGGGTCGCCGCCGAGCACGAGGATCACCGTGTCGGCCTCGCGTCCCTGGATCGTGTGGACCGTGCCGCCGGTCATTCCGCGGTGGTGGCGGGCGCGCTGCTCGAGCTGGCGCGCCACGTCCCGGAACGGGCTGACGGCGAACAGCTCGGAGAAGTCGTAGCCCTCGCGGTGCAGGTGGGCGAGGAGGTCGTCGAGCCGCTCACCCTCGGCCGGCCGCCAGTGTCCGTCGCCGCGGCGCCCCCGGGCTCGCGGGTCGGACGGCCCCTGTGGCACGTCGAGCCAGCAGCTCGGCACCCGCAGCGCCGGGTGAGCGGAGCGCTCGGCGGTGGCGTTCACCATCCGCCCGCCGTAGGCGATCGCGTTGACGAGGTCGAAGATCGGGCCTTCGCAGCGGCGGTGCACGTTCATCGGCACGCCGACCCAGAGGTCGTCCGCGCCCCGCCGTCCACCCCACGGCGTCGACGCGTCCGCGAGCCGCTGGACCGACGCCTCGGCACCGATGAAGGCCGCGTCGATCCCGTGGTGCACGCGGATCGCCTCCGCGAGCGAGCCCGGGAGCGTGGTGACGGGGTCGAGCTGGAGTGGGTCGCCGACGATCACGGCCCGCCGGCAGCGCCACAGGCCGCCGACGACCTGCTGCGGCTCGGCCTGCCCTGCCTCGTCCACCAGCAGCCATCCGAGCGACTCGCGACGCAGTCCGCTCAGGAGCGTGGGCATCGACGCGAACGTGGTGCTGATCACCGGCACGAGCAGGAAGAGCGTCTGCCAGGCGGCCTGGGTGATGTCGGCGGGGAGTCCACTCACGCGTCCCGAGAGCAGGTCGAAGGCGACGCGCAGGTTCTGCTGGGCCTTGCGGCCGGCGCCGATGAGGGTCGCCTCGTGGAGATCGAGCGCGGCGAGGAAGCACTCGGTGCGCGCGCGATTCCACGCCTCGTCGCTCCACGGCGCGCGGAGATCTCGTCCGGCCCGGTCGCGCTCCCACGCCCCGTCGGGTTCGAGCCACGGCGTCCGTGATCCGCTCGGGCCGGCCGCGTCGATGCTGGCCTCGACCTCGCCGTCCGGGCCTGCGTCGGCCGCGGGCTGCTCTCGCGCGCGCAGGGCGTCCTCGTCGGCGTCGAGCGCCGCTTGGGCGGCGTCGAGTGCGGCCTGCGCGTCCTCGATCTCACGGTCCTGACGCTGCACGCGCGCGATCGCCTTCTTCGCCGCTCCGAGCGCACGCTCGCGGAGGTGCCCGGCGACGGTCGTCGCGAGCGCGGTGCGTGCGTCGACCAGCTGGCCGAGCGCGGCCTCGAGCGCATCGACCTCGGTGCGGTGCGCGGCGACCCGGGCCCGCAGCTGCGGTGGTGGGGCGAGGCGGTCGGCGCCGCGGGTGCGCTCCTCGCGCAGGCGTTCCACCTCGGCGTGCGCGGCGGTGAACCGGTCGCGCGCGGCGATCCAGGCCTTGCGGCGTTCGTCGGCGCGGCCGCTGGTGAGCACGGCGCTGAGGCCGACGGCGACCCGCTCGCTCACCGCCGGGGTCCGCGACCGGTCCGCCCAGGCCGGGGTGCCCCACCAGATCGCCTCGGCGAACGCCTTGCCGTAGCTGCGGCGGCCGAGGCGGGCGCTCACCATCGCCCAGGCTTCGGCGTCCGGGCCCGGGCCGGTGCGTCCCTGGCCCGCGACGCCGTCGGCGATCGGCGCGTCGCGGGCGGCGCGGGCATCGTCGGCGGCCGCGGCCCGCAGGGCGGCGGTGGCGAAGTCGGCGAGGGCGCCTGGACGGCCGGCCCATTCGTGGCCGAGCGCATCGCGGGTCGGCAGCTCGAGGCTCACGTTCTGTGCGGCCGCGTTCGTCGCGCAGGCGAGGAGGAGCTCGTGCCCGCTCACCTGGCTGTGCACGCGGTGCGCGATCACGCGTCGATCGTCGCTGCGGTGTTCGAACCGCGCCCCGAACACGTCGTCGGGTGAGCTCAGCTGCGCGATCCGCTGCGCGCGTTCGGTGACGACGCCGGCGATGAGGTCGCGCAGCATCGTGGTCTTTCCGGTGCCGGGCGGTCCGTTGACGGCGACGATGGTGGGGCCGTCCGGGTCGAGCGCGAGGTTGACCGCGAGTTGTTGACCGAGGGCGAGGTCGTGGCGGGCGTCGGCGGGCCAGCGGCCCGCCGGGTAGCGCGACGGGTGCACGCGGTCGCGCACGTGGTCGAGCTCGACGTCGACGTCGACTCTCGCGCGCGTACGGGCGCGTGGGGCCGAGGGCTCGTCGCCGCCGTCGCCGTCGCGCGCTTCGGACTCTTCGAACTCGGCGGCGGCGGCGAGGTGGTCGGCGTCGAGGTAGAGCTCGAGCGCGCTCGGGGCGAGGAGCTTGCTGCCGGGCGGCCGGCCGCGCGTGCCGGCGAGATCGCGGGCGACCCGGTCGAGGTCGGCGACGGCGAAGCTGTTCAGGAGCGTGTCGCCGTGGCTGTGCGGGGCACGGATCGCCTGCTGCCAGCTCGTCGTGCGGACGACGGGCCGGATGGTGATGTGGCCGTCGAGCTCGAGGATCTTGCGGGCGAGGGCGAGCAGCCGGCCGAGCACCTCCCAGGTGATCGGGACGGTCGCGATGCCGTCCTCGTCGATGGCCGGCGGCAGGTCGGCGAGCAGGTCGCGCACGGCGGGCTCGTCCGGGTCGTCGGGCGCCGGTGGCTCGAGCTCGGACGGCAGGGCGTCGTCGTCCGCGCCGGGGATCCAGTGGAGCTCCTCACCGTCCGCGGCGGCTGCTGCGGCCATCCGTGCGAGCCGGTCGCGCGCCTTGGACTGCGTCGGGGCGTTGGCGGTGCGGCCCTCCGCCGGAGCGCCGGGCCCGGAGGTGGGGGCGGCGCTCGTGCCGGCGCCGTGGGAGCTCAGCGGTTCGGCGGCGTGGACGCCAGCATCGTCGGCCTCGTCCGCGTCGAAGATGCCGAGGGCCTCGCGCGCCGCGCGATCGCCGACCTCGACCATCAGCCGCGTGAAGGCGCTGCCGACTCCGTCCGCCGCGTCGCCGAAGCCCTCCAGCCAGCGTGGATCGTCGACGCCCATCCGCAGCGTGCGCGCGATCGACCACGCCGCGCTGCTCACCTGGAGCGTGTCGACGAGCGGGCGCCCGTCACCGGTCACCGTGACGGCCAGCAGCGGCGCGAGCCCGTACGGTCGGCGGCGCTCCTCCTCGGCGTCGGCGTCGGAGTCCGGGAACTTCGCCTCCACCGCGGCGTACGCCGCTCCGATGTCGAACTGCCCGATGTGGAGCGTGTGCCGCCACTCGACGCGGTCGCTCACCACCCGCCGGCCGTAGGCCGCATGCCCCGGCTCCCACGGCAGCGGCTCGTCCGGCTCCACGTCCACCGCCACCCGCCGATCGCTGCGCACCGTCCGCCCGAGCGTCGTCGTCCCGAACCGCTCGATCGCCGTCCAGGCGCGCAGCAGCCGCCTGCGTCGATCCCGCTCCTCGTCCGCCATCCGCGAGGACGAGGTTACGCGGGCGAGGCGGACTCCGGCGGCGGAACGGTGGGTCCGAGGTCCCGGCGGCGCACGGGCACCCGACCCGATACGGTCCGTCGCTCCGAGACCTTGGGGGACCTGATGTTGGGAATCGATCGGCGCGGCGTGATCGCGGCCGTGGTGTGCGCGGGCGTCGTCGCTGGCGGTGCGGCCGGTGCGGCGACGGCCGCCGATTCGGCGGGCGCGCCGGTGCTGCCGCTCACGGCCGGGGCGAACTGCCAGGTGAATGGCGAGTACGGGCCCGACTCGGAGTGGAGCCTCATCGTCAAGAAGCGCACGAACATCAGCTGCACGGGCGCGAAGGCCGTGATCCGCAGCTGCGGCAAGAAGAGCAAGGTGAACGGCTGGAAGGTGAGCGTGAAGCACGGCATCGTCTTCACGAAGACCGACGGCAGCCGCAAGTTCACGGCGATGGGCGCCGGCGGCTCGCCGAAGTGCGTCGCCGCGGCCTACGGCGCGTAACCCCGAGGCCAGGGCCGCAGAACGCGCCGGCTGCTCCTCAGGCGGGCGGCGCCAGGTCCCAGCTGGCCTGCCAGAACGCGACCTCGTGACCGACCGCCGCGCGGAACGCTGCGCGCATGCGGTCACGGGTGTCGGGCGACACGTCGGCCGACACCCGCACCGCGAGCTCGCGGCACCACTCCGCGAGGCCGGCGAACTCGTCCGACGCGTACGTCTCGATCCAGGCGGCATACGGATTCACGGCCGCTTGGTCGGCCTGCCCCGCTGCCGCGGCCTGCCGGCCTGCGAGCTGTGCACCGATCTCGGCGTAGCTCCACATGCACGGCAGCAGCGCAGCGACGAGCTCTGCGAAGTCGCCGAGCGCCGCGGTGCGCAGCAGGAAGTCGACGTACCCGCCGGTCGCGCGCGTCGGCTCGGTGGAGAGGAGCGCGGCCTCGTCGAGACCCCACTCGGCCGCGAACGACCGGTGCAGATCCATCTCGGTGACGAGGATCGCCTGCGTGAGCTCGGCAAAGCGACGCATCGTCGGGAGGTCCGGCGCGCGGGCTGCACCGAGCGCGAGCAGCCGCCCGTACTCCACGAGGAACAGGTAGTCCTGCGCGACGTAGTGCGCAAAGCGCTCCCGCGAGAGTGAACCGTCGCCGATCCCCCGCACGAACGGGTGGTCCAGCTGGGCCTCCCACGCGCCGCTCGCCGCCGCCCGCAACTCGAGATCGAAGCTCATCCGGCCGCCGAGCCTAGCCACCAGCCGATCGGCTGACGGATCCGACGTGCCGCGCACCATCGGTCGACAGACCCCGCCGACCCGCACGCCGCGCGCCGGCTCACGCGCGCCGCACCCAGCCGTCGCCGTCGTCGTCCACCCCGCCGGCCGCCTCAGCGGCTGCGGCCTCCGCTCGCAGCTCATCGAGCAGCGCGCGGTCGAGACGGAGCGTGACGACCCACGGCTGGGCGGGATCACTGCGCGACGCGGTCGCGCGGACGAGGGCGTCGGCACCGAGCAGATCGAACGCCGGGGCGTACGCCGCCGCCTCCTCCTGCCCGAGGAACGCGATCCGCCTGGCGTCGCGCGACTGCACCACGATCGCGTTGGGATCCGCGAGGTTGCGTGGATCGCGCACGAGGTAGACATCGAGATCGAACACGCCGGATCCGCCGCCCGTCACGGCGTCGAGCTCCGGTGTGCACAGCGACGCGCCGACGGTGGCGAACACGTCGGTGCCGCGCGCATCGAAGTACCCCGGCGCACGGTCCTTCTCGCGGCGACGGAGCCGGAACCGCTCGATCCAGCTACGCCAGCCCACGCGGCCTCCCCACGATTCGACGGCCGCTCACTGCGGAAGCCCCAGCACCGTCCAGTCGTCGACGAACCCGAGCTTCTGGAGCTGGTGCGCGACATCCGTGTCGAAGATGCCCTCGTCCTTCGGCGGAATGTGCGCGAAGTCGCCGCGGGCGACCGACTCCGCCGCGAGCGCCTTCGCCTCGTCCAGCGCGCCGATCCGCAGCAGGTCCGCAAGCGCCGCCGCGAGGATGGACCGAGCCGCGAACCCGCGACCCTCCACGTCGTCCTCCGTCTCCCCGGGCTCCGCCTTCAGATCTCGGAACGCCGCGATCCACTCGTCGGCGTCCACGCGCAGGCGGTCCGGGAACTGCGTCGAGACATCGACGAGCTTGCCCTTGGCCGTCGCGTGCTCGATCGTGATCGGGCGCGCCGACATGGCATGCGCGGCGAACAGGTAGTCGAACCGCTGGTCGACCGCGACGATCTCGTCGACGCCGTCACCCGTGCCGAGATCGCGCAGGCGGTAGCCGCCGTCCCACGCCGCCCGGAACGGCTTCGCGAAGGTCGTCTTCCCCGTCGACACGAAGATCGTCGCGACGGTGCAGCAGTGCGCCCCACCCGAGAAGGTGTCGACCAGCGCATCCGGCCGGCCGTCGCCCGAGACGTCCGCGAGCCGCGGCTTGGGCTTCAGGTTCAGGCTCTCCTGCGCCGAGCCGGTGAAGGTGGTGCGGACCACCTTGCCGGAGCCGGCCCGCAACGTCGACGTGATGTTGCGGTACCGCGTGAAGCCCTGCTCCTTCTTGCTCGTGCCGGTGACGGTGAGCGTGACCGGACCCTGACGGACGGTCGAGACGAACCGCGTCGCCGCCGCAGCGGGCGACGCGGGCACGGCCACCGCGGCCGAGAGGCCTACGGCGAGCGCCGCGCGGCCCAGGCGCCGGCGGCCGAGAGTGCGGCGAATGGACGACATGCCGCGAGCGTATCGCCCGGCCGGGCTGCTGCGCAGAGCCTGGCCGGCCGCCGGCTACTCCTCGTCCTCGGCTTCGTACACCTGTGCCAGCAGATGCGGCAGCGCGTCGTAGAAGAGCTCGAGCTCGCCCTCGGGCACGTCGATCGTCGCCCCCTCGAAGTGGGTGTGATCACCGTGCACGCGGATCTTCGGGGCGACCGTCGCGCCCGCGATCACGAAGAACGGCACCCACGTGAAGTAGTCGAGCCCCTCGAACTCCTCCTTCTCGAGGCCGCTGTCCTCGAGGATCTTGAGGAAGGGCGCGTCGAAGTCCGACGAGCCGATGGAGAGGTCCGCGATCCGGGTCATGCAGCGCACGCTACCGGGCCGTTCGCGACGCAGGGCCCCGAAATCACGCGAACGTGCACCGAAGCTGCGACGGAACGCCCGCGCAGCCGCCCGCGGGCGACCGCGCCGCGCGTCGGCAGGTGCGCGAGGCCATGCCGTACTCCACGCATGACCGAGCAGATCCGCAAGGGCACCGACGTGGAGTGGGACTGGGGCAACGGCACCGCCACCGGCACCGTCAAGGCCGTGAACCACGAGCGCACGCAGCGCATCATCAAAGGTGAGCAGATCACCCGGAACGGCACCGACGACGACCCCGCGCTCGACATCGAGCAGAGCAACGGCGCGCACGTGCTCAAGCTGCGCAGCGAGGGTCCGGCGGGCAGACTGAGCACGCGCGGCGCGCAGTGCGCGCTCAGCGGCTGATCACGAACGGCAGCGCACGGCGCCCCCTCACGGTGCCGCCGGCGTCGCTGTAGATCACCTTCAGCTTGTAGCGACCCCGGCGCAGCGCCTTTCCTGCGAGGCAGCCCGTGAACACGGTGCGCGTCGCGCCCGGGCTGACGGCGAGACTGATCGCCGGCGTCAGGTTGCGGGCCCTGCCGCCCTTCGGCGTGGCCGTGACGACGAACCGCATCGTGCCGGCCTGGGTGGTCGTGAGCTCGAGGGGCAGGCCTGCACCGCCGGCGACCAGCGGACGGCTGCAGTCGCCGTGGGGCGAAGCGCTTCTTCCCCAGCGCGCGGAAGGCCGTGAAGGTCGCAGCGCCGCCGAGCGGCGTCGAGGTGCCGACGGTGGTCGACACGCCCGTTGGCGCACCCACCGCCACGCTCGAGCCCTTCGCGGCCGGCGTCGGTGTGGTCGCCGGCTTAGCGGTCGCTCCGGCCGCCGGCGTCGGCGTGGCGACCGGCCGCACGGTCGCGCCGGCCGGCGTCGGCGTGCTTGCGGGCCGCACGGTCGGCGTCGTGGTCGTGCCCGGAGCCGGCGTGGGCGTGGGCGTCGCGGTCGTGCCAGGGGCGGGCGTGGGCGTCGTGGTCGTGCCCGGGGCCGGCGTGGGCGTCGTGGTCGTGCCAGGGGCGGGCGTGGGCGTCGCGGTCGTGCCCGGGACGGGCGTTGGCGTGGGCGTCGCGCTGGCGGTGGGGGTCGGCGTCGCAGGCGTCGGCGTGGGCGTCGGCGTCGGCGGCGTGCCGGCAGCGGTCGACATGTCGAGCGATCCGAGGAACGACACGGTCGTGCTCCCGGTCGTCCGCAGCCACGTCGCGAGGCCCGCGCGCTCGTCGACGACGACCGACGCTCCCGCGAGCGTGCCGCCCGGGGCGCCGAGATCGGCGGCCGGCCACGGGTTCGCGTTGCCCGCGGTCCAGACCGACTGGCGCGCCTGGTCCCCCGCCGTTCGTGCGGCTCGTCCACGCGACGACGATCGTCCCGTTTGGACTCATGCCGGCCGCCGGGCTGAGCGCCGATTCGCCGCTGCCGGTGAGCGCGACGTTCGGCGTGGCCTTCCAGTTCGTGGTGCCGGGGCGCCCGGCGGGCGACGTTCACCGTGCCGATGCCGTCGGTACCGGCGGTGCCCGTCGGCGGCTCGATCCATGCGAGCGCCGCGCCGCCGGCCTGGCTCGTCGCGATCGACGGCGACGCACCCGAGGTGGTGCCCAGTCGCAGACCCGGCCAGGTGGTGGTGCCGGCGAGGTGGGTCGAGGCCCAGGCTCCGCCGGGCGCGCCGGGTCGAGCTGTCGGGCTGCGCCCAAGCAACGGTCGCCGTCCCCGCCTCGTCGGCGACCAGTTGGAGGTCGGTCACGTTCGCCGAGTTCAGCTTCACGACCTGGCTGGCGGTGCCGAAGGCGGCCGCGCCCGGAGCGCGCGTCGCGGCGCGCAGCGTGACGGCGCCCGTGTACGGCGGGCTGAACGACACCGCCGTCTCGACGTACGCGAGGTAGGCCGAACCCTGCGCGGAGGCCGCCAGCCGCGGCTAGCGCGAGGTGCCCGGCGTTGGAGCTGATCGTGGCCGGCGACGAGGCGGCGAACGTGCTCGGGTCGACGGCTTCCACGCGCACCCTGCGTGTAGTCGGCGCTGCCCTGCTGCCACGCGAGGATCGCCTGCCCCGCCGCGTCGAGCGCGATCGTCGGCGAGCTCGCCGGGTAGGTCGCATCCGACATCGTCACGGGCGTCGACCAGGCCGCCGCGCCCGAGGCGCGGGCGCTCATCGCGATCAACGGTGCGCGTCGAGCCGGGCAGGCGCGCCGTCCACGCGGCGACGGCGAGGCCGCTCGCGTTCGCAGCGAGGGCGGGCTCGTCGGCCGTGATGCCCTGGCCGGCGCCGGCGGCGGCCGAGAGGCGGACTGGCGAGCTCACCGCGCCCGACGGGCCGGTGCGGCGGGCGGTCCCACAGCTCGGTGCCGGCCGAGGTCGACTGCTGCCAGACGAGCGTGGCCGTGCCGCTGCCCCTCGGCGGCAGCGCGCTGCTGGGCCGAGGAGGCCGAGGGGCTCGGAACGACCGACCACGACGGGGCGGCGAGGGATGCGCGAGCTGGGACGAGCGTGGCGACCGCCACCCCCAGGGCGACGATCGCCCGGGTGGGGGGACGCATGGGAGCACCGTAACGCCGGTATGGGCCGGTGTTCCAGCGGCAGGGGCACCCTCATACGCGCTTTCAGCCGGCCCCGTGCGCGGGCCTGGACGACTCGTCGACTGCAGGACTCCGGCGCGCGGCCGAAGCGACCTACTTCACGTCGAGGTAGGGCCTTCTCGATGACCACGGGGCGCGACGGCGGACCGTCCGTGCCATCGGCGCCGAGGTTGCTGATCGCGTCGACGGCGTTGCGGCCCGGTCTTGACCTTCCCGGGCGATCGCGTAGTCGGTCGGCAGGCCGGCGTCCTCCCCGACGACGATGAAGAACTGGCTGCCCGAGGCGCCCGACGGGGTCGGGTCGCGGTCTTCGCCATCGCGACGGTGCCACGCGTGTACTTCGCGTCCTTCGGCGGGGCCTCGACCACCTGCCAGGTCGGGCCGCCCGAGCCGTTGCCGGCCGGATCGCCACCCCTGCACGACCCAGCCCTTCACCACGCGGTGGAAGGCGGTGCCGTCGTAGTAGTTGGCCCGCACGAGGCTGGCGAACGCGTTGGCGGTCTTCGGGTTGTCCTTCTGGTCGAGCTCGATGC
>JAQIJQ010000011.1:0-75829 GCA_036946195.1 Patulibacter minatonensis | reverse complement strand
GAGTACGGCGCCTCCGTCGCCAACCTCGATGTCTGATCCGGTGGGCACCACCGAACCAAACCTGTGCGAGGAAAGGAGTGACGCATGAGTTCAGCTGATCTCATCGGCGGCGGCAACATCGAGCCCCGCGCACTCGAAGACGAGATGCAGACCGCGTACCTCGACTACGCGATGTCGGTCATCGTCGGCCGCGCCCTCCCCGACGCGCGCGACGGCCTCAAGCCGGTCCACCGCCGCGTCCTGTTCTCGATGAACGAGAACGGCCAGGGCCCGACCCGCCCGTACTCCAAGAGCGCCGCCATCGTCGGCGACGTGATGGGCAAGTACCACCCGCACGGCGACTCGGCCATCTACGACACGCTCGTGCGCATGGCCCAGCCGTTCTCGATGCGGTACGAGCTCATCGACGGCCAGGGCAACTTCGGCTCGATCGACGACGACCCCGCCGCCGCCATGCGGTACACCGAGGCCCGCCTCGCCCGGATCGCCACCGAGATGCTCCGCGATCTCGACAGCGACACCGTCGACTTCCAGCCCAACTACGACGGCTCCAAGCAGGAACCCGTCGTGCTCCCGGCGCGGTTCCCGAACCTGCTGGTCAACGGCGGTTCCGGCATCGCGGTCGGCATGGCGACCAAGATCCCGCCGCACAACCTCGTCGAGATCGTCAACGCCGTCAACGCGCTGATCGACAACCCGGACGTCTCCGACGACGAGCTCTTCTCGCACGTCCCCGGCCCGGACTTCCCGACCGGCGGCATCATCGTCGGCCGCACCGGCATCCGCTCCGCGTACGAGAGCGGCCGCGGCAAGGTCCGCGTGCGCGCCAAGATCCACACCGAGGACATCGGCCGTGGCAAGGAAGCGCTCATCATCACCGAGCTTCCGTACGAGGTGAAGAAGGGCGGCGACAACGGCGTCATCAACAAGATCGCCGACCTCGTCCGCGACAAGCGGATCCCCGAGATCGCCGACATCCAGGACTACTCCGACCGCCGCGGCATGCGGCTCGTGGTGGAGCTCAAGCGCGACGCGATCCCCGAGGTCGTCCGCAACAAGCTCTTCAAGCACACGCCGCTCCAGACCACGTTCGGCGTCAACACGGTCGCCCTCGTCGACGGCGTGCCGCGCACCCTCGGCCTGCGCGAGGCCCTGCGCGTCTGGATCGAGCACCAGCGCGAAGTCGTCGTCCGCCGCTCCAAGCACGAGCTCGGGGTCCTCGAGCGCCGCGTGCACGTGCTCGAGGGTCTGCTCAAGGCGCTCGACCACCTCGACGAGGTCATCGAGGTCATCCGTGCCAGCCGTGACCGCGAGAACGCCCGCGCCGAGCTCATGGGCCGCTTCGATCTCTCCGAGATCCAGGCGAGCGCCATCCTCGACCTCCGCCTCTCCCAGCTGACCGCCCTCGAGGCCGACGCGATCCAGGCCGAGTACGACGACAAGACCGAGCGCATCGGCGAGCTCCGCGAGCTGCTCGGCGACGAGCGCAAGATCTTCGCCCTCATCAAGGAGGAGCTCACCGAGATCGGCGAGCGCTTCGGCGACGAGCGCAAGACGATCATCACGGACTCCGAAGACGAGATCGACATCGAGGACCTGATCGCCGACCAGCAGATGGTCATCACGATCACGAACTCGGGCTACATCAAGAGCCTGCCGCTCGGCACCTACCGCCAGCAGAACCGCGGCGGCCGCGGCGTCACCGGCATGAACATGAAGGATGGCGACTTCATCGAGCACCTCTTCGTGTGCTCGAGCCACGACTTCCTGCTCTTCTTCTCCAACCGCGGCAAGGTCTACCGCAAGAAGGTCTACGAGCTCCCCGAGGCCAGCCGCACTGCGAAGGGCCGCGCGCTCGTCAACATCCTCCCGCTGCGCGAGGGAGAGCGGATCCAGTCCGTCCTCTCCACCCGCGACTTCGCCGAGGGCCCGTTCCTCGTCTTCGCCACCCGCAACGGCGTCATCAAGAAGACCGAGTTCGGCCTCTACAACACGCCGATCAAGGCCGACGGCATCATCGCCATCAAGATCCGCGACGACGACGAGCTCATCGCCGTCCGCCGCACCTCGGGCGACGACGACATCCTCATGGTCAGCCGCAAGGGGCAGGCCGTGCGCTTCCACGAGGAGGCGACCCGGGCGATGGGTCGTGACACCAGCGGCGTCCGCGGCATGGACATCTCCGACAAGGGCGACGGCGTGCTCGCGATGGACGTCGCCAAGGACGACGAGGATCTCCTCGTCGTGACGGAGAACGGCTTCGGCAAGCGCACCGGCATCGACCAGTACCGCAAGACCAACCGCGGCACGAAGGGCGTCGGCACCATCAAGCTCACCGACGCCAAGGGTGCCCTCGCCGGCGCACTCGTCGTCCGCGAGCACGATGGCCTCGTGTTCATCTCCAAGGAGGGCATGGTCCAGCGCACCGTCGTCCGCCAGATCAACCGCTACGGCCGCCTCTCGCAGGGCGTCAAGGTGATGAACGTGCGCGACGACGACATCGTCTCCGCCGTCGCCGTCGTGTTCGACAACGAAGAGGACGAGAACGACGGTCAGGGCACGCTCGACGGAACCCTCGACGGCGGCGAGTCGCCCGAGCTGCCGATCGGCGACACCCCCGAGGGTGACGACGCCGAGGGCAGCCCCGGCGTGCAGATCAACGAGTCCGAGATCGACGAACCGGGCGAATCCGACACGCCGACCACGGAAGACGACGTCACCTGACGGAGCTGCGCACTACCCCGATCCTCGGATCGGGGTAGGCGGTGCTCCCCCGACGCGCTACGCTGACGGGGTGATGTGACAGAAGGGCGCCCTCCCGGGCGCCCTTCGTCGTTCTGGGGTGCGACCGGTGGCCGCGCCGCGCCTACTGGACGACGTTGAAGCCCCACTTGTTGCCGAGCTTGCGCAGCGACGTCAGGCCCGGGATGCCGTCGGCGTCCGCGCCGGTGTAGCCGAGGCTGCGCTGCCACGACCCGTACGCGCTGATGGTCTTCGTGCCGTACGACCCGTCGACGTAGCCGTAGCCGAGCAGGCCCTCGTAGAAGAGCGCGGCCTCGACCACCTGCACATCGGCCTTGGAACCGGCGGTGGTGCCACCATCCGGGCGGGACGGATCGAGCTTTGCGGCCTTCACCACATCGCTCAGGTCGACCGTCGGCGCCGCGCTCGCCGTGCCGGCGAGGCCGAGGGAGCCGGCCGCGGCCAGGCCGACGGCAAGGGTGCGCTTCATCGTGGACATCGGAACCTCCAGGTTCTCGGTGGTGCGTGTGAGAGCACGGCCCCGCCGCCGGTGTGAGGCAGCAGCGCGGCCAGCCACATCACTAGCCGCACACCCCCACCCGAACGCCGTTGGCCGTGCCCGTCCAGGTCCCCCGACCCCGGACAATGGGACGGTCAGGACCGCCCTGCCCGGCGGTGTCGTCCCCGGACCCGGGTCCGCACGGCATGATCGCCCGATGGCCTCCGACTACGTCCACACGAACATCGACGACATCGAGGATCTCGCACCGAAGTACGGCATGGAGTTCGGCGAGGCGCGGGTGATCCACGCCGCCCTCGGCACCGAGCAGGCCGGCGCCTCCTACTACCGGATGGCGCCCGGCAAGCGCTTCGGCTTCGGCCACCGTCACACCGACGCCGAGGAGATCTACCTCGTCCTCGAGGGCTCGGGACGCGTGAAGCTCGACGACGAGATCCGCGACCTCGCCCGCCTCGACGTGCTCCACTGCCCGCCCGCCGTCATGCGCGAGTTCGAAGGCGGCCCGGAGGGCATGACCCTCCTCGCCGTCGGGCAGCACCTGAAGGGCGACGGCGAGATGGTCCCCGGCTGGTGGACCGACTGACCGGGGCGCATCGCTCGCCCGCGGCGCTCTGGCACACCGCTCGGACGGGACCGCTCCCGATCGTTTGGACAGCCGTCGAAAATCCCGCATGCGCCAGCTGTCCAGATGCGGTTTGGTTCCGTCCGACGCGCCGCTAGTCTGGGTTTCACCAGAGAAGGGAGGTGATCCGAATCTACGAGAGTCTTTATGGGACCCTGGAGGTACCCGGATCCCCGGCCCCGCGAACGCGGGCCTGACGGGACAAACCACAACCGACGTGTACCCGCGAATCGTCGGCGCCGCGACTAGTCCCTGCGGCCGCTAGACCACCGACGATCCGTGAATAGCGTTTGCGCTTTATGGGGCGCCCCGGCTCGGCCGGGGCGCCCCTTGCGCATTCTGGGGACCGTCGTTGGCGCGCGAGCCGAGCGCGCCCGCCGAGCCGGCCTAGCGGAAGAAGTGCTCGCAGTTCTTGAACGTGTACTTCTTCTTGAGCGTCTTCTTGACCGAGTCGTAGCCGGGGCCGCAGTTCACGGTGCCCTTGCCGAAGTGCACGAAGATGTGGTCGTCGCCCGGGCCGCCCTCGATCGTGTTCTTGCCGTGGCTCGAGTAGATCCAGTCCTTGCCCTCGCCGCCGGAGAGGGTGTCGTGCTGCCACTCGTTGTTGCCCGTCGGCGACTGGTCGCCCCACAGCACGTCGTTGCCCTTGCCGCCGCTGAGCGTGTCGCCGCCGTGCGAGCCGAGCAGTTCGTCGTTCTTGTCGGTGCCGGAGTCCGAACGGCCGGTGGTGCCGGTGTTGACCATCCAGAGGATGCCGGTGATCGCCGGCCAGCCCGCGTGGCTCGCCTTGCCGTTGCCGCCGGCCGTCTTGCGGCCCTTGCCGGGCTGGCACTTCGCCCCCGCCGTGCGGTGGCCCGCGCAGATGTCGTCGGCGCTCGTGCGCGCGCCGGCGGGCACGGCGAAGCCGGCCGCCGCGAGCGTCGCGGCAGCCGCCACGCCGGCGACGACGCCCCGCGCCGACCGCGGGATGGAGGGGAGGTTCAGCCGGGAAGACACGCCGGAGAGCCTAGACTCCCAAGCGCCGCGTGGGAATGGGGTGCGCCGCGCGGGCATGCCGCCGGCGGTCAGTCGATCCGCGCTGCCGCCTCGCGGGCCGAGCGGGCACGTCCCTGCTAGCGCTCATGCACGAGCGCCAGCACCGTGAGGGCGACGACGAGCCCTGAGGCCCCGCTCACGAGCAAGGCGACCGGCCGGCCGTCGAAGGCGGGCGAAGCGGCGCTGGATGCCAGGACGAGCGCCGCGCCGAGCAACGCCGCTGGCCAGGCGCGAGCCGCCGGCCGGCTCGCCCAGGCGGTCGCGAGCACGAACAGCGCCCCGATCGCGAACAAGAGCGGGCGGAGTGCACTGCCGACGCCATCGAGGCCGTCGGGCATGGTCGCCCCGCCCGCGAAGCCCAAGAGGACGAGCGCGACCGCAGCCGCGGCCCCGCACGCGAGCACCACCCGACGGCCGAGCTGCTCTACGCCGACCATGCGAGCACCCCGAACCACGAAACGAGCAGGATGGCGCCCCAGGGAGAAGGGCCAAGACCCGTGTCGTCGGTGTCGCGCTGCCGCAGGTAGGCCACGGCGATGCATCCTGCCACGGCAGTACGACGCATCGCGAACGGCGCCGTCGGCACCGTGCCGAGCGCAGCCTAGGCGGCGGCCGCCAGCGCCTCGTCGGGCGGAGCGGGCCCCACCCGATCGCCCTTGCGCGCGACGATCCGCAGCCACGGCGCCCACACCTCGGGCGTGCGCGGCGCAGCGACATGGATGAACACGTCGGGGTGCGGTGCGCGCGGTGTGGTGCGCGGGATCATGCCGGCCACGTGCGGGAGCATGTCGCCCTTGCGGCGGTTGCACGGCGCGCAGCACGCGACCACGTTGTCCCACGTGCTGCCGCCACCCTTCGCGCGGGGGATCACGTGGTCGACGGTGAGGTCGGAGCGGCTCTCGCAGTACTGGCAGCGCCAGCCGTCCCGGGCGAAGATCGCGCGGCGCGTGATGCGGCGCGTGCGCGTCTCGCGTGGCACCGGCGCGTACCGGGTCAGCCGGATCACCTCGGGGCGCGGCATCTCGCCGACGCCGAAGTGCAGCGGGCTGCCGACGCGATCCTCGATCAGCTCCGCGCGCTCCTTGAGGAGCAGCACGGCGGCGCGTCGCACGGTGCAGACGTTGATCGGCTCATACGTCGCATTCAGCACCAAGACCTGGCCACCGATACCGGTGGCGACACCTCCGCTCCCTCGGTCTTGGGGGGGAACGGAGCCTTGTGGGCCTGGTGGTGTGGCTGTGGATGGCGAGCCGGGCACAGCCCAACTGTAACTCGCAGGTCAAGCGGAACCGTGAAGCACCGGTGACCGGTGAGGCGGTCGCGCCGCCGTCGGCGCGCCGACGCGCTAGACGGGCACGGGGTCGGCGGCGACGGGGTAGCTCCCCAGCACCCGCACCTCGTCGCACTGCTTGCGCAGGCCTTCGATCGCGCCGTCCACCGCATCGGTGCCGGCTGCGCCCTCCACATCGGCGAAGAACCGGTAGTGGCCGAGCTGGCCGCGCAGCGGGCGCGACTCGATCTTCGAGAGGTTCAGTCCGCGGAACGCGAACTCCGAGAGGCAGCGCACGAGCCAGCCCGGCGAGCCGTCGCCCTGCCCCTGCCACACGACCGTCGTCTTCATCGGGCGGTCGTCGCCGGCATCGCCCGCGCGGCGCTGGCGCGAGGCCTCGTCGTCGGAGAACGCCGACGGGCTCACCCGCGTGCCGACGCGCTCGATCAGCACGAAGCGGGTCACGTTCACCTGCTCCTGGATGTCGTCGCGCAGGATCACGCAGTCGTTGAGTTCGGCAGCGCGACGCGAACCGATCGCGGCCCACGGCTCGTCGGTGCCGGCGATCAGCTCGACGCCCTTGCTCGTGGACGAGACCGGGATCACCGTCGCCTGCCGCACGTGCTCGGCGAGGAAGCGCCGCGCCTGGGCGAGGCCCTGCGGGTGGGAGTAGATCTGGGTGATGGCGTCGAGCGGAAGGTCCCGTGCGGCGACGAGGAGCTGCTCGATCGGAAGGTCGAGCTCGGCCGTGATGATCAGCTCGGGATGGTCGACGAGCGTGTCGAGCGTGGCGCCGACCGACCCCTCCGTGGAGTTCTCGATCGGCACGACCACGGCATCCAGGCGCGGCTCGCCGGGCAGTGGGCCGTCGGCCGCGAGATCCTGGATCAGGTTGACGATCGACTCGACCGGCACGAGAGATCCCCGCCAGCCCTCCGTGAGGCGGCCCGCGGCGACCTGCGAGAAGGTGCCGGTCGGTCCGAGGTAGCCGACGGTCGGGCTCATCCGCCCATCGCGACGCGCAGCGCCTCGGCCTCCTCGGGCGAGAGCTCCAGCTCGCCGACGCCCTCACGCACGCCCTTCGCGTAGAGCCGGGCCTGGTCGCGGTGGTGGATCGACGAGAGGATCACGCCCGTCTTGCGGGCGTCGAGCAGCGCGATCGAGGTCGACTGGCGGCCGCTCATCTCGTTGTAGGCGTCGTACCGCACCAGCCCGGAGTGGGCGATCGTGCCCTCGAGGCGGTGCTCCACCACGTCCAGGCGCTTGCCCGTCTCCTCCGTGTTGTGCTTCACGAACGCCACCATCTGGTGGACCTGGTCGGTGAGCGACTTGGCGTGGAGCACGAGGTCGCGTTCGCCATGCTCGCCGAGCACGGCCCGCTGCGCGCGCTGCAGCCGGCCGAGGCGACGCTGCAGCATCGTCGCCCACACGAGCGCCACGAGCCCGAGCACGAGGCCGGCGGCCCCGAGCCCGAGGGCGATCTGGTCCTGCTCCATGCCTTCGAAGTTACCGGCTCACGCCCGGCTGGGCCTGCGGCGCAAGGTGCGCTGCGGGCATCAGCCGAAGATGACCTGGAACGTCTTCTTGTTGTTGGCTTTGTTGATCTCGCACGCGACCGGCTTCACCTCGGCGGTGACCGTGACGGCGCTCGAGACGGCCGCGGTGATCGGGATCGTCACCTGTGAGGCGGCGCCCTTGGTGGTCTTGGCGACCTTCTTCGTCTCCGAGAAGACCTCCTTGCCGGTGGCCTTGCTCGTGCCCGAGATCGAGACGAGCACGCCCGTCTCGTCGTTGTCGCCCTGGTTGGCGATCGAGACGACGAAGCTCAGGCCACTGCCGTTCGGAATCGTCGTGACGGCGCTCGAGCCCTCCGTGAGGGTCTTGCCGTTGGCCGACACGGCGGTGAGGCCGTGGCCATGCGGCGACCCGGCGACGCACTGCGTCTGCGCGGATGCGTCGTCGGTGTCGGTCTGACCGTCGATCCGGTTCGCGACCGTCCCCGCGTTGAGCCAGCCGAGGTTCGTGAGGACGACGCTGTCCTCCACGCCGTCGTCGCGCACGTCGAGCTCCTCGGCGCGGTCCTTGATGTACGGCGTCACGCGCAGCTGCCAGAGCACGTCGGATGCGAGGAGCGCCTCCATCTGCCCGGCGATCTGCTTCGTCGCATCCTCCGCCTGCGCGCGGCTCGTGCCGCGGGCGGTGGCGATGCGGTCGGCGATGCGGCTCAGCGCGTCGGCACGCAGGCTCAGGGCCGTGACGAGGTTCTGGGTGGCGCCCTCGAGGCCGCCGGGCGTGCTCAGCTTGCGGGCGCGCTCGGTCAGGCTGCGCGAATCGGTCGCGAGCTTGTCGAGGGCGTTGCGCTGGGCGAGCGCCTCCTGGTCGCCCGGGCGGGCGAGGAGGGTGAGACCCTGGCTCACGTTCGAGCTCGACTCCGTCCCGATCTCGCCGACGGCCTGGCCGTAGTCCTGCAGCGCGTTCTTGCGCGAGGAGTTCACGCAGCCGTTCAGGCCGAGGCCGACGATGATGAGGAAGAGCAGGAAGATGACGCCGGCCACGCCGCGACGTGCCCAGATCGTCTGCTGGTCCTGGACGGACTTGGGGCGGGGAGGACGCGGAGGGTTCGGCGGCCCGGTGGAGCGCCGCTGCTGCGTCGGAGGATCGTCGTCGAAGAAGGCCACGAAGAATCGGGTCTGAGGGCAGGCCCTTCGGTCAAGTATGACCGTCGGGTCCCTGGAATTCGCTAGGGGATTCTTTCTCGGTGGCGAACCTCCTCCTCGACGGACCCAGTCCGACGACACTCTCTGCCATGCACGCGCCCTCCGACGACACGCCCTGGGGCCGCGCGCCCGGGTTGCTCCTGGGGCGCTACGAGAGCCTGGGCGTGATCGGTCGCGGTGGCATGGGCGTGGTCTCGCGCGCCCGGGACGTGCGCACCGGGAGGCTCGTCGCCGTCAAGCGCGTGCGCGGCATGGACGACCGCGCCCAGCGCGAGGCCATCACCTCCGCGCGGCTCCACCATCCGGCGATCGTCGAGCTGATCGACGCCCGTGCCACGGGCGACGGCTGGATCATCGTGAGCGAGCTCGTCGACGGCGCCGACCTGCGGCAGGTCCTCCGTCACGGCCCCGTGCCGGAGCTGCACGTGGCGCGGTACGCCGGCTCGATCCTGCGCGGGCTCGCGCACGCGCACGAGACCGGCGTGGTGCACCGCGACGTGAAGCCGGCGAACATCCTCTGCCCGCGGGATCCGAGGGCCGCGGGCGCCTGGGCGAAGCTCACCGACTTCGGGGTCGCGGCGCTGCACGGGGCGGAGACCCTCACGGCCGTCGGCGACGTGGTCGGCACGATGGCCTACATGGCTCCCGAGCAGGCGCGGGGCGATCGAGCCGGTGCGCCCGCCGACGTGTTCGCGCTCTCCGTCGTCGTCTACGAGGCGCTCGTCGGGCACAACCCGCGCCGCCGCGACACCCCGGCCGAGACCGCCGTGCGCGCGCTGCACCCGATGCCGTCGCTCGCCGAGGCGCGCCCCGACCTTCCGCCCGACGTGACCGACGCCGTCGACCTCTGCCTCGAGCTGGACCCGGCCGACCGCGGCGACCTGTGGGACCTCGACGAGGGCCTGCGGGAACTCGCGATGGCGGCGCGCACCGGGGCGCGCCGGCGCCCGGAGCGTGGCCGCACGCGCGTGGCCCCGGCTGCCGCAGCGCCCGTGGTCGAGCCCGAGGCGGCCCACGCCCCCGCGGCCCACGACGCCCACGACGCGACGCGCCACCGTGGCCACGCTCCAGCGCCGGCGCCGCCGCTCCCGCCCGACGTCGCGCACCCGCGTCCCGGACAGCACCCCGGCGACTTCGCGCTCTCCCCGGCCGGCCTCGGTCCGCAGGCCGCGCCCGGCGTCGGCGCGTGGCCGCAGCCGCAGCCGGGCTTCGGTCCGGAGCACGCGAGCAGCGATCCGCCCCGGCTCGCCGTCCCCGGACGCATGCCGAAGATGCCGCTGCGCGTGCTCGGCACCGCCGGCGCCGCGGCCGTGCTGGGCGTGATCACCGACGCGACCGCCACGCCGCCCGTGCTCATCGCACTCGCCGGCCTGGCGTTCCTCGTGCCCAGGGTGACCTGGGTCGCGATCGCGGTCACCACCGCTGCGCTGCTGGCCGGTCCCGAGCCGACCGCCGCCGCGATCGCCGCCGTCTGCGTCGTCGCGCCGCTCCTGCTCCTCCCGGCGCGGCCCGCGCTCTGGCCCGCCGGCGGGCTCGCCGCCGGCCTGGCCGTGCTCGGAGGCGCCGGCGCCTGGCCCGCCCTTGCCGCGATGGCGCCCCGCCCGGCCACGCGCATTGGCCTCGCGGTCCATGGCGGACTCGTCGCGGCCGTCGCGGCCGTCGCCCTGCGCACCCCCGCTGCTCGACGCCCCGCCCGGCGACCTCACGACCGTCGCCACCACCTTTGCGCTCCCGCTCGCCGGTATCTGGGCCGCGGCGGCCGTGCTGCTCGGCGTGATCGTCCGCGGCCGCACCCTCGGCGCCGACGTGATCGCCGCGGCGCTCTGGGCCGGCGCCGTCGGCGGAGCCATGTCCGGCGCCCACCTCGCCGACGCGCGCCCCGCGCTCTGGGCCGGCCCGGCCATCGCGGCCGCCTTCGTCGTCGCCGCCCGAGCCGCGCTCCGGGAGCAGGACCGGGCCCGGATCTCGGTTGAGCAGCCGCCGCTGCGACCCTCCTGAACGGCCTCGGTGACCGTGCGCGGCGGGCCCTCGCGGCAACGCCCCTGCACGCGGCGGGGCCGCGCGCCATTACCATGCGGCGGATGGCGCTCCTGCGCAACCTCGAGCAATCGCTCAGTGGCCTCGTCGAGGGGACCGTCGGCCGCGTCTTCCGGACGGAGGTCCGGCCGACCGAGATCGCGCGCAAACTCGCCCGTGAGATGGAGATCAACAAGCGCGTCTCGCTCTCCCGCACGTACGCGCCGACCGACTACATCGTCTACCTCTCGCCCGAGGACCGCGCCCGCTACGCCGGGGTCGAGCCGTCGGTCGCCGAGGAGCTCGGCGCCTACCTGCTCGAGCACGCGCGCCGCGAGCGGCTCGTGCTCGTGCGTCGCCCGCTCGTCGAGTTCCGCACCGACCAGCGCCTGCGCCTCGGCGAGTTCGGCATCGAGGCGCGCACCGCGCCGATCAGCGCCGAGGAGGCGCCGCCGCGCGCCGAACCGCAGCCCGAGCCGCCTCGCCAGGAGCGCCGCCCGCCCGTGCAGGCCGTGCAGCCCGACCCGATCGGCACGCCCGCCGAGGCGCACGAACCGGCCGATGCGATCGAGGCCGACGGCATCTACGACGACGCCTACGAGGATCCGTACGCGCACGACGCGTTCGCCGGGGCGGGCTACGACCAGCCCGAGGACTACGTCGAGCACGAGCCCGAGGGCCCCGTGCCACACGGCGCCGACTGGCTCGACCCGGTCGACGACTGGGATCCGGACGGTCCGGAGCCGGAGCAGCACGCCGCGCCTGCGCCGCCGGCCGCGCCGGTCCCCACGCCCGACCCGCCCCAGATCCCCGGCGCGAACGCCCCGATGACGACGCCGTGGATCGATCCGACCCTGCGCGCCAGCTCGCCGCCGCAGATCCCGGGCGCCTACCCGCCTGCCCAGCCGGCGCCGCGCACGCCGACGCTGCGGCTCGTCGTCGACGGCCAGCTCGTCGAGCTCTTCGGCGACCACGCGATCATCGGGCGCAGCCGCAAGTCCGACGTCGTCGTCTCCGATCCGTCCGTCAGCCGCCAGCATGTCGAGCTGCGCCGCGACGATCAGGGGTGGTACGCCGTCGACCTCGGCTCCACCAACGGCAGCAGCGTCGACGGGGCACCGCTCACCACTCCGCGCCGACTCGGCCCGGGGGCGCGCATCGAGGTCGGGCACGCCTCGGCCGTGATCGAGGTCCGCTAGCGCGGTGCTACTCGAGCCCGTCACGTTCGCGTTGAAGCTCGCCTTCGTCGCCGTCCTGTTCCTCTTCGTCGTCTGGGTCGCCCGCTCGGCGCTGCGCGACCTGCGCGACGAGGACCTGCTCGTCACCGCTCCGCCGCCGCCCGATGCCACGGGCTTCCACGCTGCGGTGGGCGCACCGACGGGCGAGCTGGTGGCGCAGCGCGGCGCCCCGCGCCTCATCATCAGGCGCATGCAGGGCCAACGTCCCGGGCTCGAGTACGACCTGCCCCAGCGCACCACGCTCGGCCGTGGCGACGTGGAGATCTCCTTCGAGGACGCATACGCGTCGTCGCGGCACGCCCGCATCGAACTACAGTCCGGGGTCGCGATCCTGGAGGATCTCGGGTCCACCAACGGCACGTTCGTCAACGGCGAGCAGCTCGAGGGGCCCTGGTCGTTGCGCGCCGGCGACCAGATCGCCATCGGCGACACCGTCTTCGAATACCGCGACTAGTCGCCCACCCAACGCCCTCTCACCCCATGCTCCGCGTCGTCGAACAGGCCGCCTTCACCGATACCGGTCGCCAGCGCCGTGCCAACGAGGACGCCCTCCTGGCCCGCTCGCCGATCTACGCGGTCGCGGACGGCATGGGTGGCGCGAAGGCCGGTGAGATCGCCTCCCGCACCGCGATCGACGTGCTCGGCCTCGGCGTGGAGGACGGCATCGTCCGCTCCCGGCTCGTGGAGCTCGTGCGCCGCGCCAACCGCGCCGTGCACGAGGCGCAGCTGAGCGACCCCGAGCTCTCGGGCATGGGCACCACCGCGACGATCGCGCACGTCGGACCGGAGGCGCTCACGGTCGCGCACGTGGGCGACAGCCGCGCCTACCTCCTGCGCGACGGCACCCTGCGCCGCCTCACCGACGACCACTCGCTCGTCGAGGAGATGCGCCGCTCCGGCCGCCTCACCGCCGAGGAGGCCGCGAACCACCCGCAGCGCTCGATCATCACCCGCGCGTTGGGTCCCGATCCGTCGGTCGAGGTGGACGTGCGCGAGTTCGCCCTGCAGCCCGGCGACGTGGTCCTGCTCTGCTCCGACGGCCTCACGGGCATGATCCCCGAGAGCCGCATCGTCGAGATCCTCTCCGGCAACGCCCGACTCGACGTCGCCGGCCGCGGCCTGATCGCCGCCGCGAACGCCGCGGGCGGCCGCGACAACATCACCGTCGTGCTCGTGCGGATCGGCGGGCTCGACGACGAGGTCGTCGCCCCCCGCGCCGACGCCGACGACCAACCCACGAGCGTCGGGCCGGCCACCACCGCCGTGCACGACGTGCCGGGCATCGACACGGCGGTCACGGTCGCCGGCGGCAGCGTCGGCACGCTCGACGCCGAGGAGGTGCGCGCGGCCGCAGCCGCTGCCGGACCGCAGGCACAGCCGCTCCAGGCCCGTGATCCGAAGGCCGCGCGCCGGGCGATGCGCAAGGCGGCTCCGCGCCGCACGAAGGTGATCGCGGCGTCGATCGCCACCTTCATCACGCTCGCGATCGTGCTCGCCGCCGGCTGGGCGGCCTCGCGCGTGACCTACTTCATCGGGAGCTCGCAGGGCTTCGTCTCGATCTACCAGGGCGTCCCGTACGACCTGCCGTTCGGGATCCGCCTCTACCGGCCCGTCTACCAGTCCGGCGTGCCGATCTCGTCGCTGGACGCGGCCGAGCGTGCGCGCCTGCTCGACCACCAGCTGCGCGCCGGTGGCGACGCCCAGGACCTCATCAAGGCCGTCGAGCGCGACGAGCTGCGGTGATCTTCCGCCGCCTTCGCGACTTCGGCCTCCTGATCCCGTCGGCGCTGCTCGTCGCGATCGGCTTCGCATCGGTCCTCGCCAACGCCGGCGGCGAGCTGGGCAACACCTCGTTGATCTACGGCGCCGTGTTCCTCGGCCTCGTCGCCGTCGCGCACGTGATCACGACGATCGCCCTGCCCGACGCCGACCCGTACCTGCTGCCGCTCATCGCGGTGCTCGCCTGCTTCGGGCTCGTGGAGCTCTACCGGATCGACGAGTCGCTCGCGCGCGGCCAGGCCACCTGGTTCGTGATCGGGATCGTCGGCTACACCGCCACGATCTATGCGCTGCGCAAGGACTACCGGGTGCTGCGCGACTACCGCAACGTGCTCGCGCTCGCCGGCGTGCTGCTGCTGCTCGCGCCGCGCCTGCCGGGCATCTCGAACCCCGAGAACGGCGCCTACCTGTCGGTCGCGCTCGGCCCGATCCGGTTCCAGCCGACCGAGCTCGCCAAGCTCTGCCTGGTGCTCTACCTCGCGAGCTACCTGGCCGACAACCGCCAGCTGCTCGTGCAGGAGGCCCGCGGCCCGTTCGGCGTGCTGCCCCCGCTCAAGTACCTGCTGCCGCTCCTCGCGGTCTGGGGCGCGACGATGCTCATGCTGTTCGTCATCCAGGACGTCGGCTCGGCGATCATGTACTTCGGCGTCGGTCTGGCGCTCCTCTACATCGCGACCGGGCGATTGCTCTACCCCGTGGCGGGGCTCTCGATGTTCATGGTCGGCGCGCGGCTGCTCTACGAGACGCGCCCGACGATCCAGAACCGCGTCGCGGCCTGGCAGCACCCGTTCGCGCAGGACCTCTACGACAAGCCGGTCGGCGGCAGCTACCAGCTCGCGCAGGGCCTCTTCGCGCAGGCCGACGGCGGCATGCTCGGCCAAGGTCTCGGCGGTTCGATCGTCACCTACACGGCGGAGACCGGCGGCACCTACCCGCTGCCGGCCGCCAAGAACGACTTCATCTACGCCTTGATCGTCAACGAGGTCGGGCTCGTCGGCGCCCTCGGCCTCCTCCTGATCTACCTGCTGATCGTCTGGCGGGGGTTCAAGGTGGCGACGGTCGCCCACGACTCGTTCTCCAAGCTCGTCGCCGCGGGCCTTGCGACCGTGTTCGCGCTCCAGGTGTTCGTGATCGTCGGCGGCGTGACGAAGGTGATCCCGCTGACGGGCGTCACCCTCCCGTTCGTCTCCTCCGGCGGCTCCTCGATCGTGGCGAACTTCATCCTGCTCGCGCTGCTGCTGCTGGTCTCCGACCGCGCCCGCCGCGACACCCGCGCCGACCTCGACCGCGCGAAGGGCGGGGCCTGGCGATGACCCGGAGCGGAGCGCGACGATGAACCAGGGGATCCGGCGCATGTTCGTCGTCGTGCTCGGGCTGTTCGTGCTGCTGATCGGCGCCACGGCCCGCTGGACGGTGGTGGAGGCCGACGACGTCAACCAGAACGCCAACAACCGCCGCCCGCAGCTCGAGACGGCCCGCGTGCCCCGCGGCACGATCCGCGCGAGCGACGGCACGCTGCTCGCGCGCTCGGTCAAGCAACCCGACGGGACGTACGAGCGTCGCTACACGCAGGCCGCCGAGGAGGCGTCGCAGCTCGTCGGCTACGCGTTCACGAACTCCGGCACGGACGGCATCGAGAAGGCCCACCGGGACGACCTCACCGGCAAGGTGAGCGACGCCTCGACCCTCCTGTCGGCGCTGCGGGGCAACGAGCGCGGCAACGACGTCGTCGCCACACTCGATCCGAAGGTCCAGCGCGCCGGGCTCGCCGGCATCGGGAACCGCACGGGCGCCGCGGTCGCGATCGACACGCGCACGGGCGGCATCCTCGCGCTCGTCTCGACGCCCAACTACGACCCGAACGACTTCGCGACGAGCAAGGGCGCCGAGAAGGTGCTCACCGACCCGCGCTCGCCGATCTACAACAAGGCCACGCAGGCCGGCTTCCCGCCGGGGTCGACGATGAAGGTCGTGACGGCCGCGGCCGCCCTGGCCTCGGGCAAGTACGACCCGAACACGCTCGTCGACGCCACGGCCCCGCTCATGGCCGCGTCGCAGCCGCTCTTCAACTTCCACGGCGAGAAGTTCGACCCCAAGATCACCCTCACGTACGCCCTCACGCACTCGGTGAACACGTCGTTCGGGCGCATCGGCCAAGACCTCGGCCCCGGCCCGATCGCCGAGGCCATGAAGGCCTTCGACTTCGAGGAGCAGCTTCCGGTCGACATCCCGAAGGAGCACCTCTTCGAGAGCGGCGTGTACGCCCGCGGCACCAACCGGCTGATCCCCGTCGACGAGAACGTCGACATCGCCCGCGTCGCGATCGGGCAGGAACGGCTCCGCGTGACACCGCTGCAGATGGCGTTCGTCGCCGCCACGATTGCGCGCGGCGGAGACAAGCCGAGGCTGGCCACGGTCCAGCAGGTACTCGACCCCGACGGCCGCACCGTCCGCTCGCTCGGCGGCGGCAAGTCGGCCGGTCGGGCCATGTCGCGCCGCGATGCCGCGGAGCTGACCGGCATGATGCAGAAGGTCGTGGAAGAGGGAACGGGCACCGCATCCAAGCTCGCGGGACTGAGCGTGGCCGGCAAGACCGGCTCCGCCGAGGTCGACGTGCAGAAGGACCTCGTCGACCCCTGGTTCATCGGGTTCGCCCCCGCCGACAACCCGCGCGTCGCCGTCGCCGTCGTCCTCAACCGCATCCAGGGTGCGACGGGCGGAGTCGACGCGGCGCCCATCGCACGCGCCATGATGCAGGCCGCGCTGTGATCCCCCGTCACCACCACTCCCCCCAAGAGGCCTCGTGAGCGAGCGCATCGGACCAGGCTCCGTGATCGCCGGCCGCTACCAGGTCGAGGCCCAGATCGGCCAGGGTGGCATGGCCTCCGTGTTCCGCGCCGAGGACATCCAGCTCGGCCGCAAGGTGGCCGTGAAGGTGCTGCACGCGCAGTACGCCGAGGACCAGGAGTTCGTCGAGCGGTTCCGCCGCGAGGCCAAGGCCGCCGCGCAGCTCCAGCACCCCGGGATCGTGTCGGTGTACGACACGGGCTCGTGGAACGGCACGTGGTACATCGCCATGGAGCTGCTCGAGGGCCCGACGCTCAAGGAGCGCGAGGTGAGCGAGGGGCGGATCGCCCCGGCCGAGGCGGTCGCGATCACCGAGCAGATCCTGCGCGCCGTGCGGGCCGCGCACCGCGACGGGATCATCCACCGCGACCTCAAGCCGCACAACGTGATCCTCGACGAGGAGGGCCGCCCGAAGGTCACCGACTTCGGCATCGCCCGCCGCGGCGCCTCCGACATGACGGCGACGGGCTCGATCCTCGGCACCGCCCACTACATCGCGCCCGAGCAGGCCCAGGGCGAGGTCATCACGCCGCGCACCGATCTCTACGCGGTCGGCGTCGTCCTCTACGAGATGCTCACGGGCCGCACGCCGTTCGAGGGCGACTCGGCCGTGTCGATCGCGCTCGCGCACGTCAACAACGAGCCGCGCTCGCCGCGCTCGCTCGTGCCCGAGGTGTCGCAGGCACTCGACGCCGTCGTGATGCGCGCGCTCGCCAAGCGCCCGTCGGACCGGTTCGCCGACGCCGACGCCTTCCTCGCTGCCCTCTCGGATGCCTCGCGCGGCATCGCGCCCGTCTACTCGCCCGGCACCGGCGAGCACCCGACCACCACGGCGACCGCCGGCGACCGCCGCCAGTACACCGGCGACCGCCGCGCCCTCACCGTCGAGGACCTCGCGCCCGTCACGCCGTGGTGGAAGCGCCCGTGGGTGATCGCGGCCGCCGCGCTCGTCGTCGTCGCGGCCGTGCTGCTGCTCCTGCTCACGAGCAGCAGCGAGCGCGTGCAGGTGCCGAACGTCGTCAGCGCCACCGTCACGGAGGCGCAGGCGCAGCTCGAGCGCAGCGGGTTCGAGGTGAACGTGGTCCGCCGTGAGGACGACAAGCCCCTGGACACCGTGCTCGTGCAGCGTCCCAAGGGGGGAACGCAGGCCGACAAGGGCTCCACCGTCACCCTCACCGTCTCGACCGGTCCGGGCAGCGCGACCGTGCCCGTGGTGGACGGCGAGACCCGCGAGGTGGCCGTCGACCGCCTCGAGAACGCCGGCTTCCGCACGAAGGTCCGCCGCAAGGACAGCGAGGAGGTCGACACCGGGCTCGTCATCGAGACGTCGCCGTCCGGCGGCAGCGTCGCCACCCGCTCCACGGTCGTCACCATCACGATCTCCAGCGGCCCCAAGTCGGTCGACGTGCCCGACGTGACCGGCCAGCCCGAGGACGCCGCCCGCGGCACCCTCGACGAGCTGGGCCTGCGCGTCCGCACCACGGAGCAGGAGTCGACCGACAAGGAACCGGGCACGGTCCTCAGCCAGGATCCCTCCGGCGGCGGCACCGCGAAGGTGGGCGACACGGTCACTCTCACGATCGCCGCCGAGCCGACCGAGGTGAAGATCCCCGAGCTGATCGGGCGCTCGCAGGCCACCGCCGAGAATCGCCTCCAGAGTGCCGGACTCGGGGTGCAGGTCGTCCAGGAGGACACCACCGACCCGGCGCAGGTCGGCAAGGTGATCTCCGCGGATCCCGCCGTCGGCCAGACCGTCGAGCCGGGCAGTACCGTCACGATCGTGATCGGCCGCGCCCCTGCCACCCCCACCGAGACGCCCGAGGCGACCACGCCGTGAAGGTCGCGGTCCTCGGCGGCGGACGTTCGCCAGAACACGAGGTCTCGCTCCGCGGGGCCGCAGCCGTCGCCGACGGCCTCGCCGCGCTCGGCCACGAGGTCGTCGTCATCACCCTGGGCCGCGACGGCCGATGGCTCAGCGGCGGCGACGAGGTGCAGCTCACCCCCGGCGCCGGCCTCCTCGGCGCCGACTGCGTCTTCCCGGTGCTGCACGGCCCCGGTGGCGAGGACGGCTCCGTCCAGGGTCTCCTCGAGCTCCTCGACGTGCCGTACGTCGGCGCCGGCGTGCTCTCCAGCGCCCTCAGCCTCGACAAGGTCGCCTGCAAGGATGCGGCAAAGGCAGCCGGCATCCCGCAGGTGGACTACGTCGCCGTCAGCGTCGCGCGTTGGGCGAGCGAGCCGGAGGTCGTCGCCGGCGAGGTCGCCCGGCTCGCGAAGCCCTGGTGGGTGAAGGCAGCGAGCGGCGGCTCGTCGCTCGGCATGGAGCCCGTGAGCGATCCCGCCGAGCTCGGACCGGCCATCGAGCGCTGCCTGGCCTACGACCACCGCGTGATCATCGAGGCCTCCGCCCCCGGCGTGGAGATCGAGTGCGCCGTCCTCGGCGGGCCGCCCGCCGACACGCGCGTCTCCCAGCCCGGGCAGATCGTCGTGAACACCGGCGGGTGGTACGACCACGAGGCCAAGTACACCGAGGGCGGCATGAGCCTCCTCGCGCCCGCGCCGATCCCAGAGCCGGTCGCTGCCGAGGTGCAGGAGCTCTGCCTACGGGCGTACGCGCACGCCGACTGCCACGGTCTCGCGCGCGTCGACTGCTTCGTCGACCTCGATGCCGAGGGCGGTCCCGTCGTGCTGCTCAACGAGATCAACACCCTGCCCGGCTTCACGGCCACGAGCGTGTACGCGCAGCTCTGGGCGGCCTCCGGGGTGTCGTGGGACGAGCTCCTCGAGGAGCTGCTGCAGCGGGCGATCGCTCGCCCGCGCCGGCTGCCGATCGCCTAGCCGCGGCCGGTCGCACCGCGTCGACCGAGCGTCGCAGCGGAGCGGATGACAACATGCGGACGGCGCTGCTCGCGGCGCCCATTCGCATGACGACCGCCTCCGACGCCGCCACCACCACCATCGACCACGACGGAACGCCTCCGCGTTGGCGCCGCATCCTCGGATCGACGGCGCTCGAGGCCATCGTGGTCGGCACGCTGCTGATGCTCTTCGAGTGGCGCGGGATCCCCGATCTGCCGGTCAACAACATCGATCCCTCGTGGCAGGCCGGGCTCCACATGGCGGCCCACGGCGATCTCGCCTGGGGCCGCGACCTCTTCTTCACGTACGGCCCGCTCGGCTGGCTGCGCCAGCCGACCTACTGGTTCGAGGACAGCGGCCGCATGGCGATCGCGTACCTCGTGCTCACCCGCATCGCGTGGCTCTCGGTCCTCTGGCTCCTGGCCCGCCGCATCTTCGGCCGGCCGATCGCCGCCGTCGTGCTGCTCCCGACCGTGTGGGTGCTCGACGACCCGGTCCAGCTGCTCGGCACGGCCGGCGCGCTCTGGTACGCCGGCCACCAGTCGCACCTCTCGGCGCGCGGCCGGACCGCCCTCGTCGCCGCGCTCGGCGCCGCCGCCGGCTGGGAGCTGCTCGGGAAGGTCAACGTGGGCGTCCTCATCGGGGCCGCGACCGTCGTCGCCGTGCTCGCCACCGCCCGCGGCCGCGAGCTGGTGCGCCTCGCGGGCGCGTTCGCCGGCGCCTTCCTGATCGTCCTGCTGCTCGGCTGGATCGGCACCGGCCAGTCGCTCGGCGATCTCGCCGCGTACGGCCGCGGCGCACTCCAGATCGTGTCCGGCTACTCCGAGGCCATGGGCTACGAGGATTCGACGCTGCAATGGCAGTACCCCGTGATGGCGCAGATCGTCGTCCTCGGGCTCGTCGCCGCCTGGTGGTGCGCCGACGGCGCCAAGCGCACCCGCATCGCCGTCGGTGCCGTGTGGATCGTCGTCGCGTTCTTCGTGTTCAAGGCCGGCTTCGTGCGCCACGACTACTTCCACGCGACCATTCCGTTCGCAACCCTCGCGCCGCTCGTGCTCGCGATGCCCTGGCGCGTGACCTGGCCGACGCGGGCGCTCGCGATCGTCCTGGTGCTCCTCCCGGTCGTCGTCGTGCTCAAGACGACCCCGGCGGGCGACGGCGGCATGGCGCACCTCCTGGGCAACGCGAAGCTCGGCATCCAGCAGGCGTCCGGGATCGTCGACGGTGGCCGCGCCCGCACGATCCGCGACCAGGGCAAGCGCAACGTGCAGGCCGCGGACGCCATGAGCCCGACGACGGTCGAGGGACTCCGCGGGCACAGCGTCGCGGTCTGGCCGTGGGAGGTGGCGGCGGCGTGGGCGTACGACCTCGATTGGCGGCCGCTCCCGGTGTTCCAGGCGTACCAGGCCTACAGCACCCCGCTCGACCGCATCAACCGCGATCGCATCGCGTCGGCCGACGCCCCCGACCGCATCCTCCTCAACGGCGTCGCGAGCATCGACGGCCGCAGCATCGCGTTCGACGGCCCCGCCACCACGCGGCAGCTCCTGTGCCGCTACCGACCGTTGCAGCCGCAGGACGGCCAGTGGGTCGTGCTCTCCCTGGTGCACCCGCCGTGCAGCGCGCCCCGTCGCCTCTCGACCCAGCGCGCCGACTGGGGCGAGCAGCTCACGGTGCCCAAGCCCCCGCGCGACGGCATCGTCTCGATGATCGTCCACGGCGCTGCGCCGGAGGGTGCCGAGAAGCTCCGCACCACGCTCTATCGCAGCCTCGACCGGTTCGTCGACACCGGCAGCCCCGCCGGGCCCACGCGCGTGCCGCCGTCCGTGTTCGACGCGGGGCTCCCGCTGCGCATCGGTGCCGCCACCGACCTCCCGGGGCCCTACCCCTTCAACCCCAACGCGAGCACGGTCAAGCTCCTGCGCTCGGACGGCTACGTGAGCACCGATCGACCGCTCACGGTCGAGTTCATCCTCGAGCGGTCGCCCGGTGCCCAGGAGGAGATGCGCATCGCCCGCGGAGCACGCGCGGCGAGCAAGGAGCGCGCAGCGCGCCCCGGCCGCTAGGGCGTGCTGCCCGCGACGAGCTTGTTGAGCACGATCTCGCGCAGCGCCACCGACTCCTCGCCCTCGGGGATCTGGGTGATCCACACGAGGAAGTACCGGTAGCTCTTGCTGGCCGTGCCGTCGAGCGGGATCTTGAGCGTCTTGCCGGCGTCGGTCACGGTCGCGGCCTTCACCCAGCCGCCGCCGGGCACCGTGCGCGGCACGCCGCCGTTCGGAGCCGCGAACACGGCGCCCGACCAGCCGGTCGTCTCCGACTGGATCTCGATCGAGGCGGCCTTGACGCCCGGCTTGGCGTCGATGTAGATGCCGACGCCGCCCTTCTGCGCGAGCGTGCCCGCCTGGTAGGCCTCGGTGCTCCAGGTGGTCGCCGGGTTGCCGTCGACCACGTTCGGCGCCTCTTCGGCGTGCTCGTCGTTGAGATCGGCGTTGCCGAACGGGTCGTACGCCTTCGCCGCGGTCTGGCCGATCGAGACCTCGCGCTCGTTCTTGACCACCGGCGTCACGCCGCGGCTCACGCCCGTGCCGCGCTCGGTGTTGTTCGCCGCGAACATCCCGAGCACGATCATCACGATCACGGCGATCACCGCCACGAGCACCGCGAGGGCGATCACGCCGGCCGACGGGCGGCCGATGCGGGTGCGCAGCGGCACGCGCGCCCGCGTCTTGCGCGGGAGCGATCGCAGGATCTCGGTCGCCTCGCCCGGCGCCACGCCGCTGCGCTGCGACTCGATCGCGAGCACGTCCTCGAGGTCGGCGATCGCAGCGGCCGAATCGGTGGGCCGCTTGGCGGGGTCCTTCGCCGTCAGGCGATCGAGCAGCTGCGCGAGCGCGACGGAGATGCCCGGCCGCATGAGTTGCACGTCGGGCAGCTCCTCGCGCACGTGGCGCATGGCGACCGCGACCTGGTTCTCACCCTTGAACGGGACGTCGCCGACGAGCATCTCGTAGAGCACGATCCCGAGCGAGTACAGATCGCTCTGCGGACCGACGCGCTTGCCGAGCGCCTGCTCGGGACTCACGTAGTCGGTCGTGCCGAGCACGCGGCCGTCGGCGGTGAGGCCGTCCTCCTCGAGCGTGCGCGCGATGCCGAAGTCGGTCACCTTCGCGCGGCCGTCCTCGTCGATCAGCACGTTCTGCGGCTTCACGTCGCGGTGCACGATGCCCTTGTCGTGGGCCGCTTGGAGCGCCCGGCCGATCTCGATCGCGTAGGCGAGCGCCTCGGTCACCTCGAGCCGGCCCAGACGGCGGATGCGCGCCTTGAGCGTCTCGCCCGCGACGTACTCGAAGACGATGAAGGGGGCGTTGCGATCCTGGCCGACGTCGATCACCTGCACGATGTGCGGGTGGTTCAGCTGGGCAACGGCCCGGGCCTCGCGCCGGAAGCGCTCGAGCTGCGCCGAATCACCGGCGACCGATCGGAGCATCGACTTGATCGCGACGGTGCGCTCGAGCACCTCGTCGAACGCCCGCCAGACCGTCGACATGCCGCCCGCGCCGACCTGGGCGTCGAGCCGGTAACGGCCGGCGAGCACCGTCGGCTCGCTGGACGAGTCGTTCGCGCGATGCGATGGGTCGACGGCCACGATGAGTGCATTGTCGCGATCTCGGCGGCGATGGTGCGACAGACCGGCTGCACGGGTCCGCGTGCGCCACTCGCCGCGGCCCGGCGCGCCCGGTGCCGGCCGGCCCCGCGGCGCCGCGACGGCCGGCAGCGGACCTAGGCTTCACGCCCTGATGAGCGCCCCGGGGACGGTCACGACGATCGGCGACACGGATGCCCGCCGGGAGGCGGCCCGGCGGCTGATCTTCCGCATCGACGACGTCCAGCGCGCCGCGCGCAGTCTGGAGGATCGCGGGCCGTTCCTGCGCACCCGGCTCGTCGCCGCCGCCGCGGTCGTGGTGATCGCCGGCTTCGCGGTCGCCGGGGAGCTGCCGGCCCCGGTCGGCATCGCGGCGTTCGCGCTCCTGGCGGCGGCCGGGGAGGTCGTCCGCCGTCGCCTGAAGCCGGGGCGCCGGTACGAGTCCGCCTCGGTGGTCCGCACCGAGCGTCGCGCCGAGCGCTCGTACCTCGAGGCGTTCTGGTTCGCCGGCATCCCGCTCTGGCTCGGCAATGCGGCGGCCGGCATCTGGGTCGGCCTCGCCCTCGCTGCCGTCGGCGGGCTGCTCGGCGCCTGGTGGGTCAAGCGGCGCCGCGCCGCCGAGCGACCGTACGGTGACGACCTGGTCGTCGAGCCCGCCCCGGCGACGATGCTCGTGATGGCCGCGCTCTCCGTGCTCGAGCGGGCCAAGCTCCCAGCCCTCGAGGAGGCGCTCGGACGCAACGAGCTCACCCTCCTCACCGAGCTCGCCGACCTCGAGCAGCGCCGATGGGCCGTCGTCGCCGGCGACTGGTGGCAGCTCACCGACCGCGGGCGCGGCGTGTTCTCGGCCGAGGTCGCGGCGATCGAACGCGTCGCGGCCTTCGAGGGCCGGTAGACGCCGCCCCCGGCCACGTGGCCGGCCCCACAAAAGGCAACGGCGCCCCTGGGGAGTGGGCGCCGCTGCATGAGGCGGCTAGTGGGGACAGCCGCCGGATCTCTTGGGGAAGTGGGTTATGCGACGAGCGCCATCATCTCGGCATCGCTGTCGAGGCTGACGCGCAGGCGCTTCTTGAGCTGGGTGTGGATCTGGCACACGCGGCTCTCGGACACGCCGAGGATGGTGCCGATCTCCGCGAGGGTCATGCCCTTCACGTAGAGCAGGACGACGACCTCGCGCTCGCGCTGCGTGAGCTCGGCGAAGGCCTGGCGGAAGCGCTCCTTGCCGGCCGTGACGGTCGACTGGTGCTCCGGGTCGAGGCGCGAGTCGCTGCAGGGCAGCGTGTCGATGCGCTCGATGCTCGTCTCCTCCTCGCCGACCACGAGCGTGTTGAGGCTCGTGACGTCGGAGCGGGAGATCTCGAGGGTGCGCTGGCGCAGCTCCTTCTTGGTGCAGTGCAGCGCCTCGCAGAGCTCGTCCTCGCTCGGGTGGCGGCCGTGCAGGGCCGTGAACTCGACGCCGGCCTTCTCGATGTCGCGCTCCCAGCGGCGGACCGAGCGCGGTGCCCAGTCGTTGCGGCGGAGCTCGTCGAGCACGGCGCCGTGGATGCGGGTCCATGCGTACTGCTCGAGCGTCGCGCCCTTGCTCGGGTCGAAGCGGTCGATCGAGCGCATGAGTGCCTCGAGGCCCACGGAGATGAAGTCCTCCACGTCGCAGCGCGCCGGCATCTCGCGGACCTTGCGGTACACGATGTACTTCACCAGCGGGGCGAAGGTCAGGACGAGACGGTCACGCGTGGCGGGGTTGCCGGTGCGCTTGTACTCGTTCCAGAGACGGAGCGTGGCGTCGCTGTCGCGACGGGTTGCGGTGGAGGCCATGGTGGGAACCGAGGGGGAGAGGACTGGGATCGGAGCGACCCGGGGACGTCCGGGCCAGATGGTTCACCTTCGGCGCGCGAGCACGACTCCAAGAGGCCTGGTTCAAAAAAATCGTACAGACGTCCACTGACGCCGACGCCGAGGCGTCACCAGAGTTCGGCGGCGCCCACCGCCCACCTCTGCCCCTCGGCGAACGTTGGGCCGCAACGGCGTTACATGGACGACCGTCCGGGCGTCATCTCGCCGAACGTCGAGGCTCATCAAGTCGGTCGCTCGACGCACCGAAAGCCGGAGTAGACCCCGACCGGCAGGATGCTGGAAGGGCCGGGCCACGGAGGGCCTGGGTGAATGACGACACGTACCCCAACTCAAGATCACGAGCGCCCGCATTCTCTGCGGGTCCTGGAAGGCGGACTGTCCTGCGCCGCGCGGCAGGAGGACGAACCTGCCGAGCTGCTCGACGCACTCCGCCTGGAGGCCGAGATCGCTGCGGCGGCTCGCCTCTGCGATGAGCTCGAGCAGGACGGCCTGCGCATCTCGTTCGACCGCGACCCGGATGGTGGCCGGGTGCGGGTGCGCGTGATGGACGACGCCGGCCACGCTGCCTCGGAGCTCTCGCTGGCTCAGGTGGTCAGTCCCGATCACCTTCGACTCATGGGAGCGGCCAGCTGATGCCCCGCGCTGCGATTCGCAAGGACTAGAGCGCCGGAGTCGTCGCGCCACGCGTCGACACGCCTCGCGGTGCTCGGGGGAGCGCCGCGAGCGTGCGACCGGGGCGGCGGAGGCCCGGCCGCACGCTGGGGGTCAGGCGGCGCGGCGCGCTGCGAGGAGGTCGCCGAACAGGCGGTCGGGGTCGACGACCCCTTCGTCCTCGAGAAGCGCCGCCGTCTCGGGGGAGACGTGCTCGATCTCGCGCGTCATGCTCGCGATCAGCTCCGCGACGAGCGTCACGCCCACGACCATGCCCGCGAACGCGACGCCGGCCAGGACGTACGTGTCGCCGACGGTGGTGACGAGGGCGACCACGACGAACATCAGCGTGACCGGCACGACGAGGATGCGGGCGTCGAACCCCGCGGCAGTCAGGCGCGCGTGGCGCCTGGGCGTGCCGCGACTGGGGGTGCCAGACCTCACCGGTCGGCCCGCCGTGCGCCGCCTCGTGGGCGAGGACGGCGTCGACTTCGCGGTCCAGTGCTGCGTTGGCGCCGGACGAGAGTCGGGCACGCGCCGCCTCGCAGCTGGGGTGGACGTGCTCCTGGGTCGCTGGCATGGTGTTTCCACGTGGCTTCGTGGTGTCGGCGGCGCCGACGGCATGCCGGGCCGCAGGGCCAGTGTGCGCCCGTACGCGGGCCGTATGCCGCCGTGCCCGGGAATCGGCGTGGTCAGGAGTGGGCGACGACGAGCCGCAGCGCGCCGTCGTACTCGGGCTGCGTACGGAGGTGGCCGTAGCGCGCATCCCACGTGCCGTCGGCGAGGTCGGCGGCGAGTTGCCCGAGGCCCGCTTCGAGCTCGGTGGGGTCGGCGAACGCCCAGGCCGACTGCGAGCGCCGCACGTCCGGATCCAGGAGCTGCTCCGGCCGCCCGAAGTACGCCTCGAAGAAGCCGTCGGTGCAGTCCAGCGGGATCGGGACGGGCGTGATGGTGGTGTCGGGGCCGAGGAGGCCGACGAGCTCGTCGGCCGAGGGGTGGCGGGCGGCCTCACCGCTGAGCAGGCTCGGCACCCAGTCGCGCAGCCAGAACCGCCCGAGGGCGAGCGGGTCGATGGTGAGGAGCACGATCGGGCCGCCGCGGCGCACCGTGCGCCGCAGCTCGCCCAGGCCCGCCGCGAGATCTGGCCACTGGTGGATCGTGATCGTGGCCATCGCGGCGTCGGCGGCGTCGTCCGGCAGGGGGATCGCCTCGGCGGTGCCGTCGATCGCGGCCGCGAGGTGGGCCGGGCGCTGCGCCCGCATCGCCGCCGACGGCTCGATCGCGAGCACGGTGCGGTCGGCCGGCTCGTAGGAGCCGGCGCCCGCTCCGACGTTCAGCACCACCGCCGCATCGGCGAGCGCCGCGTGGATGCGGGCCTCGATGCGCGGATCCGCGCGCCGGATCCGTGCGTACCCGGTGCCGCCGGCCTCGTAGTCGAAGTCGCCGGCGGGCGTCAGGCGTGGATCGGTCGCGCGCACGCCCTTCACGCTACAAGCCGTTGCGCGACCGGTGCCCGGCCGCAGGCGACCCGGAGCTAGAGCTCGATGATCTGGTCGCGCGCCGGACCGACGCCGACGAGCTTGACCGGAACGCCGACCTGCTCCTCGATGAACGCCAGGTACTTCTTCGCGTTCTCGGGCAGGTCGGCTGCGGTGCGCACCTTCGTGATGTCGTCGTCCCAGCCCGGCAGCGTGGTGTAGACGGGGTTGAGGTGGTGCACGACGCTCTGGTGGTAGGGCCAGTCGTCGAGCTCGGCCTCGGAGTCGGTGCGATAGCTGGTGCACACCTGCAGGTCGCCCTGACCGCTCAGGACGTCGAGCTTCGTGATGCAGAGCGAGGTGAAGCCGTTGATGCGGGCCGCGTAGCGGAGGGCCACGAGGTCGATCCAGCCGGTGCGGCGCGGCCGACCGGTGGTGGTGCCGAACTCGCCGCCGGCCTTGCGGAGCTGCTCACCGAACTCGTCGTCGAGCTCGGTCGGGGGAAGGGCCCCTGGCCGACGCGCGTGGCGTAGGCCTTCGCCACGCCCCACACCTCGTCGATGGCCGTCGGGCCCACGCCGGCGCCCACGCACGCCGCTCCCGCGATCGGGTTGCTCGAGGTGACGAACGGGTAGGTGCCGTGGTCGATGTCGAGCATCGCGCCCTGGGCGCCTTCGAAGATGATCGTGTCGCCCTGCTTGAGGTGCGTGTGCACGAGCTTGGCGGTGTCGGTGATGTACTGCTCGATCCGGGAGCCGTACTCGAGGTACTCCTCCGTCATCCGCTGGAGATCGAGCTGCGGGTCCTTGTCCCAGGCGCGGAGCTGCGCCTTCTTCGGGGCGAGGGCGGCGGCGATCTTCTTCTTGAGGATGCTCTCGTCCAGGAGGTCCTGCACGCGGATGCCGAGGCGCGCGGCCTTGTCCATGTAGGCGGGGCCGATGCCGCGGCGCGTCGTGCCGATGTGGAGCTTGCCGAGACGCTGCTCGCCCGCGGTGTCGAGCATCAGGTGGTACGGCATGATCAGGTGCGCGTTGGCGCTGATCTTGAGGTGGCTGAGATCGATGCCGCGGCTCCGAAGGCCGTCGAGCTCGCTGATGAGCACGACGGGGTCGATCACGACGCCGTTGCCGATCATGCAGGGCTTGCCCGGGTAGAGCACGCCCGACGGGATCAGGTGGAACTTGTACGTCGTCTCACCGTGGACGATCGTGTGCCCGGCGTTGTTGCCGCCCTGATAGCGGATCACGCCGTCGGCCGACTCGGCCATGAGGTCGACGAGCTTGCCCTTGCCTTCGTCGCCCCACTGGGCGCCAACGATCACGATGCCTGGCATTGAGGGCTGGATTCTAGGGCGCGAGGCCTCTCCGACGGGCGCTCCCTTGCAAAACCCATGCTCGGAGCGCATTCGACGCGCGCCGGTCACCCGTATTTCTGGGCACTTCGGCGCGCTGACGGCCGGCGGGCGCTACTTCCCGCCGCCGTTGCCGACGACCACGATCAGCGCGGCGACGCCGACGACGAAGACGATCGCGCTCACGATGCGCATCGCGGGCACGGTCTTCGGCCGGTAGCCCTGGCCGCCGCCGCCGGGCGCGTCGTTCATCCGCATCGAGAGACGCGCGCCGGCGGGCGTCATTCCGATGAGCCCGAGGACGATGAACACGATCGGCACGAAGTAGTCCATGCGGCGCGACGCTAGGGAGCGCATCTCGGCGGGCGACGGGCGAGCGCGGTCGCGCCAGCCAGCCCTCGCGGTCGTCCGGGCCGAACCGGGGCGTCTCTCGCTCGGGCTATTCGCCGGAGCCGGGCCAGGGGTCGCGGCGATCCCACCACGACGGCGGGTCGCTCTGCGCGGCCGGCGCCGGATCGACCGGCTCGCCGGGGGTCGGCCAGTCGGGCCGGGCCAGGTTGGCGGCGGGCGCGGGCGGTCGCCAGGGTGCGGGCTCGGCGGGCCCCGCGGTGCGCCAGTCGTGCGCGTCGGCGTGGTGGGTGGTGGCGGTGGTGCCCGCGTGGCGCTCCCGCGGCGTGCCGATCTCGCGCATCTCGGCGATGCGGCTCGCCTCGAACGTCGGGGCGGCCGAGCCGGGCTGGACCGGCAGGGAGGACGGGACCGTCGGCCCCGACGACACGCCGCCGCGCTCGCCGATCGCGGGGCTCTGCGGAACCGGCGGGCCGGAGAGGGCGCTGCGGTGGTCCTCGCCGTTGAGCGGGATCTCGCCGCACATCTCGGTGAGCCGGGAGACCGACCGAGCGCCGATCTGGTCGATGAGTTGGTCGCGTTCGAGGTTGGTCGTCACGAGCACGGCTCGCTCGGCCTCGTAGCGGGCGTTGATCAGCGAGTAGAGCTGCTCGAGCACCCATGGGCTGGTGCGCTCGGCGCCGAGGTCGTCGAGGTGGAGGAGTTCGACGGCGGTGAGGCGGTCGATCAGCTGGGTGGCCGAGAGCTCGGCGTCGTCGTCGAAGGTGTCCCGCAGCTCGGCGAGCAGCCGCGGCACGGAGTACACGGCGACCGACCGTCCGGCCGCGAGGGCGCGTTTGCTGACGAGCATCGCGAGCGTGGTCTTGCCGGTGCCCGGGGTGCCCTGGAACCAGAGGCCGCGGCCGGCTTTCAGGTTGGCGTCGAGGTCGTTCACGTACCGCTCGACGATGCGCACGACGGAGCGCGGCATGTCGGTGACGGGCGGCAGGTCGAAGTCGACGTTGCGGTAGCGGTCCGGGATGCGGCCGCGGAGCTTGGCGGCGCGGGCGGCCGCGAGCATCTGCGGGCGGCACTCGCAGTCGGTGGCGACGTTCCGCTCCTCGTCGTACACGAACCCGGTGCCAGGGCATTTGCCGTAGGGGCAGCGCCAGCTCATGCCTGCACCTCAGCGCGGGAGTCGGTCGGAACGCAGCGGCTCATGCGTAGCGCTCGGGCGGCTGGTAGTTCGCGAACTTGAGGTACTCGCCGAGGAAGGTGAGGCGGATGGTGTCCAGGCCGCCGTTGCGGTGCTTGGCGATGATCACCTCGGCCATGCCCTTGTTCTCGGTCTCCGGGTCGTAGTACTCCTCGCGGAAGAGGAACATCACGATGTCGGCGTCCTGCTCGATCTGGCCGGATTCACGCAGGTCGGACAGCTGCGGCTTCTTCGACTCGATCGACGCCCCACGGTTCTCGAGCTGACGGCTCAGCTGCGAGAGGGCGATGACGGGGAGGTCGAGCTCGCGGGCGAGGATCTTCAGCCCTCGACTCATCTCACCGACGGCCTGCACGCGGTTGTCGGCGCCGGCATCCGCGCGCATCAGCTGCAGGTAGTCGACGATGATCATGTCGAGCTTGTGGCGCTGGTGGAGGCGGCGGGCCTTCGCGCGCACCTCGAGGATCGAGATGTCGGAGGTGTCGTCGATGTACAGCGGCGACTGCGCGAGCCGGTTGCTGGCCTCGAGGATCTTCGGCCAGCGGCGCGGTTCGATCCGGCCGCGGCGCAGGTCGTCGCCGCGCACCTTCGCCTGGCTCGCGAGGAAGCGCTGGGCGAGCTCGCCCTCGCCCATCTCCATCGAGAAGAGCGCGACGCCGAAGCCGTTGAGCGCCGCGTGCTCGGCGACGTTGGTGACGAACGCCGACTTGCCCATGGCCGGGCGGGCCGCGACGATGATGAGGTTGCCGCGCTGGAAGCCGCCGGTCACCTTGTCGAGGTCGGTGAAGCCGGTCGGGATGCCGGTCATCTCCTCGCCTTCGAGGCTCAGCTTGTGCAGCTTCTCCGTCTCGTCCTGCAGGACGTCGTTGAGGCTGCGGAAGTCCTTCTGCCGGTCGTCGTGGGCGACCTGCAGGATGGCGCGCTCGGCGAACTCGACCAGCTCGCGCGGCTTGGCACGACGCTCGGCGACCGAGAGCTGGATGTCGGCAGTTGCGCGCAGGAGGCCGCGCATGAGCGCGTGATCGCGGACGATCCGGGCGTACTGGCGCACGTTGCCGGCGGCGACGATCGGCCCGGAGAGCTCGTCGAGCGTGGCGTCGCCGCCGGCGTCGGCGAGGCTGCCGTGCTGATCGAGCCAGTCCTTGACGGTGAGGCGGTCGAACGGCTCGCCCTGGTCGTACAGCGCCCGCATCGCCCGGAACACGTGCCGGTGACGCTGGCTGTAGAAGTCGTCGGGCTTGAGCCCCTCCTCGATGATCAGCGTGTACATCGCGCGATCGGAGAGCAGCAGCGCACCGAGCACCGATCGCTCCGCGTCGAGCGAGTGCGGCTGCGGGCCACCCGGGTTCTGCGGGCCACCACCGTTGCCGTTGCCGCCCGGGCCGCCACCGCCGGGCCGGCGGCCGGGATCCTGCTGCTGATCGGGGAAGGTGGGCTGGGTCATGCGAGGGAGCTGGCGCGTGGCGCCTGGGGCGAACCGCTCGAGCGCCACGACGGCAGGAGAGGATCGACCATCATCTCAGGCGCCTCGGACGGAACGTCCGCGGCGGCCGAGGGGCGCAGTCTGCCAGCCCTCGCCCGCTGGCGTCGACCCGGTGAAGCCGCTCCGAGCGGAAAACCATCCGGTCCATGCGCCCGGTTGGCGTGGTCGCCGGGCGGCGGCGGCCGGCGCTGCGCCGCGGTTCAGTCGTCGCCCGTGAGCGTGTCGAGCTCGCCGGAGCGGTCCGTCGGCCAGATCGACGATGGACCATCCAGCTTCACCACCGCGCCGCCGATCGCAGCGCCGTCGCGGCTGCGGGCGACGAGGCAGAAGTTCTCCGCATCGCCGAGCCAGCGGGCGTACTGCTGGCGCTTCACGCGCCACGCGTCCTCGCGCGGCGGTTCGTGGTCACGCCGGCCCGAGCCCGGCTGCGCGGCCAGCTGTAATGGTGGAGCACACCCGGAGCCTGTTCAATGCGCGGATGCCCCCTTATCGCGCGCTCGCGTGCGCGGCCTTCGCTGCCGCCGCGTTGATCGCCCCTGCTGCCGCCGCGGCCGCAGAGCCCAACCTCGTCGCGCGCTGGTCGTTCGACACCGTCACGTCCAACTCGACGCCCGTCTCGGGCGGACTCTCCCCGGCGTACGACGGCTCCGTGGTGGGCGCCACGGTGACCGCCGGCCGCTTCGCCAACGGCCTCGCCATCGTCGGCGGCGGCGGAACGGGCGTGTCGATCGCCGATCCCTCGCCCTACCCGCTCGAGACCGGTTCGGTGACGGTGCTGCAGTGGGTGAAGGCGTCGACCACGCCTGCGGCCGGCACGGTCCTGTCGTTGAACGGGGCCAGCACCTACGGCGACCTCAGCCTGCGGTGCAAGTACAGCGGCTGGACGCTCAACGCCGCCGGAAACGGCGGACCCCAGTTCGCGGTCGGCACGGGCGACGGCACCCAGGCCGGGCACGTGACGACGACGACCGGAGCCCTGAACCCGGGCAGTGTGTGGGACGGCCAGTGGCATGCGATCGCGGGCACGTTCGACGCCGCGACGAAGAAGCTCTCGATCGCCTTGGACGGCACGGTCGTCAGCACCGCCACCGCGCCCTCGGGCGCGATCGACTGGCCGCTCTACCGCAACAACGACTACCCCGGCGTCCGGGTCGGGCACTACCCGAACACGGACAACTGCGGCACGAGCAAGAGCTTCACCGGCAGCGTCGACGAGCTGCGCATCTACGACCGCGCACTGACCGCGAGCGAGCTCGGCTACCTGCAGAGCCCGCAGGCGAACACCCCGCGCGAGCTGCCGGCGCCCGCGACGGCGACAGCGACCCCCACGCCGACCCCGACGGCGACCGCAACCCCGACGCCCACGCCGACGGCGACCGCAACCCCGACGCCCACGCCGACCCCGACGGCGACGCCGACCGCAATCCCCACGCCGGCGCCGACTCCCCCACGCACCGCGATCGCGCTGCCCACGCCGATCGCCGCGGCCTCGCTCGCCGGCGACCTCCTGAACGACTCGGCGCTCGCGACCCTGTTGCGGGGCGACCAGCTCGACGCCCTGGTGGTCCAGATCGCCCGGATCATGCAGGCGAACATGGTGGAGCAGCGCAAGGAGGCGGTCCAGGATCGGATCACCGCCCGTGAGGAGCAGATGAAGACGCTGAAGGCGCAGAGCGCGAAGCTCGAGGAGGCTGCCCGCGACATGCAGCTCCAGACGCAGATCACGGCGAGCTCGGGCATCTCGGGCGGCTACGCGATCGTCGGAGGCGCCGTCAGCCTGACCTCGACGGCCGGCGCGTCGAAGCTCAAGACCACGCAGGTGATCGCCCCGCCGGTCGTCGTGCCGGTCAAGGACGGCAAGATCACCGCACCGGTGCCGTCCGGTCCCAAGATGTCTGCGGCGTTCGAAGCGGCGATCGCCGGCACCGGCCGACTCGCCAGCATCGACGTGGCGGTCAAGGCCGCCGTGCTGCCAGCCGACGCGTTCGGTCCGGCCGACCTCTTGAGGATGCAGGCGCAGGCGGACGCGATGAGCGAGGTGCAGCGGACGGTCAGCGAGGTGCTGAGCAAGATCCGCGAGCTCGCGGACGGTCAGCACTCGTCCATGGCCGCGCTGGGGCGCCTCGGTCACGTGCCGCTGCCCGAGCTCGCCCTGGCCAAGCCCTCACCGCGCCAGCTCGCCAGCAAGATCACCAAGCTGCGCAAGAAGCTGCGCGACCAGCAGAAGAGGCGCGACGCGCTGTCGCGCAAGCTCGTGGAGGTCGCCCGGCCCACGTTCGTGAAGGCCGGCGCCGCGGACGCGCCGATCGTGGCCTACGCCGTGAAGGGGTGCCGCAAGGGACGCTGCCCCTTCACCCCGTAGGCCACGCGCCGTGTTCCGCTCGGGCCCGTCCCGAGGGGAACACGGCGGCACCCCCGGGGTCGGGGCTGCACGGAGCCGACCCCGAGAACGACAGAGGCCGCCGCGCTCCGAAGAGCGCGGCGGCCTCTGTGCAACGCGGGTGGCGCGGGCTGGGCTAGCCGGCGGCCGTGACGATCGTCTTCACCGTGGCGATGGCGCCGCCAGGGACCTCGACCTCGACCAGGTGCGTGCCGACGGTCTTGATCGGCTCCGGGAGCTTCACGGCCGTGGTCTCGACGCGGATGCTGCGGGCGTCCTTGATGGCGTCCGCGATGTCCTTGGCGGTGACCGAACCGAAGAGGCGGCCATCCTCGCCGGCCTGCTGCTCGATCGTGAGCACCGTGCGGCCGAGGGTGACGGCGTTCTCCTGGGAACGCTCGATGGCCTCGCGCTTCTGGCGCTCCTCCTCGTCCATCCGCTTCTGGGCGGCGGCGATGGCCGAGGCCGTCGCGTTGGAGGCGAGCTTGCGCGGGACGAGGAAGTTGCGGAGGTACCCCTTGGTGACCTCGACGACATCGCCCTTCTTGCCGAGCTGATCGACGTCCTTGAGCAGGATGACCTGGGCCACGACTTACTCCTTGTCGGCAGTCTGCGCTGCTGCAGCTGCCGGCTCCTTGGCCTGGTCCTTGCGCTCACCGCGCTCGGCACGGCCGGCGCGGGTCTCGCGGACGGTCTCGACCGTGTACGGCAGGAGCGAGAGCTCGCGAGCGCGCTTCACAGCGACGGCGACGTCACGCTGGTGCTGACGGCAGCAACCCGTGATGCGACGAGTGCGGATCTTGCCGCGCTCGGACACGAAACGCTGAAGCGTGGTCGTGTCCTTGTAGTCGATGTCGACGATCTTGTCCTTGCAGAACGGGCAAGACTTGCGACGGCCGCCGCCGCCGAGCTTCTTGTCCCGCCGCTTGCCCGGCTTGCTGTTGCGCTGCTTTGCCACGAGTACTGCTGAAACTGGAGAGAGAAAAGGTGCCCGCAGGAGCGCGAGCCGACGGCAGATACTGCCACGATCGCGTCTGCGATGTCGTCCGCCCCATGCGCTACAGGTGCTCGCCGACCGAATCGGCGCCGGCACAGGGGGCGGAACGGAGCACTCTAGAGGGTGCTCCGGTGGTCACGCGCAGGCCGAGGACCAGCCTGGCGCGAGGAGGGCATCCCGCGGTGCGAGCCACACGTGAGAGCTCGCACCGCAGGACGTTGGGGGAAGTCCGGGGCTACCGGCAGCCGTTCTTCGTCGGCCGGCCGCGCAGTCGCGCGTCGATCCAGCGCAGCGCATCCGGCGCGCCGACGATCGCCGCCTGGAAGTGCTTGAGGCCCGAATAGGGGTGCCACTCCACGTCGGCGCCCTCACTGCACCACTGCTCGCGCAGCTTGGCCGTCGCGGCGTACGGGAGCACCTCGTCGGTACGGCTGTGCCACATGTACACCGGCGCGGTCGGGGCGCTCTTGCCGAGCGCGTTCTCGCCGAGGCGCTTCCGCCAGCTCGGGGCGTCGAGGGGGTTCGTCGTCGTCACGTCGGCGATGTGGAACCCCTTGTACTTGCTGAGGATGTCGCCGAAGCAGAGGTCGAGGATCGTCGAACTGCGCTCGGTCTTGCCGCGGTCGTTCAGGTAGGCGTTGAGATCGAGCTCGGGGTACGTGGCGTCGTATCCCACGGCGGCCGCGAACGCGTAGCCCGCGTAGTCGCCGCCGTCGACCGATGCACCCACCGCCGCGGGGTCGGCGATCACGCCGCCGGCGGCGACACCCCGAAGCGGCACGTCGGGCGCGTACGAGGGCTGCAGCTCGGCCGTCATCGCGGCCGCGCCGCCGCCCTGCGAGTAGCCGTAGACCATCGTCGGCGCCTTGCTCGAGATGCCGGCCGGAGCGAAGTTGCGGGCCGCGCGGATCATGTCGAGCTGGCTGAAGGCGGCCGATCGGTTCACCGCGTACGCATGGTCGCCCGGCGTGCCGAGTCCCTCGTAGTCGCTGACGACCACGTTGTAGCCGCGGTCGATCAGGATGTTGATGAGGATGAAGTCCTGCACGCCGCCGTTCTCCACGCGGCGCGAGGGTGCACAGCGGTCGCCCGTGCCCTGGGAGCCCAGCGCGTACGCGATCGTCGGCCGCTTCTCCGCCGGGAGGCCGTACCGGGCGCTCGTGTAGATCGCACCGGACACCGCGATCGGCGTGCCCGTCGCGTTGTGCGAGGTGTAGAGCACGCGCCAGATGCGGGTGCCGCGGGCCGGCTTGGTCCACGAGCGGGCGTAGTTGATCGACTCGCTGCGCAGCACCTGTCCCGGCTCCTGGGTCGGGAGCGGCGACGGCGGCTCGTAGAAGCCAGGCGATGCGCCGGACCCGCTCGCGAAGCCCAGCAGCCCGCCGACGGCGAGGAGCAGGACGGCGCGGCCGCGGCGCGCACGACGGGACGGAGAATGGGCCGACGGACCGGGATCGGCGGCGGGGGTGCGAGGCATCGGACGGGTGCTCCGGTGTGGGACGGGCCGGGACTGCGGCGGTAAGGGCAGGTACCGCCGCTCTGTGTGACGACGGTAACAATTCCCGGGACAAACGTCCAGGAACGGCCGGGCGCGAACTGACGGATGCTCAGGCGGCGACCGGCAGGCGGGCGTCGTCGCCCTCCGGCGGCACTGCCGCGCCGAGCGCCACGTCGATCGCGCGGCGGGCGAGATCGATGCCGTTGTCGTCCTGCAGCACCCCGGCCACGGTGCCGTCGGCGCCGACGACGATCGCCACGCGGTCCGGCACCACGAGCCCGTTGCGGAGCCGGTGCCCGCCGATGCCGAGCATCTTCACGATGTCGGCGCCCGGTCGACCGGCGATCTCCAGGTTGATCGCATCGCTGTCGCCGCCCACCGCGCGTGGCACGCGGATCGGGTCGCGGCCGATGAGCCCGACGGCCTTGCCGCCGACGGCGTCGATCACGAACCGGTTCGCCACGAGCTCGAGCAGGGCGTTCATGCCCGGGTCGCGCTGGCTCGGCGGCCGCAGCCGCGATGCGGGCGCGACGAGCACCACGAGCGGTGCACCGGCGGGCTCGTACAGCTCCTCCAGCAGCCCCGGGCACGGCATGCCGGGCCGCAGCTTCGGCTTGATCCGGCGCGCCTCGTGCCAGCGGCGAGCACGTTCGGGGAGGTGCAGGCGCACGAGCCCGAGCATCGGCGTCTCGATGAAACGCAGGGTGAAGGTGCCGACGAGCGCGGAGAGTGCCGTGAGGGCGACCGTCGAGACCGCCCACTGGGCGGTCGTGTGGAGCGGCAGCAGCCCGAGGTGCGAGAAGTACCGCAGGATCGGCGCGTGGACGAGGAACATGCCGAACGACGCGGCCCCGAACGTCTGCACCGGCTTGCTGGCCATGACGCGGCGCGCGATCCGCTCCGGCGGGGCCATCAGCGAGGCGACCATGAGGCCGAGGATCCCGACCGACGCGCAGATCCAGCGGATCGTTCGCGGCAGGTGGTCGTTGTCGGCCAGGAGCACGAGCACCCAGAGGTAGGAGAGGGAGGCGACGACGAGCGCGAGCGGCATGCCGCGCGGGGCGTACCGGTCGGCCTGCGCGAAGCGCATCACGCCGAGGCCGAAGAGCATGCCGATGCCCCAGAGGTCCATCCACGACGGCGGCGAGAACCAGCGGCCCCAGTCGTCGTAGTCCACGTGCGCGGCCGCGAGGCCCTGCTTCCACGCGGTGCTCGCGAGGATGATGCCGATCGCCATCCCGATCACCGCGCGCCGGCGGCTGCGGGCCTGCTCCAGCCGCGCGATGCGGCGCAGGAGCGGCAGCAGCACGAACGCAGCGGTGAGGAGGAACCCGATCTCGACCGAGAGGTACCAGGCCGGGTCGATCGTGGCGAAGATGTGCTCCGTGCTCCAGCTCTGCATGAGCGTCACGCCCCAGTAGAGGTCCTGCCACTGGCGCTCGGTGCCGGCGTAGCGCAGCTCCCACACGAGGAGGAACACGATGAGGTAGAGCGGCACGAGCCGCACGAGCCGCTTGGCCAGGAAGGCGCCGGTGGCCGGCAGCTCGCGGCCCTCCAGCACCGGCCGCAGGAGCTGCACGGCCAGGCCGAAGCCGGCCATCATGAAGTAGAAGGCCAGGAGGAAGTCGAGGTTCCCGACGATCGAGCCGATCACGGTGCCGGGCGGCAGGACGAGCCCCCCGCCGTTGTCGGAGTGCTGGAACGTGTGGAACGTGATCACCGCGACCACGATCAGCCGGAACGCGTCGAGCTGCTCGAGGCGCGGCGCCCCCTTCGCGGCCTGGGAGCTCATGCGGCGGCGGGAGCGTTGTCGGTCGGGCGGTCGGTGCGGGCGTTGCGGCGCAGCGAGCTCACGAGGGCCATCACGAACATCGCGCTCAGCGAGAGGCCGAGGATCAGCAGCGGCCAGCGGATGCTGGTGCGACCCGGGATCGTGGCCGTCGCGACGCGCGTGTCGGAGGTCCGGACGGTCAGCTCCCCGTCGGTGTCGACGTCGGCCGTGATCGCGGCGAGGCGCTCCGGGGCGTAGGCGTTCGCCAGCGGGATGAGCGCGCGGCTGCCGACGGCGAGCACGACGCCGTGGCCGCCGTCCGTGATCGAGGCGAGCGTGCCGACGTCGGCGCCGCCCTTGATGCGGTCGGCGAGCCGGTCCGGCACGTCCTCGGCGCGTGCGAGCACGAGCGTGTTGGCGGTGAGCCTGGCGGGCATCCCGAGGCGGATCTCCGGCAGTGCCGGCTCGCCCGTGATGCGCAGGCCCTCCCCGAGGACGGACACGATCGTCGCGAGCTCCTTGTCGGTCGGATCCGCGGGCAGCACGACGGCGGAGCCCTGCCAGTTCGCGGCCTGGTCCATCGGGAACGGCCAGGTGTCGAGCGCGGCATGGCTGATCGGGCGCGCGCGGGCCCTGAGCGTCACGCTGCCGGCCGGGTTGATCGTCGTGGTGAAGTTCGCCTGGGTGGCGCAGACGACCGGGGCGGCGATCGCCTCGACCTTCACGCCGACCGAGTTGTCGCCGGGTCGCAGGTCGCCGAGCATGTAGCTCGGGCCGCGGTCGGCGAGGAGGGTGTCGACGTCGAGCGGCAGCGACGTCGCCTTCGTCGTGCGGCTCACCAGTCGGCGGCCGTTGATGGTGGCGGTGACGCGCGTGTTGCCCGGCGCCTCGACGCTGCCGGTGAACCGCAGGTGCGCGCCGCGCTGCACCTCGTACCGGCCCGGGATGGCGAAGGACACCTGCGACACCGACGTGCCCGGCGACGTCTGGCTCGCGCCGCCGAGCGCGATCACCTTCGGAATCGACTGGCGCGGCGCGGCGATGCCGCGGTGGGCGACGATCTCGGTGCGCCGTTCGTGGCTGAGCTGGTCGCCGAGGAGCAGGAGGGCGGCGTCGACGAGGTCCTGGCCGTGGCCGGAGATCGTGAGCGTCGGACGGCCGCGCCGCATCGTCACGCGGAGCGTCGCCGGCACGTGGCGATCCGCGATGACGACCGTCGCGCGGCGCTTCGTGCCCGTGACGATCGAGGTCTGCACCCCCGGGAAGCCGCGGGCCTGCGAGATCGCGCCCGTGGCCACGCCGGCTGCGCGCAGCGAGCTCGGGCTCGTGCCGCCGAGGAACTTGACGGCCACCTTCGCGACGTCGTTGTCGCGAGCGTCGACGAGCGCGCCGGGCAGGTCGGCGAGGGTGACGTGCTCGCGCACCTTCGGCACCGCGACGATGCCGGAGCCCTCGCGGATCTGGAGCACGGCCGTCGGGTCGCCCGGGGGCGGGCACTCGCTGAGCGTGGTGCGCAGCTGCGCGACGATCGACACCTGCACCTGATGGGCGGGTGTGTCGATGCTCGGCAGGGCGATCCGGAGGGTCTGGTCGCCCGGCTTCGGCACGCTGGCAGCCACCTGCGTGCCGTTGACGAGCACGGAGAGGCGCGAGCGGCCCGAGAGCTGTGCGGCGCCGCGCAGCCTGAGCGTGAGGGTGCCGCTGATCGAGGTCCACGTGCCCGGTACCTCGAGGGTGAGGTTCTGCTGCGGATTGGTGGAGGTGAGGGTGGTCGGCTGTTCGCCCCGCTCGACGATCCCGAGGTAGCGGTTCGGGACCGGGCTGCCGGCGACGTGCTGGCCGGCGTGGTCGGCTGCGGCCGCAGCGGCGGTGGCCGGGTGGGCGGAGCCGAGGGCGAGCGCGCCGACGACGGCGGCGACGGTGGCGGCGGCGACGCCGCTCCCGCTCGGGGAGGGCTTGCGGGTGGTGACCACCCAACGGTGGTCGCCGAGGGCCTCTCGGGCGAGCGCGACGAGCGCGACGGTGTTGCGGAGCATGGTGTACGGGGCGGCCAGCAGGCCGAACAGGGCGTAGCGCAGGGCGCCGTGCGCTTCACGGGTTTCGGGGGTCGACAGGCGCCACGTGCCCCAGGCGGCGAGTCCGCCGGAGGCCACGGTGAGAACGGTGGAGAAGCCGGCGAGCGGGTCGAACTGCACATCGAACCGGCCGGTGTTGAGGAGGTCGGCGAGGATCAGGCTCATCACCTGGATGGCGATGAGCGGGAAGAGCTCGCGCCAGGTGAGCAGGACGCTCCAGTAGAGCTTGAGCGGGATCGACAGCACCTTCGAGCGCATGACGGCGCGCTGGTGGCGCATGGTCACCTGGAACCAGCCCTGCGCCCAGCGCGTGCGCTGCTTCCACCAGCCGGTCCAGTCGGTCGGGGCGAGCTCGGTGGTCATCACGGAGCGGTCGTGGATGATGCGGAAGCCGGCGAGCATCGCGCGCATCGAGGCGTCGATGTCCTCGGTGAGCATCGACTTGTCGAAGCCGAGCTGCCGCAGCGTGGTGGTGCGCCACCAGCCGTTGGCGCCGCCGAAGATCGCGGTGTCCATCAGGAGGCTGCGGCCGGCGTGCGCGAGGCCGTAGATCTGCTCGAACTCGATCGAGACGAGCCCGGAGACGAAGGAGTCGCGGGGGTTGCGGACGACGCAGCGGCCCTGGACGACGTCGTAGCCCTCGTCGAACCAGCGCATGGCGCGGTTCGCGGCCTGGTCGTGCAGGCGGTGGTCGCTGTCGATGATCGCCGTGACGTGCCCGCGCGCGTGCTCGATCGCGGCGATGAGGTTCTCGGCCTTGCTCGTGGAGCCGTGGACGCGCAGGATCTCGAGGGCCTCGTGCTCGGCGGCGAGCTCGTGGAGGTCGTCCTCGACGGGCAGGTCGTCCGGCGTGTTGTAGGCCACGATCAGCTGGAGGTGGTCGACCGGCCAGTCGAGGTCGCGGAGCACGGCGAGGGCCGAGTCGATGATCACCTCCTGCTCGTTGGGCAGGTAGGCGACGAGGATGACGGTGAGGATGCGGGAGCTCCGGCGCACCTTGCCCTGCACCCCGGGCGCGCGGCGGCGGCGGATCGACATCGTGGCCTCGAGCATGATCAGCACGCTCGTGAAGCCGAAGGCGATCGACACGGCGAACTCGAGGACGCTCTTGATCGACTGGCCGTAGACGGGGCCCGCGCCGACCATCACGCACACGGGGGCGCCGATGACGACGAGGTGGACGAGCACGAACTGTGCCCACCCGGATTCGCGGAGGCGCCCGACCAGCATCAGGCGACGGCGATCTCGGCGAGCTCGCGCGTGACGAGCTGCAGGTCGAGGAGGTGACCGGCGGCGTCGACGAGCCAGTCGCGCGGGTCGATGGCGCGCCCGAAGGGGTCCTGCTCCTCGAGCTCGGCGCCGATCGCGATGAGCGGCATCGTCGCGTGTCCGTTGGTGCGCAGCCAACGCTGGTAGCTCTCGGCGGTGCCGTCGGCGAGGTCGCCGACGATGAAGATCGCGGCGATGCGGCCCTGGTCGCCGGCGATCCGCCTGACGGCCTGGCCGGCGGTGTCGGAGACGACGGTCAGCAGCCCGTGTTCGCGGAGCGCCTGGATCACGAAGACCCGGCCGACACGTTCGCGGCTCACGACGAGAATGGTGGCCGGTCGGCCGTGCTGATCGAGGCGGGGCGTGAGATCACGCTCGCCGACGACGTTCAAGTTGCTGCGCAAGGTACGCCTGCTCCCCAGAAGGTTGGACCTGTTCCCGATCGTCGGTGATCGCGGGGGCAACTTGCGTGTCGTCCGGCTCGTTTCACACGATGTTCAGACCGCTGGCGGGAGATTTCCGGATGGTCGACCGGAAACTCCTGGGTCGATCGGCCGGGGCCGGTACGTCGGCGGTGGATCAGGCGTCCAGGAACGGCCGAGGGGCCCGCCCCGCGCGCGGCGGAACGGGCCCCTCGGGTTCGAGCTCGATGCACGCCGCGCGCGTTGGCGCGGCCGCGCTCGGGGGCTCCGCGCTCGGGCGGAGCGGACCGGCGTGCGGTCTAGAACGGGATGTCGTCCTCGCCCGGATCGGGCAGGTTGCCGCGCTGCGGAGCGGGAGCGAAGTCGCTCGTGTCGACGGCGACGTCGCTGCCCTGGCGCGAGTAGCCGCCGCCACCCTGCGGGGCCTGCTGGCCGCCGCCGCCCTGACCGCCGCCGTAGCCGCCACCGCCCTGACCGCCACCGCCGTAGCCGCCGCCACCCTGACCGCCACCGCCGTAGCCGCCACCGCTCTGGCCGCCGCCACCGCCGTAGCCGCCGCCACCCTGGCCACCGCCCCCGTAGCCGCCCTGCTGGTAGCCGCCGCCCTGACCGCCGCCGTTGCCGCCGCCACCGCCGCCGCGCTGGCCGAGGACCACGTCGCGGGCGAGGATCTCGACGGCCGAACGCTTGTTGCCGTTGTTGTCGTCCCAGGAGCGCCACTGCAGCTGCCCGGCGACGGTGACCGGATCACCCTTGCCTGCGTTCTTCGCCAGCCAGTCGCCCTGGCCGCCGAACACGGTCACGTCGAAGAAGTGCGCGCGGTCCTCCCAGTCGCCGTTCGGGTTCCGGCGGCGCTCGTTGTGCGCCACGCTGAAGGACGTGATGACCGTGCCACCCGGCGTCGTGCGGGTCTCGGGGTTGCGGGTCAGGTTGCCGGAGACGACCACCTGGTTGATCTGAAAGCCCATTCGCTTCTGCTCCGTTCGCTTGCGGCCCAGTGTATGGACGCTCGAAGCCGACAGGCACGCCCACGTGCATGTTGGTGCGGAGTTGGTGCAGTTACGCCGCAAAGTGCGCGAAAGGCGGCGCAGAGACCAGCCGGTGGGCGACCGGGCCCCCCTGACCGGTGCGTCCGTGGCTGGCGGCGCCCACGCACACCTGGGCAGCCGCCGTGGCCGGCCACCCGACCCCAGAACGACGACGGGCGCCCCGGAGGGCGCCCGTCGTGCGAAGCATGTGGTGGCTGCTGGCCTAGCGCTCGCGGTCGGAGCGGTCGGCGGTGCCGGCGACGGGCTCGCCCGGGGCGACCGGCTCCGGCTGGTTGTTGCCGTTCTTGATGATGCGGAAGCGGACGACCGGATCGGAGATCTTGAGCTGGCGGTCGATCTCGGCGATGAGGTCGGTCGGGCCCTTGAACTGGATCAGGTGGTACGAAGCCTGGTTGTGCTTGCCGATCTCGAAGGCGAGCTGGCGAACACCCCAGTCCTGGGCCCCGACGAGCTCACCCTCGGAGATGATGCGCTGCTCGATCTCTGCGAGCAGGGTCTCACGGGTGTCGTGGTCGACAGCCGGGTCGAGGAGGGCGACGAGGTCGTAGGTAGGAGCTTCTGCAGCCATGCGACGGCGGAGGTTAGCGCACGGGGCCCTGTTCCCGCCGCGTCGTGCGCTACGGATCCGGCTCGAGCACCCCGAAACGTCCGCCAGCGCGAGCTCACAGGGCCCTCGCGGCGCACGCGCCGCGACCGTCCACGCCGTCCCGATCCGTGGCCGAACGCGCGCCCCTGCGGTCGCGCGGGGCGCGCCGCTGTGCCCATCGCGGTGCGGAGGGGGGGGCGAATTTCGGGTGGCTGGCGCCTCTAACAGGTATGAAGGTCCTCTCGCGCTCCGCCCGCACGCGCCCCGCGACCCCGCTCTCCGAGCACCTCGCGCCACGCCGCAGCGCACCCGCCGCGCCGAGCCGCGACGTGCTCCGCCCGCTCCTTGCGATCGGCGCGGTGCTGCTGATCGCCGCGCTCGCGTTGCCACGCGACCATGGTCCGGCCGTTCCGCTCGACGCGCTGCGCCCGGTCGGCACGACCTCCGCGCACGCCTCGACGACCGCTGGCGACCCGCAGGCGGACGACCCGGCGGCCGCGACGCGCTCGCTGCCGACGGGCGACTCGGCCGCCAGCGTCGTCCCGACCACCCCGAACGACGCGACCGCCGCAGCCTCGCGCCGAGGCTCCCGCGATCCGGACCGCGCCGACGCGGCCGCCGCCCGTCGCGCCGCGCAGCGAGCCGCCGCCCGCCGTGCGCGTGCCGCGCGAGAGCGCCGGGAGGCCGCGGCCCGTCGGCGCGCCCGCCAGCGCCCACGCGCCGCTGCAGCGCCCGCGGCTCCGCAACCGGCGGTGCCGCATCCGGCGAGCCCCGTCCGCCCGGCCCGCAGCCCCGCGCGAGCGAACCCGCCGGCCCGCGCGCCGCGACCGGCCTCCACGCCGGCCGGCCGAGGCCACGGGCCCTCAGCCGCAGCGCAGGAGTTCGGGCCGTGAGGCGCCCGGCGCACCCGTCCGCAGCCCACGGGTCGACGCCCGGCGGCGAGCTGCGTCGTGAGCGACCCACAACGAGTGTCGCGAGCGCGACAGACCGGCGAGCACCCCGAGCGCACGATGGAGGCACGGCACACGCCAACCCCACCTCCGCTCACCAGGACCGACCACATGCTCCCCGTTCGCCGCACCTCGCCCATCGCCATCGCCATCGCCGCGGCCGCGCTCGCCGGCGCTGTCCCGGCCGCCAGCTCGGCCGCCGCGGGCACCGCCTGCAAGGCCGGCGAGATCTCGACCGCGAGGGACGCCGCCGGCACGACGCACACCTACGTCTGCGACCGCGCCGGCGCGCAGCTCGAGACCGACGCGTCGCCTGCCACCGCCGAGCAGACCGCCGCAGCGCGCCACAAGCCCGAGGGCGGCGTGTCGTTCGGCGCGGCGTCCGCCACGCCGCGCCCGCGCTGCGCCATCGCCGGCTCGAAGCGGACGGGCCGCGCCGGGACCACGCTCGTGGTGATCGTCCGCAGCACCACGAGGACGGGCAAGACCTTCCAGCGCACGAGCACCCCGTTCATCTGCGGTACCGACAGCGCCTGGCGTCAGGTCAGCTCGCCGTTCGCCGGCGTGACGCTCATCGCCACCAGCACCGTCGTCACCCGCACCGAGCGCGCCTGACGCGCCTGGCTCCGGCGGGCGCGCTGCACCGGGCGGATGCGCGGTCAGCCGGGCCTGGGTGCGGGCACCGACTCCGGCGCCGCGCCCGAGCTCTTGCGCTCGATGTCGTCGAGCTGCGCGTCGATCCACTCGCCCGGATCGGTCGAGTGCACGATGCGCTCGAGGCCCTTCCAGCGCACGTCGCGCTCGAACGGGCTCATCGTGAGCGCGCGGTGGAACGCATCCGCGAGCTCTTGGATGTCGAACGGGTTCACCGAGATCGCGTGCTCGCCGAGCACCTCGTGGGCGCCCGTGTTCTCGCTCAGGATCGACACGCCGCTGCGGGTGTTCACGAGCGGGCCCTCCTTTGCGATGAGGTTCATGCCGTCGAACATCGCGTTCACCAGCAGCACGTCGTAGTGCTTGAAGGCCGCCATGGCCTCCTCGAGGTTGTCGCGGAGCTTGAGCTGGATCGGCATCCAGTCGGGGGTGCCGTGGTGGTGGTTGACGACCGCCACGAGCGCCTCGATCTTCTCGAGGTACTCGGCGTACTCCGGCACGTCGGTCCGCGACGGGATCAACTGCGCGATGAACGTCACCCGCTCCTTGAACTCCGGGTGCTGCTCGAGGAACAGGTCGAACGCCGCGAAGCCGCGGAGCACGTTCTTGGAGAGGTCGGCGCGGTCGACGCGCACGATCAGGAACTCGCGCCGCCGCTGCAGGAGCTCGGCCTCGTGCCGCTGCGTCTCCTCGCTCGCGGCGATCCGCTTCGTCGAGCGCCAGTCGATCGGCAGCGGGTACGCCCGCACCCACACCGCACGGCCGTCGCGCGCGACCACGACGCCCTTGTCGAAGTCCACGTCGAGCCCCATCAGATCCCGGCAGCACTGCAGGAAGTTCAGCCGGTAGCTGCGCGTGTGGAAGCCGATGATGTCGTTGGAGAGGATGCCGTCGAAGATCGCCTCGCGGATCCGGCGCGGCAGCACCCGCCAGGAATCCGGCTGGGTCCACGGGATGTGGATGAAGTGGTGGAGGAAGACGCCCGGTCGCTGCTCGCGCACCATCTTCGGGAGCAGGTAGAAGTGGTAGTCGTGGACCATCACGACGGGCTCGCCGTTGCGGTCGTACTCCTGCACGACCGCATCCGCGAGATCCCGGTTGACCTGCACGTAGCCGTGGTCGAACGCATCGATCTCGTGCTGGCGGATGTACGGCGCGTTGCTGAGATCCCAGAGGTAGTGCTGGATGAACCACAGCATCGGGTTCGCGATCACGTTGTAGAAGCCGTCGTAGGCGACCGGATCGGAGTTCACGAGCCGCACGTCGAACTCGCCGCCCGTCGGCGACTCGATGGTGATCGGCTGGTCGCCGGCCTCCTCGGCCACGCTGCGGTCGCCGTCGGTGAGGGAGCTCGCGACCCACACCGACTGGCGGTGGCTCGCGAGGCCCATCAGCGCCGTCACCAGTCCGCCGGTGCCGCGCTTGGCCTCGCCACCGGAGCCGTAGCTCACCGGTCCGCGGTTCGAGACGAGGACGACGGGCTGATCGCCGGTGCGCTCGGCGGGTTCGGGGATCTCGTCGACGTCGTCGCTCATCGGGGTGGGCGCGCGGCGACACCGGGTCGCCGTGCCACTGCGGAGCATAGGGATCGGGGTGGGGCCCGCCACCTGCGGTCGCCGGACTTCACCGGACAGTCACGGGGCGCGCTGGCCGACCCGCGGCCCGAGGGCCCGCCGTCCAGCGGCGGCTAGCGCTCGCCGAGGGTGACGTGCACCTCGACGCCACGCGTGCCGCGGATCACCTGCAGCGTCGCCCTGTGACCGGGCTTCATGGTCGAGAGCGCCGCGTCGAGATCCTCGGGCTCCTTGATCTCCCGTCCGTCGATCTTCGTGATCGCGTCGGAGCCCGTGGGGATCTGGCGGCCACCGATCTGCGTCGATCCCGACGGGCCGCGCAGCGTGGAGAACGCGGCCGGGCTCCCGGGCACGATCGCCCGGATCAGCACGCCGCCGGAGGTGCGCAGCTGCAGCTCCTCCGCGCGGTTCGGCGTGATGCCGACCGTCTCCAGGCCGAGGTAGGCGCGGCGCACGCGGCCGCCGTCCGCCAGGGCCTTCGAAATCCGCATCGCCGCGGCATAGGGCACCGCGACCACGGTCCCCGGGATCACCGCCGGCAGCGACCGCGTCGTGATCGCGACCACCTGGCCACGGCCGTCGACGAGCGGACCGCCGATGCCCTGGCCGCCGAGCGGCGCCGTGGCCTCCATCAGCCCGACCTCGGTCTCGCGGTTGGCGCGCACCGACCGGCCCGTCGTGACGACGGTGCCGGGCCGCACGGCCGGACGGCGCGCCGACAGGTAGCCCACGCTCCCGACCTGCTGCCCGAGTCGGGCGGCTGCGCCGCCCCGCGCGACCGGCACGGTGTCGAGCCCGTCGACCCGCACCACGGCGAGGCCGCTGAGCGGATCCGTGCCGTCGACGGTCGCCTCGTGCTCGGTGCCGTCGGCCTCGCGCACCGTCACCGACGGCGGCGTGGCGATCTTGACGGTCGTCGTGCGCGGCTTCGGCTTCGGCGTGGGCGTGCTCGCAGGCGTCGTGCCGGCCGGCGTCGGCGTGCCTGCGGAGGCCTTGGCGGTCGCCGAGGACTTCGGCGTGGTCCCCGCTGCGCGGGCCGCATCCGCCGTGGGACGCGGGGTGGTCCCCGCGGGGGCCGAGGACTTCGGCGTTCCGCTCGACGCGTTCGCGGTGTTCTCGTTCTTCGACGCGCCGGAGCCCGAGCTCGATCCCGTTCCCGAGGAGCTCACGCCGCTCGTGGTGACCGTGGTGGTCACCGTGCGGGAGGCGACGAGCTGCGCGTCGGTGACGATGATCCCGCGTGCGAGCACCGTGCCCGTGCCCGTGCGGGTCTCGCCGCCGCGGGTGACCGACACCGCGACGACGCTCGGCAGCGCGTGCTCGACGGCAGCATCGGTGAGCTCGGCCGTGGTCGTCTGGTTGCTGAGCGGCTTGGGCGACGAGCCGCGGTCCGCGCCGAGCGGCTCGTCCTTGCCGCACGCGCCGAGGCCGACGCCGAGCCCGACGGCTCCCGTGAGCACGAGGAGGCGGGCGGAGGCGGAGCGGGGGAGGGGCATGGCGGAGGCTTCGGGCGCAGGGACGGGCGGGCCTCAGGCGGGCACCGACAGGGTGAAGACGGTAGACCCGGGACCCGACGTCACGGTGAGGTCGCCCTGCATCCGGCGCGCGAGCTCGCGGCCGATCGCGAGGCCCAGGCCGGAGCCGCGGGTCTCGTCGGAGGTGACGAACGCCTCGAAGATGTCCCGCTGCGCGTTCTTCGGGATGCCCGGCCCGTCGTCGGCGACGGTGAACTCCACCCGGCCGCCGCGGCGCCGCGCCCCGACCCTCACCGACGTACCCTCGGGCGTGTGGGTGAGGACGTTGTCGACGAGCGCCCGCAGCAGCTGCAGCACGCGGTCGCCGTCGATCAGGGCCGTCTCGGCGCGCGGGTCGACCGTGCGCTCCATCGTCGTCCCGTGGCGGGCGGCGGCGACGCGGAACTCGGTGATCAGGCCCTCGAGGAGCATGCCCGTGTCGACCGGCGAGCGCTTCACCTTCACCGAGCCGACATCCAGGCGCGACAGGTCGAGCAGGTCGCTCGCGAGCTTGGAGAGGCGCTGTGCCTGCTGGCTGGCGTGCATCACGAAGTCGCGGCGGCGCTGCGGATCGAGGTCCTCGTCCTCGAGCAGCTCGAGGAAGCCCTGGAGCGTGGAGAGCGGGGTGCGCAGCTCGTGCGAGGCGGTCGCGATGAAGCGCCTTCGGGCGCTCTCGAGCTCCGCGAGCTGCCGCTGCATCTCGTCGAGTGCGCGCGCCAGGCGGCTGAGCTCGAGCGAGCCCTCGCCGCGGAACTGGGCCGTGAAGTCGCCACGGGCGACCTTGCGCGCGCCGGCCTCCAGCGCGCGGATGCGGCGGGTGAGGCGGGTGGTGACCCAGACGCCCAGGATCAGCGCGATCGAGGCGCCGCCGATCCCGGCGACGATGATCCGCTGGCGGGCGATCTCGACCGTGCGCTGGATGTCGTCGACGTCCTGCCAGACGGCGAGCACGACCGGGATCGTGGTGATCGCGCCGCTCGTCGCGTCCTGCACCCGGACGTTGATCCGCTGCGCCGCCTCGACGCGCTGCGTCCCGCGGACCGAGGCCAGTCCGACCACCCGCCGCTTGGCGGTCGCGGCGCGGCGGGCGATCTGCGAGGCCGGCTCGCTGCCCGCGTTCAGGTCGCGCATCGTCGGCTGTCGGGGGTTCCCGCTGACGAGGTAGACCGCGACCCGCTGCGCGCTCGAGCCGAGTCCGGCCGTGCTGCCGTTGCCCCGGAGCAGCCCGATGCCGAAGAACTTCTGGAGCGCCGCGGGGTAGTTCTCCGGTGCCGGGCTGCCGTCGGCATGCAGGACGTAGGGCAGCACCGGCGAGACCGTGACGCCCAGCTCGAGCGTGTCGACGACGGACCGCTCGCGCGGCGCGACGAGCGTGTGCTCGAGCCGCGGGGTCGCGTAGAAGAGCCCGGCCACCGTGACGGCGGCGGCGAGCAGGAACACGGCGCTGATGCGGCCGGGGAGCGAGCTCTTGAACCAGCGGATCAGCGCGACGCGGTCCCACGGCCGGATGCGTCCGCCGCCGCTCTCCTCGCCGCGCGGACGCGCGTCCACCCCAGGCGGCGTCGTCACGCGGGCTTGCCGACCTGGTAGCCGACGCCGCGCACCGTCAGCAGCAGCTCGGGCTCGCTCGGCTCCCGCTCGATCTTCTCGCGCAGGTGGCGCACGTGCACGTCGACGGTGCGGGGATCACGGAACTCCGCGTCGCCCCAGATCCGTTCGAGGAGCTGGTCGCGCGTGAAGACGCGTCCGGGCGAGGCCACCATCATCGAGATGATCTCGAACTCGGAGAAGGTGAGTCGCACCTCCTTGCCGCGCACGTGCACCGTGCGGCTCGCACGGTCGACCTCGAGGTCGCCGACGGTGAAACGCTCGGCGGTCGGCTCGTCGGCGGTGGCGTTGTGCGCGGCGACGGCGGCGGCTTTCGCGAGCATCTCCGACCGGCGCAGCGCGGCCCGCACGCGGCTCGTGAGCTCGCGGATCGAGAACGGCTTCGTGACGTAGTCGTCGGCGCCGAGCTCGAGGCCGAGCACCGTGTCGATCTCGTCGGTCCGGGCGGTGAGCATGATGATCGGCACCGCCGACTGGGCGCGCAGACGCCGGCACACCTCGAAGCCGTCGATGCCGGGGAGGCTCACGTCGAGCAGGACGAGGTCGATGGTGTCGTCGAAGCGCTCCAGCCCGGCCTCACCGCTGAGCGCGGGGATCACCTCGAACCCCTCGCCCTCGAGCGGGTACGACAGCAGGGTCTGGATGGCCCGTTCGTCGTCGACAACCAGGATGCGCGGTCGGCCGGTCACGACCCATAGTCTGTCAGCGTGATCGACCCCCGGCTCACGCGCATCTTCGTGCTGCCGATCCTCGCCGTCCTCGTGCTCGCCGCGTTCTCGGTCCAGGACCGCCCACGAGGACTGCGCACCTTCCAGGCTCCGGACGCCTTCATCGGCTCCGACGCACGCGCTGCCCTCAACCGGTTCGCCATCAACTACCCGGCGCGCCCGACGGGCGGTCCGGCCGATGCCGACGCCGGCCGCGAGATCGCGCGGAGCTTCCGCGAGGCCGGCCTCGCGCCCGACACGTGGACGGCCACCGTGCGCACCGAGCGCGGCGCGCGGCAGCAGGCGATCCAGGTGAGCGGGCGCAGCGACGGCCCGGGATCGGGCACGATCGTCGTCGTCGCGGCGCGCGACTCGGTGCACGCCGGCTCCCGCGCCGAGCTCACCGGCACCGCGGCGCTGCTGCAGCTCGCAGCCGTGCTCGGCAAGCGTCGGCTCGAGCACCCCGTCGAGCTGATCTCCGTGAGCGGCACCCCCGGCCAGGCTGCCTACCGCGATCTCGCGGACCGCCTGGCCAGCGGCGACGAACCCGTCCGCGCCGTCATCGTGCTCGGCACCCTCGGCACCCGCGACTACCTCGCGCCCGTCAGCGGCCTCTCCGACGGCCCGCAGTTCGCCTCCCAGCGCCTGCGCCGCACGCTCGAGGATGCGATCGCGCAGCAACGCTCGGTCGGCGACTCGCGGGTGAGCGCGGCCGGCCAGATCGTGCGGCTCGCGGCCCCGATGACGACGGGCGGCCAGGGCCCGCTCCTGCGTGCCGGCCTCCCCGCGATCCTGTTCTCCACCACGGGCGACCGCGTCGCGCCGCCCGAGGCGCAGGTGTCGGAGGATCGTCTTCAGGCCGACGGCCGCGCCCTGCTGCGGGCGATCATCGCGATCGACAACGCCGGGCCCATCGACCTGCGTCCCGAGGGCCAGATCCGCGCCGGCGACGGCGTGATCCCCGGTTGGGCGCTGCGCGCGATCGTCCTCGCGCTCCTCGTGCTCGCGACGCTCCTCGTGGTCGACGGCGTGGCGCGCGCCGGCCGTTCGCGGGTACGCGTCGGCCGCTGGGTGCTGTGGACCGGGCTGCTCGCGCTCCCGCAGTTGCTCGGGATCGGCGCCGTGGCGGCCGCCGCGCGCGTCGGCTGGATCGGCGTGCCCGGCGGCCCGATCGACCCCGGCCTCTGGAACGGCGACGTGACGCCGCTGGCGATCTTCACCATCACCGCGCTGCTCGGGCACATCGCGCTGCGACCGCTCGTCCTGCTCGCGCTCGGCCTGCGCGGAATGCGCAGCCAGTCCCAGGGTGCGCCGCTCGGGCTCTCCGTGGTGCTCGTGATCACCGCCCTCGCGACCTGGGTCGTCAACCCTGCCGCGGCTGCGCTCATGGTGCCGGCCGTGGTGCTGTGGCCCGTCGTGCTCGACTCCGGCATGCGCCCGCCGCGCGGCTGGGGGCTCGTGGTCGTGCTCGCGGCGATGGCTCCGCTCCTGCTCCTGATGGAGAACCTGCTCACCCGGTACCCGCTCGGCGATGCGACGAGCGCGCTCTCGTGGTTCGCCGTGCTGCTCGGCGCATCGGATGTCGGCCTGTTCCCGCAGCTCTGGTTCGCCGCGCTCTCCGGGTGCTGCATCGCTGCGGTCCTGCTCGCTCGCCACGGCCGCGGGATCGACCCGGGTGACGGCGACGTGACCACGCGCGGGCCCGTCAGCTACGCGGGCCCGGGCTCGCTCGGTGGTGTGCCGTCGGCGTTCGAGAAGGTGCCGCGGTGATCCGCCAGTTCGTCCGCTCCCTCGGCACGGCGTTGCTGATCGCCGGCGTCGCCCTCATCCTCGACGCGGTGCTCACCGTCGTCTGGCAGGAGCCGCTCTCGGCCGCGTACTCGGCGGTCGTCAGCGGCCAGCTCGACGACGAGCTCGGTCAGCTCGACGCCCGGGGCCCGGCCTCGAGCGAGAGCGCGGCCCTCGCGGCGCTCGCCACCCGCGACCAGCGGATCGCCTACCTGGCCCGGTCGGTGCGTCGGCGCGTGGCCTACGGCCAGCCGATCGCCCGCATCTCGATCCCGAAGATCGGCGTGAAGAAGGCCGTCGTCGACGGCACCGACACCGCCGCGCTGCGCAAGGGCCCCGGCCTGATCGAGTCGACCGAGCTGCCGGGCCTCGGCGGCACCACCGCGATCGCCGGCCACCGCACCACCTACGGCGCCCCGTTCCACGACATCGACAAGCTCGGCAAGCGCGACAAGATCGTCGTCGGCACGCCCTACGGCGACTTCGTCTACGAGGTGTCGGGCAAGCGGATCGTCAAGCCGACCGACACCTGGGTGCTCGAGCGCATCGGCCGCGAGCGCATCGTGCTCTCCGCCTGCCACCCGCTCTACTCGGCGGCGCAGCGGATCATCGTGTTCGGTGAGCTGGTCCGCTACCGCGCGCCCCGCTCCGGCAAGTGGGCGAAGGTGCTCCAGGCCGTGCCGGCGGGCACGCTGACGCGCACCGCGAGCGCCTCGCGCGCAGGCTGAGGCGCTCGCGGGGCCGCACAGCGCCGGCCGCGAGCGCGTCAGATCTCGCGGCCTACCAGAACTGGAACGGCTTCCACCACGGGCAGTTCGGCCAGCAGCGATCGATCGCCGCATTCGCGCGGTTGCCCCACGCGGTGCCGATGTCGGATCCGCAGTCCCAAGCCGAAGTGGCGAGGAACAGGAACGTCACGCGGCGTGCCGCCTTCTTGACGTAGGTCGAGACGCGTTTGAACGGCAGCCCCCAGAAGGTTCCGGCGCAGCCCGTCCACCAAGGGTCTGCGGTCACCGGGTAGGTCACGCCGGCGAGTCCTTGGTGGGCCACCACCTGGATGAGCGTCGTGCCGGAGATCTCGAAGTGGGTAGGGAGGTCGAGCCCGGACGCGTCCTTGGCCCAGGCCGGTTCGATGATCGAAACGGGCTGGTCGTCGCCGTCGAACACCGTCACCCGACCGTCGTCGCCAAGTGAGAGTCGCCCGGCGCGGTCGAACGAGATCGGGAAGCGCTCGGAGCCTTGAGCGTCATCGATCACGATCGCGACGCGCTTGCCGCCGGACTCGACCTTCTGGAGCGTGGTCGTGGTGCCGTCGCCCGTCGTAGCGAGGACGGCGTCGTCGGTCTTCGCCGCGACATCCGCTCCGGGCACCACCAATCGCACCGTGGTGCCGTCGATCTTGGTGGAGATCCCGGCGTCGGTGTCGCGGACGGCAGTGGCGCCGGATGCTGGCATGACGCCGGCGCTGGCGGCCGCGTTGTCGACGGCGACGATCGGGACGTCGGCGAACAGCGGCTCGGGCAGGACAGGATCGGCAAAGCCGGGCGCGGCGGAACTGCCGACGAGTGCCACGGCAGCCGCGATCGCGCCCGTCATGCGACGGGCCTTCGCTACGTGGGACATGTGACCTCCAGGGGTCCGATTGAGCGGGGTGGCGCTTGGACGCGCCACGGAACAGGAGACCCGAGGTCATTCCGCTGCGCAACAATCCGGCGGGAACCCGTGTGGATCGCAAGAATCCTGCGGGGATCACCGGTACCTGTCCGCCGCCCGCCGCCTCGCGCCGGAGAACAACGATGTCCAGATTCCAGCTCGATGAGATCGACGTCGCGATCCTCAACGCGATCCGCGACGACGCCAGGATGTCGCACGTCGAGATCCGCTCCACGCTCGCGAGCCGGGTCCCACCGATCGAGCTGTCGGAGACGACGGTTGCGCGGCGCGTACGCGCGATGGAGCAGACGGGCGTGATCCTGAAGTACGTCACGGTGATCGATCATCAGCGGGTCGAGGCGGCGATCGAGGCGTACGTCGAGTTGACGCTCAAGAGCGACGTCGATCTCGACGAGGCGATCGAGGTCGTGCTCGAATGGCCTGAGGTGCGCGAGGCCTCGCTCGTGACCGGCGACGCTGACCTCGTACTGCGGATCCGCGTCTCTGAACGCAATGCACTGCGTGCGTTCGTCCAGAAGCTCCGCGACTCCGGGATGCTCCAGCGGAGCAAGACGTTGATCGCGATCGACAGGGTTCGTCGTAGCCCAGCGCGGGGCATCCGTCGGATCGGAGACCCGGCCGCCTACGACAGCCGCGAGATCGAACTCGACGACGTGTGGCCCGGCGCCGACTCCACGACCTAGGAGCGGTGGTCGTGCCCCGCGCGTCCGTCGGCCGGGGCCGGCAGACCGACGACGCCTGGCTGCTCCTCGCCCTCCGGCGCGCGGACGATCCCGACCCAGTGGGCGATCCCGAGCTCTTCGGCGACGAGGGCGTGGTCGAGCGGGACGGTGACCAGCAGCTCGAAGTCCTCGCCCGCGGCCTGCGCGAAGACCAGCGCCGAGGGGGCACCGAGGAGCGCGGCGACGTCGGCGACGCCGTCGGCGATCGGAACGGCGGCGGGGTCGAAATCGAGGACCACCCCGCTGGCGCGCGCGATGTGGCCGGCATCGGCGAGGAGCCCGTCGGAGAGGTCGATGGCGGCCGTCGCGCCGGCATCGCGCAGCGGCCGGCCGATGTCGGTGCGGGCCCACGGCCGGAGGTGCGCCTCCCGCAGCCGCCGGCTCGTGGCGTCGTCGACGGCATCGGCACCGACCTGCGCGAGCGTGAGCGCGAGGCCCGCGCCGGCGGCGCCGATCGGGCCGGTGAGCCCGACGAGATCGCCGGGCCGGGCGCCGCTGCGGGTGAGTGGGGGTTCGTGCTCACCGAGCCACCCGACGACGGTGGTGCTGATGATCACGGTCGGGCCGCTCGTCACGTCGCCGCCGATCACGTCCAGCCCGAGCTCGCGCGCCGCGTCCCCGAGGCCGTCGGCGATCGCGAGGAGCACGTCGTCGGGGAGGTCCTTCGGCGCGGTGAGGGCCACGTACGCCTCCCCGGTGGGGGCGCCGCAGGCAGCGAGATCGGAGGCCGCGGTCGTGATCGCCCGCCAGCCGAACGCGCGGGCGGCGTCGATCGGGTCTCCCAGGTCGAGGCGGGCGTGGGTGCCGTCGACGGTCGTGTCGACGGAGACCAGCTGGCGGGCGCCGCCGGCTCGGACCACGGCCGCGTCGTCCCCGCTGCCCACCTCGACGCGCCAACCGGGCGCCGGCAGCCGCTCACGGAAGGCGGCGATCAGCTCGAACTCGTTCCGGGCCATGGGGCGTCAATCATGCCGCGTCGCCCCAGAACGACGAACGCCGATGCGTGGCATCGGCGAACGGAGGTGCAGCCCTGGGGCATCGAGGCTCTCTGGTGGCGCACCGTTCGTGCGAGGCGCCCCTTAGCCCGGCCTAGCGGTGGCGGTAGACGATGCGGGCGCGATCGAGATCGTACGGGGAGAGCTCCACGCGGACCCGGTCGCCCGGAAGGATTCGGATGCGGAAGCGGCGCATCTTGCCGGCGACGTGTCCGAGGACCTCGTGGCCGTTGTCGAGCTTCACCTTGAACATCGCGTTGGGGAGGGCTTCAACGACCTCGCCCTCGAACTCGACTTTTTCTTCCTTCGCCATGCGGCAAGGGACGGTAGCACCGTCGGGCGCTCGACTACGCCGCGGTAGCTGCAGACGGGGGACGCGGCCGCCCCGGGCGCGGCTTGGTCCTGGGCTGGAATGCCGTCGCGATGCGAGGTCGTTCCGACCCAGGACGGCAGATCGCGGCCGGCGTGGCTACTGGGCGGGGACGACGATCCCGCCGCCGCCCGGCGTCCCACCGCCACCGCCGGTCCCGCCGGTACCACCGCCGCCACCGGCCGTGCCGCCGCCTGCGGTGCCGCCGCCGAGGCCACCCTGGGTGCCGTTGCCGCCCCCGTTGCCGCCGCCGGAGCCGGGCTTCTTCGTGGTGCCGCCGCCGTCGACGCCGTTGCCGCCGCCGGGGGAGGTCTTCTTCGCGTCGTCGGGAGTGGTGCCCATCTCGTCGCCCGTGCCCTCGCCACCGCTCTTGGAGTACCGGCCGCGGAACGGCGCGGCGGTGACCGGCTCGGTGATCTTGCGCCAGGTGCCGCACGGCTTGCCGGCGACGGCGACCTTCATGTAGCTCCCCCAGATCGCGGCCGGGAAGCTGCCGCCCGCGACGGGAGAACCGAAGTACTGGGAGCGCATCTCGACCTGGCGGTCGGGGTAGCCGACCCACACGGAGGTCGCGAGGCGCGGGGTGAAGCCCGAGAACCAGGCGTCGCGGAAGTTGTCGGTGGTGCCGGTCTTGCCGGCCGCCGGGCACTGGATCTGCGCCTTCGTGCCGGTGCCGCCCTGGACGTTCTTCTCGAGGATGCGGGTGACCTCGCCGGTCACGCCGTTCTGGAAGGTCTTCGCGCGCTTCGGGTGACCGAGGTCGAAGGTCTTGCCGTTCGGGTAGCGATCGCTCTTCGGGAACCGGACGCGCGAGATGAGCGTCGGCGTGTTGCGGTAGCCGCCGTTCGCGATCGTCGAGTACGCGGTCGCGGCCTCGAGCGGCGTGATGCCGGAGGTGAAGCCGCCGAGCGCCTCGCCGATGTGGCCATGGAGCGCGCGGCTCGGGATGCCCATGTCGACCGCGGCCTTCTCGACGTCCTTGATGCCGAGGTCGATCGCGAGCTGCATGTAGACGGAGTTGTCGGACTTCAGCGTGGCGGTCGTGAGGTTCATCGAGCCGCCGTACGAGCCGTCGTACGTCTTCACCTTCAGCGGCGAGAACGGCGAGCCGTACGGGCCGCTCGTGATGTTCAGCGGCTTGGAGACGTAGCTCGTCGAATCCGGCCGCACGCCGCGGCGCACCGCGGCCATGAGGACGAAGGTCTTCGCCGTCGAGCCGGGCTGACGACGGCCCTGCGCGGCGAAGTTGAACTTGCGCTGCCCGTAGTTGGCCGAGGTGGCCATCGCCTTGATCTGGCCCGTTGCCGGGTCCATCGTCACGATCGCCGACGACGGCGGATCCGGGATCGTCAGGTTCTGCGCGATCGCCTTGCGCGCGGCGCGCTGGAGCTTGAGGTCGATGGTCGTGTAGACCTTCAGCCCGCCCTCGCGGACGGCCTTCTCGCCGTACCGCTCCGTCAGCTGCTTCTTCACGTAGTCGAAGACGTAGCCCTCGGTGCGCGTGGAGTAGTAGCGCGACGGGTGCACCCCGAGGTCGGCCTTCGCGGCCGCCTCGTACTGCGACGCCGTGATCATGCCCTGGTCGCGCATGCGGCGGAGCACGTCGTTGCGGCGGGCGAGCGCCTTCTCCGGGCTGAGCAGCGGGTTGTACTGGCTCGGCGCCTGCGGCAGGCCGGCGATCATCGCGGCCTCCGAGAGCGAGAGGTTGCGGGCGGGCTTGTTGTAGTAGGCGCGCGCCGCAGCCTGGATGCCGAGCACCTCCTGGCCGCCGGCGGCGCCGTACGACACGTTGTTGAGGTACTTGTCGAGGATCCACCGCTTGCCCTCGCGGCCGGGGTGGACGTTCTCGAGCTCCTCGGCGAGCTTCGCCTCGCGGATCTTGCGCGTGATGTTGCGCTCGTTGCTCGCGTAGAGGTTCTTGATCAGCTGCATCGTCAGGGTCGAGCCGCCCTGGACCGTGCCGCCGTTCGTCACGTTCGCGAAGCCGGCGCGCACGACGCCCTCGAAGTCGACGCCCTTGTGCTGGTAGAAGCGGCGGTCCTCCACGGCGACCGTCGCGTTGCGCACGTCCTCCGGGATCTGGTCCGACGAGATCTCCTGGCGGACGACCGTCGACTGGATGAAGCCCAGGCTCGTGCCGTCGGCGGCGAACACCTGCGACGAGCGCCCGTTCTGGCGGGCCGTGAGATCCGAGATGTCGGGGCCCGTGCTGGCGATCGCGATGACCCAGCCGAGGATGCTCGCGGCCGCCACGCCACCGAGGGCGAGGAGCGATCCGAAGAGGATGATCACCAGGCGGGACGAGCCACGCCGGCGGTTGCGATGACGGATGCGGGTGCGGCGCGTGCTCATGTGGAACGGACGCGGGCGTTCAGGGCTGGCCCGCGAGCGCGGGATTCTATGCCGCCGGCGACGGTTCCTGCCCCGGATGGACCGCCGGAGCGTCAAGAGCGGGCGCGGGAACGACGATCCCGGCGCTCCGGAGCGCTTCGAGCAGCGCGAGCCGCATGCGGGCCTCGGTCGGGACGCGGTCGCCCGGGGCGCACCGCTCGCCGCGGATCAGGATGCGGTTCCAGCCCTCGGGCTCGACGCCCGCCAGGCGCGCCGTCTGCACGCCGGGGAGGTCGAGGGCCAGGTCGATCGCCTCGGCGACGGCGCTGCCGTACGGCAGCAGCACCGTGCACTCGGGGGTGACGCCCGTCCCGTCGATCGTGTCGTTGTAGACCACGCTCTGCGCGATCTGCTCGTTCGGGACGCGGATGGTGGTGCCGAGCACCGTGCGCAGCGTCGTCGCCGACAGCGTCACGTCCTCCACGACGCCCTCGTGGTCGCCGATCCGCACGTTGTCGCCGACGCGCACGGGCTGCGTGACCGTGAGGACGATGCCGGCCAGCGAGTTGGCGAGCACCGTGCGAGCGGCGAAGCCGACGACGATCGCGGTGATCGCCGAGGTCGCGAGGACGGTGTTCGCGATGCCGTCGAGGATCCCGAGCTCGGAGGCCGCGGCGGCGAGCCCGACCAGCACCACGAGGGTCATCGCCATGCGCTGCACGAGCCGCACGCGGGTGCGCACGGACGGATCGCTCGCGAAGTTCAGCGGGTCGCGGTGGGCGATGACCCAGCGGATGCCGAACACCACCGCGATCGTGAGGATCACGATCAGCGTCGCGCTGATCCACTGGCCCACGTCGATCGCGACCTTGCTCGCCCCGCTGGCGCCGAGCACGGGATGTCCTGCAAGATGGTGCACGTGCCCCCCGAACCTAGCGAGCCGCAGCGGCGCCCGAGTGCGGTCCTGTGCGATGCCATCGGCACGATCCTGCGCCTCGACCGCCCCGTCGAGCGCCTGCGGGGGTCGCTCGCCGCACGCGGCATCCTGCTCGACGAGGCCGCGGCCGTCCGCGCCCTCTCCGCCGAGGTGCGGGCCTACCGCGAGGGGCACCTCTCCGGGGTCGACACCGCCTCGATCACCGCCCTGCGCCACGCCTGCGCCGACGCGATGCGCAAGGAGATCGGGCACGGGCTCGACCACGACCGCGCCTTCGCGATCGTGATGGGCCTCACCCGCTTCGAGGTGCTCCCCGGCACCCGCAGCTCCCTCGCCCGGCTGCGGCGCGCCGGCGTGCGGCTCGCGGTCGTCAGCGACTGGGACGCCTCCCTGGAGGGGACGATGCTGGCGGTGGGTCTGCGTTCGCACTTCGACGTCGTCGTCTCGTCCGCGCAGATCGGCGTGGCCAAGCCCGACCCTGCGCCGCTGCTCGCCGCCACCGCGGCGCTCGGCGTCCGACCCCAGGAGGCCGTGATGATCGGGCATGCCGAGGTGGACGACGCCGCGGCCGCGGCCTGCGGGATGCCGAGCCTGCGCGTCGCGACGGCGTCGGGCATCCGCGGGGTGACCGACCACCTGCTCGGACTGCCGCGATGAGCGCCACGCACGAAGGGCCCGTGGAGCGGCCGCCGGGCGTCGCCGACGCCGTCCGCGCCACCGTCGGCGTGGTGTGCGCGTACGCCGCCGCCCTCTTGATCGCCGCGATGGTCGCGATCGTCGGCGGGGCCGCGAACGACGGGATCCGGTCGGCGGGCGACACCCGCGCACAGCTTGCCGTGCAGGCCGTGATCTTCGCCGGGGCCGCCATGCTCCTCGTCGAGGGTCTGCGCCTCGCGGTGCGCCCCCGCGAGCGGGATCCGCGGTCCGCCTCCGACGGCGACGACGACGAGTCCGCCGGCTCCCAGCTCGCGACGGTCTTCGCGGTCGGCCTGGCCGCGGCGATCGGCGCCGTGCTCGTCGGACCGCTCGTCGCCGCGCTGCTCCCGAACCTCCACGACGACGTCGTGCCCGTGAACGAGCTCGGCCTCGGCAAGGGACTCGGGGCCGACATCGGCACGGTGATCGTCGTCGCCGGGATCATCCCCTTCGGCGAGGAGCTGCTCTTCCGCGGCGTGCTCGTCGGCGCGTGGGCGCGGGCCGGACGACCGGTGCTCGCCGTGGCGGTCTCCTCGGTGCTGTTCGGGCTCGCGCACCTGACCGTCGGCTCGCGGACCGTCGTCGTCACCCTCCTGCTCGGCGCCCTCTTCGCCGCCGCCATGCTCCTCGCCCGCTCGCTCGGCGCGGCCGTGCTCGCCCACGGCGTCGTGAACGCGCTGGCGCTCCTGGATGGCGGGCTCGTCGATCCGGTGCCGATCGCCGTGCTCGTGCTCACGGTGCTCGTCGCGACGGCCGCAGCCACGCGCATCTCCCGATCGGTGTGGTTGCCGGCGCCCGTCGGTACGCTGGACGGGTGAGCGTCACCCTCGTCGCCTGGCCGATCCGTTGACCGACGAAGGCCGGCCCGTGTTCGTGCGGCCGAACGAGCAGCCGGCGCCGATCGGCGACGTCGACGCCTCCGGCCAGCCCGTGTTCGTCGACCGCCCGGACGACATGAACTTCCCGCCGGAGGATCCGGAACGGCCGTGGCCCGGCTACGTCGCGCCGGTCACGTTCATCGCGTCGTTCCTCGCGATCATCGTCGCGAGCGGCGTCTTCGTCGCCCTCATCGGCGGTGGCGGCGACTCCGTCGACCGCTACGACTACCTCTTCGGGCTGCTCCAGGACCTGCTCTGGATCCTCGTCTCGATCTCGATCCCGCTCGCGATGGTCCGCTGGATCAAGCCGGAGCACCTCGGCCTGAGGCGGCGCCACCTCGGGTTCTCGATCCTCAAGGGCATCGTCGTGATCATCGGCTTCTACGGCGTCGCCGCCGTCTACGCCAGCGCGCTCGGCCTCGACGAGAACTCGAACAAGCTCCTGCAGGACACCGGTTTCGGCGATGCGCTCGGCAAGGACATCGCCTACGCGCTGCTCTACCCCGTCGCGGCGCCCGTCGCCGAGGAGCTGCTCTTCCGCGGGGTGCTCTTCAAGGGTCTGCGCGATTCGTTCCGCGGCCGGTTCGGCCGCGGGCCGGCCGTCGCGCTCGGCGCGGTGCTCTCCGGCGTGATCTTCGGCGCGCTGCACCTCGGCGGCGGGCAGGACGACTTCATCCCCGTGCTCATCGCGCTCGGCATCCTCCTCGCGCTCGCCTACGAGTGGAGCGGCACGCTCTACGTCCCGATCTTCATCCACGCGACGAACAACGCGATCGCGACCGGCAACAGCGCCGACCCGACGCACGACTGGGTGATCGGGCTCATCGCCGCCGGTCCGTTCATCGCGGTCGCCGTCGCCGTGCTGATCGGCCGGCTCGTGCGCCGACTTCCGAGCGCGCGCCCGCCCGCGGTGCCACCATCCACTCCGACGCCTCCGAGCGGCGGAGCCCCGCAGTCGCCGACGTTCCACCGTCCGCAAGGCCTGTGAGGCTCACGCCGACGCCCTTCAGCCCGACCACCCGAGAGCCCGCCCGATGACCCCTCCCGCCGCACGCACCGCCGCCGGCCTGACCGCAGCGGCCACGGTTCTCGTGGGCGCCCCGTCGGCCATGGCCGTGCCCCACAACCCGGGCCCGGGTTCGCCCGTCCGCATCGAGCGGATCAACGGGGGCAACGCCACCGTCGTCGCCCAGCCGAAGGGCACCGTCGGCCTCCGCGCGGAGTTCCCCGTCCCGACCGACGGCACCACCACCGCCGAGGTCACGATCAAGCGCGACGGCAAGCGCACCCACCTGCGCAAGGTCGCGTTCAAGGTCGACGGCGCCACGGCCTCGCTCAAGAGCGGCATCAAGGTCGAGCAGGTCGGCACCTACCGCGTGATCGTCCGCGTGAGCGGCAAGGTCGTCGGCGACGCCGTCGAGTTCGACGCCATCCCGCGCACCCTCAGCAGCGCCTCCGGCACGCGCACGATCAAGATGGCGCAGACCGTGCTCAGCCGCCACAAGTACGTCGTCGGCAGCCGCGGTCACCTCGACGCCCGCACGGGCCGCGCACTCGTCGCCGTCCGCAAGCGCCTCGGACTGAGCCGCGCCCCCGTCTGGGACCGCACCCTCGCAAGCCGTCTCGCGAGCGGCCAGGGCGACTACCCCGTCCGCTTCAAGGACCACGGACGTCACGTCGAAGCCGACCTCTCCATGCAGGTGCTCGCGCTGATCGGCGAAGGCGGCAAGGTCGAGCGGATCTACCCGACGTCGTCCGGCGCGCCCGCCACCCCGACGGTCCTCGGCTCCTACTCCGTCTACCGCAAGGACTACGGCACGAACGCCAAGGGCATGGTCCACTCGTCGTACTTCATCCGCGGCTACGCGATCCACGGATACAAGGACGTCCCCACCTACAACGCCAGCCACGGCTGCCTCCGCGTGCCGGTGCCGGACGCCCTCGCCATCTTCAACTGGGTCCGCATGGGCACGAAGGTCGACGTCTACCGATGAGCCCCACCGATTCCGCAGCGGCCGCGCGCCGCGCCGTCGTCCCCCTCCTCGGCCGCACCGACCTCCCCGAGGAGCTCCGCACCCCGGAGCTGGAGGCCGCCCGCCTCGAACTCGCCCGCGGCCTCGCCGAGCACGCGCTGATCATCGGCGACGTCGTCCTCTCCAGCGGCGCCTCCGCCGAGTACTACGTCGACGCGAAGCGCACGATCCTCCGCCAGCCCTGGTTCGGCCTGCTCGGTCAGCTCGTCGCCGCCGAGGCCGCCCGCGTCGGCGCCACCGCCATCGGTGGCATGACGATGGGCGCCGACCCCGTCGCCTGCGCCGGCCTCGCCGGCCTCGAGACGGGCGCCGCCAGCCGCGGCGACCGCGCCGCCGCCCAAGCCTTCTTCGTGCGCAAGGAGAGCAAGGCCCACGGCCTCCAGCGACGCGTCGAAGGGCCGCTCCTCACCGCCGACGACCGACTCCTCGTCGTCGAGGACGTCACCACCACGGGCGGCTCGACGATCAAGGCCCTGGACGCCCTCGCCGAAGAGGGGCGCAACGTCGTCGGCGTCCTCACCGTCCTCGACCGCCGCGCCGGCGGCGCCGAAGCCATCGAGGCGCATGCGGGCGTCCCGCTCACCGCACTGGTCAGCATCGACGAGATCTACGGCAGCTGAGAGCCGCCGCGGCGCGCGAAGTCCTGGGCTGGAACGCCCTCGCATGGCGACGGCGAGCCGGCCCACGTCCGGGCGGCGCGCTCAGGCGAAGTAGCGACCGATCGTCACCATCCACAGCGTCGTCGCCTGGGCGACTGAGATGGTGACGACGACCGCGGCGACGATGCCGCCGATGCGCTGCGGGAACTGGCGGATCGCCAGGGCGAGACCGGCGACCCCGAAGGCGGCGAGCGGGAAGAGGTAGCGCGCCTGCTCGAAGCCGCTGCCGCCGGCGTAGCGCGTCTCCAGCCCGGACTTCGCGATCACGAGCAGGACGGGCACGGCGGCGAGCACCCACAGCGCCGCCTCCAGGAGCGCGGTCCCCCGGCGACGACGGACGATCGAGCGCAGGACCGCGAACGCCGCGAGCGCCGCGAGCGCGAGCCAGTAGTACTCGAACCGCACGTTCCAGGCCGGCGGGAGACCGTAGTCGAGCCACCCGAGATTGCCGACGAAGCCGTCGATGAAGATGTGCGGCCCGCTGCCGGCGATGCGATCGAGGATCGGACCGACTTGTCCGACGTACAGCTCGAAGGCATAGCCCACGAGATCACGCCACGGCACCGCCGGCGCGGGCGCCCCACCCGGCGGGCCGAACACGACCCCGCGGCCGCTGAGCGTCGCCCACGCGTAGAACGGCACGCCGACCGCGAGCACCATCCCCAGGGCGATCCCGAGCGGCCGCAGCGCCTGCCGGCCGCGCCCCGCGCGAATCTCGCGGACGAGGACGACGAGCGCCGTCGCCGCGACCGCCGGCAGCAGCGGCAGGAACGTCAGCTTCGACACCATCCCGAGCATCGTCGCCGCGCCGATCCAGATCGCGCGGCGCGTCGTCAGGCCGTGGCGCAGCACGGTCGCGAGCCCGGCGAGCAGCCAGGCAGCCGCTGCCGTGTACGCAGCATCCGGGTTCACGCTGCCACCGATGAACGTGACGATCGGCAGGGTGGCGAACGCGATGCCACCCGCGAGCACGAAGCCCCCGGCGCTCGGCACCGCCGCCCGCGCGAACACCACTGCGCCCGCCGCCGCGATGCCCATCAGGAGCGCCGAGATCAGGCGCATCGTGAGCATGCGATCCACCGCACCGCCACCCAGCACGCTCGACGCCACGGCGCCGACGGCGTAGTAGCCCGGCGGCTGGCTCGACGCGTTCGTGAACACGTCCGGCGCGTCGTCGGTCGGCAGCTTCGCGAACTGGGCCGCCGCGCTGCGATCCTCGGCCTTCGTCCACGGCGGACGGTGCGACGGCTGGAACGCGACCTCACTCACCCGCGACTCGGCGACGAGGTGCTCCACCTGCGACCCCATCGCGCCCGTCGCCGTCGCCGTCGGCACGTGGTGCTGGGTGCGCAGCACGTCCGCATAGTGCAGGTGCACCATCTCGTCCGGCGCTTCCAACGGCGGCGTGGTGATGGCATACGCCGAGCTCAACATCACCGCGACGAGCGCGACGCGCGTGATCGCACGCCGGTCGACGACGGCATCACGGCTCCGCGGTGCCACGCGCACGACGAGCACCCACGCCCCGATCAGCAGCAGGAATGCCAACGGAAGCGCCGCCGAGCCGACGATGCTGCGGCCCCAGACGGCGCGCTCCGCCAGCAGCGGGAGCGCCTCCAGCCATGAGCCGCGCTCCGCGCCGAGCAGATCGACGTTCACGTCCTTCTGCCAGCCGATCACCTTCGTGTTCGGCTGGGTGGCGTACAGGCACAGCTCCGCGCCGAGCGAGGTCGACTCGACCGCTCGCGGCAGGCGGTACACCACGCGGCGCCCGCCATCCACGAGCGTCGGCGGACCGAGCGTGGTGCGCGCGAGCGACCCATCCCCCGCGGTGAGCGTGAGCCTGCTCGGCAGCGCCGCGCCAGGCTGCACCCGGAGCCGCACTGCGCGCGTCTCCTTCGGGAGCACCACGAGCGTTTGGCACACCGCCTTGGCCGGGTCGCGCGGGACCGAGACCGGGTTGGTCGTCGGCGTGTTCGAGCGGTAGGTGACCGCGGGCGGAGCCGCGGTCGCGAGGGCGATCAGGAACCCGAGCGCGGCGACGATCGCCAGCCACAGGGCCGGCGGCCTGCTCCTGATCCAGGCCACGACGAGCTAGCGCGCGCCGGTGGTCACGTTCCGCCGCAGCCCGATGACCGAGATCAGGAACGACGAGAAGAAGATCTGCACACCGATGATCGTGAGCGTCGCGGCCAGCACCGCCGGGCTCGCCGCGTCGAGCGACCCGAAGCCGTCGCCGGCCCACACGACCACGACGGCGATCGCCCCGACGACGCCGAGCAGCGTGATCGTGCCGCCGACGACCAGCCCGTGCTCGAGCCGGTAGCGCTCGCGCATGCGATCGAACCAGGGGTCCTTCTCGTTCATGTAATAGGTGCCGAAGGCGTGCGCGCACAGACCGAGGCAGACGATCTGCACGCCGACGACCGTCAGCAGCGAGCCGGCGATCATCGTGTGGACGCTCCAGTCGCGACCGAACACGTTCAGGCCGCTGATCACCGTCGCCATCACGAGCGCGCCGATCACGCCGAGCGCGAGCCCGGGCACGAGGAAGAGGTAGGTCGGGCTGTGCGCGAGCAGGAAGCGCAGGTGGCGCCAGCCGTCGCGGAAGGTGGAGAGCTTGCTCTCGCCGCCGCGGGGCGCGTAGTGGATGTCGAACTGGTCGATCCGGAGGTTCTCCTTCGCCGCGCGGATCACCATCTCGCTGGCGAACTCCATGCCGGGCGTGCGGAGGTCGAGTGCCGCCAGCGAACTGCGGCGGACCGCGCGCATGCCGCAGTGGGCGTCGCGCACGCCGGTGCGGAACAGCAGGTTCAGGAAGCCGGAGAGGATCGGGTTGCCGACGTACTGGTGGAGCCACGGCATCGCGCCCGGCTCGATGTTGTTCATCCGGTTGCCCATCACCAGATCGGCGCCGTCGTCGAGGTGCTCCACGAAGCGCGGCACCTCGTTGAAGTCGTACGTGAGGTCGGCGTCGCCCATCACGATGTACTTGCCGCGGGCCGCGCGGAAGCCGCCGAGGTACGCGGCGCCGTAGCCGCGTTCCGGCACGTGCACCACGTTCGCGCCCGCCGCGGTCGCGAGCTCGGCCGAACGGTCGGTCGAGTTGTTGTCTGCGACGACCACCTCGCCGGCCAGGCCGGCCGCCTCGATCGCGCCGAGCGCCTGGGCGACGCATGCCTCGATGTTCTCCTCCTCGTTGAGGCAGGGGATGACCACCGAGACGGTCAGTTCGTCGGCGACCTGCGGCTCCCGGGGCTGTGCGACGAGGGTGTCGGGCGACGAAGGCACCGCGAGAACCTTAGAGGGTCGGGGCGTGCTCACGACGCGCCCGCTCGTGTGAGAATCGCCCCCGTGCGGATCTGCGTGATGTACGACTGCCTCTTCCCGTGGACCGTCGGCGGAGCCGAACGCTGGTACCGGGCGCTCGCCGAACGGCTCGCCCGCGAAGGCCACGAGGTGACGTACGTGACCCTCCTCCAGTGGGGCGAGGACGACGTGCCCGACCTCCCCGGCGTGCGGGTCGTCGCGCTCGGCAGCACGCGCCGCCCGCTCTACGACGGCGACGGCAAGCGCAGGATCGGCCCGCCGCTCTTCTACGGCGCCGCCTCGCTCCTGTGGCTCGCTCGCCACGGCCGTCGGTTCGACGTGGTGCACACCGCCTCGTTCCCGTTCTTCTCGATGCTCGCGCTCGGCGTCGTCCGCCCGTTCGCGCGCTTCCAGGTGCTCTGCGACTGGCACGAGGTGTGGAGCAAGGCGTATTGGCAGGAGTACCTGGGGCCCGTCGGCGGCCGCATCGGCTGGTTCGTGCAGTGGCTCTGCGCGAAGGTGCCCCAGCGCTCCTACGCCTTCAGCGAGCTCCACGGCGACCGCCTCCGCGCGCTCGTCCCCGGCCGCGAGGTCGTCCACCTCACCGGGGAGTACTCCGGCGCCCTCGAGCCGCCCGTGCCCACGCCCGCGCCCGCCCGGCCGCACGTGGTCTACGCCGGCCGGTACATCCCCGAGAAGCGCGTCCTCGCGCTCGTGCCGGCGCTCGCCCATGCCCGCGAGCACCTGCCGGAGCTGCAGGTCACGCTGCTCGGTGACGGCCCCGACCGCGACGCCGTCGTCGCCGCCGTCGCCGAGGCCGGCCTGGCCGACATCGTCCACGCACCCGGATTCGTGAGCTCCGACGAGGTCGACGCCACGTTCGCCAGCGCCAGCGTGGTGGTGCAGCCGTCCTGCCGCGAGGGGTACGGCATGGTCGTCGTCGAGTCGTCGGCTCGCGGCGTGCCGGTGGTCGTGGCCGCGGCGCCCGACAACGCGGCGACCGAGCTCGTCGACGAGGGCGTCAACGGCTTCGTCGCGGCGGACGTCACGCCCGAGGCGCTCGGCGGCGCGATCGTCGCCGCCTGCCAGGGTGGCGACGCGCTGCGCCGCAGCACCTGCGACTGGTTCGCCGCCAACGCGCAGCGGCTCTCGCTCGGCCGGTCGCTCGACCTGCTCGACGAGTTCTACGCCCGCCCGATCGCCTCCGAGGCTGGGTAGGGTCCGCTGGCATGGCGTACTTCGACTGGCACGGCGAACCCGGATACTTCCGTGATGTCACGCGGCACTTCGACCCGTCCGCCGAACTGCTCGATCTCGGCTGCGGCACGGCGTGGGTCGGCCGGCACTTCGCGAACTACACGGGGCTCGACGCCTCGCCCGAGGCCGTCGAAGCTGCAGCGGAGCGCGGGATCACCGTCATCCAGGGCAGCGTCGTCGAGCGACTCCCCTTCGACGACGCCTCCTTCGACGGGGTGATCGCCAAGGACCTCCTCGAGCACGTTCCCGATCCGGCGGCCGTCGCGCGCGAGATCCTGCGCGTGCTGCGGCCCGGTGGACTGCTGTTCGCGTCGTCCCCGGATGCCCAGCGGTGGGTGTGGGACGACTACACGCACGTGCGTCCGTTCTCGCGGCGCGGGTTCCGGCGGCTGTTCGTCGACGCGGGCTTCACGCCCCGCACCATCGGCTACGAGTCGGTGATGCCGGGCACGTCGATCATCGCCGCGCGCCTGCCGTCGCACCGCCGCCCGCTCCCCCTGCGACTCGCGACCTGGATCCCCGGGTGGCGTCGCAACGTCTGGGCGCTGGTCGAACGGCCGGCCTAGACGGTCGTGCCTACGCCGCGCCGAGCGCGCGGTCGTAGCTGGCCCAGGTGAGCTGGGCGGCGTGCGGCCAGGTGAACCGGGCCGCGTGGGCCCGGCGCCGTGCGGGATCGGACGCATCGGTGAGCGCCGCGTCGATCGCCTTCGCAGCCGCCGGCGCATCGTCGACGCCGAACGGGTGGGCCAGCCCGCCGCTCACCTCGAGCAGGACGGGGATGTCGGAGCAGGCAACGGGCAGCCCGCGGTCGAACGCCTCGATCACGGGCAACCCGAACCCCTCGCCGCGAGTCGGGAAGGCGGCCGCATCCGCGAGGGCCCACAGCGCCTCGAGCTCCTCGTCGGTGAGGTAGTCCGGCATCCGCAGGCGCCCCGCGACCCCCAAGTCGCCGGCGAGCGCGCGCAGCTCGTCCGCGTAGGGCTCCTCATGGCCCGCCAGCACCACGACGACGTCGTCCGGCAGGAGCGGCAGGCTGCGGACGAGGAGCGCCTGGTTCTTGTGCGGGCGCTTGGCGGCGACGTTCACCACCACCCGCCGGTCGGCGAGGTCGAGCCGGCGGCGGAGCTCGGCGACGATCTCGTCGCGGGCGGGCTCGATCGGACGGCGGCCGTGCGGCACCACGTCGACCCGCTCGGCCGCCACCCCTCCGAGCTCCTCGATCTCCGCGCGGGACGCCGCCGTTGCCGTGATCACGCGCGTGGAGTGGGCGGCGCTGCGCAGCGCGAGCTGGCTCATCGCGAGCGTCGTGAGGCGACCGAACGTCGGGACGCGCAGGAAGGTGAGGTCGTGCAGGGTGATGACGTGCGGCGCCGCGAGCGGGCGCACCGGCCCCGTGCTCGCCAGGCTGTGCACGAGGGTCGGGCGGTGGCGGCGCACCCAGCGCGAGATGCCGGCCGTCTCGGCGTAGAGGCGGTGGAGCCGTTCGCCTTCGTCGCAGGGCAGCGCGACGATCGTGGCGAAGTCGGTCCAGCCGTCGTCGCGTAGCCCGGCGGCGCCGCGGCGGCTCGTCAGCACCGTCAGGCGCGCCGTCGGTCGCACCTCCGCCAGGGCCGGGATCAGCCCCCGGATGTAGCTCTCCGGGCCGCCGGACACGCCGGGATCCAGGAACGTGGCGTTGAGTGCGACGTGCGGCGTGCTGCGGGTGCCCATCGGGCCGGCAGCCTACCCGGCCGCTCCGCGGGCGCGGGCCAGCGGGCTCAGCAGGAGCGCGCGCGCCTCCGGCGGTGCGCCGCGCAGCACGAGCAGGAGCACGGCGAACGCGATGGTGCTCACGGCGGCGACGAGCACGTCGGGCCCGGGGCAGAGCAGTCCGGCGCCGATCGCGAGCGCCGCGGCCAGAAGGATCCGCGGGGTCGCCCCGAGCTCGAGCTGTCCGCGCAGGCGGCTGCGCAGCACGGCGCGGAGCATCGCCCCCATCAGGATCACGTCGGCTGCGACGACGGCCACGGCCCCGCCCTCCACGCCGTAGGCGGGCAGCAGCGCGCTGCCGAGCACCACCACGGATGCCAGGCCGATCACGTTCGCCAGCACGATCGCGCGGTTCTGGTGCAGCGCCAGCAGCAGCACGATCGAGCCCTGCACCACGAACACCGTGAGCAGCATCCACGCCTGGATCTCGAGGGCGGGGGTCGCCCCGAGGAACGCGTCGCCGCCGAGGACCCGCAGCACCGTGCGCGCGCCGAAGCTCAGCGGCAGCGAGATCAGGATCCCGAGGATGAGCGCGCTCTCCAGGAGGCGCTGGGCGACGTATCGCAGGCGGGCAGCGTCGTCGCGCGCGGCGAGCGACACGACCGGCAGCACCACGCCCACGATCACGAGCGGCAGCCCCGAGAGGATCTCCACGGCGCGGCTCGTCATCACGAGCAGGCCCTGGTCGGCGCGCGAGAGCACGACCGAGCCGATGAGCACGATCACCTTGAGGTACAGCACCGAGAGCACGCTCGCGATCGCGATCGGCAGCGCGATGCGGGTCATCGTCGTCCACTCGCGCCGGTCGTACCGCGGCCGCACGTACACGCCGGCGCCGATCAGCAGGGGCAGCCCGAGGAGGACGAGCGGTCCGATCGACGCCTGCACGTAGAAGAACGCGACGAGCCCGGAACCGGCGACGACGCACGCGACCGTGCCGACGAGCTGGATCACCTGCCGGGCCACCTCCACGAGCAGCAGCCGCACGTTCTGGAGCTCGACGAGGGCCGGGAGGGTGAGCGTGGCGACGGCGGCGATGGCGATGCTGCCCACGCCCGCGATGAACGTGCCGGCCACCTGCGTGCTCGTGAACGACGGCAGCAGGAGCGCGACGAGCACGGCGAGCCCGACGCCGGCGGTGGTGAGGACGAGCCGGATCCCGAGGAGCACGCCCGTGAGGCGGCGCCGCGGCTCGCCGGGCTCCACGAGCGACAGCTCGCGCGCGCCGACCACGTTGAGCCCGGCATCGGTGATCCCGTAGATGATCGTGATGAGCGCCATCACCGAGCCGTAGAGGCCGAAGCCCTCGTCGCCGAGGTGTCGCGAGAGGATCATCGCCGCGCCGAGCGCGATCAGGTTCGTGATCGCGAATCCGACCGTGCGGATCGCCCCGCCGCGCACCACCTTGTCGGCGACCCCGTCGCTCACGGGAGCAGCCTCGGCCAGGGGCGGGGCGGCAGCGCCTGGGTCGGGGTCGGGCGTCATCGCGCCGACGCTAGCGCGTCGGGCACGTGCGGGTCGTCGGCGATCCGGGGCCGTTAGGGTTCGCGCCGATGGCCAAGCGCGCATTGATCACGGGTATCACGGGTCAGGATGGCTCCTATCTGGCCGAGCTCCTGCTGGAGAAGGGGTACGAGGTGCACGGCGTCGTGCGTCGTGCGTCGACGGAGAAGTTCGAGCGGATCGATCATCTGCAGGGCAGGATCACGCTCCACCAGGCCGATCTGCTCGACCACCGTTCGCTGGTCGATGCGATGCGTGCGTCGCGGCCGGACGAGATCTACAACCTGGCGGCGATGAGCTTCGTCGGGACGTCGTGGGTGCAGCCGGTGCTCACGGCCGAGTTCACGGGCGTGGGCGTGACGCGCGTGCTCGAGGCGCTGCGCGAGGCGGCGCCGGAGGCACGGTTCTACCAGGCGTCCTCGTCGGAGATGTTCGGCAAGGTGCGCGAGGTGCCGCAGACGGAGCTCACGGCGTTCCATCCGCGCAGCCCGTACGGCGTGGCGAAGGCGTACGGCCACTACATCACGCTCAACTACCGCGAGAGCTACGACCTGCACGCCTCGAGCGGCATCCTCTTCAACCACGAGTCCCCGCGCCGCGGCCTGGAGTTCGTGACGCGCAAGATCACCTGGCACGCCGCGAACATCAAGCTCGGCCTGCTCGACGAGCTCGCCCTCGGCAACCTGGACGCCGAGCGCGACTGGGGCTACGCGAAGGACTACGTCGAGGGCATGTGGCTGATGCTCCAGCAGGACGAGCCCGACGACTACGTCCTCGCGACCGGCGAGACGCAGTCGGTGCAGCGGTGCGTGGAGGTCGCGTTCGACGAGATCGGCATGGACTGGGAGCAGTACGTGCGGATCGACCCCGCGTTCGTGCGTCCCGCCGAGGTCGACCTGCTCATCGGTGACTACAGCCACGCCAAGAAGACGCTCGGCTGGGAGCCCAAGACGAGCTTCGAGGAGCTCATCCGCCTCATGGTCCGCGCCGACCTCGCCCTGCTGCGCGGCGAGCCGGCGATCTCCTAGGGCGCGCCACGGCGCCGGCGCGCTAGGCGCCGCCGGCGAGCCGCGCGAGCGCGCTGCGCAGGGTGATGCGGCGGTCGATCAGCTCGGCCGGCACCGGTTGGCGCGGCGTCCGTCGCGCGGCGCGGAACCCGCGCACGCGCTCGGTGAGCGGCACCACCGTGCGGTACCGCAGGAGCGCGAACACCACGACGGCGAGGTCGACGACCGCCGCGTGCACCTGGCCGGCGGCCGAGGGGCGGCGGTAACGCCCGAGCACGAACCCGCGCCCGAATGCGCCGAGCTTGCGCTGCATCGGACTGCCGGCGCCGGTCGACGCGCCGCCGAGGTGCACGCCGCGGGCGCCCGGCGCATCGGCGAAGGTCCAGCCCGCGGCGAGGAGCCGCAGACCCAGATCGAGATCCTCGCTGTACGCGAACAGGGTCTCGTCGAACCCGCCCACCTGCTCGTAGGCCGTGCGGCGGTAGGCCACGGCGGCACCGCAGGGCGCGGCGAGCGGACCGGGTTCCATCGCGTCCGGGTCCTGACCGGTCGCGCGGGCGTAGGCGCAGAGGCCGGCGTCGAGCTGCACGCCGAACTGGTCGACGACGTTCGTCCCCGGCCGGGTGGTGAGCCCGGCGACGGCGCCGACGGCAGGGTCGTCGCGCAGCGGCTGCACGATCCGCTCCAGGAAGCCGGGGGCGACGTCGACGTCGTTGTTGACGAGCACCACGTACGGGGCATCGCCGCTCGCCACGCCGCGGTTGTTGCCGGCGCCGAAGCCGACGTTCTCGGGCAGCGCGACGACCGACACCTCGGGATGCTCGGCGCGGAGCATCTCCACGCTGCCGTCGTGCGACGCGTTGTCGGCCACGATCACCTGGTGCGGCGCCTCCTGGCGCGCGAGGTGCGCGAGGCAGGAGGTGAGGAGGTGCCGGCCGTTCCAGTTGACGACGACGACGTCGATGTCGACGTCAGGCGGCTGCTGCTCCATCGCCGAGGCCCCGGGCGGCGTCTAGCGCGCCTGCGCGAGGAAGTACCACTGGATGTTCGTGAGCTCCGCGACGATCGACACCGACCGCACGCGGGCGCGCAGCGCCGATTCCGACGGCGGCGCCGACGTGGTCAGCACGGAGAACCCGGCCTGCTCGATCGCGGCGATCGCATCGCGGCGGGTGAACCAGCGCAGGTGGGTCCAGTCGCGGTGGCCGAGGTCGGTGTAGCCGAAGGTGCCGCGGACGACGAGGTCGAACGCGAGCTTCAGGTTGCGGGCGTTGGGGAGCGAGACGAGCAGGTGGCCGCCCGGCTTCGTCACCTCGCGCAGCGACGACAGCACGGCGTACGGGTCGGCGAGGTGCTCGAGCACGTCGAGGCAGAGCACCGCGTCGTACGGGCCGTCGACGTGCGGGAGCTGCTCCTCGACGGCGCCCTGCCACACCTGGTCCATCACCAGCCGTGCCTGCTCGGCGGGCTCCTCCACGAGCTCGATGCCGTGGAGGGTGGAGGCGCCGTGGGCCCGCAGCCAGCCGGCCGTGCCGCCGGCGCCGCAGCCCACGTCGAGGGTCTTCTGGAAGCCGGCGGGCAGCAGCGACAGCACGTCGTTGCGGGAACGGTCGAAGTAGAGGTCTTCGGTACGGGTGTTCTCGAGGCCAGCCATCGAGCGCGAACCCTATCCACCTCGAGCTGGCTCAGCCCCGCCCGAGCGACCGGTCGAAGCTGCGCACGTAGCCCTCGGCGCAGGCCGCCCAGGTGTAGCGGCGCACGTTCTCGCGGCCGTCCGCCACGAGCCGCTCGCGGAGCGCCCGGTCTGCCAGCACCTGCTGCACGGCGTCGGCGATCCGGGCGGGATCCTCGGCGTCGAAGATGAGCGCGGCCCCACCGGCCACCTCGGCGAGCGAGCCGCGGTCCGAGCAGGCGACGGGGAGCCCGCGCTGCATCGCCTCCAGCACCGGCAGGCCGAACCCCTCGTAGAGGGAGGGGAACACGAGGAGCTCGCTCGCGAGGTAGAGCGCCTCGAGATCGGCCTGCTCCACCCAGCCGAGCCAGCGCACGTCGTCGGCGATGCCGAGCGCGCGCGTCGACTGCCCGAGCGCGTCGTCGTGGGTCGTCGCGTAGCCGGGGAGCACGAGCAGCGGGCGCGGGGACGGCAGCAGGGCGTGCGCCTGGATGAGGCGGTCGAGGTTCTTGTGCGGCTGGCGCGCCGACGGACTGAGCACGAGCGGTCGGTCGCCGAGCCGCAGGCGTGCGCGCAGCTCGTCCTCCGGCGTCGGCGCGACCGTCGGTCGGCTGATGCCGTAGGGCACGAGGTCGATGCGCTCGCGCGGCACCCCGATCAGCTCGACGAGGTCGTCGGCGGTCTGCGTCGCGGGCACGATCACGCGTCGCGCGCGCTTCGCGCCGCCGGCGACGAGTCCGCCCGTGAGCCGGCTGCGCAGCGCCAGGCCGGGGTGCGGGACGCGGTGGTGGATCAGGTCGTTGACCGTCACGCTGCGCGGTACCTGCCCGTGCCAGGGGCCCATGTTGCCGAGGGAGTGCAGGAGGTCGGCCCTCAGGCTCGCGGCGAGCTTCGGGACCGTCCGCAGCTCGGCCTGCGCCCAGCGCGCGCGGCTGCTCACGTCGACGGGCACGGTGTGGGTGGTCATCGCGTGCCACGGCCCGGTCCGGTCGGCGGCCGCGCGCTCGTTCACCAGCGCGACGAGCTCCACGTCCGCCGGGACCGCCGCGCTGAGCGCCGGCAGCAGCTCGCGCGCCACGATCTCCATCCCGCCCGTCTTGCCGGGGTCGAGGTAGAGCAGGTTGAGCGCGATGCGCGGCACGGCGGCGGGGGCTGGGGGTTGGTCAGGCGGCTGGCGCCGCGGCGGTGCGGCGGCGGCCGATCGCGACCATGTTGCCGTGGCGGAACGGGAAGCCGTTAGCGGGCCTTGTGGAGGTCCTCGAGCGGAGCCTCCTCCCAGGCGCCGAGCGTGGTGAGCCGGCGCATGAGGGTGAGGTCGTCGAACCCGAACGCACCGCTGGCGAGGTGGTCGTCGAGGTGGCGGTTGTAGCCGAGGGGGAACGTGAGGAGGAGCTCGCCGCCGGGCGCGAGGAGGGTCGCGAGGTGCTGCACGAGCCGCAGGGTCTTCTCGGGATCCTGGTCGTCCTCGTCGAAGCCGACGTGCTCGAGGTGTGGAGATCGCGAGGATCGACGGGAAGCGGTCGTCGGGGTTGAAGTCGAGCGCGTCG
>JAQIJQ010000010.1:0-83596 GCA_036946195.1 Patulibacter minatonensis | reverse complement strand
CCACGTGCGCGGCTTCTGGCACCTGATGTTCGGGTCGTCGGCGGCCGCCGAGGCGTACCGCCCCGCCAGGCCCTCGCGTTCGTGGAGGGCATGGGCCTCCCGCTCCCGCAGCTGAGCGCCAGCGTGCTGCTCACCGAGATCCTGCTCGAGCGCGGCCAGGATGAGGAGGCGGCGCGGCTCGTCGACACGTTCCCCGAGGGCCCCCGCGCTCACCGACACGATCATCGGCCCCGATGCGCTCGCGGTGCGCGCAATGGTGCGCGTCGACCAGGGCCGCCGCGCGGAGGCCGAGCGCGACCTGCGCGCCGCGATCGTGCAGATCGACCGCCGCGGGTGGCGCGCCCCGCTGAAGACGCGCGCCAAGCTCCGGCTCGCCGTGCTCCTTGCCGAGGACGCACCGCAGGAGGCCGCGGCGCTCGCCCAGTTCGACGTCGACGCGGCCCGCGCCGCCGGCACGAACGGCGCGCTCGGGGCCTCGCTGCGCGCGCTCGCCCGCGTGCGCGGCGGCGACGAGGGCATCGAGCTGCTGCGCGAGGCCGACCGCGTCCTCGCCGCGAGTCCGCTGCTGCTCGAGCGCGGCTGGGCCCTGCACGATCTCGGCCGGATGCAGCGCATCGCGGGCGCACGGGTCGAGGCCCGCGAGCCGCTCAAGCAAGCGCTCGTGATCGCCGAACGCGCGGAGGCCCCGACGCTCCGGCGGGTCGCCCAGGACGAGCTCGCGGCCTCCGGCGCCCGGCCACGGCGCACGGCGCTCAGCGGCGTGGAGTCGCTCACCCCGAGCGAACGTCGCGTCGCCGATCTCGCCGCCGCGGGCCGCAGCAACCGCGAGATCGCCGAGGAGCTGTGGGTGACGCGAAAGACCGTCGAGGTGCACCTCGGCAAGGTGTACGGCAAGCTCGGCATCCGCACGCGCGCTCAGCTCCCGACGGCGCTCGGCAGTTCCTAGGGCAAACCTTGGGGTAGGTGCCCATTGCCGCGCCCGGGGCGCGCGCGCAGGATGGGCCCATGATCGAAGGACTGCCAGCCGACCCCATCCGCTGGTACGAGGGGATGCGGCTGCGCGTGCTGGTCGACGCGCCGACGGCGGGTGGGCAGTTCGCGCTCTGCGAGGTGCATGCGCCCGCCGGCGCCGCGACGAGCGTGCACCGCCACGAGCACGAGGACGAGGTGGTGCACGTGCGCGCCGGGCGGGTCGACCTCTGGACCCGCGACGAGCACCGCATCCTCGGAGCCGGCGAATCCGGCCACCTGCCGCGCGGCGTGCCGCACCGTCTGCGCGCGCTCGGCGACGGGCCCGCCGATCTCCTGATCGCGTTCATGCCCGGCGGCGTGGAGGCATCACTGCTCGCGGCGTCGACGACCGACGCCGACGGGCCGCTCGATCCCGACGACCTCGCCGCGCTGCTCTCCGCGGCCGGCATCCGCACGCTTCCGTGGGAGCAGCCGCCGGCCCTCGAGGCCTAACGCCCCGCGGTCACGACCGGCAGGGCGAGGCGCTCGGGGCCGCCCCGCCGAGATCGAGGCCGAGCCAGCCCTGCAGATCGCGGTCATCGTGCTCCGGCGCCCAGCCGTTGCTGCCGACGCAGTAGCGCTGCCGCGGACCGATCGTGACGAGCTGGCGGATCGCGTCGACGAGCCGGTCGGCGTCCGCGAGCCGCGACCCGAGTCCGAAGCTCGCGCGCAGCGCGCCGTCGATGCCGAAGCGGGCGAGCAGCGGGTGCGCGCAGAAGCGGCCGTCGCGCACGCCGATGCCGTGCTCGCCGGAGAGGTATGCGGCCACGTGCCCCGCCTCATGGCCGGCGACGGTGAACGTGACGACGCCGATCGCGTCCTCGCTGTCGTCCCAGATCCGCACCACGTCGACGCCCGGCAGCTCCGAGAGGCCGTCCAGCACGCGCTCGCGGAGCTGCCGCTCGTGCGCCTCGCGCAGATCGGTGCCGTCCTCGGCGGTGAGGCTTCCGAGCACCTCGAACGCGGCGGCGATGGCCACGGCGCCGGCGAGGTTCGGGGTGCCGGCCTCGTGACGGCGCGGACCCGTCGCCCAGTCGGTCCGGTGGAGCGCCACCTCGCGCACCGCACCGCCGCCCGCGAGGTACGGCTCGGCGGCATCGAGCCAGTCGGAGCGGCCGACGAGCACGCCGCTGCCGTACGGCGCGTAGAGCTTGTGGCCCGAGAGGGCGAGGTAGTCGGCGCCGGCGCGTGCGAGGTCGATCGCGCGGTGCGGGGCGAGCTGGGCGGCGTCGACGAACAGACGCGCACCGTGGCGGTGGGCCAGCTCCGCGAGGCGCTCGATCGGGAGCAGCTCGCCCGTCACGTTCGAGGCACCGGTCACGGCGAGCAGCGCAGCCTGCTTCTCGGTGAGCGCGAGTTCGAGGCGCCAGAGCGTCTCCTCGAGCGTGGCCGCGTGGGCGACGGCGCGCAGGCCGGCGGCGCTGCGCTGCCACGGGAGGAGGTTCGCGTGGTGCTCGATGTCGAGCGCGATCACGTCGCCGCGGCCCGCGGGCACGGCGCTCGCGAGCAGGTTGGTGGAGTCGGTCGTCGCGCGGGTGAAGATGACGGCATCGTCCGGGCGGGCTCCGAGTGCGCGGCCGACGGCATCGCGCGAGGCCTCGTAGAGCGCGCTGCTGGCCTGGGAGGTGAGGCCGGCGCCGCGGTGCACGCTCCCGGCGAACGGCAGCACCTGCGCGACCCGTTCGGCGACGAGGTCGGCGGCCGGCGCGGTGGCGGCGTAGTCGAGGTTCACGAACCGGGCGCTCGCGCCGCCGAGGAGCGGCACCTGCAGGTCGGCGCCCAGCACCGGCACGAGCGGGTGGGTGGCGAGCGGCTCGGCGGCCGTGGCGCGGGTGTCGGCGGTGGTCACGTGCTCCGTCCGGGGGGCGTCGGCGAGGGTGAGGGTGCTGGCGATCGTCGTCATGGGGTCTCCCTGAGGTGTTCGGGGACCGGCTGACGTGGTGGTGCAGCAGGTCCGCGCTTGCGTGCAGACGCCCATGGGGCGCGTGCGGGCCTGGTCCTCACCCGGGGCACCCCACCGCGGTTGGAGGGTTGCCGGCCAGCAAGCCGGGGCTTCGCGCTGGCACTCGTGACCGCGCTCGACTATATCAGGAGTTAAATGGTGCGCAATAGGAAGTTTGGACGGGCATCCGAGGCGCGTTCTCCCGGCCCGGGCGCGCCCGCACCGCCGTGACGCCCCGGACCTACGGTGGAACCGAGCCAGACAAGGAGTCCCGATGACCCCCGATCCCCCAGATCCGGACGACGACACCTACGAGCCCGACCCCGCGCCGGGTGCCGAGGTGCCGGGCGGCGACGACACGCCGGGCGACGCCGATCAGCCCGAGGCGCCGACGAGCCCCGACGAGGAACGCGACGACGAGGACGACCTCGACGAGCAGGGCGAGGAGTCCTTCCCCGCCAGCGACCCTCCGGCCAACTACTGATGGTTCCGCGAGCGAGTCTGATGCCGCTCAGGCGTCGGACGGTCGATCCATCCGACGACCCCGGAGCCGCCGGTGCGCGACACTCGCTCCGTGGCCCGTTCAGCGCGACGTCGAACCCTGCCGATCTCGGCGGTCGTCCTGACCCTCGTGGGAGTGGCGCTCGGCGCGATCTGGTCGCTGAGCGCGCAGCGCGGCGGAGCTGGAACCAGCCAGGGCCTCGAGGGGTTCCGCAGCCCCGCCGCCCGCGGGGCCGCTTCCGCAGCAGCGGCTGACCCCGAGGCGCCGCCGCCGCTCTGCCGCAGCCTGCGGAAGGCGAAGGTCGGCGAGGTCCGCGACGCCTCGCTCGAGGAGCTCTCCGGCCTCGTCGTGAGCCGACGCGACCGCGGCGTGCTGTGGGCCATCGAGGACAGCGGCAATCCGGCGGTGCTCGCGGCGCTCCGGCCCGGCGGCGGGACGGTCGGGCTGTGGACGGTCGCGGGGGCCGAGAACTTCGACTGGGAGGATGTCGCGACCGGTCCGGGTGGGCCGGGCGGCGTGCCGTGGCTCTACGCCGCCGACCTCGGCGACAACCTGCGCCAGCGCGACCACATCACGATCTACCGGGTCCCCGAACCGCGGGCTCCGGCGGGCGGCGGGACGACGGCGCCCGCCGGGGTGCTGCGCCTCGAGTACCCCGACGGGTCGCACGATGCGGAGTCGTTCGTGGTCGACCCGGTCCGCGGCACCCTGCTCGTGGTGACCAAGGGCGTGCCGGGCGCGGTCTACGCCGCGGGTCGTCCGGAGCGCTGGAGCGGGACGGTGCGGATGCGGCGCGTCGGCAACGCGGGCATCGCGTACGCGACGGCGGCGGACGTGAGCGCCGACGGCAGCACCGTCGCGGTGCGCGGGTACTTCAACGTGGCGATCTGGCAGCGGCGCGGACGGGAGCCGCTCACGGCGACGCTTCGCCGCCAGGGGTGCCTCTCGCCCACCCCGCTCGACGACGGGCAGGGCGAGGCGATCGCGCTCACGCGGTCCGGCCGGTCGGCGTACCTCGTCGCCGAGGGCGTGCACCCGCCGGTCGAGCGGATCACGCCGGAGCCATAGGTCGGCGGGGCCCCAGCCGAGCGATCAACTCAGCGTGGGCGGCTACGCGAAGGCGGCCGGATAGCTTGGCCGTGTGCCCATCGCCTCGCTCATCTTCGCCACGCTCGCGGCTCTGCTCCACGTGTTCTTCTGGGTGCTCGAGAGCCTCAGGTGGCGCCAGCCCGCGACGTGGAAGCGCTTCGGCGCGAAGAGCCAGGAGGACGCCGACGCGATCGCGCCGATGGCCTTCAACCAGGGCTTCTACAACCTGTTCCTGGCCGCCGGCACGCTCATCGGCGTCGTGTTCTCCATCTCCTCCCGCGGCGGCCACGGCGACACCATCACCGGGAGCTTCTCCGGCGGCTTCTCGGCCGACCAGTCCGCACCCGACGGCGGAGCCAGTGCGTTCGTCCAGGGACTCAGCGCCTTCCGCGACCACTACATCGGCAACAGCCTCATCTGGTTCGGCCTCACGTGCATGCTCGGTGCCGCCATCGTGCTCGTGCTCTCCAACCGCAAGCTCGCCCGCGCGGCCGCGATCCAGGGCACCTTTCCCGCCCTCGCGCTGCTGATCGCGCTGGCGTTCTAGCGGCCCAGCGCCGGACCTGGCCCGCCCCAGCCGCACAGATCGCGGCACTCGCGGCCGACCCCGCGAGGGGCCGACGCGCCGCTCAGCGCCGCAGGCGCGCCGCCGCCGCCGGCGCCCACATCAGCGCGGCGTAGGCGAGCACGCCGAGGACGCTCGTCGCGCTGATCGCAAGGCCGGCGCTGATGGCGACGCCATCGGTGGCGATCGCGGCGTCGCCGGCGGAGAGTGAGGCGAGGGTGGCGGCCGGGCCGGTGCCGAGGCCGAACGGAAGGGCGCCGATCACGGTGACGGCGGCGACGACCTTCGCCACGCTGACGATGTCGATCGGCAGGTGGAACGCCACGAGGATCAGCCAGATGCGCGCGGCGGAGATCAGGACGACGGCCAGCATGACCACGACGAGGCGGCGCAGCGCCGCGTTGTCCGACGCCACCATCAAACCGCGCAGCGCCGAGCCGGTCGGGCGCGCCGGGGCGACGCGCCGTGCCACGTACGGCAAGGCCGCGGCGATCACGACCGTGCCGATCAGGAACGGCGGCTCCCACAACGCCACGAACGCGAACAGGCACGCCAGCTCGACGAGCGCGAGCGGGGCATCGACCATCGCCGTCTGCGCCGCGCTCGGCGCCCGCTCGGGGTCGGCGCGGCGCAGCGCGGCGACGCGCGCCGGCAGGCTGAGCTCGCCCTGCACCGTGCCGACGAGGAACGCCAAGCCGTTCGCCCGGTGGATCGTCGTGAGCGGCAGCGCATCGGCCCCCAGGGCACGGAGCCCGATCCGCCAGGCCTCCGAGCGCAACGCCAGCGTCGCGGCGTGGAGCGCCGCCGCGGCGAGCACCGGGAGCGGCGACACCTTGCGGAACGTCTCGAGGACCTCGTGCGCGTGGTGGTTCGCGACCAGACCGACGATCACGAGCACGGCCAGCGTGATCGCCCACGTGACGACCGATCTGACGGAGACGCGACGGCCGGCCGCGACCCCGGCGTCGCCCGCGCTCATGCGGGAACCGGGGTGCCTCGACCGATCGCCGTGAGGCGGACGGTGAGCGCATCGAGGAGGAGCCCCTCGCTGGCGTTCACGATCAAGGCCGCGCGCGCATCCTGGATGGCCGACACGCCATCGGCGAGTCGACCGGCCAACTGGCGGCGCTCCCGATCCGTCGGTGCCAGCTCGTCGAGCACGCCGGCGAGCGCCGCCTGACGATCGACCGCGCGCACCACGTCGGGCGCACCGAGCGCCAGCACCCAGAGGTCGCGCAGCCACGTGCCCGTGAGCGCGAGGGCGGCATCCAGCTCCGCCGTCCGCGCTTGACGCGTCGCACGCTTCGCGCGCTCCTCCACCACCTTCTCGAACTGCGACCTGTCGCGGCCTTCCAGGTGCTCGAGCGGCGCCACCGCACTCTCCGCGACGGCATCCGCGGCGCGCTGCCCGGCATCGGTCGCCCGGTCGAGCAAGGGCTGCCACGGCGCCGTCACGCCGCCGCGCAGCGCCCCGATCGCAAAGCCCTCGGCTGCCGCCCGCAGCGGCGCGCCGATCGACGGGTCGGCGAAGATCGCGGCGAGATCTCCGTCGGCGCCGGCGAGGGCGGCGGCGCTCTGCGCGACGACCGGATCGACACCCTGCCCTTGCAGCCGCGCGACGACCTCCGCCTGCGGACGCCCCTCCAGCCGCACCGACTGGCAACGACTCGCGATCGTCGCCATCACCTGGCCGGGGTACGACGAGAGGAGCAGCAGGTGCACGTACGGCGGCGGCTCCTCGATCGTCTTCAGCAGGCGGTTCGCCGCCGACTCGTTCAGGCGCTCGACCTGTTCGATCACGAACACGCGGCGTGCGGCGACGAGCGGCGTCGCTCCGGCGGCGGCCAGGATCTGCTGCTCGACGTCGTCGACCAGGATGCCCGCACCGCTCGTCGGGACGACCCACGCGAGGTCGGGGTGCACGCGCCGGTGCACCCGCCCACGGAGGTCGTCGTCAACGTGCGCACCGTCGACGGGCCCGTCGGCGGACGGCGCGGCCAGCGCAGCAGCAGCGATCTCGGCGGCAAGCGTCGCCTTGCCGGAGCCGCCCGGACCGGTGATGAGGAAGGCGTGGGAGAGCTCGGTGCGGCCCTCGGCGACGGCGCCGAGCACCGCACGGGCATGGGGCTGCGCGCTGAGCAGCGCGCTGAATCCGTCGCCGGCCACCCGCGCATTGTGGCAGCCGCGCCGCCCCGACCCGCCGGGCGCGCTGTCACAAACCTGCACCGAGCGGAAAGTACCCACTGATGCCCCGCGATCCACGACACCGCAGCGACGCGGAACTGCTCGCCGGCGACGCCGAGGACTTCGGGACGCTCTACCGCCGACACGAGGACGCCGTGCTCGCGTTCTTCCACCGCCGGACCGGACGCGCCGACGTCGCCGCCGACCTCACTGCCGAGACGTTCGCCCGGCTGCTCGAGAGCCGCCGGCGGTTCGACGCCGCGCAGGGCGAGGTGGGCGGCTGGCTCCACGGCATCGCGCGCAACGTGCTCCTGCGGAGCCTCGAACGGGGGCGCGTGGAGGACGAGGTGCGCCGCCGCCTCGAGCTCGAGCCGCTCCGCCTCGACGACGCCGACCTCCTGCAGATCGACGAAGCCGCAAGCGCCTCCACGCGCGCCGCCGACGCCCTCGCCGCGATCCCGCCCGAGCACGCCGAGGCCATCGTCGGCCGGATCGTGGACGAGCGCGACTACCCTGCCCTCGCCGCCGAGCTCGGCTGCTCGGAGAGCGTGGTGCGCCAGCGCGTGAGCCGCGGCCTGCGCCGACTGCGCGACCACCTGGAGGCTCGGCCATGACCCGCCTGCCCGCCCTCGAGCGCCAGCTCGTCGCAACGGCCGAGCGCCTCGATGCCACGGCCACCCCCGCCGCCGCGCCCTCGCCCGCCGCGCCCTCGCGCCGGCGCCGGCTCCTGGCCTGGATCGCCGGCCACTCGCTGCTCGCACTCGCCGGCACCGGACTCGCGGCCGCAGCCGTCGCGACCGGCAGCGCGCTCGTGCTCTCCGACGCCCAGCGCTCCGCGCCCGCGAGCGGCACGTTCAGGCCGCGCCCCGACTGGGCCAGCCAGCCGCCGCTCCCCGAACAGCGCTATTCGGTGGAGATGCAACCCGGCCTGGCGGTCGGGCGCACGTCGTGGTGCTCGAGCGTCACCGTGCGCCGCGCCGGCTCGACGGCCCGGGGAACCGGCGGCGGCGGATGCCTCGCCTACGTGACGGACCGCGACCACCTCCTGGGCGGCAGCATCCAGAGCGTCCCCGGGCGCGGGTCGCTCTCCGCGATGATCGTCGACCAGACCGTCGCCTACGCGCTGCGGCCGGATGGCACGCGCATCGTTCCCGCTCGCGGCCGGCACCTCCCGAACGGCTGGGGCGTGATCGTGGTGCTCCCCCGCGCCGGCCGGGCCAGCTCCACGCGCGGCACGGACGCGCTCCCGGGCCTGGACGACACCCTCGGCCGCCTGAGGTTCCGCGACGCGGCCGGCCGGCCGATCACGTCGCGCCGGATCCTGCATGACCCGTCCCTCCCGGTCGCGCGGCGACGAGGCCTCGGACCAGCCGCGGGCGCCGCGCCGTGCACGATCCGCTCGTCGGATCCCACGCTGCGCCCGGTCGCCTCTGCGTGGGTGTCGGGCGAGCTCCGCGGTCGCCCGGATCTGAACGGCCGGGCGATGCTGTCGTGCGCGACGACTGGGTTCCGTCGTGGACACGCCGAGCATCGCGTCGAGCGCTACCAGGTCGTGGTGCTCGTCGACGGGGAGCGGCCGGGGCGCGCCGCGCCGATGGCGTTCCCGGGGGCGACCGAGCGCGACGGCCTCGCCCGCCCCGGCCTCGGGATGCAGGGCGGGCCCGGGGACATCCTGCCGGGCGCCCTCCAGCGCCGTGCCACCTCCCTGCGCTCGGGCAACGCGTGGATCGTCGTCCAGGGCGGGGCGAGCCGCGCACGGCGCGACGCCGTCGCGCGGTCGATCACCGTCGGCGTGCGCCCGTAGGGCCCGCCTCGCCCTTCGCCTGCCGGCACCGCTGCGAGCAGTACCGCACGTCGTCCCAGTTCTTCGCCCACGACTTCCGCCACGTCATCTCGCGCCCGCAGACCGCGCAGGCCTTGCTCGGCAGCGCCTGCTTGTTGCCCTTGAAGTGACCCACCGAACGGGGTACGGCGCGCGGGCGCCGCAGGGATGCTTCAGCGCGGCGCACATGGCTCGCCGCCCGCCCGCCCCGCGCGCGACCTAGGCGCTCTCACCGACCGCGAACGCCTGTGCCCAGTCGCCGCGGGCGAGCGCGTCGAACGGGATGCGGAACTCGATCGAGCCGGCGTCCTGCAAGTCGACGCTGTCGAGGCGCAGCAGGAGCGCCGGGTTGGGCACACCGGCCTCACCCAGCGCATCGACGTTCACGGCCCCGCCGAGGACCCAGTCCGTGCGCACCCAGCCGGGAGAGCCGTCGCTGCGAAGCGCGAACGACGCGTCCTCCAGCGGCCGATACTGCAGGTGGTCGTCGAAGCCGAGCGACACGCCGATCGGATCGGTGTCGAAGAGCACGAGCTCCTGCCGGGCGACCCGGTAGCTCGGCAATGCCAGCGCCCGGCTCTCCGGCCGCCTGGGTGCCGCCGCCTCGACCGGATCGTCGCCCGGCTCGACCCAGAGCACGCGCGCGCCAGCGCCCTCCTCGTTCGGCGTCGGCTCACCGAACCAGCCGTAGGTGTGCGGCGCGTCGCCGGAGGCAGGCTGCTCCGGACCGAGGTCGGCGTAGAACAGCAGGCAACCCGCGTGCGGCATCGGCGCCCCGCCGGGGACCGTCGGCTCGAGCTCGGCGAGATCGACGATCGCCAGGAGGTCCAGGGGGCGGTGGCGAGGGCCGGTCGTCGGCCATGCGACGCCCGGGGGGAGCGCGCCCGGGCCGCCGATCCTCGTCCGCGGACGAGGCTGCCCGTCGGCGTGCCGGACGAGCCGGAAGCCCGGAGACGCCATCTCGTGCGCGATGCGTTCGGCGTGGCGCAGCCCGCGTCGCTCGAGCCACGCGGCGAGCGCTGCTCGGTCGCGCCGGGCATCCGGCGGCGGGGGTGCCTCGGGGCCCTCGAGCGCCGCATCCCGGTCGGCCTGCCGGCGCCCCTCCGCAGGGTCGTGGGCGGCCATCCAGCCCTCGCCCATCGCCATGCGTGCGAGCTCATCGGCGCTCTGCTGGCCGAAGTGCACGTAGGTCGGCACCGCCTGCTCGGCGCCGGGGTAGGTGCGGGCGAGCGCCGGGTCGTGCTCGTTGAGCTCGCCGGCGAGCAGTGGCGCCAGCGTGTCGACGATCTCCGTGCCGCCCAGCGGGTGGTCGGGCCGGGCGGCGAGGAGGTCGGCGTTCACGCGGTCACAGAGCACGAGCGTGTCGGCATCGCAGTGCGGGCGCAGCTCGATGAGCTCGTCCGGCCCGCTGGCCCCGGCGATGCGCGCAACGCCCGGCAGCAGCCGACGCCGACCGTCGGGTGCGGGCGGTCCGTCGAGGTCGATGCGGACGGGCTCTCGGGTCGCGGCGGTCTGGACCGCACGCCAGTACGCCTCGAGCACTCCGTTCAGCACCGCGTTCAGGTCGTCGTTCGACAGCGGCTGTTCGTCGGGCATGCGCCGGACGCTCGCAGACCATCGCCGGACAATGCGCCACCTGCCCCGGCGCGGCGCGGTCACAGACTCCGCGATGCTGCGTAGGACTCCCCGATGGCACCGGAACCCACCGATGCAGCCCTGCTCCGCGGCGACGGTGCCGACTACGAGGCGTTCTACCGGCGCCACGTGGTCGTCGTGCACGCGTACGTGAACCGAAGGGTGCGGCGCGCAGACGTCACCCTCGACCTCGTCGCCGAGACCTTCGCCCGTGCGCTGGCCGCTCGGCGGCGCTACGACCCGGCACGGGGCCCGGCCGCGGCGTGGCTGCTCGGCATCGCCCGCAACCTGATCATCGACGCCGCGCGCCGCGGCCGGGTGGCCGACGCGACCCGTCAGCGGCTCGCCCTCGAGCGCCTCGAGCTGGACGACCACGCTGCGGACGCCACCGACCCGGCGTTCGACGAGGCGGCGCTCACTGCGGCCCTGGCCGACCTGCCCGACGAGCAGCGCACGGCGATCCTCGCGCGGATCGTCGACGAGGAGCCGTACGCCGTGATCGCCCAGCGGCTCGGCTGCTCGGAGCAGGTGGTTCGCAAACGCGTCAGCCGTGGACTGGCCGCCGCTCGCACCGCCCTGGAGGAACGCGCATGAGCCCGCACCAGCTGCCCGAGCCCTACGAGTCGCTCGCCGGCGCCCTGCGCAGCGCGGCCGACCGCCTCGACGCGACCGAGGCCGCCGCCGGCGGCGGCCGCTCGCGGCGTCGCCGTCTCGCCCGCTGGGCCCGCGGCCACGTGCCGCTCGTACTGGTCGGCGCGATCGCCCTCACCGGCACCGCCGCGGCGACGGTGGGCGTGCTCGGCGGCGAGCCGTCGAAGCCGATGAGCGGACCGTTGGCGGGCTCGCCGTCGCTCGGGCCGCAGCACTACCGCGTGCGCGTGCGACCCGGCAGCGCGGTCGGCATGCCGACCTGGTGCGTCGACACGGTCGTCCGGACCGAGCACGAGCAGGGCACCGCCAGCAGCGGCTGCCTTCCCGTGCGCGGACGCAGGCACCCGCTGCTCGGCGGCGGTATCAGCGGCGGCGACGAGCGCGGCGACGGCGCGCTGTACACGCAGGTGACCACCGACGACGTGGCGGCGATCGTGATGCCGACCGGGCGCCGCGTCCTCACCCGTCGCGACCCCGAGCTGCCGGGCGACCTACGGATCGCCGTGACGCGCTTCGACCGCCACGAGAACTGGCAGATGCGCCATCCACGCAAGCCCCGGACCGATGGTCGCAGCATCGTCACCCCACTCGACGACCGCGGGCGACCGCTCTCGGCCGCCGCGCCGGACTTCTCCAACCCGCAGATCGACATCACCACCCACGACGGCACGCTCGACGTGGCGGGCGCGCCCTGCGGGTTCTCCCGCGCCCGCGAGCTCGAACCGCTCGCACCCACGCGCCTCGCCGTCCCCGCGGACCGGCTCCCGACCTCGCAGCACCTCGCGGGCGATCCGCTCGTCGCGTGCGCCCAGCTCACGATCGGCCCCACGAACACCGTGGCCCCCCGTACGGCGACGATCTACGTGAACGCCAACCACCCCGGGGCCGAACCCGCGTGGCCGGGCACCACGCGCCGCCGAGGCCGGACGTACGCACCCGGGAGCGGCCTGGGGCGCATGGCGCTCGGGACCGACGAGCAGCTCGTCGAGCGCCGCGGCAACGCATGGCTCGCCATCGACGGCGCCACGCCGGCCGAGGCGATCCGGCTCATGCGCGAGCTGCGGATCCGCGTCGACCTCTAGGTCGCGCGCGCTGTGCGCCACTGCCGCGCGTGGGGTTCCCGGCCCACGCGCGACGGTGACTGCAAGCTGTCAGGCAGCGGAGACCCGCCTGACGAGGTGTCTCCCGTTCCCATTGCTGAGAAACACACTGAACCAGTTGTCGGCGCGCGCCACCTCGACTTGAGGCTGATCGGGTAGGAGCGAGGTACGAGGGCGCTCTACGGCGCGCCGAACGTGAGCACGCCACGCCGCACGCGGAGCGCGGCGAGCTCCGGCGTGGCGAGCGCTCCCCGCGTCGCGCGGAGCTGCACCGTTCCACGGGCGACGGCCGAGCGGGGCAGCGTGAAGCTGACACGGCTCCCGGATCGCGTGCTCGACCATCGCGTTCCGATCGACGCCGTCACCCGTCCGGCACCGGGGAAGCTCACGACCACCGTTCGCGTGCTGGGAAGGCGGATCACCCCGCTCCTGCCCGGAGCCGGCGAGACGAGCCGCGGCGCCGGGCGGGGCATCGGCGTCGGCGTCACCGAGGGGCGCGGGGTCGTCGTCGCGACGACGGCCGGCGCCGGCGCCCCCGTCGGTGTGGGCATCGCGATCGGTGCCGGCGTGCTCGCCGCCGCAGCAGGCGTGGGCGTGGGCGCGGCGGTAGGCGCCAGCGGACCGCCGCTGAGCGTCACGCTCGCGCTCGTGGCCGTCGCGGCGGTGACCGTGATCCGGAGCCCGCTCGGCCCGTCGACGAGCGTGCGGCCGGCGCGGAGGGCCGCATCGCCCCAGGCCGCCTTGAACCCGTCGTAGAAGTCGGAGCCGGGGGCGCTTCCGCCCGTCTCGGACTGGCGCGTCTCGGGCGTCGCATCGAGCAGGAACGACCGCGCGGAGCTCGTGATCGTCGGCACGAGCCGCACGAGCACGCCGCCGGCCATCGGGCTGAAGCCGGGCTCCAGGCCCCACGCGTCGAACACCGAGCCGGCCGGCCGATACTCGAGCGCGAGCTCCGGCAGCGACGGATCGGTGCCGCGCGGGATCCGGATGAGGCGGGTGCCGGCCGGCTCGGAGGCCGCGCTCAGCGTGTAGCTGCCGGCCACGGTCGCCACCTGCTGACCGGCCGCCGGCAGCTCGAGCGCCTGCGCACGGTGCCAGGTGCTGAGCAGCTCGCTGCCGCGCCAGGCGAAGGCGTAGCCGACGGTGCCCATCATGTCGAACGGGTCGCCGTACTCAAGCGTCGCCGCGGCCGAGCCGCTCGGGTATCCGGATGCCGACACCGGGAGCGAGCACCCCGTCGACGTGAGCACCGCCGTCGCGGGATCGCTGCCGGGCTGGGTGCACGCGAGCGACGAGGCGTGGGCGAGGCCGAGGTTGTGGCCGACCTCGTGCGCGATCACGGCGCCGTCGACTACGTCGTCGCGGATCTTCTGGCTCAGGAAGCCGTTGATCCAGATCACCCGCCCGCCGACCTGCGCCCGTCCGGCCCACGCGCACTGCGAGGGCGGAAGGTACGGGAACAGGATCACGACGTGGTCGTAGGACTCCCAGGGGATGCCCCGCTCGTCGGCGGCACCGAGCACGGTCCCGGCCACGGCGCTCGAGTCGCACTGCCCGTTCTTGCGGGGCAGCGGACCGGCGAAGTGGAGCCAGTCGCTCACGTCGGCATCCGGGCCGCTCAGGCCACGCAGGCTGACGGTGCCGCCGGACTGCGCCTCGTACATCGCACGCGCCGATGTGGACGATCCGGTCACGCGCGCCTGCACCTCCGGCACGGTGTAGAAGCTCATCTCGGGGTCGGTGAGTGCCGGCCAGCCTTCGCCGTCGTAGTAGGTGCGCAGCACGAGCACGCTGCGCTGCCCGGTGCCGGCGCCGACCGTGCCGGCGCGGCCGGCGCGTCCGGCGGGCGCCGGCACCTTGCGGACCGGTCGGCCGAGATCACCCTCGCCGAGCGGGACCTCGTCGTCGCCGAAGGCAGCCGGCGCCACGCCGACCGGACGCACCGCCGGCGCGTCCGCTGCCGCAGGTGCCGGCGCGACGAGCCCGGCGGCGGCCACGAGCAGGACGGCGAGCGCGAGGAGCACAGGGGCGCGCGCGGCGACCGAGGATCGAAAGACAGCTGGAACGGGCATGGGCGGAGGACGACGCGGGACCAGCGCGCGCATCACGCGATGCGTGCGGCGCGCATCACGCGGTGCTCAGTCTGACGACCGAACGGCCCGCGGATGTAGCCCGGCTCAGCGCGGATCCGAGTGGCCGGGCCGATGCGGGCGCGCTGCCATCGGTCGTCCGCGGGCTGCCGCGAGCTCGCGCACGCGGTCGCGGAACCGCGCCTCTGCGTCGCCAGGATCGTAGAAGCGGAGGTCCTCCAGGCCCGCGGGCATCACGTTCGCACGCGAGATCGCACCCGGCCGTGCGTGCGGGTCGTCGTAGCCCTCGCCGCGGCCGAGCTTCTTCGCCCCGGGGTAGTTCGCGCCGCGCAGCGCTGCCGGGGGAGCCTGTGCGCCGAACCGCCGCACGTGGTCACGGGCCGCATTGATCGCCTGGTAGGCCGCCTTGCTCTTCGGGGCGAGGGCGAGGCGGATCGTCGCCTGCGCAAGCGCGTACGAGCACTCGGGCATGCCGATGTGCTCGACCGCCTGGGCCGCCGCAGCGCACACCTGCAGCGCGCCGGGGTCGGCGTTGCCGACGTCCTCGCTCGCGAGCACCAGGATCCGCCGTGCGATGAACCGGGGGTCCTCCCCGCCTTCGAGCATCACGGCCAGGTAGTACAGCGCGGCGTCGACGTCCGAGGCACGGGTGCTCTTGATGAACGCGCTGATCGTGTCGTAGTGCTGGTCGCGGTCCTTGTCGTACCGCACGGCCCTGCGCTGGAGGGCCTCCTCGGCATCGGCCAGCTCGACGACTGGATCGGAGGTGTCGGCGGCATCGGCCGAGGCGCCGGCGCGCGTCGCGACGACGGAGCGTGACGCCGACTCCAGCGCTCCGAGCGCCGTGCGGGCGTCGCCGGCGCTGCGGACGGCGAGGAAGTCGAGCGCCTCGTCGGTGGCGGTGGTCGGCGCCAGTGGACCGGCGAGCGCGCGTTCCAGCAGCGTGCGGAGGTCGCCGTCGCTCAACGACTGCAGCTCGTACACCCGCATCCGCGAGAGCAGCGCGGAGTTCACCTCGAAGTACGGATTCTCGGTCGTCGCTCCGATCAGCGTGATCGTGCCGTCCTCCACCGAAGGGAGCAGCGTGTCCTGCTGGGCCTTGTTGAACCGGTGGATCTCGTCGAGGAACAGCACCGTCCGCGCCCCGCGCAGCTTGCGGTTCGCCGCGCGCGCGAGCACCTCGCGCACCTCCTTGCGCCCGACCTCGACGGCCGAGAGCTCCTCGACGACGGCGCCCGCATGCCCCGCGACCAGGCGCGCGAGGGTGGTCTTGCCGGTGCCGGGCGGGCCGAAGAGCACCATCGACTCCGGGTCGCCCGCGGCGATGCGGCTGCGCAGCGCCGTCGGCTCGTCGGGCGTGCCGAGCAGGTGGGTCTGCCCGACCACCTCGTCGATCGAGCCGGGCCGCAGGCGCGCGGCCAGTGGCGCGCCCGGTCCGGGCGGCGGCGGGAGCTCGTCGCCGCCGCTCGGCGCCGCGGGGATCAGCGCGGGCTCGTCGGAGCCGAAGAGCCCGGGGTCGTCGCCAGCGGCAGCCATCCCGCCGAGCCTAGCGACGCGACGCCCCGGAGCTAGGCGGCCGCGGCGCGCCCGGCGTCGTCGAGCGCGGCGAACTCGTCGTCGGTGAGATCGATCTCGGCCGCGGCGACGTTCTGCTCGAGGTGGGCCACCTTCGACGTGCCGGGGATCGGCAGGATCACGGGCGAACGCTTGAGCAGCCAGGCGAGCGAGAGCTGCGCCGGCGTGGCGCCGTGCTCGTCGGCGATCTGCGCGAGCGGACCACCGTCCTGGGCGAGCTGACCGCTCGCGATCGGGAACCACGGGATGAAGCCGATGCCGTGCTCCTCGCAGTAGTCGACGACGTCCTCGTGCTGGCGCGTGGTGAGGTTGTAGAGGTTCTGCACCGTCGCGACCTGCACCCCGTAGTCGATCGCGCGCTCGATCTCCTCGATGCCGACCTCGCTCAGGCCGACGTAGCGCACCTTTCCACTCTCCTGCGCCTCGACGAGCGTGCGGAACTGCTCGTCCTCCGGCGTGTCCGGATCGATGCGGTGCAGCTGCCACAGGTCGATCTGGTCGACCCCGAGCCGCCGCAGCGAGAGCTCGAGCGCCTGCCGCAGGTAGTTCGGGCGGCCGACCGGGTTCCACTCCCCCGGGCCCTGGCGGGTGAGGCCGGCCTTCGTCGCGATCACCACGCCCGGGGCGTAGGGCCGCAGCGCCTCGGCGATGAGCTGCTCGCTCACCTCCGGGCCGTAGGAGTCGGCCGTGTCGATGAAGTCGACGCCCAGCTCCACGGCGCGCTGCAGCACGCGGATGGCCTCGGCCGGGTCGTCCGGCTGGCCCCAGACGCCGTCGCCCGTGATGCGCATGGCGCCGTACCCGAGCCGGTGGACCTCCAGCTCACCCCCGATCTTGAACGTGCCGGAAGCGTGAGCGGGACGCGCAGTCGAAGTCATGGGTCCGACGCTAGCGGCGTGCCGGCCCGTTCCCATTGAGGTTTCGTGAACGACGGGGGCCGGTCAGAGGTCGATCCGGCGCAGGCGCCAGGTCGCGAGGCCGATGAGCGCCACGAGCTCGACGGCGGCGAGCAGCCAGAGCCCGGAGTCGAGCGTCCCCTGCGATCCGAACGGGCCCATCTGCAGCGCGAAGCCGGCGAGCCCGCCGACGCCGGAGGTGAGCGCGCCGAGCGCCCCCTCGTAGAGCGCGTTGAATCCGAGGACGTGCGTCACGACGTCGGCCTTGCTCTCCACCGAGGGCGAATCGGTCGCCTCGCCGATCTGCCGCACGAGGCTCGCGAAGAACCCGATGGACACGAGCATCGTCGCCGCCATGCCGGTCGCGGCAGTACCGAAGACGGTCGACAGCAGCACCCCGAAGGCCGCCACGATCGCGAGGGCAGCCGTGAGCCCGAGCACCACGGCCACGAGGTTGCCCGGCGGCGTGCCCCCGGCGGACTTCGTGAGCAGGCTCGCGATCGAGATGACAACGGCGCAGTACGCGAAGCATGCGAGCGTCGCGGCGACGACCCGCCCGGTGACGAGCGCGCTGCGGGCGATCGGCCGCACGAGCATGGACTGCAGGAGCCCGAGCTCGGCCTCTCCCTTCACCGTGCTCATCGTCGTGAAGACGGCCAGGACGGAGGCCAGCGAGAAGGTGGCGAACACGGCGATGCCGAGCAGGATGAACCCCACGCCACGGGCGGTTTCGTCGACCGGCAGCCCGCCGCCACCGGACGCGGCATCGCGGGCGCGCGCGTTGACCGAGTCGATCACCTCGAACACGCCCCAGCCGTAGAGACCGAGGAACCCGACCGTGAGCACGGTGACGACCGTCAGCGAGCGGCGGTGGCGCAGCTCGGCGAGCGCGAGCGCGGCGACGAGCGCCACATCGCGTGGCCAGGTGCGCAGCGCGCTCATGCCCGCCCCCCGCTCGCGGCGCGGCCATCCGTCCCGGGCGCCGCGGCCGCAGCGCCGCCGTGCTCATCGACCGCGCGCAGGTAGGCCTCCTCGAGCGTGCCGCGCAGCTCGCGCACGCCGTAGATCTGCTCGCCGGCCGCCGCGAGGCGCGCCACCTCGGCCGGGATCGCGTCGCGCGTGAGCTCGGGGCGGCGCACCGTGCCGCTGCCCAGCTCGAACTCGGCACCACCCCGGCCGGCGAGCTCGCTCGGCTGGCCTTCGGCGATCAGCCGGCCGCGCGCGATGATCGCGACGCGGTCGGCCACCTGCTCGACCTCCGGCAGCAGGTGCGAGGAGAGGAGCACCGACTGCCCGCGGCGGCGCAGCTCCCGCAGCACCTCGCGCACGTGCGCGCGGCCGACGGGGTCGAGGGCGCTCGTCGGCTCGTCGAGGAGCACGAGTGCGGGCCGACCGACGAGCGACTGGGCGAGGCCGAGCCGCTGCTGCATGCCCTTCGACATCGCTCCGACCTTCACGGCCGCGGCGTCGCCGAGCCCGACGAGCTCGAGCAGCTCACGGCGTTCGGCGACACCCCCGGGCGAGCCGGCGAGGCGCTGGTGGTTCCTCAGCAGGCCGTCGGCGGTCGCCCACGGCGGGTAGCGGAACAGCTCGGCGAGGTAGCCGAGGCGCGCCTGGGCCGCGCGGGTGCCGACGGGATGCCCCGCCAGCGTCGCCCGGCCGCTCGTCGGCCGCACCAGCCCGCACACGATCTTGGCGAAGGTCGACTTGCCCGCGCCGTTGGGCCCGAGCAGTCCGACGATCTCACCGGGCGCGATGCTCAGGCTCACGCCGCCGAGCGCGTCGCCGCGGCCCTTGCGCTGCGCGCCGCCGTACCGCTTGCGCAGCTCTTGGGCCTCGAGGACGTGCTCCACGCGGCCCACTCTTGCAGCCCCTCTCGCCGAGGGGCTGCGGTCGGGGTGGTCGCGCTACTTCTTGACGGTCTTCGAGATCTTCTTGAAGCCCGTGCCGCTGATGGTCAGCTTGACCTTCTTGCCGTGCTTCTTGATCTTCACGTCGCCCGAGATGTGGCAGAAGGCGCCGTGCACGCCCACGTCGAGGTTGGCCTTGCCGATCGTCTTCTTGCCGTCCTTCACCGCGGCCTTCGCGACCGGCTTGCAGGTCGTGCCGGTGCGCTTGACGAGCACGTCGACGGCGACGCGCTTCGCGCCGAGGCGGTAGGCCAGCTTCGCGGCGATCGAGAGGCAGCCGTTGGCCGAGGAGCCGGCGACGGTCGGGCAGGCGTCGGCGACGTCCGGCACGCCGTCCTTGTCGCCGTCGGGCTTGTCGGTGAGCACCACCACCTGCCCGCCGCCGGCGCCCGTGCCGCTCCCGGTCGCGGTGTCGCCCACCGAGTCGCCGGATTCGGTCGGCTGCTGGATCGACACGAGGCCACAGTTCCAGGCGAACTTCTTGAGGGTCGAGTTGGCGGCCGTCGCGACCTTGAACGAGGAGCCGGTCACCACCGGCGTGACGCTGTTCGGGTTCTGCGAGGCCTGGGAAGCCCAGATCGCCGTGTTCGACTCGAGCAGGACGAGGAAGGTGAGGCTGCCGTCGTTCTCCTGGCCGATCGAGCACTCGCCGTTGACCGTCTTGCCGAGGCCGATCGCGATCACGGCCGTCTTCGACGGGGCAGCGGCGAAGTTCACGACCGCCGAGACGGTGCCCTTCGTGGTGTCCTGCGTGAGCGTGGCGCTCGTGATGTCGAGCGCGCTGCCGGCGGTGCTGTCACCGGCGGGATCGGTGATCTTGAGCGCGACGCTGGCGGCCGAGGCAGACGCTGCGCCGAAGCCGAGGGAGGCCGAGGCGGCAGCGATGGCGATCAGGGCACGCCGCGACCGAGGGACAGAGGGGACACGGGACGGAGACACCCCCGCATCATGTCGAAATCCGGCCGTCTGTGCGAGCCATCACGGTCTGCCTGGCGCCCCAGGCGTGGTGGCGTCAGGTCTTGAGCTTCTGCTTCGTCGTCGTCAAGCCGGGCGCCGACATCGTCACCACGAGGCTCTTCTTCTTCTTGTAGCGCTTGATCTTCACGGCCCCCTTCAGCCGGCAGCCGTTCGCACCGGCGTCGACGGTCGCGAGCTTGACGGCACCGAGGCGCTTGCGGTTCTGCGTGACGACCACCTTCGCCTTCGCCGGGCAGGTCGCGTTCAGGGCCGCCTTCGGGATCGTGCGATCGAGCGCGATCTTGCGGGCGCCGAGGCGCATGACGGCGACCACGGGTGTCGTCGTCGCCGGCCCCTTCTTCGCGGGGCAGCCCGTGGGCGCGGGGCCCGGCTCGTTGCGGCAGCTGTCCGAGGCGTCCGGCACGCCGTCGCCGTCGGAGTCGGCCACCACCACCGGCACCACGACGGGCGCCGGCGTCGGTGCGGGCGCGACCGGGTCGGTCACCGGGTTGACGAGGTTCGCCTGCGCCGTGTCGAGGAGCTGGTCGAGCGACTCGTCGGCGCGGGGTCGACCTCGTTCCAGAACTCGAGCCAGCGATCGGCGCTGAACGTGCGCACGACGAGGCACGCCGGCGTGCGGCCGACGAGCGCCGGCTCGTTGTTGATGGTGGTCTCGATCGTCTTCTTCATGGCGCCGGACGACGCATACGCCCAGAGGTTCGTCGGACTGCCGACCCCCCCAGCGGGCGTCGGCGTAGTACCAGTCCCGGGTGGGCAGCTTCGGGCTGACGGCGCCGGCGAGGACGGTCAGCGGGCTCGTCTCCACGACGCACTTGCCGCTGCGGTCGAACGCGCCGGTCGAGACGTCGGCGACCGTCGGCGAGGTCGGGTCGAAGTCCGCCAGGAACTCGAGGTGGGTCCGCATCGACCCCGTCTCGGCGTCGATCGTGATGGTGCCCTTCGTCAGGTCGTAGGCAGGCGACGACGCCACGTCGCTCTGGTCGCTGAAGGCGTAGTCGACCGGTGCGGCGTTCGCGGCGCCCGGCGCGAACGCGGCGAGGCCGGCGGCGGCGAGCACCAGCGCACCCCGGCGAGCGCGACGCCCGAGCGGTCGGTTGGTGGTCGCGGCGTCGCGGCCGCGCGGCGTGAAGTGATCCCCCATGTCCGGGTCCATCGGCAGGAACCGCGCGTCCTTCAGTCGCTACGAACCGGATCGTCGAACGGGCGAGCCGGGCCGTCGCCGACTTGGCGGCCCGTCCCCCGCGCGCCGCGATAGCGTCTGCGCCGTGTCGTTCCCGCAGCCCGATCCGTCCGGCGACGAGCCGCTCGCGCACGAGGCGACGCGGCTCCTGCAACACCTCGTGCGCACGCGCACCGTCAACCCGCCGGGCGACGAGGCCCAGGCGCAGCGGTGGCTGGCGCATGAGCTGCACGAGGCGGGCTTCCACATCCAGCTGCTCGAGGCCGTCCCGGGCCGGCCGAACCTGATCGCGGAGCTGGGGCGCCCGGAGCACGAGCACCCCGGCGACCCGGTCCACGGCCCGATCCTCACGCTCCTCTCGCACGTCGACACCGTCCTCGCAGACGCCGACGACTGGCAGCGCGACCCGTGGGGCGGCGAACTCGTCGACGGCGAGCTGTGGGGCCGCGGTGCGATCGACATGAAGTCGCAGACGGCCGCCGAGGTCGCGGCCGCGATCGCGCTGGCCCGCAGTGGCTGGCGCCCGGCGAGCGGCCTGCTGCGCGTGGTCGTCTGCGTCGACGAGGAGGTCGGCGGCACGCTCGGTGCGCGCTGGCTGTGCGAGCAGCACCCGGCGCTCGTGCGCACCGACATCATCCTGAACGAAGGCGGCGGCGCGCAGCTGCGCGTCGGCGATGCGCGCCACTACTCGATCGGCGTCGGCGAGAAGGGCGTGTGCCGGTTCGCCGTGCGCACGCGCGGGCGGGCCGCCCATGCGTCGACCCCGGGCGTCGGCGTGAACGCGCTGCTCGGCCTGCTGCCGGTGCTCGAGCGCCTGCGCGATGCCCAGCTGCCGATCGACCTCACCGATGCCCCGCGCCAGCTCCTCGAGGGGCTCGGCCTGCTGGGCGACGGGATCGAGCCGGAGGAGGCCGTCGCCGCGCTGCGCGAGCGCGCCCCGCAGCTCGCGCCGCTCGTCGAGCCGATGCTGCGCGTGACGGCGGCGCCGACGATGGCGAGCGCGTCGAGCAAGATCAACGTGATCCCGGCGAGCGCCGAGCTGCGCGTCGACTGCCGGATCCCTCCCGGCATGACCGAGGAGGTCGCGCGGGGCCGGGTCGCCGAGCTGCTCGACGGGCTCGACGTGGACGTGGAGTTCACCGAGACGATCATGGGCAACGGCTCCCCGGCCGGAGGCGCCGTGTACGACGCGATCGACGCATGGCTGCGCGCGAACGACCCGGACGCCGGCCCGAGCGTGCCGACGATCCTGCCCGGGTTCACCGACTCCCGCTGGTTCCGGGCCACCTTCCCGGACTGCCAGGCCTACGGCTTCTTCCCGCACCGCCACATGCCGCTGACGCAGACCTACCCGCTGATGCACGCCGCCGACGAGCGGATCGACGTGCGCGACGTCGCGTTCGCCGCGCGCGCCTACCGCGACCTGGTGCGCGAGCTGCTCGGCTGAGGAGCGGGTCGCGTTCGGCGTCGCGCGCCGTTCCCGTCTCCGTCGGGCGTGCCTCAGCGAACGAGGTTGACGACCGCCAGCGTGCCGACGACGACGATGACGCCGCGCAGGGCGTTCGGTGGGAGGCGACGGCCGATCCGGGCGCCGAGCACGCCGCCGGCGAGGGCGCCGAGCGCGATGAGTCCGGCGACCGCCCAGTCGATCTTCTCGAAGGCGGCGACGACGAACACGATCGCGGCGACGCCGTTGACGACGGTGCCGAGCACGTTCTTGAAGCCGTTGATGCGCTGCAGCGGCTCGGCGAGCAGGGCGCTCATCAGCCCGAGCAGCAGGACGCCCTGGGCGGCGCCGAAGTAGCCGCCGTACACGCCGGCGCCGTACACGCCGGCTACGAGCGCGCGGCCCTGCCAGGTGCCCGCGAGCGTGGCCGCCGGCGTGGGGACGGGCTCGCTCGCGACGGGGAGCGCGGCGTCGGCTGCGGGCGCGGGCTGCGCCGTGGAGCGCGCGGCCCAGCGCTGGATCCGCGGACCGGCGACGACGAGCGCGAGCGCGAGGACGATCAGCACCGGCACGATCGCCTTGAACGCCTTCTCCGGGAGCGCGAGCAGGAGCAGCGCGCCGGTGATCGAGCCGAGCAGCGAGGCCGGCACGAGCCGCCGCAGGAGGGCGCCCTGTCCGGCGAGCTCCTTGCGGTAGCCGTGGATGCTGCCGAAGCCGCCGGCCACGAGCCCGATGTTGTTCGACACGTTCGCGACGAGCGGCGGGTAGCCGAGGAACAGGAGCGTCGGGAAGGTGATGAGCGTGCCGGAGCCGACCATCGCGTTGATCGCGCCCGCAGCCAGCCCGGCGAGGACGATGGCGAGGGCGTCGAGCAGCGGCACGGCAGGACAGGCTAGGGGTCGCCGGCGGGCCGGGCGGGTGCGGGTGCCCACCCGGGCACCGTGCGAGACGGCTCCCAGCGGCCCCCTGCCGCGGCGGTTGGCCGTAGACTCGCCCTCGTGTTCACCCGGATCGACCACATCGGCATCGCCGTCGAGGATCTCGACGAGTCCATCGCGCTCTACGAGCGCGACTACGACCTCAAGCTCGTGCACCGCGAGACCGTCGAGGAGCAGGGCGTCGAGGCCGTGCTGCTCGACGTCGGCGAGAACCACGTCGAGCTGATCGCGCCGCTCGGCCCCGAGACGGGCGTCGCCAAGTTCCTCGAGAAGAACGGCCCGGGGCTGCACCACGTCGCCTACCAGGTCGAGGACATCGAAGCCGAGATCGCGCGCCTCGTCGCCGCCGGCATCCGCATGATCGACCAGGAGCCGCGCACCGGCATCCGTGGTTCGCGCGTCGCCTTCCTGCACCCGAAGAGCACCGGCAAGGTGCTCACGGAGCTCACCGAACCGGCCAAGGGGGCCCACTGATGGAACGCATCTCGATCGGTTTCGCGGCGGGGCAGGTGCTCGGCCTGCGCGTCGAGAAGTCCACGCTCGACGCGCTCACGAGCGCGCTCAGCGGCAACGAGCGCTGGCATGCGCTCGAGACGGAGGACGGCCCGGTGAACGTGCGCCTCGACCAGGTGGTCTACCTCCGCACGGAGAGCAGCGACACGAAGGTCGGCTTCGGGCTCTAGCCCACCGCCACGGCTGGGCGGCGCGCCCGGCCGGAGCTTTCGGTTCGGCCCCGGCCGGCGCCCCGCGTGGGTGTCGGCCGGGGCCGAACTGCGTTCTGGGGACGGCGGGACGGCGGGGCGGCATGCCCTGCCGCCTGTTCGCGTGGGCTCAGTCGCGCGGGGTGGCGTCGATCACGTCGCCGGTGCCCGGGCCGTTCGGCCCCGCCGGACCGGTCGGCGGGCGCCGGCGCATTCCCGGGAGGTTGCGGGCCACGCGTCCGATCGGGTCGACGGCCTTGTGGAGGCTCTCGGCGGCCGCGCGCATCTCGTCGACGGAATGGCTGAGCTCGGGCAGCGCCTGCGCCGCGTCGGCGAGACCTTCGAGCGCGGTGGCGACGGACGCGATCGTGTCGAGCGACTCGCCGAGTTCGCCGAGGCGCGTGACTGCGGCGGGCAGGCGCGTGAGGTGCTCGACGGTCTGCTCGTCGGAGAGAAGGCGGTCGAGCACGCCCTGCTCCTCGAGGAGCCGGTCGAGCACGCCCTCGTCGGCGACGAGCCGGTCGAGCAGGCCGCCGCTCTTCATCACCGTCTCCAGCGGGCCGCCGGGGGCGGTGACGCGATCGAGCGGACCGCCGTCCTGCAGGAGTCGATCGAGGGCGCCGCCCTCGGTGAGGAGGCGGTCGAGCACGCCTTGGTCGGCGAGGAGTCGTTCGACGGCCCCGCCGGGTGCGAGGCCACGGTCGAGCGGACCGCCCGGGGCGAGGAGCCGTTCGACGACGCCTCCCTGGTCGAGGAGCCGGTCGAGCGGCCCGCCGGGGGCGAGGGCGCGGCCGACGGGATGGTCGGGACCGGTGAGCGCGGCGAGCTGTTCGATGCGCGCGAGCGGACCGTTCGGATCGCCGAGCACCGCCAGGCGTTCCAGCGCGCCGCCCGGGCGGGTGATCTCGTCGAGGCGGTCGCCGATGCCGTCGTCGCGGCGCACCGGCCCGTCGGGCGCGACGAGATCGCGCGCGGCGAACAGCACGTCGAACGCGGCGATCGTCGCCCGCGCCGGGAGGAGCGCCACGCGGGCGGGAGCGAGCGCGATGTCGATCAGACCCATCGCCGGGAACGGTACCCGGCCGGCGTGGACCATTCGTCTGCTGCAGCAGATCGGTGGCGCGTTGGCACTCCAGCGCTCCGCGGCGGAGCCGATGCTGCGGAGACGACCGGTCCGCCCACCGACCTGCACGGGGCCGCTCGCGTGAAGGAGTCACGATGCAACCAGCCGCCGCTGCCATGAATCCCGCCGCCGGCTGGTTCCCCGACCCCCATGCGCCGAACTTCCTGCGCTGGTGGGACGGCGCGCAGTGGACCCAGCACGTCCACCCCGCTGCCCCGGCGGCCGGCGCCGCTCACCAGGGCGCGGCGCTGCGGCCCGCGCAGCCGTTCGCCCACGGCGCCGCCTCGAGTCCTGCCAGCCACACCGGTGCCCCGCAGCACGGGCAGTCCGGGATCTTCTCCCCTGGACTCGTCGCCGGCCAGGCGCACGGCGCCCACGGCAGGCCGACCATGAGCGGCGCAGCCGCCGCCGTGGGGTCGGGGGTCGGCGCGAGCGGCGTCGACGCGGTGGGCGCCAGGCTGAGCGGCGGCGACGAGTCGATCTTCCGCGCCAACCCCAAGTCGTTCCTCGCGGTGATCGTCTCGGCGATCTACCTCCTGCTCGCGATCACGAGCGGCATCGTGCTCATCGGCATCGTGCCCGCGTTCGCCGCGTTCCACGCCGTGGAGCGCCGCGAGAAGCTCGCCCCGATCGCCGTGCTCGCCGCCGTCCTGGCCGTGGGCTTCGCGTTGACCCACGTGCAGCGCGCCTGAGCCCGCCCCGGGCGGTCGGTCGGCGGCCGGTGGGTCGGCGGGCGGTCGGCGGGAACGCGAAGGCCTGCCACCACCCGCGCGGGCGAGTTCACGCTCCGAAGGCCCACACCTGAACGGGAACGTCCCGTCGCCATCCGGCTCGCCGGCTCCTCGCCGAGCAGGGCCCCGTCACTCGGGCGGACGGAGCTCGATCAGGTCGGCGGGCGTGCAGCCGAGCACGTCGCAGATGTCGGTGAGCGTCGAGAAGCGGATCGCGCGGGCGTGGCCGTTCTTGAGCACCGAGAGGTTCACCGCGCTGATCCCGACCTGACGTGCGAGCTCGGCCAGGGTCATGCCGCGCGCCTGCAGCACGGCATCGAGCCGGATCACGACCCGGTGGTCGACGGGCTCCTCGTCGCCGCCCGCCTTCTTGCGCCCACGGACCATCAGCTCTGCACCCGAGCGCTCGCCGGACTCGCCGACACCTAGACCGTCGCCTCCGACTCGCGCTGCAGCCCGATCCCGTAGCGCCACACCTCGGCGACCGCGAGCACCACCACGGCCCCGAACAGGGGCATGAGCGACACGCCCCATGTGATGCCCTCTCCGGTTCCGCCGGCATCGCGAACGATCGCGGCGGTCGTGAGGTGCGCGACGACCTTGGCGACTGGCCCGGCCAGCACGAGTGCCAGCGCCAGCGCACGGAGCGCCCGAACGGCTCTCGCCCCGAATGGTTCACCGTCGAGACCGGCGCGGAGCACGGCACCGAGGGCCCAGAGACCGAGCAGGAGCGTCGCGAGGTGCCAGACGGCCTCGAGGACGGCGAGCACCTTCACGCGGCCCGACGGGTGCTCGAGCTCGAGCGAGAACTCGCGGTCACCGGAGCTCATTGTGGCCCCCGGTCCGAGCTCACGCCGCATCGTCGCCTTCGAATGCGGGTCGGTCGGTTCGCTCGACTGGTAACCGCTGCGGGTGGTGCCCGACACGATCACCCGGTCGCGCCCGAACGACACCGCCCCCGACGAGTAGCGGCTGCTCCGACTTCCCGAGAGCACGAGGCCGATCGCGAGGACGGTGCCGACCAGCAACCCGAAGAACGCGAGGCGCGTCAGCACCTCGGCGAGCCGAAGCGCCCGCGGCGGACGGCGGACGGTCAGGACGAACGCGCACGCCAACCCCACCAGCACCAGCGCCGGAAACAGGATGAGCCACGGGCTCGGCGAGACGGTGAACGCGCCGCCGCTGCCCGCGTCGGCGAGAGCCAGGTGCCTCATCGAGACCGTCGCCTCCGGCTCGCGCCGCCGCCGGTTGCCCGGGCCAGCGCCGACGCCGCGCCCGTCGCCGACGCCGCGCCCGTCGCCGACGCCGCGCCCGTCGCCGACGCCGCGCCCGTCGCCGACGCCGCGCCCGTCGCCGGCGCCACGCGCGGCGCGCCGCCGACCGCTCCAAGCACCATCATGTTTTTCGTTATATCGAACAACATGATGGATGGCAACGCGCCACCGCCTTCCGCGCATCCGGGAACGAGCCCCACGGATGCGACCTGGCGCTCGGTACCGAATGCTGAATCGCCGCGTCCGCCGAGCTCGCTGAGCCCGCTCACCCCAACAGGTCGCCCCCGCTCCACGTCCCCCCGACCAGCTCCGGCAGGCCGGCGGTGCCGATGCCGACCCCCTCGCCGACCCCTCACCGCGCGCTCCCCGCCCCGGCGCGTACGATCGCGGGCGATGAAGATCGGGATCGTCGGAATGCCGAACGCGGGCAAGAGCTCGCTGTTCAACGCCCTCACGAAGGCTGGGGCGGAGGCGGCGAACTACCCGTTCACCACCATCGAGCCGAACATCGCGATCGTGCCGGTGGAGGACGAGCGCCTCGACGCGCTCGTCGAGCTGCTCGGCGCGAGCGAGAAGGTGGCCGACACGATCGCCTTCCACGACATCGCGGGCCTCGTCGCAGGCGCCCACAAGGGCGAGGGCCTGGGCAACCAGTTCCTGAGCAACATCCGCGAGACCGACGCGATCATGCACGTCGTCCGCTGCCACGGCGACGACAACGTGATCCACAGCGAAGGCAGCGTCGACCCGCTCCGCGACATCGAGACGATCGAGACGGAGCTGATCTACAGCGATCTCGAGCAGGCCGAGAAGCGACTCGAGCGCGTGATCCGGGCCGCCCGCGGCGGCGAAAAGGCCGCGGTGGCCGAGAAGGCGTGGCTGGAGGAGCTCATCGAGGGCTACAACGCCGGCCGACCCGCGCGCTTCACGCCGATGCCCGACGAGGTCGACAAGGGCCAGACCGTGCAGCCGCTGACGGCGAAGCCGGTGCTGTTCGTCGCGAACGTGGACGAGGGCGACGACACCGTCCCCGAGGTCGTCGCCAAGCACGCGGCCGACAACCAGGCCGAGGCCGTCGCCATCTCCTCCCGCATCGAGGCCGAGCTCAGCGAGCTCGACGAGGAGGAGGCCGCGATCATGCGCGAGGAGCTCGGCGTGAGCGAGTCGGGCCTGCAGCGCGTGGTCAAGGGCGCGTTCAGCCTGCTCAACCTCATCACCTTCTTCACCGTCGGCAGCGGCGTGCGCGGCCAGTCGTGGCACCTGCGCGGCGGCCTGACGGTGTGGCACGCGGCGGGCGAGATCCACGGCGACATCCAGAAGGGCTTCGTGCGCGCAGAGGTCGTCTCGTGGGATGCGCTCATCGCCGCCGGCGGCTACTCGCAGGCCCGCGACAAGGGCACGCTGCGCATCGAGGGTCGCGACTACCTGATGCAGGACGGCGACGTGATCACCGTCAAGCACACGAACTAGCCGCCCTGCGGCCCACCGGCGGCTCGGGCGGCGGCTCACCGTCCCCGATCCGATTCGGCCCGGGCGCACGCCGTGCTCAGGGCTGCCGCGAGCGCGCCGTCCAGGCGACCCCCGCCACGGTCTAACCTGCCGGGGCGCCGCACCTAGCCGGGGCGCGCAGATCGAGCGACGGGGACATCGGTGGAGCAGCACGAGTACCAGCAGCACGACGCCCTCGGCCTCGCCGAGCTCGTCGCTCGCAAGGAGGTCACCGCAGCGGAGCTGCTGCAGACCGCGCGGCGTCGGGCCGACGCGGTCGACCCGGTGCTCAACACCATCGTCCGGCGGACCGACGACCTCGCCGACGCCCGCCTCGCCGACGGCGCCCCAGCACTCGCGGGCCCGTTCGCCGGCGTGCCGTTCCTCGTGAAGGACCTCTCCCAGGAGCAGGCCGGCGTGCCGTGCAGCTGGGGCACCGAGGCGCTCAAGGACGTGCCCGCGGAGGAGAACGCCACGGTCGTCGACCGCTGGCTCGACGCCGGCCTCACCATCTTCGGTCGCACGAACACGCCCGAGTTCGGTGCGAAGGGCGTCACCGAGCCGCGCGCATGGGGCCCGACCCGCAACCCGTGGAACACCAACCACACGCCGGGTGGCTCGTCGGGCGGCTCCGCCGCCGCCGTCGCCGCCGGCATCGTGCCCTGCGCGGGCGCGAACGACGGGGGCGGCTCGATCCGCATCCCCGCCTCGTGCTGCGGACTCGTCGGGCTCAAGCCGGGCCGCGGACTCGTGCCGTCCGGCCCGGCCGCATCGGAGCTGCTGCTCGGCAGCGCCACGCACGGCGTCGTCTCCCGCAGCGTGCGCGACACCGCCGCGATGCTCGACGTGCTCGCCGGCAACGCCCCCGAGGCCCCGTACCTCGCCGCGAACGAGGCCGGCACCTACCTCGCGCGCCTGGGCGAGGCGCCGCGAGGCCTGCGCATCGGCCTGCAGATGACGACCGAGGTGACGCCCGTGCCGCACCCGGACGCCCGCGCCGCCGTCGAGGCGACCGCCGCCGCGCTCGAGGCACTCGGCCACCACGTCGACCTGCTCTCGGCCCCGGTCGTCGACGATCGTGCCCTGCTCGCCGACTTCCTCATCACCTGGTTCGCCAGCAAGGCCCACGACGTCGCGCAGGTGAAGGCCCGCACCGGCTGCGACGACTCCGCCTTCGAGCAGGACACGCTCGTGAGCGCCGCGATCGGCCGCGGCGCCGACACCGTCGAGTACATCGCGGCCCTCGATCGCCGCCACGACCACGTGCGCCGCCTCGCCGCGTTCCACGCTCGGTACGACCTCCTGCTCACCCCGACCACCGCCACCCCGCCGCCGAGGATCGGCGAGCACGACCCGCACCCCGTCGTGCGCAAGGCGGGCGACCTCGTGCTGAGGGCCGGCCTCGGGCGCCTCATCGGGAAGGTCGGCGTCGTCGAGCAGGTGGTCGAGCGCAACATCGGCTGGGTGCCGTACACGCAGCTCGCGAACCTCACCGGTCGGCCCGCGATCAGCGTGCCGCTCCACTGGACCGCCGCGGGGCTGCCGATCGGCAGCCAGTTCGTCGGCGCACTCGGCAGCGAGGGCCTGCTGCTGCGGCTCGCAGCCCAGCTCGAGGAGGCGCGGCCGTGGGCGCAGCGCCGCCCGACGCTGACGGCACACTGATCCGCGACGAGGGGTAGTGTCGGCGCCATGGCCGACGACAGCGAGCAGCCCACGCAGGTGATCTCCGGCTCCCCGACGCCTCCGGGCGGCGGTACGGCGACCCTCGAACCGCATGAGCCGCGCCTCGACGAAGGCGGCCCCGGCGGCACGGTCCCGCCCATCCCGCCGACCGGGTACGGCGGCAACGGCGGCGGCGACGACTGGGGCGGCGACGACGGAGACGGTGGCGACAAGCGCGTCGCGATCCTCGCCGCCGTCGTCGGCGTGCTCGTGGTGATCGTGCTCTTCCTGGCCCTCAAGCCGGGCGGAGACGACGAGCCGGACTCGGCCGCCACCGACACGGTCGCCGCCGAAGTCACGCCCGCGCCCGAGCCGACCGCCACCGCGACGCCCGCCGACGACACCCCCACGCCGACGACGAGCCAGACGCCCGCTCCGACGGCCACGGCCGAGGGCGACGACGGCAGCCCCTCCGCCAGCGACGGTCCGTCGGGCGGCCAGTCCGGCGGCGCAGGCTTCGGCGGCTCCGACGAGGGCCCGGTCCTCGACGGGAACAGCGTGACGAAGTTCAAGGCCACCCAGGGCGACACCGTCACCTTCTCGGTCGAGAACGACGCCGACACCACGCAGGAGGTGCACGTGCACGGCTACGACAAGGCGTTCGACGTGCCGGCCGGCCAGACCAAGTCCTACTCCCTCAAGGCGAGCATCGCCGGCATCTTCGAGATCGAGTTCGAGGAGTCGGGCACCCAGATCGGCGAGCTGACGGTCGAGCCCTAGCTCCCCGGCACCCGCCACTCCTGCGTCGACACGGCCGCCCTGGCCACGTCGTCGGCGCAGAAGGGCAGGGCGTTCCAGCCCTTGGCCGAGTAGAGCTTGGTCTGGTCGGCGAAGTACGGCGAGGCGGGGTTGGCGGACTGGCCGTAGGTGGTGATCGTGCGCAGCTCGGGGCAGCGGCCCGGGAGCAGGTGCACGGCCTGGATGAACGAGTTGCCGTGGACCACGCTCGTGTACCCCTTCGCGTGGTCCCACACGGGCGTGATCGCGTTGAACACGCCGCCCTGCGGGAGGCCGCCGTGGAGCGGGATCCGCTCGCCGTTCCTGGTGACGGTCTGACCGGTGCGCAGGGTGGCGTCGAGCGGCACACCGGCGCGGCCCAGGTCGCGGGCGGCCTCCGTGAGCGCCCACTGGACGACCGGGTTCCAGGCGTTGATGCCGCTCGGCGTGTTCACGGGATCGCTCGCCCTGAACGGCTGGCGGTACGGCGAGAGGCCCGGGATCGGGATCCTCGTCACGTCGGTGTAGCGCGAGATGAAGCGCTGCCAGAGCACGGCGCCGGGCGAATCGAGGTCGTCACGCAGGTCCCAGGCGCGCAGCACGTTGCACACCCTGGTCGTGCAGCCCTTCACCAGCCCGTCGCGCCAGAGCTCGGCGCTGTACACGCGGTTGCCCCACACCACCTGCTGCAGGTTCGCGAGGTCGAACTTCGTGCCCGGCAGGCCGTCGGTGCCGTCGATCCGCCCCTGCAGCTGCCGGATGCCCAGCCGCGTACGCCACGTCCGCTGGGTGCGCTCGTCGCCGATGATCCGCGGATAGCCCGTGAGCGGCTGCGCCGGGTTGGCCAGCCAGTACGAGTCGTTCATGTTGCTGACGTGGTCGTCGCGCCGCAGGGATGGCATCCGGGAGGCACCGAGGATCCCGGGCGCCGCCGAATCGGGGTCGGTGCCGGGCAGGCAGGAGCTGCGCGACCCGTCGAGGATCGGGAGGCGCTGCAGCCCGTCGGTGAGGCGGCCGTAGAGGGTGAGGCACGCCCGGTACTTGCCGTTCGGCACCCCGGGCACCGAGCCGATGTCGGCGTAGTACGCCGCCCCGGTGCTGTCGGCGGCGATCGTGTTGACCCACGGGATCCCCTGGTACTGCTTGAGCGCTGCGTCCAAGTCGTCGACGGACTGCGCCTCGTTCATCCCGAGGAACGTGTTCGTGAGCCGCCCGAAGTTCTCGGCGTTGCCGTCGTACAGCGCGTAGGCCGTGAGCCGGTTCCACGGGAACACCTTGAGGCCCGTGATCGAGGTCGTGATCGAGCCGTGCCGCGAGGAGTAGAGCGTGCGGGTGATCGGCCTGGTCGACCCGTCGGGCTGGAGCGCCTGAACGGTGACCGGTTCGCGCTCCATCTCGCGCACCTTGCCGTCGTCGAAGTACGCCGTCGGCCGACCGGGGACGAGCCGCAGTTCGTAGGGCACGAAGCGCCGCGCGGTGGAGACCGTGTGGCTCCAGGCCACGCCGCGGGTACTGCCGATCATGATCAGGGGGATGCCCATGAGCGACGCGCCGCTCACGTCGGCGACGCCGGGGATCGTGAGGTGCGCCTGGTACAGGCGCTCGGAGCCTTGCCACGGGAAGTGCGGGTTGCCGTACACGAGCCCGCCGCCGTCGCGGGTCGCGCTCTTGCCGATGCCGTAGGCGTTGGAGCCGATGCCGCTGAGGTTGTCGTCGAGCGCCCCCGGCTCGAGCTCACGGACCGTTGCCCTGGCCTCCTCGGCCGTCGGCTGGTCGGCGGCCTTCGCCGTGCCGGGCGGCTGCGCCGTGCCGATCCCCTCGAGCGCCGCGCCGGTCGAGGCGAGGATCGCGAGCTGGTACACCCGCCGGTAGGCGTCGGCCGTGGTGATCGGCCGCACCCACGCCTTGCCGCGGCAGCTCGGATCCGTCACGCCGGCCGAACCGCCGACGCTCGCGAGGTAGTCGTTGTAGCCGTCCACGTAGCCGGCGATCCCGACCGCCACCTCGGGCCGCGGACCGTTCGGGGGCGCCTGGGCGGCGAGCCGTTCGACCGTGCCCCGATCGCGGATGCGCTGGAACACCAGGTCGCTCGCGAGGTTGCTGACCGTCGTGCCGTTGCCACCGACCGTGTACTTGCCCGCGGCGCCGAAGTAGCGCGAACGCTCGCCGGCCGCGGTCACGTAGGTCTCCGCGAGCGTGCAGATGTTGTCCTCCGCGATCGAGCGGCCGTATCCGTACGCCACCTCTCGGAACGAGTTGCCGGTGATGTGCGGCACGCCGTAGGCGGTGCGCACGACGGTCACGTCGGCGGCTGCCGCGGACGCTGTGGCCGTGAGCAGCGCGCCAGCCACGGCGAGGTGCGCGAGGTGGGTGATCGCACGGCGTGCGGTGGACGGGCGGGGGGCGAACATGGCGTGGGACCTCCGGACACCAGCGTGCGGACCATCACACCGGAGGTCGGGCACGTTATCCCGGCGTCGGCGCGCGGGCAACCGACCTGGCCGGCCGCCGCCCTGCCGCTACTGGCGCGGCTCCTCCCACCACGGCGTGCCGCGCTCGCCGAGCGCGACCTTCGCCGCATGCACCCGGTCGCGCGCCGCACGTTCGGCGACCGGGTCGTCGCCCCGCTTGGCCACCCCGACGGCCCGCCGCGCGCGCATCAGCTCGCCGACGAGCTCGGCGCGCCGCTCCTCGCTGAGCCCGGGGTCGCTCGCCCGCCAGCGGCGCCCGTCGACCACGATGTAGCGACCATCCGGCGTGCGCTCCGGCTCGCCCATCGGTTCAGGCGGTGTGGCGCGGCGCCGGCTCCGCGCGGGCGTCGAGCTGGATCTCGCGCGCGGCGTCGTCGATGCCCGCCTTGAGCTCGCGGGTGCGCTCGATCTCGGCGTTGAGCTGGGCGCCGAGCAGCACCGCGATGTTCGAGATCCACAGCCAGACGAGCAGCGAGATCACGCCGCCGAGCGTGCCGTACGTCTTGTCGTAGGAGCCGAAGTTCCCGACGTAGAAGGCGAACGCCACGCTTGCGAGTACCCAGACGCCGAGCGCGAGGATCGCTCCCGGCGTGATCAACGAGAACTTCGGCAGCCGCACGTTGGGGCTCGCGTAGTAGAGGACGCCGAGCATCAGCAGCACCACGAACACCAGCACCGGCCACTTGGCGATGTTCCACACGGTGACCGCCGTGCTGCCGAGCCCGAGCGGTGCGGCGACGGCGTCGACCACCGGGCCGGTGAACACGAGCGCGAGCACCACGAACACGAGCAGGACGACCATCACGAACGTCACGGCGAGCTGCAGCGGGCGGAGCTTCCAGAACGGGCGCCCCTCGGGCGTCTCGTAGATCACGTTCGCCGCGCGCGAGAACGCGCCGACGTACCCCGATGCCGACCACAGCGAGGCCACGAGGCCGACGACGAACATCACGCCCGCCGTGCCCTTGTTCTCGATGATCGACTGGATCGGTCCCTCGAACGTGCTGGAGGCCGACGACGGCGCCAGCTGGTGGACGATGTCGAGCAGGGCCGCCGTGGTTCGCTGAGGATCGCCGAACAGCCCGAGGATCGAGACGAACGCGATCAGCCCCGGGAAGAGCGCGAGGAGCCCGTAGTACGTGAGCGAGGCGGCCCAGTCGGTGAGGCCGTCCTCGCGGAACTCGCCCCACGTGCGCTTGAGCGTCGCGCCGAGCGTGGTCGAGGTGTCCCGCCCGATGGGAGCGCTGTCGCGCCGACCGGTCCTCGTCACGTGCTCGGCCGACGCCTCGGGCTCGGGCTCGGGCAGGGCGCCGTCCGGCTCGTCCGATGCGTACTGCTCGGCGTGCGCGGCGTCGGGCTCGCTGAGCTCGCCCGGCGTCTCGACGACCCGCGCTTCGACGGCGTCGGCCGTCGCCTCGGCCTCGCGGGCCTCGATGCGGCGCGCGATCGACTCGCGCGTCTCACCCGCGATGTCGTGCAGGCGAGCGCTCTCGTGCCCCGCGGCGTCCTTCAGTCGTTGGCCCAGCCCCATCGCGTTCTCGATCCACCGTCGTCGTCGATCCTCCCGATCGAGGATGGCCGTACGGCGCCCTCGCGGTCGGGGCGTCGACGGTCACGGCTCGGCGCGCAGGCGGTCAGCGCCCTGCTCGGGCGGCCCGCTTGCGGTCGCGGAACGCCTTCTGACGCGCACGGTCGCCGCAACGCTGGTCCTCGCACCAGCGGCGCTTGCCCGGGCGCGACACGTCGACGAACGGCACGCCGCAGTCCGGCGATTCGCAGCGACGCAGGCGCTCGCGCAGGAACGGATCGCGCAGCAGGTCGATGGCGTCGCGGGCGATCGTCGACAGGGCCTGTGGGATCACGGGTTTGATCCATGCCTCTCCGAACAGCTGGGGCACGAGTGGTGCCTGCGCGGCGTAGGCGTCGATGATGCTGCGGTCGCGGTCGTGCGGCAGGGTGTCGGTCAGCACCGCCTCGAGGGCGTGCCAGATCGCCCACCGCAGCTGCCGCGCCGCGAGGTGGTCCTGGTCGTCGGCGAGGGGCGTGACGACCGCGAGCTGGCACCAGGCGAGCCAGACGTTGAGATCTTCCGGCGTGTGGAGGCGCTCCTGCGGCGCGAACGCCGGGCCCTCCCCGCCGGTGAGCGCAAAATCGATCGCGAGCCGCCCGGTGTGGCGGAAGTCGCGGTCGGCCCCGAAGCCGTCGAGCTGGGCGACGAGCCCGTTCGTGGTGGTCGCGAGCGCAGTCATGGGTCAATCCCATGCTACGACGCGTCGCGCCACGATCCTGCCTGCGGGATTCGTCGGCGTCGCGCGTTCCGATCGCTGGACATCCGGGCGTCCGGCCAGATCGGATCGGCTGAAGTTTTTAGAGGAGCGTTCCGATACTTCGAGTAGGGACTGCGGGGATCCGGCGCCGGACGAGGGAGTCGGGTCCCCCAGGACCGCTAGGCCGCCGGTGCCGAGCGCTCGAGCCCGCGCGCCATGGCGCGTGCCATGTCGAGGTCCTCGTCGAACGGCCGGTCGAACACCTGCACGAGCACGCTCGGCAGGGTGGCGTCGAACACGCTCTGCGCGAGATCGCGGAGGCTGAGCATGCGCCGGGCCACGTCGAGCACCTGCTCGTCGGGGTAGCCCGCCGCCTCGAACGGCGCCCACACCTCCTTCAGGATCACCTGCAGGAAGGCGCCGGACGCGTTCAGGCACGCCTCCCGCACGGCGGCTGCCGCCTCGACCGCCGACGCCAGCGACACGCCCGCGGCGACCGCTCGTTCCGCGACGTCGAGCAGCTTCGGGGCCGGGACATCAATCAGCCCGTCCTCACGGAGCACGAGCAGCCGACCGGCGATCGCACGGTCGAGCACCTGGCCTCCGAAGTCGCCGAAGCGCGCGACCAGCGCCTCGACGGTCGTGGTGAGCGACGCGTCCGCGAGCCCGTCGAGCACCCGCTGACGCAGCTCGAGCAGGTGGTCCCCGGCGTGCTCGCGTTCGCGCACGAGCCGCTCGATGAAGTCGAGCGAGAGGCCCTCGGCCTGCAGCTGCACGATCAGGTTGAGGCGGTGGACGTGTGCGAGGGCATAGCGCTCGCGCACGTCGCGGAGGGGGCGCGGATCGAGCAGCCCGCGCTGCTCGTAACGCTCGATGGTCTCCGGCGAGAGGCCGGTCGCCCCGACGAGCGCGTCCATGGACAGGAGGGACATGGACCGAAGATACGCGGACGTGCGGGGCCACCGCACCCCAACATCGAGCAGCGCTCAGTTTCAGATGCGTCGCTCGAGCGCCTCGGCGAGGCGGTTCATCCCACGCTCCTTGGCCGCCGCAGCGCCGCCGGCCCAGTTGGACTCCTGGTCGGCCGGGCGATCGACCGGCACGTGCTGGAGGGTCGCGACCTGCTGGTAGACGCGGAGGTCATCGGCGCTGCCGGCGATGCTCTCCGCCCGCTTCTGGCTGAGCGGGCTGACCGGCTTGCTCGCCTTGCTGGCGACGCGCTGCGCCACGTCGATCACGCGCTCGAGCGTCGCGTACTGCTCGAGCAGCGCTGCGGCGGTCTTCGCGCCGATGCCCGCCGCGCCCGGGATGCCGTCGGAGGTGTCGCCGCGCAACGCGATCAGGTCGGGCACCTGGCTCGGCGCGACGCCGACCCACTCGGCCACGCCGGCCGGATCGACCGTGGCGACGCCCTTGCCGGCACCCTGCGGGAACCGCACCCGCACGTTCGCGGTGACGCACTGGAAGAGGTCGCGGTCGCCCGTGAGCAGCAGGCAGGGGGCGCGCTCGGCGTGCTCGAGCTTGGCGTAGGCGCCGAGGAGGTCGTCGGCCTCGAGCGTCTCGTGCTGGCTCACGCGCCAGCCGAGCAGCGCGCACACCTCGGCCGCCAGGCCGAACTGGTGGCGGAGGTCGTCCGGCATCGGATCGCGGTGTGCGTGGTAGGCCGGCAGCAGCTCGACGCGGTAGCTCGCCTCCTCGGCACCGAAGCAGATCACGACGGCGCGCGGCCCGGCGATGCCGTGGCGGGCGTCGGTGATCGCGTCGATCTCCGTCATCACGAACCGGATGAACCCGAGCACGGCGCCGACGGGCCGTCCGTCGGTGCCGAGGATGTCGGACGGCATCGCGAAGTACGAGCGGTACAGGATCGAGGGCGCGTCGACGACCAGAAGGGGATGTGCCACGCCGCCAGCCTACGCGGCACTAGCGTGCTCTGCGACCCCGAACCGACGGGTCGGCCGGCACCCTTCGCGCGCGCAGCGCGCACGTGGGAGGATCCGTCCGGACGTCCACCCCGTACCTCTCCCGTGCCGATTCCTCGCTCCCGCCTCTCCCGCACCGCCAAGTTCGGCGGCATGGTCGCGGGGCAAGGCGCGAAGTGGGCGGGCACGAAGGTCGCGAACCAGTTCCGCGACGACGAGCGCGCGAACGAGAAGCTCGAGGCGCGGGCCCTGTCGGCCGCCGAGCAGATCGTCGAGCAGCTCGGGCAGATGAAGGGCGCCGCGATGAAGATCGGGCAGGTGCTCTCGACGGTCGACTTCGACCTCGTGCCCGAGGACGCGCGCCCGGAGTTCAAGGCGAAGCTCGCACAGCTCCGCGATCAGTCCCATCGCGTCCCCTTCAAGGACCTGCGGAAGATGATGGACGAGGACTTCGACGGCCGGGTGGACGAGCTCTTCGAGCACATCGACGAGGAGGCGATCGCCGCCGCGTCGATCGGGCAGGTCCACAAGGGCGTCACGTCCGACGGCCAGGTCGTCGCGATCAAGATCCAGTACCCCGGCATCGCGGAGGCCGTCTCCACCGATCTGCGCAACGCCCAGCTCCTCAACCCGCTCATCCGCTCGATGGCCCCGGGCCTGGACGTGAAGGCGTTGATGCGCGAGCTCACCGACCGCATCGAGGAGGAGGTCGACTACGAGCTCGAGAGTCAGCGTCACCGGCAGATCGAGCGTGCGATGCGCGGGCACCCGCTCATCCGCGTGCCGGCGGTCGACACCCACCGCTCGACGCGCCGCGTGCTGACGACCGAGTTCGTCGACGCCCGCACCTTCGACGACGTCCGCAAGCGGGGCGACCTCGCCGAGCGCAGCCGGTTCGGCGAGCTGATCTTCCGGTTCTTCTACGGCGTGCTGATGCACGAGGACCTCGCCCTCGGCGATCCGCACCCCGGCAACCTGCTCTACGACGCCGATGGCCGACTGGTCGCGCTCGACTTCGGGCTCCTGCGCCACATGTCGCCGGAATACCTCGACGGCGAGCGCCAGCTCGGGCGCGCGATCCAGGCGCGTGATGCCGGCCAGGTGCACCACTGGATGGCGACCCTCGGCTACCTGCCCAGGCCCGACGAGTTCGATCAGGAGCTGCTCCTGCGCCAGATGATCGCCGCCACCGACTGGTACATGGGCAGCGACGGCGAGACCACGATCGATCCGGAGCTCGTGCGCAAGACGATCGAGCAGACCGGTTCGCCGCGGTCGGAGTTCTTCTCGATGATGCGCCGGCAGACGGTGCCGCCCGAGGCGCTGCTGCTGCGGCGCATGGAGGGACTCGTGTTCTCGGTGCTCGGCGAGCTCGGGGCCCGAGGCGACTGGGGCAAGATGGCCCAGGAGTACCTCAACGACGCACCTCCCTCCAGCCCGCTCGGCGTGATCGATGCCGAGCACTGGGCCAAGCGGCGCGGCGGCGCCAAGCGACGGAGCTGACCGCCGACGTGATCGAGCCGCGCTCAGGAGACTCCAAGGATGCTCCGACGAACCGCCGAGGGTGGCGTGGCAGGCTCGGCCGTGTTCCCGAGTCCGAGCCACCCGGCGGCTCGGAGGTGGAGGCCGATCCGATGAGCATGAGCCCCAAGCCGACCAAGCGCGTCACCGCGCTCGCGACCCTCGCGTTCGCGAGCGCCGTCACGGGCGGCGCGGCCGGCAACACGACGACGGCGAACGCCGCGCAGTCGCGCACCAACCAGCAGCCGCCGCGCTCCACCACGCGGCCGGCGGGCGAGTACGAGCCACGTCCCGCGAGCGACAACGGTCGTCTGACCCTTCCGCCGGAGCTCGACGTCGACGCGTTCGCGGCCGAGCTCGGCGTGCACCCCGGTCGCCTCGCGGCCGCGCTGCGCAAGCTCGCACCGGACGAGACCCGCTCCGTCGGCGGCCTCGATCCGCTCACCGCCCTCGCCCGGGAGCTCGAGCTCCCGGCGACCGACGTGTACCTCGCAGCCGCACGTCAGGCCGCTCGCCTCAGCCGCGGCTAGCGGCTCCGCGAGGCGGCCAGCCGCGACGGGCGCTGCCCGCCCCTACCGACGGTGAGCCGTCATCGGCACGCCACCGTCGGCTCGCAGCGTGATCGACGTCAGGAGCGGGACGGGCCGGTCGCCCACCCGCTCGAAGCGGTAACGCTGCATCACCATCGCTCCGAGGATGCGCGCGTTGAGCATCGCGAAGCCCTGCCCGACGCACGCCCTCCGCCCGCCACCGAACGGCAGGTACGAGAACCGAGGACGGCCCTTCGGCGCGTCGCCGAGCCAGCGCGCCGGGTCGAACACCTCGGGATCGGGGTACACCGCAGGGTCGCGGTGCGTCGCCCACACCGACACGAACACGTCGGTGCCCTTCGGGATCCGGCAGCCGCCCACGACGTCGTCCTGCACCGCGGTGCGCGGGATCACCCACGCCGGCGGGTAGAGCCGCATCGCCTCCTGGAAGCAGGCGGTGAAGTACGGCAGCTCCTCCGCCGTGGGCGCGGCGCCGCCCAGGACGTCGTCGAGCTCGCGCTCCACACGGGCGCGGGCATCGGGGTTGGCGGCCAGGAGGTAGAGCATCCACGTCAGCCCGTGCGCGGTGGTCTCGTGCCCGGCGGCGACGAAGGTGCGGAGCTCGTCGTCGACCTGTGCGCGGCTGAGGCGCTCACCGGTGTCGGGATCCTCGGACTCCATCAGCAGCCGCAGGAGGTCGTCGCGGTCTCCCTGGCCGAGCGCGAAGCGGCGGTCGACGACCTCGCCGAACACATCTCGGATGGTCGACGCGAACCCGTCGTAGCGCTTCCACCGCCGCGGCGAGACGAACCGCGCCGACCGCTGCATGTCGCGACCGGTGAGGCCCTGCGTGATGATCGACCGGGGATCACCGACGAGGAAGCCGAGCTCGTTGAGCGCTCCGCCCATGGCGGTCCCGATGCGGGCGTTCTCGGCGTCGAGGTCGCCGGAGACGAGCGCACGGCTGACGGTGTCGAGGCCGATGTGCAGGATCTCGTCGTCGAGCAGGATCGCGCGGCCGTCGGACCAACGCTCGTCCCAGTGCTCGAGCGCCTGCGCGGCGGCCGCGGCCATGTGGTCGGCGTACACGCCGAGGTGGCGCTTGGCGAAGAGCGGCTGCACGATCCGCCGCGACGTCCGCCACTGATCACCGTCGCTCGTGACGAGCCCCATCCCGAGCACCGGGCGGAAGAGCTCGAACGTGCGCCCCTTGACGTAGTGGTCCTGGCCGCTGACGAGCACGCGATGGGCCCCCTCGGCACCGCGCACGGCGACGATGCTCCCGCGTAGGTGGATCGCCGACACGTCGCCGAACGTGGCCGCGAGGTCCTCGAACGTCGAGAGCGGATCGACGCGCAGGCGCCGCAGCCAGCGAGCCGCCGCGAACGATCGCGGTCCCGGCGGCAGACCTGCGGACGCGGGGAGTGGGATGGCGGGAGCAGTCACGGCGAAACCTCGGCTTGACACTGTCATTCCGCACGCTAGAGCGCGAAGATGACAGTGTCAAGCGACGCCGACCCGTACCCTGTGCGGATGGCCTCATCCACGGCAGACGGCTCGGGAACGTCGCTGCGCGAGGCCCTGCTCGACGCGGCGGAGATCGAGGTCGGCGCGTCGGGCGCTGGAGGCGCGAGCCTGCGCGCGGTCGCTCGGCGCGCACGGGTCTCCCATCAGGCGCCCGCGTACGCCTTCACGAACCGCCGGGGGATGCTCACCGCGCTCGCGACGCGGTACGTCGAGCGGCTCGGAGAGCACCTCACGCACGCGGTCGCGAACGCGTCGGATCGGCCACCGCTCGAGCAGCTCGTCGAGGTCGGCATGGCGTACGTCGAGTTCTCGGGGGCGAACCCCGGCCTCTTCTCGCTCACGGCCAGCCCCGACCAGATCGACATCGACGATCCGGCGCTCAGCGCGGCGCGCGAGGCGTCCTGGTCGATCCTGCACGATGTCGTCGTGGAGGCGCAACGCGAGGGATGGCGCGCGCACCTCCCGGCCGAGGGCGTGGCGCTGACCTGCTGGGTGCTCGTCCACGGCAGCGCCGCGCTGTGGCGCGAGGGCTGGCTCGCCGCGCAGTTCCCGCGGGCCGAGCTGCGCGAGCTCGTGCGCGGTGTCCTGCTCAGCGTGATCTGACGGACCGGCCCGGCGAGCGCCCTCGGCAAACGCTCAGCCTGCGCCCACCGTCCGCGCAGCCCGCACCTCCAACGTGCTCATCGAACACGCACCGCGGCCCCCACCGGCCACGAGGAGGAGACCCACACCCATGAGCATGAGGAGCACCGTCGGCGCGCGCCGGGCCGCCGCCGTCGCCGCCATCGCCGCAGCGACCGTCGTCGCCGGCTGCGGAAGCGGCACCGGCACGCCGTCCGCGAACGCCGGCGGCCGTGGCAGCACCGCCGCACAGGGCGGCGCGCCGCAGGATCGGGCCCCCGGCCAGGGTGGCCCGGGCGCGATGTTCGACACCGCCGCGCTGGCGGAGAAGCTCGGCGTGAGCGAGAGCAAGCTCGAGACCGCGCTGCAGGAGTCGCGCCCGAGCCGCGGCGCCGGGCAATCGCCGGACGGCACCCCGCCGACGAGCCCCCCGCAGGGCAGCTCCGGGAGCGGGATGGACGACATGTTCGCGACCCTCGCTGCGAAGCTCGGCGTGAGCGAGAGCAAGGTACGGGCGGCCTTCCGGTCGGCGATGCCGCAGGGCGGTCCGCCGAACGGGGGTCAGGCACCCGGCGGTTCGGGCAGCTCGTCCTCCTCGAGCAGCAGCTCGAGCGGCACGCAGTCCTAGCCGCCTGCGGCTAGCGGGCCTTCAGCACCGGACCGGCCGCGCCGAGCGCAACCACCCGGTAGCTCGCGCCGACCGGCAGCAGCGCGCGCCAGCTGCCGGTGGCATCGGCCTGCACGCGGATGACGGTGCGCCAGCGGCCGTCGCGGCGCACCTGCAGTCGCACGGTCCGGCCACCGCCGTCGGGCCACACGCGACCCTTCGCCGTCGCGTAGCCCGGCGGGCGCGCGATGACGCGCGAGAGCAGATCGGGGCCGAGCCCGGGGCCCATGCTCAGCGTGGTGCCGCCGCTGCCAGGCGCGCCGCTCGGCTGATCGTCGGCGGGCGTCTTCGTGGAGGGCGTGGTCGAGGCGCCGTTGAAGACGAAGGTCACCCAGGTGTCGTCGAGACCGAGCCGGGCGCGGAGCTGGGGGCCGGTCACCGAGGTGCGGCCGCGACTGCCGACGATGTCGGCACGCACGACGCGCGGGGAGATGCCGGTCTTGATCACGTCGATCGAGCGCAGCGTGCCCTTCACCCAGCCGCCGAGCTTCTTCTGGAGGGAGGCGCGGGTGTACCGGATCTGCCAGCGGTGCTTCGGCGACGCCGTGTCCCACGGGTCCTTCACGCTGCGCAGGTACGGCTTGGGCGTCGCGCCGAGGAACGAGTTCTCGACGTTCTCGGTGATGCCGCCGCTCGTCGAGAAGAAGTAGGTGGTGATCGGCTCGCCCTTGTAGGTGACGAGCTGCCCGGCGGTCGCTGCCACGGCCACGTCGGTCGTGGCCGTCTCACCGCTCACGCCGCGGTACACCTGGCTGCGGGTGTCGGGGTACTGATCGAAGTCGGCCGAGCGCGACGTGGTGATCGCGTAGGTGCGGGCCGCGATCGACTGCGCCTGGAGCGCCGCCGCGGGCCAGCTGCTCGGACTCTCGCCGGCGACGACGCCGCGTACGTAGTCCTCGAGCGAGAGCTGGTTGATCACGTTCGTGCCCCGCAGCTCCACGGCGCCGCGGTAGCGCCCGCCCGTGATGCCGTTGAGCGACCGGCCGTCGACCTGGATCGAGCCGCCGGCTGCGGCAGCGACGCGCAGTGCGGTGGCGGCGGTCGCGATGCGCTTGCCCGAGCCGCTGGAGAGCGTGACGCTGCCGCCGCCGCTCCTGAGCACGTAGGCGGCGGACGGCGAGAGCTTGCGCGAGGTCCCGACAACCGTCGATGCGCCGCGCACCACGACCCGCGACCCGGTCCGCAGGAGCACGCGCACCTGCTGATCGGCATCGCCCTTGCCGAGCGCGGTGCCGAGGTAGTAGGTGGAGAGGATCTGCGCGGCGCTGCGGCCGGCCTTCGCCTGGCCGTAGGCGCCGTACTGGCTCATGCCGATGCCGTGGCCGAACCCCGCGCCCTTGGCGACGATCGTCGTCGCAGCCCCGGCGCCGACGGGGGCGGCGAGGGCGAGGCCACCCACGGCGAGCGTGGCGGCGAGCGAACGGCGGATGGGGGAGCGCGGGTGCGGCGACATCGAGCGGTGCGAGGTCCGTCGGGGACCATCTCAGGTGCAGGAACCCCTGAACGCGAGATCGGTTGCGCGGAGGGGGACTGAAGTCGCCGGACTGGCGCGCACGGCGTGTTGCCGCGAGGTTGGCGCGGTCCGACACCTCGGGGTGCCCAGCCGTGACGGTTCGTCACCGCGTCCCCGCGCGGCGGGCGGATAGCGTGCCGAGTGCGGCGCGCGCCACCCGTTCGGCGCCGCCGCTGCGCGCGAGGAGCCCGGCCATGACGACCAGCATCAGCAGCCTGTCCGACCACGAGCGCGAGGTGCTGGGTCGAATCCCCAGCGGCCTCCTCATCGGCGGCGAGTGGCGCCAGGCCGCCGGCGGCGGCACCGTGAGCGTGGAGGATCCTGCGACCGGCCTCGAGATCGCGCAGATCGCCGACGGCACGGCCGACGACGCCCGCGCAGCGCTCGATGCCGCCCACGCCGCCCAGGCCACGATGGCGGCGCTCTCCCCGCGTGAGCGCAGCGACATCCTTCAGAAGACCAGCCAGCTGCTCACCGAGCACACCGAAGAGCTCGCACTCCTGATGACGCTCGAACTCGGCAAGCCGCTGGAGGAGAGCCGCGGCGAGGTGGCGTACGGCGCGAGCTTCTTCTGGTGGTTCGCCGGCGAGGCCGTGCGCCTGGCCGGCGAGTACAAGACCTCTGCCGACGGCAAGGGCCGCACGCTCGTGCAGCGCCAGCCCGTCGGGCCGTGCCTCTTCATCACCCCCTGGAACTTTCCCCTCGCGATGGGCGCACGCAAGCTCGCGCCGGCGATCGCCGCCGGCTGCCCGAGCATCGTGAAGCCCGCCAAGCTCACCCCGCTCACCATGCTGCGCCTCGCTCAGCTCCTCGAGGAGGCCGGGCTCCCGGCCGGCGGTGTGAACGTGATCACCGCCTCGTCGGCCCGTGCCGTCACCGAGCCCCTCATCGGCGACCGCCGCCTGCGCAAGCTCTCCTTCACCGGCTCCACGGAGGTCGGGCAGAAGCTCGTCGAATCGGCCGCCGGCAATCTGCTGCGGGTGTCGATGGAGCTGGGCGGCAACGCGCCGCTCCTCGTGTTCGACGACGCCGATCTCGACGTGGCCGTCGAAGGCGCGTACATGGCGAAGATGCGCAACGGTGGCGAGGCCTGCACGGCCGCGAACCGCATCCTCGTGCAGCGCGGGATCGCCGATGCGTTCACCGCGAAGTTCGTCGAGCGGATGTCGGCCGTGAAGGTCGGCCGCGGCACCGAGGATGGCGTCGGCCTGGGCGCGATGGTCGACGGTGACCAGCTCGACAAGATCGCCGAGCTCGTCGACGACGCCGTCGACAAGGGCGCCAAGGTGGCCTGCGGCGGCGAGCGCCTGGAGGGCGCCGGGCACTTCTACGCCGCGACCGTCCTGACCGACGTGCCGGACGACGCCCGACTGCTGGAGGAGGAGATCTTCGGGCCGGTGGCTCCGATCCGGGTGTTCGACACCGAAGAGCAGGGCGTGGCGGAGGCGAACGCCACCGAGTACGGCCTGATCGCCTACCTGTTCACGCAGGACCTCGCGCGCGGCCACCGGGTCGCCAGCGCCCTGGAGACCGGCATGGTCGGCCTCAACCGCGGCGTGATCTCATCGGCCGATGCCCCGTTCGGCGGCATCAAGCACTCCGGCTACGGCCGTGAGGGTGGCGCCGAGGGGATCGAGGAGTACGTCGAGACGAAGTACATCTCGATGCCGTTCTAGCGCACGGCGAGGCTCGCGCCAGGCCGCGTCAGCGAGCGGTGAGCGCCGGCTCGGCCTGAGCCGGCGCCGCACTACGGCGGCGGTCCATCACGCGGATCGCGGGCGCCGTCGCCGTCACCCACACCGGGCCGCCGGGCTCGTACGGGACGACCCAGGCCTCGCCGCCGAGGACGGCGTCGGAGGAGCGACGGGCGTTGGACGCAGGCGCGGGGCGCGTGGACATGTCCGGACGGTATCCAGCGGTGCGGACGGCGCCGGAGTTGATCGACCGTCAACTCGTTGCTTGACCGCGGTCACACAGGCCGCGTACGGTGGAGGGAGCCGGGCACCTGTCCCCCAGCCCCGGCACCTGCCCGACCGGCTCGCCACGCGCGCCGACCATCGTGCGCTCGGGCGGCGCACGCACAGATCTGCGGACGTGCAGCGGCCAGCGCTCCGGCGCCGCGCCGCCTCCCGGGTGCAGCCGGGAGCGACACGCAGCAGCGCCGCACACGGCATGCGGCGGCCTCGGCGGGGCGGCTCCACGGAGCCGCCCCGCCGTCCCCGCCCACCACGACGCGCCTGCGCCCGGTGACGACGCCGGGCGCGGATGGCCGTTCGCGTCAAACTGAGCCTTACTCAAGAAAGTCCCGCCGGCCAGGAAATCCGAATGACCGCACGCTTTGCCGGGGTACCAGCGGACACCCTCGCGATCATCGCTGTTTTCGGGATTCCGGCGGGTTGACCGAGGTCACGGACCGCGGGTACATTGGCGAGGTCCAGCAGCGCTCCGACGGAGCGGAACTCAGATTGACGGTCGCCCTTTCGGACGCCCCGTCCGGCTGGCCCGGGTGCGTGGAATCGCCCGGGCTCGGTAGGTCGACCGGCAAGAACCCCGCGCCCCGGCGCGGGCCCGGCGGACCCCGGGATGGACCTGAGCCGGGTTGCAGCCCAGGCCAGGACGACGAAGAGCGCGACGCCTCCCTCCGAGCGGCGCGCGGTGGTGATGAGGCGGCCCTCCGGGGCCGCCTCGTTGCGTTCCGCCGTGACCACCCCCGTGCAGGCCCCGACATCTACGGTGCGAGCATGGCCTCCCACGAGCAACGCAGCGGAGCCGAGGCGGACCCCCGACCCGTCTGGCTGATCACCGGAGCCGGGCGTGGCCTCGGTCGCGCGTTCGCCACCGAAGCGCTGGAGCAAGGAGCCCGGGTGGTCGGTCTCATCCGCACCGCGGGAGCGCTGGGAGATCTCGCCACCGCCCACCCCGGCCGCCTGCTCGAGGTGATCGCCGACGTGCGCGACCAGGGCGACGTACAGGCCGCCGTGATGGAGGCCGCCGAGGCGTTCGGCCGGCTGGACGTGGTCGTCAACAACGCGGGCTACGGGCTCGTCGGCGCGATCGAGGAGGTGAGCGAGGCCGAGATCCGCGCGCAGCTCGAGACGAATCTGCTCGGCGCGATCTGGACGACCCAGGCCGCACTGCCGCACCTGCGGGCGAACGGCGGCGGAGACATCGTGCAGATCTCGACGGTCGGCGCGATCGGATCGATGCCCACGTTCGGGATCTACAACGCGAGCAAGTGGGGCCTGGAAGGCTTCAGCGAAGCGTTGGCCGCCGAGGTGCGGCCGTTCGGGATCGGGGTCACGATCGCGGAACTCGGCGGCTTTGCCACCGACTGGTCGGGGGCGAGCCTCCAGTTCGCGACGGGCGAACCGCAGTACGACGAGCTGCGTGTCGCCCTCTTCGGGACGGCGCAGGTGCCGTGGCCGGTGCCCGACGGCGAGTCCGCGTCGGCGGATGCGCCGCCCGCCGGCGCGGCCGCGGCGCTCTGGGCGCACCTGGCGCGTCCTCGAGAGCAGCGGCCGCTGCGCGTCTTGATCGGCGACGACGCCCCGACGCAGGCGGCTGCGGCGCTCGAGGCCCGCCGCGACTCGTACGACGACCCGCGGCTCGCGTGGCCCGCTGCACGGTCCTGAGGGGCCGGCCCGGACGAGCGTGAGCCCTTCGGCGGCGCCTAGCGGTCGCCGTGGGCCGGCGCCGCCGCGCTCAGCGCGGAGCGGCTAGGCGTCGAGCTGGTCGGTCGTGCACTCCGCCGGGGCCTTGTCGTCGCGCCAGCGCAGCAGCTTGGCGCCGTGGCGGATCCGGCCCGACGTGACCTGGTCGTACCCGACCTCGAGCACCAGCTCGGGTCGCAGCGCGACCCACGCGAGCTCCTCCTCCGGGCGCCAGCGGCTCGGGTCGGCGCTGCCGCTCTCGCCGGTCTCGTAGGGGCGCAGCACCTCGACGAGGTCGCGCTTCTCCTTCGCCTTCAGCCCCGAGGTGTGCCCGACGACGCGCAGCTCCCCGGCTTCGTCGTAGAGCCCGAGCATGAGCGACCCGATCGTGCCGGCCTCCTTGCCGTGGCGATAGCCGGCGAGGACGCAGTCGGCGGTGCGCTGGCGCTTGATCTTCAGCATGCCCTTGCGCGAACCCGGCAGGTACGGGGCGCCGAGCTCCTTCGCGATCACGCCTTCGCCGCGCCCCGTGAGCCAGCGCTGGGCCTCGGCGGCGGTGCGCACGATCGGCGTGATCGAGGCGGTCGTGCCCGGCGCCCACGTGCCCTGGATCGGGCCGTCGTCGGCGTCGGCCGCGGTGCCGGGCTCGATGCCGAAGCGAGCCTCGAGGGCGGCGCGGCGCGCCTCGAACGGCTGCTCGAGGAGCACGTCGTCACCGTCGGCGAGCAGATCGAAGGCGATGTAGCGGGCGGGCGTCTCGACCGAGAGGCGTTCGATGCGCGAGGCCGCCGGGTGGATCCGCTGGCTCAGCGCGTCGAAGTCCTCCTGCTCGGCGGCGCCCGACGCGGCGTCGATCACGATCTCTCCGTCGAGCACGTACCGGCCCTCGGGGAAGCTGAGCTCGGGGAAGTAGCGCTCGAGCGGCTTGCCGCCGCGCGAGAGCAGGTGCACGCCCGTGCCGTCGACGAACGCGATCGCGCGGAACCCGTCGTACTTCGGCTCGTAGCTCCAGCCTTCGCCCTCGGGCAGCGCGGTCTTGCCGCGGGCGAGCTGCGGCGCGATCGGCGACTCCAGCGGGAGGGTCATGCGGTCGGTCGCAGGCTCGGGCACGCGCTCATGCGCCGCAGCCTATGCCACGCTCCGTCCCCGGCCCGGCTCAGAACCCGATGCGGCCGCCGACGGCCCCGGGCATGCTCACGGGCGACCGACCGGCGCGGGCCGACGGCGTGCCCTGCGGGAACCACGTCCGGGCCGTGCTCCAGACCTCGATCACCCGTCCCTCGTCCCAGCGCACGCGGCGGACGACGAGCTCCACGAACGGCGTGCCGTCGGCGAGCGTGGCCGACTCCTGCACGCGCACCCAGAGGACCGCCGGGTCGAGCGGCTCGACGTGCGCGCTGAGGAAGTCGTGGCGCAGGTCGGTGACCCGCTGCTCGACGCCCTTGGCCAGCGCACGGAGCTTGTCGTGGCTGCGACGGACGCTCTGGCCGAGCGTGGTGTGGACGAGCAGGTGCGGCGAGACGAAGTCGCCGAGCGCCGGGTCGGCCGGGAAGCTGAAGCCGTCGGCCGCGCGCACGGCGGCCGTCGGCGCGACGAGCCCCGCGGCGAGCGCGGCCTCGCAGGCACCGCAGAGCCCGGCGGGCGCGGCATTGTGCAGGCCGCAGCGTGGACAGTCGGGGCGACGGTTGCGGCGGCGCGCCTGCCAGGAGGCGACGCGCTCGAGGAACGCACCGGAGGCCGATCCGATCCGGCCCATCGCCATCGCCTGGCTGCTCGCGCCCACGAGTCCGACCCAGATGGCGGTGTACATCGTGCGTCCGGTCTGGAAGGCCAGCGAGATCGTCGGCAGCGCCGTGGCGAGGGCCGTGAAGCCCCACAGGTGCTTGCCGTCCCGAAGGAGACCGATGCCCGGGACCAGGTTCCAGACCGAGCAGCGCGTGCGCACCGACGCGATCGGCGCCTGGATCCAGCGTCGCTCGGCGCGGCTCGTCGCACGCCAGGCGTTCGGCGCGCGCGGCAGCGCGGGCGCCGCTGATGCCTCGTCGGCTGCGGCGCGCTGCTGCTTCTTCGACCACTGCATGCCTCCCTCGTCGGCCGCTTCGGGGCGGAGCGCAGCACCGCTCGACGAACCACCGAACGGCCACCCGCCGTCACGTACCGTTTTCTGGAGTATCGACCATCCGTCGAATTGGCCTCCAGGCTTGACAGGTGCCGCTGCGCCGTTCTACGGTTCAACAGTCCCGTCTGTGACTCCGGTCACAAACACCCTTTCCCTTCCGTCACCTCCAGTCCCAAGGAGCGGCGTGCGTCCCACACGCCTCCTCATCGTCGTCCCCCTGTTGCTGGGTGCGCTCGCCCTCGCGAGCGCACCCGCAGCATCTGCCAAGAACGGCCCGATCATCAACGACTGGTGGGTCTCGCTCTGGGCTGCGGTCCTGGCTCCGCAGGCGTCGCCGTGGGGTGCGAACGACTGGACGTGCAAGCCGTCCGCGGCACATCCGCGGCCGGTGATCCTGGTCCACGGCACCTACTCGAACATGTACAGCTCGTTCGCGAACCTCGCCGATCCGCTCCGCCGCGAGGGCTACTGCGTGTACGCCTTCAACTACGGCGAGTGGCCGTACGGGCTCGGCGTCTTCCCGGCGATCCGCGGCATCGGGCCGGTCCGGCGCTCGGGTCGCCAGCTCGGCTGGATGGTCGACAAGGTGCAGAAGGCGACGGGTGCGGCGCAGGTCGACCTCGTCGGCTTCTCGCAGGGCGGCGTCGTCGCCCGCACCTACCTGCGTTACGAGGGCGGCGCGGATCCGTCGGACCCGTCGAGGAACAAGGTCCACACGGTCGTCAGCCTCGCGTCGGCGAACCGCGGCTCCACGGCGCTGCTGCTGAACGCGGCCGTCGTCGCGATGGGCATCACGAAGCGGACCCACGACGTCCTCGGCCCTTCCTCCCGGGATCTGCTCCCCGATTCGCCGTTCCTGACCGCACTGAACGGCCCCGGCGACACCGAGCCGGGCGTCGAGTACACGAACATCGCGACGCGCTTCGACCAGATCAACCTCCCGTACACGAACGCCTTCCTCGTGCCCGGCGACGGCGCGACCGTCCACAACGTGCTCCTGCAGGACGGCTGCACCCTCGACCTCGTCGATCACTTCGGGCTGCCCTACGACAAGCGCACGCACGGCCTCGTCCTCAAGGCGCTCGACCCGACGTACGCGAAGCCGATCCCGTGCAACGCCCTGCGGATCCCCGGTCTGGACGACCGGCTCGCCGCCGCCGGCTGATCTTCCGAATCGTCGCCGGGCCGCCGACGCCCTCTCTCTCCTTCGGCGGCCCGGCGCACCACTTCGCGGGGCGCAGCGCCTGCCTGCGCGCACCCCACGGCCCACCCTGCACCTCTCCTGGTGCTGGACGGACACGAGGGCGGGGCACCCCACCAGCACGGGGCGCCCCGCCCGGACTCTTCTCCCAATCTCCGGACACGGACACTGGACACCGCCGGCCGCCCCTCTTCGCCCACCCAGGGGCGGGGAGCCGGGCGGCCGGCCCCGTTCCGGTGCCGGCGCGGCAAGTCAGACTGGGGGCATGCAGATCACGCGCAGCGCCTCCGACACCGTCGCCGGGCCGGCCGACTGGTTCACCGGCACGGTGTTCATCGACCAGATCACCACCCCGACGCCGCCCTCACGCGTCGGCGCCGCGAACGTGCACTTCGCTCCGGGCGCCCGCACCGCCTGGCACACGCATCCGCTCGGACAGACGATCTGGGTGACCGAGGGCGTCGGCCGCTGCCAGCGTCGCGGCGGGCCGATCGAGGAGCTCCACCCCGGCGACCGCGTGTACTTCGAGGCCGGCGAGGAGCACTGGCACGGCGCCGCCCCGAACCGCTTCATGGTGCACACCGCGATCCACGAGGCCGATGACGCCGGCGCGACGGTCACGTGGGGCGAGCACGTGACGGATGGGGAGTACGCCGGCTAGCGCGCCGGCGACTCGGCGGCGCGCACCGGGGCGAAGATCCAGGCCTGCGCGAAGCGGCCGTCGACGAGACCCCAGGCCTGCACGCGCGTCGCGTCGTAGGTGCCGGCGTCGGTGCGGAGCCGCTCACGGACACGGACCCACGTCAGCTCGGGGCGCACGGGATCGCGGAAGGCGACCTCGACATCCTCCGCCCACCGGCGGTCCGAGTCGGCCTCGAGCTTCGGCCTCTGCTGCTGACGCGAAGCCGGGTGGCGCTTCGATTCCCAGCGCTGGCTTCGGCGGCCAGCCGAGCAGGAGGAGCCCTGCCGCCATCTGCAGCAGACCGATCACCAGGAACGCCACCGGCAGCGTGATGGCGACCGTCAGACCGGCGAGCACCATCGCGCTACGCCGCCGCCGTCGTCGACGGCTCCGCCACGAGCACCGGCGCCGCCGGGACGTCCAGCGGACCGAACACGAACCGCTGCACGAGCCGCCCGTCGCTGAAGCCGTGGGCCTCGACACGCCGCCACGTGAGGAGACCATCGCCGGCACCGCGGATCGCGAACCGCTCGGTGAGGCGCACCCAGATCAGCTCGGGGCGATCGGGGTCGGCATACGCGACCTCGATCTCGTCGCTGGCGACGGCCTCCACACCATCGCGTGCGACGTGCCGGTCATCGGTACCCGCGATCGCCGCGAGCGGGTTGCGATCGGGCGCCACCCACGCCGGCGTGATCACGGTGCCCGTGCCGCGGAAGGAGGTCGCGACCTCCGCGCCGCAGTGCTCGAGCAGCGACGGGTCGGCGCGACGTGCCGACCATGCGCCGACCCGTCCGCGCGGGTCGTCGTGCGCGAGCGCGTGGGCGGCGAGCACGTGCTCGCACGGGCGGCACCAGCCGCTGGCGGTCCGGGCGCGGAGGCGGCACCGCGGGCAGCGGTGCTCCGGCCGGTCGGCGCGCTCCACGCTCGCGAGCACGGCCGCGTACCAGTCGACCCACTCGCGGCGGACGATGCCGGCCGGGCGGGGCTGGAAGCTCGCCCACGTGGCGACGACCGCGATCAGGAGGACCGTCAGGCGGTACTCGCCGCGGCCCGGGTCGAGCACGAACATCGAGGCGTACGCGAACGTGGTGACGACGCCGTGCTCGAGCACGACGCGCCGACTGCGGCGCCCGGTGAGCCCCCACGGCAGCGCGGAGAGGAAGAGGTCGGTGCGGTGCACCTTGCGCGGGCGGTGCGCCGACACCCGCTCGAGCCGCGGGTCGGGCAGCCGGAAGCGCAGCGGCTCGTCGACCGCGTCGACCGGCGCCGCGATGGGCCGGCCCCCGCGCGTGCGCGCGCGGCCGATCCACGGCAGCAGGAGGATGAGCCAGCTCCAGACGGCGAGCGGCGTGAGCACCGCGATGAGCAGACCGTCGAGCATGACCACTCAGTCGGCGGCTGCGCTTCGGGCCGAAGCGCAGCCGCCGGGAGATGGACGCCTGGTCGGGCGCCCGTCGCCCGCAGCAGGGCGACGCAACCGCGAGCTAGGCGGCGGAACCGGCCGCGATCTTGCGGAGGTCGATGGTCTGGTCGTAGAGGTCCTCGGCGACGCCGTTGCGCAGCGCGACGACCTTCAGCGGCTCGCCGGAGGCGGTGGCCTCCTTCACGATCTTCGTCGCGAGGTCGTAGCCGATGGCCTCGTTGAGGGCGGTCGCCACGGCAAGGGTGCCGCCGGCCGACGCATCGGTGCCGGCCTTGTTGGCCTCGATGCCGTCGATGCACTTCTCGGCGAACGCGACCGACGCCGTCGAGAGGAGGTGGATCGACTGCAGCAGGTTGCGCGCGATGAGCGGGATGCGGACGTTGAGCTCGAACTGACCCTGCGTGCCGCCGATCGTGATGGCGGTGTCGTTCCCGATCACCTGCGCACTGATCTGGAGCACGACCTCCGGCAGCACCGGGTTGACCTTGCCCGGCATGATCGACGAGCCCTTCTGGAGCTCCGGCAGGAACAGCTCGCCGATGCCGGCGCGCGGGCCCGAGCCCATGAGGGCGATGTCGTTCGCGATCTTCGTGAGGCTGACGGCGACGACCTTCAGCGCGCCGGAGAGCTCCACCAGCGCGTCGCGGTTGGCCTGCGCCTCGAACGGATCCTCCGGGGCGGCGATCAGGTCGAGGCCCGACTGGGCGACGAGGATCTCGCGGGCCGTCTTCGCGAACTCCGGGTGGGTGTTGAGGCCCGTACCGGTCGCGGTGCCGCCGAGCGGGATCTGGCCGACCTGCGGGAGCGCGTTCTTCACGCGGCGCTGGGCGAGGCGCAGCTGCGCGGCGTACCCGGAGAACTCCTGGCCGAGGGTCACCGGGACGGCGTCCATGAGGTGCGTGCGGCCGGCCTTGACGACGTCGACGAACGCGTCCGCCTTGGCCTGGAGGCTCGCCTCGAGCTGCGCGAGCGCCGGCAGGAGCTGGTTCGTCGCCTGGTCGAGGGCGGCGAGGTGCACCGCGCTCGGGAAGGTGTCGTTGCTCGACTGCCCCATGTTCACGTGGTCGTTCGGATGCGCGTCGCCGCCGGTGAGCGCCGAGATGACCTCGTTGACGTTCATGTTCGTCGAGGTGCCCGAGCCGGTCTGGAAGACGTCGATCGGGAACTGGTCGTCGTGGTCGCCGGCAGCGATCGACTCGGCGGCACCGTGGATGCGGTCGGCGAGCTCCGCGTCGAGCTTGCCGAGCTTGGCGTTCGCCTGCGCCGCTGCGCCCTTGATACGGGCCTGCCAGTGCACGACCGGGAGCGGCACGCGCTCGCCGCTGATCGGGAAGTTGGCGACCGCCTTGGCGGTCTCGGAACCGTAGAGCTGCTCAGACATCGCCCGCGATCCTACGCCCACACCGCGGCCGGGCGGGTCGCCGCCACGTGAACGGCGCGACAAAGGCTTGCCGCGTTGCCTTAGGCGCGATACGGTGCTCGCGATGCGACTGGGCAGAGCCGGGAACGACGTCGTCCGCTGGGACGCCGACGGCGAGCGTTGGACCACCGATCTCGGCAGCTCCCCCGCTGCGGTCGTCGCGCTGCTCGAGCGGTCTGCCGGCGGCGGGGACACGCCGCCGGCAGACCCCGCATCGCAGCCCCGGCCCGCGGCGACGGCGCCCGACGGAGCGCCGCACGGGCTGCCGTTCCAGCCCACCTCGCTGCGCGGCGTGATGATGAACGAGCTCCACTTCGTGCGCGGCGCCCGCACGATGGTGCGCCACTTCATGCCGCCGCCGGCGCGCGCGGCCGTCCGCGCCTACGAGGCCGTCACCCGCCGCACCTTCCCGGCCCTCAAGCCCGCCCCGCGCTTCTACGAGGTCCCGGCGTTCTACTTCGGCAGCCACACCACCGTCGTACCGGACGGCGCCGCCGTCGCCTTCCCGCGCGCGACGCGGTTCCGCGACTTCGAGCTCGAGCTGGGCGCCGTCGTCACCGAGCCCTGGGACCCGGCGACGCAAGGCCCGCCGACCGCGGCCGACGTGATCGGCGCCTTCACCGTGGTGAACGACTTCAGCGCCCGGGACCTGCAGTTCACCGACGAGCGCCGCAGCCCGTTCAGCGGCGTCGTCAAGGCCAAGTCGTTCGCAACGGGCATGGCGGCGACGGTCGTCACGGCCGACGACGTGCTGCCGCGCTGGGACCGCGTGACGGGCCGCGTGCGCGTGAACGGCGAGACGTGGTGCGAGGGGTCCACAGCCGGCGGGCGCTACTCGCTCGACGAGGTGATCGCGCACATCGCCGCCGACGAACGGCTCGTGCCGGGCGAGGTGATCTCGCTCGGCACCCTCCCGGGCTGCTGCGGCCTGGAGCTCGACCGCTTCCTGCAACCCGGCGACGAGGTGCACCTCGAGCTCGACGGGGTCGGCACGCTGACGAACACCGTCGCGGCGTGACCGCAGCCACCACGCCCCACGGCGCGGCGCCCGCCTTCGCAGCCGGACTCGTCGACGTCGCCGACGGCGCCTGCGCGTGGCTGCAGCCCAACGGCGACTGGGGCGAGTCGAACGCCGGCCTGATCCTGGGCGACGATGCGGCGGCGCTCGTCGACACGGCGTGGGACCTCCCCCGCACGCGCCAGCTCCTGGCCGACATCCGGCGGCGCACCGACCTGCCGCTGCGCCACCTGCTCCTCACGCACGCCGACGGCGACCACGCCAACGGCGCGCAGCTGCTGCCGGATGCCGAGCTCATCTGCAGCGAGGCCGCCGCCCACGAGCTCGATCACGAGGATCCCGCAGCTCTGCACCGTGCCTGGCTCGGAGCACGACTCCTGGCCCGGTCGGGCATCGGCGCCCCGCGACGGTTCGGCGCGTACGTCGACTGGATGCTGGGCCCGTTCGACCTGCGCCGCATCGAGCTCCGTCGCCCCGATCGGACCTTCGCGCGGGACCTGGTGATCGACGTCGGCGGCCGCGACGCGCACCTCCACCACCTCGGCCCGGCCCACACCGCGGGCGACGCGATCGTGCACGTGCCGAGCGCGGGCACGGTGTTCACCGGCGACCTGCTGTTCGTCGGCGTCACCCCGAACAGCTGGAGCGGCGATGTCGACGGCTGGCGGCGCGCGCTCGATGCCATCGCAGACCTCGGCGCCGGTCACCTCGTCCCCGGGCACGGACCGCCGGCGGGCCTCGCCGAACTCGCACTGCTCGACCGCTACTGGGCCTGGCTGCAGGAACACGCCACACGGCTGCTCGCCGCGGGCCACTCGATCGACGAGACGGCGCGCCGACTGCTGCTCGGCGACGAGTTCCGGAGCGCCCCCTGGGGCCGGTGGGCGTGCCCCGAGCGGACGGTGTGCACGATCGTCAGCCTCGATCGCACGCGGCGAGGACTTCCCCCGGCGATCAGCCACCGCGAACGACCGCGCGTGCTCTGGAAGGTCGCCACGCTCGCCCATCGCCTGCGGCTCGACGGCCACTCCACCGACGGCCTGCAGCGCCCCTAGCGCTCCCCGCGACGCGCGGCGGCGATCGACTGGTCGACGAGCGCCGCCAGGAACGCGTCGTCGACCGGGAGCCCGGTGATCAGCAGCCGCATCCAGATCCGCGCGTGGATGCGTTCGGAGACGGGCCAGCCGTCGGTCCCGGCGGGCAGCTCCCCGCGCGCGATCGCCCGGTCGACGACCGCCTGGGCGACCTCGATCCGCGGCCCCCAATGGCCGCTGCGAAGCTGCGCGAGCTGATCGTCTGGCAGCGCGAACATGCCCTTGAGGATCCGCAGCGTCGACGGTTCGCGGAGCATCTGCGCGACGGACGCGGCGAGCTGCAGGAGATCCGCGCGGAGATCGACCCCATGCGGATCGGGAACCTGCGCCGCCGTGATCTCGACGACCGCATCCGTCACGAGCCCCACCTTGCCGTCCCACCGGCGGTGCACGGTGCTCAGGGCGACGCCCGCTCGCTCGGCGATGTGGGGTAGCGACAACGCGTCGTACCCCACCTCCGCGAGCTCCGCGATCGTCGCCGCGATCACGGCCTCGCGGACGCGCGCCGAACGCCCTCCGGGACGCGTCCCGCGATACACGCGGCGGGGCGGCGGAGCCGCGTCGGGCGGAGGCACGTCGGACACCGCCACATGGTGGCAGCCTCCGGAGCGGGCCTTCCGGTGGGGGCCGATCGGCCGGTCTTGCCGTTTCCCTACGCCAAGCCGCCGGTCGTTCGCCGACCGCGCATTCAGGCACCTCGCGACTGGTCGAACCCGTAGCTATGCCGACCTCTGCCACTGACCGTCGTGGACGCATGCGCCCACTGCTGGCGGCCATGCTCGCGGGCCTCTGCGCCGTTCTCCTCACCTCACCGGCGGCCCGGGCCGCGAACCTCGGCGCGACGGGCGACCTCGTCCCCTCGCCCGGCACCGCCTGGTACTCGATCGTCGCGGGCCCCGACGGCGCCGTCTTCACGACCGAGCGCACCGGCAAGCAGATCACCCGCATCACCACGGGGCAGCAGGTCAGCCAGTACCTCAGCGGCCAGACCTACAGCACGAACCCGAACGGCATCGCGGTCGGCGCGGACGGCAACCTCTGGTACACGCAGATCTCCAACAACCGGATCGGCCGGTTGAACCCGACGCTCGGCACGAGCACCGAGTTCAACCTGCCCTCGGGCAGCATCCCGTTCAGCCTCACGGCGGGCGGCGACGGCAACGTGTGGTTCACCGAACAGGGCACCAACAAGATCGGCCGCATGACCATCAACGGCGTGCTCACCGAGTTCGGCACCGGCATCACCGCGGGCGCGAGCCTCTACGAGATCGCGCTGGGCCCCGACGGCAACCTCTGGTTCACGGAGAACTCGGGCAACCGGGTCGGCAAGATCACGCCGACCGGCACCGTCACCGAGTACTCGGCCGGCATCACCGCCAGCTCGGGGCTGCGCGACATCATCGCCGGCCCCGACGGCAACCTCTGGTTCACCGAGTACAGCGGCAACCGCATCGGCCGGATCACCACCACGGGCGCCGTCACCGAGTACGCGATCCCGACCTCGGCCTCAGGCCCGAACGGCATCGCGGTCGGCCCGGACGGCAACCTCTGGTTCACGCAGACGTCGGTCAACCAGATCGGGCGCATCAATCCGTCGACGGGCGTCGTCACCGAGTTCCCGATCGCCGCGAGCGGCACGCAGCCGTGGGGCATCACGACGGGATCCGACGGCAACCTCTGGTTCACCGAGAGCGCACCGAAGAACGTCGGCTGGATCGGCACGGGTCGGCCGGCCTCGAGCCTCGATGCGCCGCAGGTGACGGGCTCGCTGCAGCAGGGCACCGATCAGCAGTGCGCCGGCGAGCGCTGGGCCACGTACGCGGGCGAGCAGCCGGGAACCGTGTCGGTGCAGTGGCTCCTGGACGGCTCGCCGATCGCCGGCGCGACCGGCCGCCACTACACCGCGACCTCGAACGACGTCGGCCACCTGCTGAGCTGCACGGTGACGGTGAAGTACGACCTCACGCTCGTCTACGCCACCGCGACGAGCCCGCAGGGCACCATCATCACCCAGATCGCCGGCCCGCAAGGCCCTGCCGGCGCCCAGGGCGCCACGGGCGCCACCGGTGCGACCGGGGCGACGGGTGCCACGGGCGCGACCGGTGCCACGGGCGCCACGGGCAGCCAGGGCGTTGCCGGACCGCAGGGCGCGACCGGCCTGCAGGGCCCGGCCGGCATCACGGGCACCAACGGGACGAACGGCGCCCAGGGCGTCGCCGGCCCCAAGGGCGACACGGGCGCACAGGGCGTCCAGGGCGATACCGGAGCGCTCGGGGCCACGGGCGCCAAGGGCGACGCCGGGGCTCCTGGGCCGGCCGGCGCCACCGGAGCCACGGGCGCGGTCGGCGAGACCGGCCGCATGGGCGCCGCGGGCAAGAACGGCAAGGTCCGGCTCGTCACGTGCACCCGCACGCCGACGAAGAAGCGCGACAAGAAGGGCGCGCCGATCTACAAGACCGCCTGCAAGACCACTCTGCTCAAGGGCACCGCGTCGTTCGACACGGCGAAGGGCACCGTCACCGACAGCGGCGCGTCGGGCACCGCGGGCGGTTCGACGGGCGCGACGGGCTCGACGAAGACGGCCACGAAGAGCGGGGTCGTCGTCTCCCGCGGCGCACGGAACCGGATCAAGGTGAACGTGCTCGCGCAGGCGAACGGCGGACTGCTCGTGCAGCGCCCGAGCGGTCGGCGGATCCCGGCGGGCGACTACGTGCTCGTCACCGCCGACGAGACGCGCCGCATCACCATCCGCTAGCGACGGCGCGCGACGAACGAACGACCGACGGGCCCCGCCGCCGGCGGGCGGGCTGCGCGTGTGGGAGGCTGCGGGCGTGTCACCCGCAGGTCGCCAGTACGGCGGACGGTCACCCGAGGACCGCCGCGACGACCGCCGCCAGCGGCTGCTCGCCGCCGGGCTCGCGCTGATCGGCGAGACTGGGCTCGCCGCGCTCACCGTGCGCGGTGTGTGCGCTCGCGCCGGCCTCACGCCGCGCTACTTCTACGAGGAGTTCGGTACCGGCGACGCCCTGGCGCGGGAGCTGTTCGACCGCGAGTTCGACCGGGCGCAGGCGCGCGTGCTCGCGGCCGTCTCCGAGCTCGGTGACGGCCGCACCACGCTCGAGCTCGTGCGGGCCGCCGTGGGGGTCGTCGCGCGGGTGTTCACGGAGAACCCGGCCCGCGCGGCGGTGCTGCTGACCGAATCGTCGGGCACCGGACCGCTCGCCGAGCGCCGCGCAGCTCGGATGGACGACCTGATCGCCGTGCTCTCGGCGTTCGGCCGTTCGTCGTACGGCTCCGGGGACGCGCCGCTCGGCGAGGCCGAGCAGGCGATCGCGGACCGCTCGGTGCGCGTCGCGGCCAGCTTCGTCGCCGGCGGCCTGGCCCAGACCCTCGACGCTTGGCTGCGCGGCGAGCTCGGCGACGCCGTCGATCCCCTCGTCGACGAGCTGGCTGAGCAGATCGTGGCCGTCGGCGACGCCGCGAACGCGCGCCTGGTGCGGACGATCGCCGAGCTCCGGGAGGCCGCGGACCGGGCCGGTTGACGAGAGAGGATCGTGGCGCGGCACGCCGGGCGAAGGCTGCGCGCGGAGCCGGGCCGCCGGAGCCCCGGCAAATCTGAACACATGGTGTTCCAGATGCGCTAGCGTGTGGGCATGCCGCTCGTCAGTCCGTCGCGTCCGACCTCCGGAGTCGAACCCGACGACGGCTACTTCCCCGAGGGCCGCTCGATGCTGCACAGGGTGCACGGGGAGCGTCGCGTGGGCCTGATGTTCGGCCAGCGGGCGCTCACGGTCGGGGCGATCAAGCCGCTCAACTACGTGGGGACGGCGAACCACTCGGGCCACAAGGGCGACCCGTTCAAGCGGCTCACGCGCACGGCGATCGCGTTCGAGACGGTCTTCTTCGGCACGCGCGCGGAGGCCGACCGGATCCTCGCCTACGTGGAGCGGATGCACGGGCGCGTGCACGGAGCGCTCGCCGAGCCGGCCGGGATCCATCCCGCGGGCACGCCGTACGACGCGTTCGATCCGGCGCTGATGGTGTGGACGGTCGCAGCGATGATGGACTCGGCCGAGGCGATGCACGACCTACTCGTCCGGCCGCTCAGCGCCGGCGAGCGCGAAGCGCTGTGGCAGGACTACCGGCGCTTCGCGCAGCTCTTCGGCACGCCCGACGAGGCACTGCCCACGAGCTACCCGCGCTTCCGCGACTACTTCGAGGCCGAGCTCGTCGCCGCTGATGTCCACCTCACCGAGCAGGCGCGCTACGTCGGCTGGTTCGCCAGCTTCGCGATCCCGAGCCCGACGCTCCGGGGTCCGCTCAAGGACGCCCACGATCTCATCGTGCGCGGCAGCCTCCCGCCCGCCGTGCGCGCGCTCTACGGGCTCGACTGGTCCGCCGCCGACCAGCGCAGGTTCGGCCGCCTCTGCCGGATCCAGCGGATCACGCGCAAGGTCACCCCGAGTCGACTCGCCCGCGGCGCCAACACCGCGGTCTTCAAGGGCATCGCGGCCGAGGAGGCCCGCCGACTGAAGGCCGGCCGCCCTACCCCGCACCTGCGCCCCGACGGCTCCGCCGGCACCGCCCACACGCTCAGCGCGAGCGAGGGGCGGGCCGGCGACTGACCCGAAGTGGCTGCGTCCTGAAGCGCGCGCAGTTCGGGTCAGTGGCGCGTGCGCCGCACGCGAACCCGGCCTGATCGAGAGGACAGTACGCCGGTCGTGGAATCGACTTGACAGGTATGCCGGTCGTGGAATCGAGGTGGCAGGTATGCCGGAGATCGCGGCATACCTCTCAACTCGATCTTGGCGGCGGCATACCTGTCGTCTCGATCGTCGCGACCACCCGGCCCGCGTCGACTCGGGCCACGCGAGCGACCGAGGGCCCACCCCACCAGCTCACCCGGCGCGCTCCTGGTGGGGGCGCGATCTGGACTCGCTGCGCGCTCAGTGGCCGTGCTCGCGGAGCCGCGCGAGCAGCTCTGCGCGCACCGTCCGGAAGCGCACCGTCTCGTAGACGATCAGCGCGGCGCAGAGGCCGGCGAGGATCGCGAGCGCGGCGAGGGCGGTGATGTGCGCGGCGAGCGGGATGCACGCGAGGCAGAGGATCGCGACGACGAGCCGCTGCGCGGAGAACCGCCTCACGTTGCGCCACCGGAACGAGAGGTGCGCGAAGAGGTAGATCGCCATGCCGCCGTACATCGCCGTCGCGATCTCGACGTGGAGGTGGTCGTCGGTGTGGCCGATCGTCTTCTTCAGGCCGAGCGCGACGAGCACGATCCCGGCGACCATCGGGAAGTGCAGGTACGAGTAGGAGTCGCGGGCGATCTCGTTGCGTTCCTTGCCCTCTGCGGCCTGCTGCAGCCGCCGCGACGCGACCTTCTCGACCACGTCGAAGTACATCCACCACATCGAGAACGCCACGCTAACGCCGAGCACCGCCGCGATCACCTCGTTCGTGCCGAGCCCACTCTCCAGCCCCTCCGCGCCGACGCCGATCGCGACGATCGATTCGCCGAGGGCGATGATCAGGATCAGGGCGTGGCGTTCGGCGAAGTGCTTGGGCGACAGCCGCCAGCCCTCCGAGCCGAACACGTACGGGCCGCCCATGTCGAGGATGATCGCGACGAGCCAGATCAGCCCCTGCGCAGTGCCATCGGCGAACGAGGCGCCCGTGATCAGCGCCACGCCGATCGTCGTGCTGATGGCCAGGCCGCCGACCGACTTGCGCAGCCGGTCGTCCTCGTCCTCGCGCGCCGCGATCCAGAACAGGCCGAGCTGCGCATAGCGCACGAAGCCGTACGCCACCGCGAACAGCAGGGCATCGTCGTCGAACGCGTGCGGCAGCGCGAGCGCGGAGACGAGCAGACCGCCCATCGCGGTCGCCATCACGAGCCGTGGGGCCCCGGCATCCGGGTCGATCACGCTCGTCAGCCACGCATACCCGACCCACGACCACCACATCACGCCGAGCACGAGCACGCCACGCGCCAGGCCGTCCCACGAGGGATCGGCCGCCATGATCGCGGTCGCCTGGGTGAGCGCGAGCACCAGGACGAGATCGAAGAAGAGCTCGAGGAAGGTGACGGTGTCGCCGTCGCGCTGCGTGGCGCGCGGCAGGTGGGGTCGGCGGGCGTCGGGCGAGGCGGTCACAGGCGCGATCTTGCCAGCCGCGCGAGCGGGAGCCAATGGGCCGCAGCACCGGTCGCTCGTTCCGTGGCGCGGGCTTCACGTGAACGTAAGGGCGGAGCGCCGATTCCGTGCGATCCTGGAGGGATGACCGACCCCGAGCGTCTCGGGCCCGGCGCGCCCCGTGAAGACGATGCGTCGACGCCACTCGGCCGACGCGCATTCGTCGGACTGGTCGGCCTGGGCCTCACCTCCCTCGCCTGGGGCGGCGGCGCGCTCGACCTGCTCTCGCGCAGCACGAAGGCGCTGCCCGAGGGCGTGCGCAAGGCGGTACCGTTCGGCCAGGGCTGGCGGATCTACTGGGTCAACAAGCCGTTCCCCGTGTTCCGCGCGAGCACGTGGCGCCTGAAGGTGAGCGGGCTCGTCGAGGAGCCGCTCGACCTGTCGTGGAACGAGTTCCTCGCGATGCCGCAGCGGCGCCAGACGAACGACTTCCACTGCGTGACGGGATGGTCGGTCGACGATGTGCCGTGGGGCGGCGTTCCCCTGAGCGCGCTCCTCGAGCGCGCGAGGCCGCTCGCGTCGGCCGCCGGGCTGGAGTTCGTCTCGTACGAGCAGCCGTACGTCGACACGCTCACGATGGAGCAGGTCCGGCAGATGCCCGAGATCCTGCTCGCGCACCAGATGAGCGGCGCGCCGATCCCGCAGGAGCACGGGGCCCCGGTGCGGGTCGTGATCCCGAAGATGTTCGGCTACAAGGGCGTGAAGTGGCTCGCGGAGATCCGCGTCGTCGATCGCCTGGAGCCCGGCTACTGGGAGGTCCGTGGCTACGACACCGACGCCTGGGTGGACGGACCGCATGTCTGATGCCGGGCACGTGGACGTGACCGTCGGCGACACCGAGGTCGATCCCGCCGACGCCGCCACCGCACTCCGGCCGACGCGGGCGCGCGTGCACCGCTTCGGCACGACCGAACGCTGGCTGCACTGGGTGCACGGCACGAGCTTCCTGCTCATGCTCGCGACCGGCCTCGTGCTGTTCCTCCCGCAGCTCGCCGGTGTGATCGGCAACCGGCCGCTCGTCAAGGGGGCGCACCTCGCCGTCGCCGTCGGCTGGCTCGTCGGCCTCGCGCTCGTCGCCCTCCTCGGCGACCGCCGGCGCGTCCGTCGATCCTGGGGCCAGTTCCTGGCGCTCGAGCCCGACGACCTGCGCTGGCTGCACAGTCAGGCTGCCCGCGCCGAACCCCAACCGCGCTTCAACGGTGGGCAGAAGGTGCATGGGTTGATCCAGGGCGCGCTGACGATCCTGTTCTTCGTGAGCGGCACGTTCCTCTGGCTCGGCGAGCGCGACCACAGCCTGCGGCCGCCCGGCGCGCTGGCCCTGCACGACGTGTCGATGTTCGTCGGGCTGGCGTTCGTGGTCGGGCACGTGTGGATCGCGCTCGCCCCGGGCACGCGCGCATCGCTGTCGGGCATGACCGACGGGACCGTTCCCGCGTCGTACGCGCGCGAGCACCACGCCGCCTGGGATCCGGCCGACGAGCCGCTCGAGCAGGCGCCGCCGCTCACCGCCGGCCGGCTCGCTGCCGCGGTCGCGGTGATCATGGCCGGCGTGCTGGCCGTGTTCCTGATCGTCTGATCCCGGCGGCGCGCCGTCCCAGCGCGACGTTGCGGCCACGTCGCCCGGGTCTGCGGGGAATCCACAGCCGCGCCGCTCGCCGCCGCAGCTAGCTTGCTCGGTGATGGCGACCCCCGCGATCGCAGTGCACGGCCTCACGAAGCGCTTCGGGAAGGCGCGCGCGATCGACGGTATCGACCTCGAGGTGCGGCCGGGCGAGGCGTTCGGCTTCCTCGGCCCCAACGGCGCCGGCAAGACGACCACGATCCGCGCGCTCCTCGGGCTGCTGCGACCGACCTCCGGGACGACCGAGATCCTCGGCCACGACTCGTGGCGCGAACCGGTCGCCGTGCACCGGGTCACGGGCACGCTCCCCGGCGACTTCCGATACGACGAGAGCCTCACCGGCCGCGAGCTCATCGCCCACGTCGCCAGGCTCCGGCGGCTCGGGACGACCGAGCTCGCGCACGCCGAGCACCTCGCCGACCGGCTCCACGCCGACCTCGGCCGCCCGCTCGCCGACCTCTCACGCGGCAACCACCAGAAGATCGGCCTGGTGCAGGCGATGTTCCACCGGCCGCCGGTGCTGCTCCTCGACGAGCCGACGAGCGGCCTCGATCCGCTCATGCAGGACCTGTTCGTCGAGCTCGTCCACGAGGCGCGGGCCGATGGCGCGACGGTGTTCCTGTCGTCGCACTACCTCACCGAGGTCGAGCGGATCTGCGAGCGCGTCGGGATCATCCGCGCGGGCCGGCTCGTGGCGACCGATGACGTCGACGCGCTCGCGAGCCGAGCGCTGCGTCACGTGCAGGTGACCTTCGCGGGCGACGTGCCAGAGCGCGCCCTCGGGGCCCTGGCGGGCGCGACCGATCTGCGGGTGAGCGGGGCGAAGGCCACGCTGCGGCTGGCCGGCGACCTCGACGCGCTCGTGCAGCTGCTCGCGGAGCACGCCGTGACCGACCTGTCGATCGAGCGGGCCAGTCTCGACGAGCTGTTCCGGAGCTTCTACGAGGATCCGCGCGATGGGTGAGCTGGTGCGCGAGTTCCACCGCCGGCGGCTGCGCTCGACGATCGTGTGGGGCGTCGCGGTCGCGCTGACGAGCGCGCTGATGGCGGCCGCGTTCACCGCCTTCGACCCCGATCAGATGAAGGCGCTCACCAAGACGGTGTCGCCGAAGGTGCTCGAGGCGTTCGGGAGCACGCCGGAGAGCTTCATCACCGTCAGGGGCTTCCTGGCCGGCAAGCTGCTCGGCTACCTGCCGCTCATCCTCGGGTTCTTCCCGATCCTGGCCGCCAGCCGGGGGATCGCCGGAGCCGAGGCGGACGGCTCGCTCGACGTGATCGCCACCCAGCCGATCCCCCGCTGGCAGGTGCCGGCGGCGCTCCTCGCGTCGGCGCTGCTCGGACTCCTCGAGATCCTCGCGATCTACGTCCTCGGGCTGTTCGCCGCCGCCAGGGTGATCGGGCTCGATCTCACGCTCGGCCCCGTGCTCGCCTCGGCCGTCGGACTGCTGCCGATCTGCCTCGCGTTCGGCGCGCTCGCCCTCGCGCTCTCGGCGGTGCTGCGCAAGCCCGGCGAGGTGACCGCGATCGCCGGCGGACTGCTCGTCGCCAGCTACCTCCTCAACACCCTCGTGCTGATCGTGCCGGACCTCGAGCGCCTGAAGGTGCTCACCGCCTTCCACTGGTACGGCTCGCCGATCGAGCACGGCCTCGACGCCACCGGGACCGCCGTGCTGCTCGGCGCCACGGTGCTCTTCGCCGGGGCGAGCGTGCCGCTCTTCGCGCGACGCGACATCCTCGCGTAGCCGGGCCGGCCCGGGCCGCGCCGGGCGGCCAGCGCAGAGCGTCCGTCGCGCGCACGGAGGACGGCCCCCGCCCGCGGCGGGCGGGGGCCGTGCGAGAGTGCGCGCATGGCTCGAGCTCAGCTCACCCTCTCCGCGGCCGGCCATGCGGCGAGCTTCGCGCAGTTCCTGCGGCGCCGCGCGGCGCGCGAGGCGGCCGACTCGAGCACGCTGCGCGATCTGGCGGCCGTGCCGCTGCCGCTGCCCGCGGGACTCGAGCTCGAGTGGCTCGGCACGGCCGGCTACCGCCTCACCTACGAGGGCTGCACGCTCCTGATCGACCCGTACCTCAGCCGGGTGCCGCTCGGCGACGTGCTGCGGCGGCGGGTCGCCCTCCCCGATCCCACGCTGCAGGGACCGGTCCTCGACGCCGACCTCGGCCAGGTGGTCGGCGTGCTCGTCGGCCACACCCACTTCGACCATGCGATCGACGTCCCGTCGCTCGCGCGAGCGACGGGGGCGCCGGCCTACGGCTCGGACTCGCTCGTCCGCCTGATGGCCCTCCACGGGCTCGCCGACCGGGCGGTCGAGGTGGAGCCGCGCCGCGCGTACGAGCTCGGTCCGTTCACGGTCACGTTCGTCCCGAGCCTCCACAGCAAGCTGCTGCTCGGGTTCGCCGTCCCGTCGGATGGCGCCCTCTCCTGCGAGCACCTCGACCACCTGTCGCCCGGCGCCTACAAGTGCGGCGGCATCTACGGGATCCGCGTCGAGGTCGGCGGCGCCGTGCTCTACCACCAGGGCAGCGCCAACCTGATCGACGACGAGGTGCCGACGGGCGGCGTCGACGTGTTCCTCGCCGGGATCGCCGGTCGCCGGTTCACCGACGACTACTGGCCGCGGATCCTGCGGCGGCTCGATCCCGAGGTGGTCGTCGCCAGCCACTTCGACGACTTCTTCCGGCCGCTCGCCGCGCCGCTCGGCTTCTCGACGAACGTGAACCTGTCGGCCTTCCCGGACGAGATCGCCGAGGTGAGCCGGGACATCCGCGTGGCGGCGCTCGCCCCACGGCGAACGCCGGCTCGCGAACGCGACCGATGAGTTTCGCGCGGCCGTACCGTCTACCCCTCGACCCCACCCCGACCGGAGTCCCCCGATGAAGCTGATCCTCACCGATTTCATGAGCCTCGATGGCGTCGTGCAGGCGCCCGGCGGCGAGAAGGAGGACACCGACGGCGGCTTCGCGCACGGCGGCTGGTCGATCCCGTACTTCGACCCCGAGACGATGGGCCCGTTCGTCGGCGGCCTGATGGCCGAAACGAGCGCGCTGCTCTACGGCCGCCGCACCTGGCAGGGCATGGCGGCCGCGTGGCCGGAGCGCGCCGGTGACCCGTTCGCCGACTGGATGAACGGCATCGACAAGTACGTCGCCTCGCGCTCGCTCACCCAGGACGACCTCACCTGGAACGGCTCCAAGCTGCTCCCCGCCGACGGCGCCGTGCGCGCGGTCGCCGAGCTGCGAGAGCAGTCCGGCGGCTACCTCGAGATGTGGGGCAGCCCGAGCTTCGCCGCCGAGCTGATCGAGGCCGACCTCGTCGACGAGTACCGCGTGCTGCTCGAGCCGATCCTGCTCGGCGGGGGCAAGGGGATCTGGCCGACGGCCGGCTCGGCCCGCCCGCTCGAGCTCGTGAGCGCCGACACCGCCGGCACGGGCGTCGTGATGCTCCACTACCGGCGCGTGCGCGACTAGCCGCCGCGCGCGTTCATCGAAGGTCGGAGCACCGCCACCCTGAGGGCGGTGGAGGGCCAGCGCTCCCAGCCTGCTGAGCGACCATCTGCCGTCGCCGTCCCGACGGCGGTGGGACGCCCGACCCCGCCCGTTCACCGAACGACCACCGGCCGTTCACCGCGCAGCAACCTGCGGCGCTCGCAGCACCGACACGCTGCGGGCGCCATGCTCCGACGCACCGCCCTCACCACCGCCGCCGCCGCGCTCGTCGGCCCGGCGCTCGTCGCCGCCGCGAGCCACGCGGCCGCCCAGGCCCCAGCGCCGACGACCCCGACGCTGATCGCCCGCTCGACGATCCCCGCCACGCAGTACGTTCCGGGCCCGGCCTCGGGCGCCGCCCTCGGCACCACCCCGATCAACGGCGTCACCGCCCCGTTCCCGGGCCAGCCGATCCCCGGCTTCTCGGGCATCCTGAACCTGCCCGGCGGCCGCATCCTCGGGCTCCCCGACAACGGCTTCGGCAGCAAGGCGAACTCCGCCGACTACCTGCTCCAGCTGAACGTCGTGCGCCCCAACTGGAAGACCGCGGCCGCCGCGACCGGCCCGGCGAACAACGGCGCCGCGACCGTGGAGAAGACGATCCGCCTGAGCGACCCGTGGAAGCAGGCCGCCTTCCCGCTCACCCGCGCCGACCGCCAGCTCACCGGCGCCGACTTCGACATCGAGTCGATCCAGCCCGGCTGGTTCGGCGACCTCTGGATCGGCGACGAGTTCGGCCCGTTCGTGCTGCACGTCGACGGCGCAGGCCGCCTCCTGGGCCGCCCGATCCCGCTCCCGGGCGTGAAGAGCCCGTTCAACCCCAAGCTCGCCGCCGGCGAGGCCGCCACGCTCCCGGGCAGCGGCGGCTTCGAGGCGATGGCCCAGGTGCCCACGCAGGCCGGCCGCTACCTCCTGCCGATCACCGAGAAAGCCGTCACCACCGACACGGGCGCCGATGCGAACCGCCGCGTGATCCACCAGCTCGACACGTGGACGAGCCGCTACACCGCGAAGACCTGGCAGTACCGCACCGACGATCCGACCGGGCTCGTCGCCGACGCGCAGGCGCTCGATTCCCGTCACGTGCTGATCCTCGAGCGCGACGACTTCGAGGGCGCGAAGGCCGCGCTGAAGAAGGTCTACCTCGTCGACCTGCACACGACGAACCCCGACGGCTCGCTGAAGAAGACCCTCGTCGTCGACCTCCTCAAGCTCGCCAACCCCGGCGTGACCACCGAGACCCCCGGCGTGTTCGGCCTCGGCAACCCGTTCTCGTTCGCGCTGCAGTCGGTCGAGTCGCTGCGGGTGACCGGCAAGGACGAGCTCACCCTCGCCAGCGACAACAACTTCCCGTTCTCGAACGGCCGCAGGACGGGCACCCCGGACGACACCGAGCTGATCGAGGTGCAGCTGCCGGCCGGCACGCTCCCCCGCTAGCTCGCCGAGCGTCAGCCGGTGTTGCGCAGGCCGCCGGCGATGCCGTTGATCGCGAGGGCGCTCGCGCGCCCGAGCGCCTCGTCGGCGTCGCCGGCGCGGGCGCGCCGCAGCAGCTCGATCTGGATGAACGAGAGCGGGTCGACGGTGGGGTTGCGGCGGTCGATCGCGCGGCGCAGCGTCGGCTCGCGGTCGAGCAGCCGCTCGCAGCCGGTGACGGCGGTGAGCTGGGCGCAGGTGCGCGCGTACTCGGCCTCGAGCGCCGCCCAGATGCGGATCCGCAGCGCCGCGTCGTCGCACAGCTCGGCGTAGCGGCGACCGATCGTGAGATCCGCCTTCGCGCAGGCCATCTCGGCGTTGGAGATCAGCGCGGCGAAGAACGGCCACTCGCGGTCCATCTCCTGCAGCAGCTCCAGGCCGTGGTGCTCGCGGGCGGCGTCGAGCGCGAGGCCGAGGCCGTACCAGCCGGGGAGCACGATCCGGGACTGCCCCCACGAGAACACCCACGGGATCGCGCGCAGGTCCTCGATCGCCTGGCCCTGCTTGCGCTTGGCCGGACGCGAGCCGAGCCGCAGCCGCGAGATCTCGCCGATCGGCGTGACCTCGTGGAAGAACCGCGGGAAGTCGGGATCGCCGTAGACCAGCGCGCGGTACGCCGCGGCCGACACCTCCGCCATCTCCGCGACCACCGGCTCGTAGCGCCGGCGCCGCTCGACCGAGAGCCGCGCATCGCCGCTGCCGGCGCCGCGCAGGAGCGCCGCGCCCGTCGTCAGCTCGAGCTCGCGGTGCGCGATCTCGGGCACGCCGTACTTGTCGCTGAGCACCTCACCCTGCTCGGTCACCTTGAGCCGGCCGCCGACCGTGCCGGGCGGCTGCGCCTGGATCGCGACGATGCTCGGCCCGCCGCCACGCCCGACGGCGCCGCCGCGGCCGTGGAAGAAGATCCACGTCAGCCCGTGCTCGCGCATCGCTTCGGCGAGCTCGAGCTGGCCGCGGTAGATGCCCCAGCCGGAGGCGGTGTAGCCGACGTCCTTGTTGGAGTCGGAGTAGCCGAGCATGATCTCCTGCTCGTCGCCCATCGCCGCGAGCGCGCGCCGGTACGCCGGGATCGCGAGGACGGTGCGCATCGTGCGCGCCGCCGCGGCGAGCGTGTCGCCGGCCTCGAACAGCGGCACGATCCGCAGCCGGGCGTCCGCGCCGCCGGCCCGCGAGAGCCGGCACTCCTTCATCAGGAACAGCACCTCGAGCAGGTCGACCGGACCGGTGGTCCCGGAGATGATGTAGCTCTGGAGGGCGGAGGCGTGGTCGGTGGTGCGCAGCTCGTCGAGCACCCGGAAGGTGCGGATGACCTCCTGCGTCTGCTCCGAGAAGCCCGAGATGTCGATCGGGATCACGGGCCGGCGGTCCTCGATGAGCGCCTCGAGCAGTCTGAGCCGGTCGGCTTCGCTGCGCCCCGCATAGTCGGGCTCGAGCCGCAGCTCCTCGAGCATCTCGGCGATCGCCTCGGCATGACGGGCGGCGTGGGCACGCACGTCGAGCTGGGCGAAGTGGAACCCGAACACCTCCACCTGCCGGATCACGTCGCGCAGCAGGTCGTCGGCGACGTAGCCACCGCCGCCGGCGCGCAGCGCCGCATCGCAGGCGCGCAGGTCGGTGATGAGCGCGGCGGGCGAGGCATAGCCCGGACCGGCCTCGGGATCCTGCTCGACCGTCGCACGCAGCCGGCGTGCGATGAGCCCGAACGCCCGACGGTACGGCTCCTCGGGGCTGCGCTCGGCCAGATCGGCGGCGGTGCCGGGGAAGTCGGCGGCGCCCGCGGCGAGCAGCGCGGCGATCGGCTCGGGATCGCCGACGAGCCGGCTCGAGAGCGACACGCGCGAGGACAGCTCGATCACCTGGTCGCGCAGGAACCCGAGGCAGGCGGCCCGCATGATCGCCAGCGTCTCGACCGTGACCGACGGGGTGACGTACGGGTTGCCGTCGCGGTCGCCGCCCATCCAGGTGCCGAACCGCAGCAGCGGCGGCACGGGCACGTCCGCGCCGGGGTAGGCCTCGGCGATCGCCGCCTCGAGCTCGCGGTAGATCGCGGGCACCGTCTCGGCGATCGTGGTGCGCAGGTACGCGAGACCGGTCTGCACCTCGTCGAGCACCGTCGGGCTGACGGCGCGGATCTCGTCCGAGGCCCACAGCTCCTGCACCGCGCCCGTGAGCTCGTCGGCGGCGACGGCCTGGTCGTCCGGGGTCGGCCGGCGCTCGTCCAGGGCGCGCAGGAGCCCGAAGACGCGGGCGAGCTTGGCCAGGGTGGTGCGCCGGCGGGCCTCGGTCGGGTGCGCCGTCATCACGAGGTGGACCTCGGCGCGGGCGAGGAGCCCCGCGAGCTCGGCGGCGCTCACGCCATCGGCCGCGATCTGGTGGACCGCCTCGCGCACCGACCCGCGGCGCGGACGCGGGCCCATCTCCAGCTCGCGCTGGCGGAGCCGGCGGATGCGGTCGTTGTCCTCCGCGAGGTTGAGGAGCTGGAACCAGCGGGTGAGCGAGCGGGCGAGCGTGCCGAGATCGGCGGAGGAGAGCGCGGCGATCACCTCGGCGAGCTCACCGGCGGCCGATTCGTCGCCGCCGCGCAGGCGTTCGCCGAGGGCGATCGCGAGGTGGTGCGTCCGCAGGAGCTCCTCCCCCTCGCCGGCGCGGATCACCCGGTCGAGCACCTCGCGCAGAAGGGCTCGGTCGTCGGCGAAGGCGCGGAGGGGATCGGTGCTCAACGTACGGCCTCCAGGCACGCGCGGGGGTTCATGGCGGGAGGGCGTCGTCCGGGAGAGCTGACAGAGCGACGACTCGACGCCCATCTTGCGCGAGCGGAGCCGGCGATGCAACCGTCGCGCCGGCCACTGCCTGCCAGCCCGTCCAGTCCGCACCGCGCACCGGATACCGTCTGCATTCGAACGTGCGACCGCGATGGGTCGACACCCCCGGGGTGTACGCGATACTCAGCGGACCGCACTGGTACCCACCGCTAGGAGAGGCCCCCGTGGCGCTCATCATCGTCCTCGTCATCGTCGTCCTGATCGTGCTCGCGCTCGTCGTGATGTACAACGGGCTGGTCAGCCTCAAGAACCGGGTCGACGAGGCCTACTCCGACATCGACACGCAGCTCAAGCGTCGGCATGACCTGATCCCGAACCTCGTCAACACGGTCAAGGGCTACGCGACGCACGAGCGCGAGGTGCTCGAGAACGTGACGGCCGCCCGCAACGGCGCCGTGTCGGCCGACGGCCCGCAGGCGCAGGCGCAGGCCGAGGGCGTGCTGGGCCAGGCGCTCGGTCGACTGTTCGCGGTCGCCGAGGCCTACCCCGACCTGAAGGCGAACCAGAACTTCCTGGCGCTGCAGAACGAGCTCACCGACACGGAGGACAAGATCCAGGCGTCGCGCCGGTTCTACAACGGCCAGGTGCGCCTCCTCAACACGAAGGTCGAGAGCATTCCGACGAACGTCCTCGCCGGCATCGCCAACATCACGCAGCGCGAGTTCTTCGAGCTCGAGGACAAGACCGAGCGCGAGACCCCGCAGGTGTCCTTCTAGCCCCGCCGCCCGCCGCCGTCGAGCCTCTCCCGCGCCGCCGTGTACGAGCAGATCACCGCCAACAAGCGCAAGTCGTTCGCGCTGTTCGCCGGGTTCCTCCTCCTGTACGGGCTGATCGCATACGCGCTCTACCTGTACGTCGGGCCGATCGGCGGCGCCATCACGATGGGGATCGCCGTCGTGATGAGCCTCACCGCGCTGTTCGGAGGGGACGACCTCGCGGTGCGCGTCGCGGGTGGTCAGCGCGTGGAGCGCAAGGAGGATGCGCCGGAGCTGTGGCGGATGGTCGAGAACCTCGCGATCACCGCCGGCCTCCCGATGCCGCGGCTCTACATCTCGCCGGACCCGTCGGCGAACGCGTTCGCAGCGGGTCGCACGCCCGAGCAGGCGATCGTCTGCGTCAACCAGGGGCTGCTGAACGTGCTCGACGATGCAGAGCTCGAGGGCGTGATCGCGCACGAGCTCACGCACGTCCGCAACTACGACGTGCGCCTGATGACCTACGCGACGGTGCTCGCGGGCTCGATCGCGCTGATCGCGCAGCTGCTCTCGCATGCGCTGTGGTTCAGCGGCGGCCGCCGGAGCCGTGACTCCGGCCCGGGCGGCATCATCGGCCTCGTCGCGGTGGTGCTCGTCATCGTCCTCGCGCCGATCGCGGCGACGATCATCCAGCTCGCGATCAGCCGCAAGCGCGAGTACGTGGCCGACGCGGGCGCCGTGGATCTCACCCGCTACCCGCAGGGCCTGGCGTCGGCGCTCATGACCATCAGCGGCGACCAGACCCCGCCGCAGCGGGACGAGCGGACGATCGCCCACATGATGATCGCGCCGCAGCTCACGCCCGGCGGCCGGTCGAGCGCGCTGTTCTCGACCCACCCGCCGACCGAGGACCGCATCGCGAAGCTGATGGAGATGGCCGGCGGTGTACCGCACCAGAAGCGCACGCCCGTGGCGCAGCAGTTCATCGAGGGCCAGGCGGGTGGCCAGCGCGGCGAGCTCGACCGTGCGCAGTCCTCCCCCGAGCAGGTTCCGGCCCCGGCCGGGTGGCCGACCGGCCTGGGCGCCCCCGCGGACGCTCCACGGCACCTCGGTTCGCCATCGCAGCGGGCCGGTGGTTCGGTGCCTCCGCCGGGAGAGCACTGAGCATTTCTCTGGTAACCGGAGAACGGCGATTGCCCGCTGAAGGGCACTCCAGAACCCGATGGCGGGTCGATACCCTCGTGCCATGCCGGCCCTCGAACTGACGCCGCGGGAGCGCATCATGGCCGCCCTGGCGCAGACCATCGCCCTCGACGGCTACGCGAACGCGCGCGTCCAGGAGGTCGCAAAGGACGCGCACGTGTCGCTGCGCACCTTCTACGGTGAGTTCGACGGCAAGGAGGAGGCGTTCCTCGCGATGAACGACTGGCTCCTGGAGTCGCTCTGGCGCAGCGTTCGGGACGCGGTCGACTTCGCCGGAACGCCCTGGCAGACGGCGATGCGCGACGGGTTCACCGTCTACGTCGGCGCGATCAGCGCCCGGCCGAAGTTGACGGCAGCGGTCACGTCGGAGCTCATGACGATCAGCGCCGAGGGGCGGGCGGCGCGTGATCGCTGGCGTGAGCGCTTCGCGGACCTGATGATCGAACTGGTCGAGCGGGGTCGCGCGGCGAACCCGAAGGTGCCGGCGCGTTCGCTGACGCGGCTGCATGCGCACGCGATGCTCGGGGCGATGCTCGAACTCGTGGCGTCGCAGGTGGTCGACGGAGACCAGGCGAGCGTGGACGCGGTGATCGACACGGGCACCGACATGCTCTGGTCGATCGTCACGAACGCCGGATAGGCGCTCCCCGGGGCGGGTTCGGCCGGAGTCCGTGCACCTGCCGAGCGGCCGTCGTCAGTCGGCGGCCCTCAGGAAGGCGGCGATCTCGCGCGCGAAGCCGACGGGATCGTCGTAGGCCAGCACCGTCCCGGTGCCTGGCAGCGTGCGCAGCAGGGCGTGGTCGATGAGGTCGGCGGCCTCCTCGGCGGCGCGCATGGGCGCGGTCGGAGCATCCGCGCCCCAGAGGATGAGGGCCGGGCAGTCCACGTCGCCGTAGGCGGCGATGAGGTCGCGGAACACCTCGGGATCCCACTTGGCGATCACGCGGCGCCAGGCCTGGCCGCGTTCGCCGCTCTCCAGGAGGGCGGTGCGGGCGCTCGCGGCCAGGGTCTTGACGCGCGGTGAGGCGTCGCTGCCGACGAGCTCGGCGCGGACGAGCGTACGGGTGAGGGTGCGCGCGACGAGGGGGCCGGTGGGGGCGGCAGCGACGGCGCTGGCACGGGCGAGGGAGCCGGTGATGCCGACGGCGGCTGGTCGGTGGAGTGGGCCCGGGAGCAGGATGAGTCGGCTGGGCTGGAGCCACCCGCGTCCGATGGCGCGCAGGAGGAGTTGGCCCCCGAGTCCGCTGCCACCGACGCGCGGGTGGGCGCCGCCGATGTCGATGGTGCACTCGGCGACCAGCCGGGCGGCCCAGTCGAGGTCGTAGCTGAAGTCCGGCGATTCTTCGGAGTCGCCGTGGAGGGGCAGCTCGGGAAGCATGAGGCGGGCTCGGTCGAGGAGCTCGCCGGCGGCAGGACCGAATTCGCGGTGGCTGAGGCCGCGGGAGTGCCAGAGCACGAGGGGTTGGCCAGCGCCACCCTCTCGGTAGGCGATGCGTGCGCCGTCGGAGGCGTGGAAGAGGCGGAGGCGCAGCACGATCACATCGTACGTCGAGGCCGCAGCCGGGTTCGTCGGTTCGACGAGGCGGTGGTGCAGCGCGCGTGCGAGGCGCCCACGCGGGGAACGAGGAGCCGGCTGCCGGGCCATTTGGGGGGCAAATGGCCCGGCGGGGGAACCGGCTTCGGGGAGAAGTCCCGGGCCGCTCGAAGGAAGAGTTCGAGCGGCGCTGTACCGAGCAGCATGGCATGGATACCCCGAGAACTGGCAACTCGTCCAGGGTTGCGGCCAAGAACCCGCGCGTTTGCAGGGGCTTCAGCGGGTGGCTGGCGCCGCCGAGTGGGAGCCTGGTGCGGCGATCGTCCCGTCGCCGGCCGTGCTGGACGCTGCAGGAGCTGCACCCGAGGGCGTTGAGTCCGCGGCATTCGTCGACCCGGTGAGCGCGACGGAAGGGGCGCACGCGGCGACGAAGAGCAGGACGACCGTGGCGGCGCGCATCCGCCTGGGATCGCGGAGCGCGGGGACGTGGATGGCGAGCCAGGCGCGGAGGCTCGTGGCTCCGGCCATGGCTGCGAGGGCGCAGGCTCCGCACATGGACGTGAGCGTAGCCGGATCGCGCAGCCATTGCGAACCATTCGCATCTTTATTGCGCATGATTCTCATTTATTGCTACGGTCGGTGCATGCCCGATCGTCTTCCCGTCACCGTTCTGTCCGGCTTCCTCGGAGCCGGCAAGACCACGCTGCTCGAGCACGTGCTGCGCAACCGCGACGGACTCAGGGTCGCGGTGATCGTCAACGACATGAGCGAGGTGAACGTGGATGCGGCGCTCCTGCGAGCGGGCGGCGCGCAGATCGATCACGTCGAGGAGCAGCTGGTCGAGATGAGCAACGGCTGCATCTGCTGCACGCTGCGGGAGGACCTCCTGGTGGAGGTGCGCCGGCTGGCGGACGAGGGCCGGTTCGACGCACTGCTGATCGAGTCGTCGGGGATCAGCGAGCCGTTGCCGGTGGCCGAGACGTTCACCTTCGAGGACGAGGACGGCACCACCCTGGGAGATGTGGCGCGGCTCGACACGATGGTGACGGTGGTCGACGCGTCGACGTTCCTGACGGAGTGCGATGGCCTGGACGACCTCACGACGCGCGGCATGGGCCTCGGGCCCGAGGACGAGCGAACGATCGTGGACCTGCTGGTCGACCAGGTGGAGTTCGCCGACACGATCGTGCTCAACAAGGTCGACTTGGCCGGCGCCGACGAGCTCGCGCGCACCGAAGCGCTGATCGGCGCCCTGAATCCGAAGGCGCGGATCGTGCGGTCGACGCGGGGCGCCGTGCCGCTGCGCGAGGTGCTGGACACCGGCCGCTTCGATCCAGAGGAGGCGGCGCAGGCGCCGGGCTGGCTGGCCGTGCTGCGCGGCGAGGAGCAGCCGGAGACGGAGGAGTACGGCGTGCGGAGCTTCGTGTACCGGGCGGCGCTGCCGTTCCACCCCGAGCGCCTGGCGGCCGAGCTGCAGGAGGGCTGGGAGGGCGTGCTGCGCTCGAAGGGGTTCTTCTGGGTGGCGAGTCGACCGGATGTGGCCGGCGAGTGGAGCCTGGCGGGGCGCGTGCTGAGCGTCGGTCCGGCGGGCACGTGGTGGGCGGCCGTGCCCGAGACGGAGCGGGCGGCGTGGTTCGCGCAGATGGACGAGGCGGATGTGCCCGATCTGGGCGGGCCGTTCGGAGATCGTCGGCAGGAGCTCGTGTTCATCGGCGACGGGATGGACGAGGACGCGATCCGCGGCCGGCTGGATCGGGCGCTGCTGACGGTCGACGAGCTTCGCGGCGGACCGGCCGCGTGGAGCACGCTCCCCGATCCGCTGCCGCGCTGGGAGCACGTGGTGCCGGAGGATGCGCCCGCCGCCGCGTAGCCTGCCGCGGGTGCCGCCCGCGCCCGCCTCACCCGACCACGCCCTCGATCGCCGCATCGTCGCGATCGCGGTGCCGGCGCTCGGGAGCCTGATCGCCGAGCCGCTGTTCCTCATGGTGGATGCGGCGATCGTCGGACACCTGGGCGACCGGCAGCTGGCGGCCCTCGCGACGGCCTCCCAGGTGCTGCTGACGATCGTCAGCCTGTGCGTGTTCCTGGCCTACGGCACGACGACCGTGGTCTCGCGGGCGGCGGGGGAGCGGGCTCGAGCCAGGCTGGGCGCGCAGGGCGTGTGGCTCGGGGCGGTGACGGGCGTGGTGGTGGCGGTCGCCCTGCTCCTGCTCGCGGAGCCCATCGCGCGACTGATCGGCGGCGACACGCCGACCTCCGAGCTGGCGGCCCGCTACCTGCGGCTCTCGTCGCCGGGCGTCGCCGCGCAGCTGGTCGCGATCGCCGGGCAGGGGTGGCTGCGCGGGCGGGAGGCGCTCGGCACGGCCCTGCGGCTCGTCGTCGCGGCGCAGCTGGTGAACCTGGTCGCCGAGCTCGTGCTCGTGTACGGCCTGGACCTGGGGCTCGACGGCTCGGCACTCGGCACGGTGGTCGCGCAGCTCGTGTTCGCGACGGCAAGCGTCACGCTCGTGGTGCGCGCGGCACGGACGGCCGGCGCGAGCCTCGGGCCCGATCCGGCGGTGCTGCGGCAGATGGCGTCGTTCGGGGGCCTGCTGTTCCTGCGCTCGGTGAGCCTGGCCGGCAGCTACCTGCTGCTCACGAGCCTTGCGGCGCGGATCTCGGACGCGGCGGAGGGCGCGCACCTCGTCGCGAACAACCTGCTGTGGCTCGGGGCCCTCGCGCTCGATGCGCTCGCGATCGCAGCACAGGTGATCGTCGCGGGCGCGCTCGGGGCCGGCGACCGCGCCGCGGCCCGGGCGGCGGCCCGGCGGATCACGGCTATCTCGGCCGGCTGCGGTGTCGCGGTGGGCGGACTGCTCTGGCTGCTCGGCTCGGCGCGCGTGGTCGGGCTCTTCACCGACAGCCCGGCGGTGGTCGGCGCGGGCGCGGAGCTGTGGCCGTGGCTGTGCCTCGTGCAGGTGGTCGGCGGCGTGGTGTTCGCGCTCGACGGCATCCTCATCGGCGCCGAGGACGGACGGGTGCTCGCACTGGCGATGGTCGCGGCAGCTGCGGCGTTGCTCGCGGCGATCGCGGTGCTCGGACACGACACGCTGCGCGCGCTGTGGGCGGCCGTGCTCGTGATGTTCCTGATGCGGACGGCGACCCTTGCCGCCCGCTGCCTGCGCGGGCCGCTGCAGGAGCCACGCCCCGCATAGGCCGTCAGTGGGCGGCGGCGATGCGCCCGTGCAGGCACTCGTCGCCCGACACGAGCAGGTAGTCGCGCGGGTACTCCCCGTCGTGGAGGTCGACGAGGGCGCGGCGGTCGCGGGTCGGCCTGGGGACCGCACGGCGGTCGCGGCCGCTGCGCCGTTCCACGATGAGGCGCCCGTCGCCGTCGACCACGATCGACACCTCGTCACCAGCCTGGAGCTTGCTGCCGGCGATCGACTCGACGTCGATGACGAGTTCGCCGGTGGAGGTGACCTTGGCCATACCTCAAACTACGGCTCCCTACGGACGTTCTGGTCAACGGAGGACGCCTGAGTGGCCGAACGTCCGATGCCGCGGGTTTCCGGATCGCGTCGTCGACCCCTCTCCCAACGGGTGCCCGAACACCCTGCGCCGTCGGCACGGATCCCTGTCCGCGACCGCTGCTGCGTAGCATCCTGCGCGTCCCTCGCCGGTGTCCGGGCAACGCAGGAGCTCGTCCCAGCTCGAGTACGCCCGACGCCGCCGCTGCCCGGCCAGGGCCGGTGCGCGACCGGTCCGGCGTGCCGCCCGCCCCGTATCCACGGCATGAACGAGCGCGCGTCGACAGGCAGACCGTGAGGCGACCGGACGGGATCGAGCACCCCGGGCCCGGCCAGGTGTCGGTCTGGGACTTCCCGCGTCCGCCGCGGGTCGAACCGGAGCCACGCACCGTCCGGATCGTGCTCGCAGGGCACCTGATCGCCGAGACCTCCTCGGCGATGCGCGTGCTCGAGACGAGCCACCCGCCGACGATCTACCTCCCCGCGACCGCGTTCCGGGCCGGCGCCCTCCGCGACGCCCGAGGCACCTCGTACTGCGAGTTCAAGGGCGTGGCCCGCTACCACGACCTCGTCGCCGGATCGCGGCACAGCGAGCACGCCGGATGGAGCTACCCGCGTCCCCCTGCGCCGTACGCCGACCTGGAGGGGCACGTCGCGGTCTACCCGAGCCGGGTCGACGAGGCGTGGCTCGGCGGTGAGCGCGTCGTCGCGCAGCCCGGCGACTTCTACGGCGGGTGGATCACCCGCGAGCTCGTCGGTCCGTTCAAGGGCGGGCCGGGGACGCGCGGCTGGTAGCCCACGGGGCGCCGGTCGAGCGCTGCCCGTCGCAGACGCACCCTTCGACGTAGACTCCTACGTCCCGTGACCACGCAGCCCTCGTCTCCGCAGATCGATCCCCAGCAGTCGTTCCCGACGCTCGAGGAGCGGGTGCTGGAACGGTGGGGCGCGCGGGATGTGTTCGAGCGCTCCGTCAAGCAGCGCGAGGGGTCGCCGGCGTGGGTGTTCTGGGAGGGGCCGCCGACCGCCAACGGCAAGCCCGGCGTGCACCACGTCCTCAGCCGCGTGTTCAAGGACATCTTCCCGCGGTTCCGGACGATGCGCGGCTTTCACGTCGAGCGCCGCGGCGGCTGGGACTGCCATGGCCTCCCGGTCGAGATCGCCGTCGAGAAGCAGCTCGGGCTGCACTCCAAGCACGACATCGAGAACATCGTCCCGGGCGACGTGCGCGCGTCGATCGAGGTGTTCAACAAGGCCTGCCGCGACTCGGTCTTCACCTTCCTCGAGGACTGGGACCAGCTCACGCAGCGGATCGGCTTCTGGGTCGACCTCGACGACGCGTACCGCACGATGGACACCACCTACGTGGAGTCGGTGTGGAGCGCGCTGAAGACCATGCACGAGCGCGGCCTGCTCTACCAGGGCAACAAGGTCGTCCCGTTCTGCACGCGGTGTGGCACCGCGCTCTCCAGCCACGAGGTCGCGCAGGGGTACAAGGACATCAAGGACACGTCGGCCTACGTGCGCCTGCCGGTCGCCGCCGACCAGCTCCCAGCCGGCTCCCCGCTCCGGGCCGGCGACGCCCTCGTCGTGTGGACCACCACGCCGTGGACGCTTCACGGCAACATGGCGGTCGCGGTCAACCCGTCAGTTGAGTACGCGCGAGTCCGCGTGACTGCGCAGCCCGTACGCGTCGGAACCTCGGGTGACGACGCGAAGGACTTCGAAGCCGGCCAGTCGGTCGTGATTGTCGTCGCAAAGGAACTGATCGAAGCCACCATCGGCGACGAACTACTCCGAAACGGCTGGACTTACGACGTCTTGACTGAGGGCTTCTATGGTGACGACCTAGTCGGAACGAAGTACCCATCGATCTTTGAGCGCAACGACCGAACACCCGGCGGCGCGTATCTGAATCCGGTGATCGCAGCTGAGTTCGTGACGACCGAATCGGGCACTGGCCTGGTTCACTTGGCACCTGCCTACGGCCAGGACGACTACGACGCCCTCGCTAGCGCACGCGAGAACGAGACCTATGACGGGGCATTCAACCCCCGAATCGCTGGCAGCATGCTCGGCCCGGTCCGCGCCGATGGCACATACGACAACAATGTCACCGCGATCTATCCGGAGCTCGCAGACGCATTCGTAAAGTCTCTGGACTCGACGATCGTCGGGCTACTCAAGGAGCGCGGCAGCCTTTTCCGCAGCCAGCGCTACGAGCACAGCTACCCGCACTGCTGGCGGTGCGACACCGCGCTGCTCTACTACGCGCGCCCCTCCTGGTACCTCGCGACGGCGACGCTCCGCGACCATCTCCTGCGCGCGAACGGCGACATCACGTGGCACCCGCCGCACATCAAGGACGGCCGCTTCGGCGAGTGGCTGCGCGGCAACGTCGACTGGGCGATCAGCCGCGAGCGGTACTGGGGCACGCCCCTGCCGATCTGGCGCTCGACCGACCACCCGACCGGCGAGGACCCGCGCACGCTGCTCGTCGGCTCGCTCGCGGAGCTCGCCGAGCTCAGCGGCCAGGAGCTGCTGGACGATCCGCACCGCCCGTACGTCGACGACATCACCTTCACGGGGCCGGACGGGCTCACGTACGCGCGCGTGCCCGAGGTGCTCGACGTGTGGTTCGACTCGGGCGCCATGCCCTTCGCCCAGGACGCCGCCCCGCACGACGCCGCCGGCACCGCGCACTACGAGGAGCACCGCGTCGCGGACTTCATCTGCGAGGCGATCGACCAGACGCGCGGGTGGTTCTACTCGCTGCTCGCCGTCTCGGTGCTGCTGCGCGACGAGGCGCCGTACGAGAACGTCGTCTGCCTCGGCCACATCCGCGACGAGCACGACCAGAAGATGAGCAAGTCGCGCGGCAACATCGTCGCGCCGTTCGACGTGATCGACCGCTTCGGCGCCGACGCGCTGCGCTGGTACTTCTTCACGAGCAAGCAGCCGTGGGACGGCTACCGCTTCTCCGACGAGGCGGTGCGCGACGGAGTGCGGCTCTTCCTGCTGCCGCTCTGGAACACGGCCGCCTTCTACGCGCAATACGCCGGCATCGCCGCCGAGGCCGCCGGCCGCGGGGAGGCCGCACCGACCGGGGCGACGCCCGCACGGCCCGGCCAGGATCCGTTGGACCGCTGGATCACGAGCCGTGTGGAGGCCGTCACCGAACTCGTGACCGAGCGCCTCGACGCCTACGACGTCACGACGGCCGGCCGTGCGATCGGCGAGCTCGTCGACGAGCTCTCCAACTGGTACGTGCGCCGCTCGCGCCGGCGTTTCTGGGAGGGCGACCCGGTCGCCCTCGAGACGCTCAAGGGTGCGCTGCTGCGGATCGCGACGCTGCTCGCACCGTTCACGCCGTTCGTCGCCGACGAGCTGTTCGAGCAGCTCGGCGGCGGCGCGGACTCCGTGCACCTCGCCGATTGGCCGCAGATCCACCCGGGCCTCCGCGATCTCGCACTCGAGGCCGACATGGCGACGGCGCGCGAGACCGTGCGCCTCGGCCTCGCGGCTCGCGCCGCCTCCGGCATCAACCTCCGCCAGCCACTGCGAGCCGCGATCGTGGTCGCGGCCGGCGACGAACGCTCGGCGATCGAGCGCCTCTCGGACGTGATCGCCGAGGAGCTCAACGTGAAGGAGCTGCGGTTCGTGGCCGAGGCCGACGAGCTCGGCAAGGTGCTGCTCAAGCCGAACCTCCGTGCGCTCGGGCCGAAGTTCGGCAAGGCGATGGGCCAGGCCCGCGCGGCCATCGAGGCACTCGACGGCTCGTCGGTGGCGGCGGCGCTGCGCGACGGCGCCCCGGTCACCATCTCGATCGAGGGCACCGACCATGCGCTGTCGGCCGACGACCTGCTCATGAGCCTGGAGGCGCCCGAGGGCTACCAGCTCGAGCGCGAGGGGTCGCACGCCGTCGCCCTCGAGCTCGAGATCGACGACGCCCTGCGCGCCGAGGGCCTCGCCCGAACCGTGCTGCGCCAGGTGCAGGTGGCCCGCCAGGCCGCCGGGCTCGACGTGACCGACCGCATCACCCTCAGCCTCGACGGCGACGCCGAGCTGCTCGATGCGGTCCGCGCGCACGAGGCGTACGTCGCCGGCGAGACCCTCGCGCAGTCGGTCGCCTACGAGGCCGTCGGCAC
>JAQIJQ010000009.1:0-88042 GCA_036946195.1 Patulibacter minatonensis | reverse complement strand
CTGCGTCACGCTTGTGGTCGCAGTGGTCGTTGTGGTCGTTGTGGTCGCACCCGGCGACCGCGACGACGGTGGCGGAGCGGCGCGTCCGGGCGGGCGCGCCGGGGCCTCAGAACAGCTGGTTCTCGCCGCCGAACACTTCGCTCACCGAGTCGTCGGTGAAGATGCGGCGGATGGAGTCGGTGAGGAGCTCCGCGGCGGAGACGACGCGGATGTTCTCCGGGGCGCCGGGCCGCAGCGGGATCGTGTCGGTGACGACGATCTGCTCGAACGGGGCCTGCAGGAGGTTCTCGTAGGCCTTGCCCGAGAACACCGGGTGGGTGGCGGCGGCGTAGACCTTCTTCGCGCCGGCCTCGTGGACGGTGCGACCGGCGGCGGCGAGCGTGCCGGCGGTTGGTCGATCATGTCGTCGACGATGATCGCCGTCTTGTCCTTCACGTCACCGATCACGTAGCCGATCTCGGCGACCTGCTGAGCGGGGCGATCCTTGTCGAGGATCGCGAGGCCGGCACCGAGCTTGCTGGCGAACTTCTTGTTCAGCTTCACGCGCCCCGCATCCGGGGCGACGATCACGACGTCCTCCAGGGCGAGATCGTGGAAGTACTGGGTGAGCATGAACAGCGCCGTCATGTGATCGACGGGGCGCTGGAAGAAGCCCTGGATCTGGCCGGCGTGGAGATCCATCGTGACCACGCGGTCGGCGCCGGCGCTCTCGAGCATCCGGGCGACCATCCGGGACGAGATCGGCTCGCGCGGGGCGGACTTCTTGTCCTGGCGGCTGTAGCCGAAGAACGGGGTCACGCAGATCACGCGGTGCGCGGACGCACCGACGGCCGCGTCGACCATCAGCATCAGCTCCATGAGCGCGTCGTTCGGCGTGAGGCCCATCTCCGGGTTCGCGCAGATCGGCTGGATCAGGAACACGTCGGCGCCGCGGATCGACTCCTCGTAGCGGCAGTACACCTCGCCGCTCGTGAAGGTCTTGAGCGTCACCGGCCCGAGGCCGACGCCGAGCTGCTCCGCGATGCGCTGCGCCAGCGCGGGGTTCGCGCGGCCGCCGAACAGCATCAGGTGCTTGTCGTAGCCGATCGGAAGCCGCGTCGAGGGCTGCGGCCCGGTCTCAGGGTGGGTCACGCCGCGATTGTAGAGCTCCAGCGTCCGCCGAGGGAGCCTCGTCGGTAGCGCGCGGCCGGCGGTGCCCTCAGGTACCGCGATCGGCATAGCCCTCGACGTTCTGCTGTCGCGAACGCGCCACGCCGAGGCCGCCGGCGGGGACGTCGTCCGTGATCACCGAGCCAGCGGCGGTGTATGCGCCGTCGCCGAGGCGGACCGGGCTCACGAGCGTGGTGTCGACGCTCGTGCGCACGCCGGCGCCGAGCACCGTCCGCGATTTGACCTTCGTCTTGGCGTTGTAGTTCGCCGTGATGGTCGCAGCGCCGAGGTTGCTGCCCGGGCCGACATCGGCATCGCCGATGTACGAGAGGTGCGGGACCTTCGAGCCCTCGCCGATCACGGAGTTCTTGATCTCGACGAACGTGCCGACCTTCGCGCCGGCCTCGAGCTGCGCACCGGGTCGCAGGTAGGCGTACGGGCCGACGTTCACGCCCTCCCCCACGCGCGCCCCGTCGAGCGTGCTCGCCCGGACCGTCGCGCCGTCGCCGATGTCGCTGCCGACCGCGACGGTGCCCTGCCCGATGCGGCAGTCCTGGCCGACGACGGTTCCCGCACGCAGCTGCACGCCCGGCTCGATGACGGTGTCGGCGCCGATGCGCACGTCGGCGTCGACGAGCACCGAGTCCGGGTCGAGGAAGGTGACGCCCGCCTCGGCGTGCGCGCGGAGCAGGCGGCGCTGGGCGAGCTTGCCGACCTGCGCGAGCTGCCAACGGTCGTTGACGCCGAGCACGACGTCGGCGTCGCCGGCGGTGACCGCTCCGATCGCCCCACCGTCGGCGCGCAGCTCGGCGAGCACGTCCGGGAGGTAGCGCTCCCCCTGGGCGTTGTCGGTGCCGATGCGGCCCAGCGCGGCGGGGAGCAACGCCGCGTCGAACGCGTAGACGCCGGCGTTCACCTCGCGGATCGCGAGCTCCTCGGCGGTCGCGTCGCCGGGAGCCTTCGTCTCGACGATCTTCAGCAGGTCGCCCGAGGCGGCGTCGCGGACGAGCCGGCCGTAGCCGGAGGGGTCGGCGAGCTCGGCGCCGAGCACGGTGGCGGCGGCGCCGCGGGCCTCATGGCGTTCGACGAGCTCACGCAGCGTGGAGGCGTCGACGAGCGGGGCGTCGCCGGGGACGACGACGATCGTGTCGACCTCGGCGACGGCCGGCAGGGCGGCGAGCACGGCGCCGGCGGTGCCGTCGGCCTGCTCCTGGATCGCGGCGGCGACGCCGTCGCCGGCGGCGGCCAGGAACGCGTCGAGCGCGCCGTCGGGGGATCGCACGACGACGACCTGGCCCGCACCGGCCTCCTGCGCTGCGGCGATCGGCCAGCCGACGAGCGGTCGGCCGGCGAGCTCGTGCAACACCTTCGGGGTGCGGGACCGCATGCGGGTCCCGCGTCCGGCGGCAAGCACGACGACGGCAAAGCTCACGCGCCCAGGGTACCGGGCTCGGCCCGTGGCCCGCGTCTGACGTGAGCCTCTCCGCCGCGCTCGTCTATTGTTCCCGCGGCGCGGCGCTCGCCCGCTGCGGACTGGTGTAACGGCAGCACAGCGGCCTTTGGAGCCGTCAGGTCATGGTTCGAATCCATGGTCCGCAATCCCCGCCCTCCCCGGGCGATGGTGCGGCGTGCCGGCTAGTCGCGGCTGGCGGCGACCGGCGTCGGCTCGGTGGCCGGCTCGGGCGCCGGCGTCGGCGCGGGGTCGACCTTCGGCGCCTCGGGCTCCGGGTCCGGGGCGGCCACGGCAGCCGGAGCCTGCGGCTCGGGCTGCGGCCCCGGGGCGGGCTCGGGCGCCCCGGTCGGCTCGGGCGTCGCGACCGGCGGCTCGGCGAGCGTGGCCTCGGGCGTCGGGGTCGCCTCGGGCTCGGGCGTGGCGACGGGAGCCTCGGGGCCGGTGGTGCCGGAGGGCGCGTCGTCGCCGGCCGGTGGGTCGGCGCTCGGAGCGGGCGTCGGCGTCGGCGTGGTCGACGGGTCGGTCGGGTACTCGGCGCCAGGATCCACGGGCGTCGGGTCCTCCGCACCGGGCTCGGGCGTCGGCGTCGGCTCCGGGGTCGGCGTCACCTCGGGAGCGGGCTCGGTGGGCGTCGGCTCGGTCGGCTCCGGCTCCGGGGCAGGCGTCGGCTTGGGCTTGAAGGCATCCGGGATGCTGTTCGGATCGGCGGGGTTGCTGCCGAGGAGCACCTCGATGGCGTTCGGCACGCCGTCGCCGTCGCTGTCCTCGGAGCCGTCGTCGACGCCGGTCTTGGTGGTGTCGGTGCTCGTCGGGTCGAGACCGAGCTCGTACTCGAGGGCATCGGGCACGCCGTCGCCGTCGCTGTCGAGCACGGGCGACTCCGCGACGAGCGGGTTGCGGCGGTACCGCACCTCCCAGCCGTCGGGCAGGCCGTCGCCATCGGTGTCGGCGACGAGCGGGTTGGTGCCGAGCGCGAGCTCCTGTGCGTCGGTGAGACCGTCGCCGTCGCTGTCGGGGTTGCCGGGCGTGACCGATCCGCCTGCGGCAGCGGCATTGCCGGAGCCCGATGCGGTCTGCGGAAGCTGGTTCGAGGTGCCGTCACCGAAGGCTGCGCTGCCGGAGGCGCCGACGGGGCGGGTGCGGCGGCCTCGGACGGTCGCGTCGTCGCGCTCGGCGGCGCGGTCGCGCAGCGGGCCGTCGACGATCCCGGCGCGGATGGTCGAGGCGAGCGTGCTGGTGCTGAGCACCGAGCCGAGCTCGGTCGTCGAGACGCCGGACCGCTCCGGCTGCCAGACGGCGACCGCCACCTTCGGCGCCGGCCGTCCCTGGTCCTGGACCGAGAGGACCGAGGTGTCGAGCATCGTCACCGTGCCGGCCAGGAGCGCACCGCCGGCGAGCACCACGAGCGTCGGAGCCACGATGGGGCTCCACCGGCTCCGGCCGACGGAGATGCGAGCGATGATGTCTCGGCGAGCGAACATGGTGAGAGAGCGGGCCGGTCGCGCGCTGGGCGCGCCCGTGTTCACCCCATCGGCGGTTTCTGGCGCGAACTTGAGCCCCAATTTTTTCGCGCTGGACGAACGACCGAATGCGGGGTCACCGATGGACCCTTCTCCGGCAACTTGACGGACGTTCGATCGACCGCAAACCGTCGCAACGAGCGGGTACCGGGCGAATCGTCGCACCGGTGCGGACTGGCCATTCCGCTGCCCGTGCAGCGCGCGCGCCTGGCGCCTACCGGGCGTTCGCGCGCAGGCGGGAGGTCGGCACGGCCGTGCCGCCACCCTCGGTGCCCTGCTGGCGGGCGATGCCCAGGACGCGCATGGCCTTCAGGCCGAGGGAGAGACGCTCGCGGCCGTCGCTGGAGCCGACGTCGAGCCCCGCCAGTTCGCGAACGCGCTCGAGGCGGTAGCGGACGGTGTGGCGGTGCGTGAAGAGGGCCTGCGCCGTACCGGCGACGTTGCCGTCGTTCTCGAGGAACGCCTCGACGGTGCGGACGAGCTCGGTCTCGTACTGGCGGTCGTAGGCCATGAGCGGCGCGACGGTCTCCTCGTAGAACCGCTCGAGCTCGCCGACATCGGTCGTCATCGCGGGCAGCAGCAGCCGGTAGGAGCCCGTCTCCTCGAAGGCGAGGAGCGGGTCGCCGCCGGCGAAGGCGACGTTCGCCGCGAGCAGCGCCTCGTCGCGGGCGCGGACGAGATCCTCGACGGTGGTCGCCGGACGGCTGCGGCCGACGGTGGCACGGAGCTTCGTGCCCTGCGGTTCGAGGCGGCGACCGAGCTGCTCGGCGACGCGCTGCGCGACCGACTCGTCGCCCGGGACGACCACGACGGGGGCGGCGCCGACGCGCTGCAGCTCGATCGGCAGCACGGTGCTGCGCGGCTCGGCCTCCGAGGCGGCGGCGCCGACCGACTCGAGGAGGCCGTCCCGCCAGCCCTCGTCGAGCGGGGTGACGGCCTGGGCGCGGACGACGAGCACCGAGCGCGGCAGGGGCGTCGGCTCGAGCGCGGCAACGCGCTCCAGCAGCTCGGCGGACGGCGCGCCGCGGCCCGCGAGCACCTCGCCGAGGAGGCGCGCGAGCTCGGCGCTGTCGTTGCCGGCGGGGTCGTGGGAGACGGCGATCGAGGATGCGAGCAGCCCGAGGGCGATGTCGACGAGCGCCTCCGACGGTGCGCCGTCGTGCCACGCCAGGGCGACCGACCCGACGGCCTGTCCCCCGATCAGCAGGTCGCGCACGTCGAGGTTCTCACGCGTGCGCAGCGTGCGCTCCTCGAGCGTGGACCGCGCCACGAGCGCCACGGTGGCGCCGGACGGGTCGCGGACGACCGCGCTGCATCGCAGGGCGGCGCCGAGGGCGCGGGCGACTGCGGGAGGGCTACCGGCTGCGGCAAGCCGCTCGGCGACCTTTGCGAGCGCTTCGATCTCGGGGGCGTCGGCCATCTGTGCTCCGAAGCTTATGGGTTCGCTCGCCGACGGTGCGTGCGAGGCACCGCTCATCGCACCTCAGGACGGCGCGATGCGGTCCCACTCGTACGCCACGAGCAACCCGATCCCGGTGCCGATGCCCACGCCGACGAGCAGCGTGTAGACGCTCAGCACGACCGCGGTGGTCCGCTGCAGCGCACCCTCGAAGCTCCGGGCGACCGGCACCGCGACGAGCCAGATCCAGAAGCCGAGGCCGGTGACGCCGCAGATGGCGGCGACGAGGATGCTGGTGGTCTCGGGAGTCATCGCGTGGCGTGGTCGCGCGGGCGCTCGGGCTCGCGCGACTCCGCCACGGTAGCGGGCTCGGCGGCCGTCGTGTCTCGCTCGGCGCCCGGGAGGTGCGGCTCGATGCGCGTCATCAGGCCCCACAGCGCGGCAGCCGGTCGGGCGACCAGCGGCCGGTCCGACTGCTCCTCGATCCACGCGTCGACCCGGGCACGCCGCCGCGGGCTGCGCCGCGCGTGCACACCGACCGCGAGCGCGACGACGAGCACGATCAGCGTGCCGACGATGAAGAGTGCGCGGCCGACGACGCTCACGAGCTCGTCGAAGTTGTGCCAGAAGATCGAGCCGACGACGCACAGGCCGGCCGCCCAGGCGCCCGCCGCGACCACGTCGATGATCGCGAACTGCCAGAAGCGCATCCGCGACGAGCCGGCGAGGAACGGCACGAGCGGACGCACCACGCCGACCCAGCGCCCGAGGAAGATCGTGAGTCGCCCGTGCCGCGAGAAGAACCCCTCGACGAACTGCACCTGCGGCTCGCCGACCTTCACCCGCGCCCCGTGCCGGAGCAGGAAGTCCCGGCCGTACCGGCGCCCGATGCCGTACGCCGCCAGATCCCCGGCGAACGCACAGGCCCAGGTGACGAAGATGAGCGTGACGAGATCGATCGTGCCCTCGCCCGCGAGCACGCCGCCGAACAGCACCATCGTCTCGCCCGGCGCGATGAACCCGAGGAACGCCCCGGTCTCGAGGAACGCGTTCGCGCCGACGAGCAGGTAGGTCCAGTCGCCGAGGCTGCTGCCGACCTGGGTGACGATCTCCTCGACGCTCGGCGGGTGCACCACGCCCACGCCGACGAGCAACGCCGGGACGGACAGGAGCACGAGGAAGCCGCGGAGCAGGCGCCCCGAGCCGCGAAGGCGGTACGCGGCGCCGAGCAGGGCGACCGCGATGAGGATCCAGAGGGGCTTCAGGGCCATCGTGGTCGCTCGAGCGTAGCCCGGTGCTCGGGCAGCGCGAGCCACACCGGCCGGTCAGCCCCGATGCGCAGGACGGCGGAGTCGCCGTCGCCGGGTGCGAAGAGCCCGACGACCGTCGGGCCGGAGCCGGACACGATGGCGTGCTCTGCCCCCTCCGCGCGCAGGCGGGTGAGCGCCTCGTCGACCGCAGGGCAGAGGCTGCGCGCCGCGTTCTGGAGGTCGTTGATCACGAGCCCGGCACGCTCGACGCCGCCGGCGCGCTCGGCCTGCTGCACCGCGGTGCGCAGGTGGGTCATCTCCGCGGCGTCGCGCGGCGGGTTGAGGCGATCGGCCTCGGCGTACACGGCGCCCGCGGAGAGCGCCGCGTCGACCGGCACGATCACCGCCTCCCAGTCGGGCTTGCTGGGCGAGCGCCGCAGCACCTCCCCTGCCCCCGTGCCGATCATCCGGCGACCCTGGACCTGGCTCGGCACGTCGGCGCCGAGCGCGGCGGCGATGCGCTCGAGGCGCTCGTGGTCGCCGTCACCGGCGAAGGTGGCGGCGATCCGCAGCGCGGCGGCGGCATCGGCCGAGCCGCCCGCCATGCCGCCGGCGATCGGGATCCGCTTCTCGATCTCGATGAAGACCGGCGGCCCGTCCCACCCGGTCTCGGCGCGGTACGCCGCGAGCGCTGTCGCGGCCAGGTTGTCGCCGTCCACACCCGGGCAGTGCACCGTGTCGACGCCCAGGCCCGGATCGAGCCGGGCGCTGACGGTGTCGGCCAGGTCGACGGGCTGGAAGACCGTGACCAGCTCGTGGCGGCCGTCGAGCTCCCGGGCCGCGCCGACGAACAGCGCGACGTTGATCTTCGCCGGGGCGCTGCAGCTCAGCTGCGTCGGCGCGGTCATGCGAGGCCTCCGATGCCGTCGGCGATCAGGAGCACGTGGAGCTCGCGCAGCTGATCGGCGGAGAGCTGCTCGGCACGCGTGTCCTCGGCGAGCCCCATTGCGCTGAGGGCCGTGCGCGTGGCATCGCGGATGCGTGAGTCGCCGATGCTGATCGCGAGCGACTTCGGCAGGTTCTTGCGGCGGTGCGCGAAGCCGGCCTGGCCGAGGCGGCGCAGGCCCTGGGGCGCCGGCGGCCCGGTGCGGGTGAAGCGCATGAGGACGGAGTCCACGTGCGGCGCCGGCAGGAACGCCGACGGCGGCACGTTCTTCTCGAGCTTGATGGCGGCGCTGAGCTGGGCGAGCATGCTCGGGAGGCCGTACTCCTTGGTGCCGGGTCGGGCCGCGAAGCGCACGCCGACCTCCTTCTGCACCATCACGAGCCCGCGGTCGATCGCCTCCGTGTCGTGCAGCGCGCGCAGCACGACCGTCGCGGCGACCGAGTACGGCAGGTTGGCGATCATCGCGTTCGGCACGGGGTCGAGCGATGCGAGGTCGAACTGCACGGCGTCGCCGCGGTGGATGGTGACCGGCTGGCCGGCGAAGAGCCCCTCCAGGAGATCCGCGAGTCGGGGATCGAGCTCGATCACGTGCACGTGCCTGGCCCGCGCTGCGAGGCGCTCGGTGAGCACACCGAGCCCGCCGCCGACCTCGAGCACCACGTCCTCGGCACCGACGTCCGCGAAGCGCTCGATCTGCTCCATCACGTGGTCGGAGACGAGGAAGTTCTGGCCGAGCGACTTGCGCGGCGAGAGCCCGAACTCCGAGAGCCGCTCATGGGTGATCTGACGCAGCCGCTTGCGGGGTTCGCCGGCCGGGTCCGTCGCCGCGCTCACCAGCGGAACAGGGTCGCGGCGTTGGCGGTGACGAGCGCGTCGAGCTCGGCGTCGGTGATCCCGCGCTGCTCGGCCACGAACGCCGCCGTGTGGATCACGAGATCCGGACGGTTGCGCTCCTTGCGGTGCGGGACCGGCGTGAGGTACGGCGCGTCGGTCTCGACGAGCAACCGGTCCGCCGGCACCTTCGCCGCCGCGGCGGCGAGATCGGCGTTCGCCGGGTAGGTGACGTTGCCGGCGAACGAGCACCACCAGCCCTCCGCGATGCACTCGTCCACGCGGTCCGCCATCGAGAAGCAGTGCAGGATCACCTGCAACCCGCCGGCGCGCTCGCGCAGCGTGGCGATCGTCTCGTCGTCGGCTGCGCGCGTGTGGATCACGAGCGGCTTGCCCACCTCTCGCGCAAGGTCGATGTGGTCGATGAACGCGCGGCGCTGGTCGGCGATCGGCGCGTAGTCGCGGAACTCGTCCAGGCCGGTCTCGCCGATCGCCGCGCACTTCGGGTGTGCTGCGAGCTCGCGGAGGTCGTCCAGGACCGTGGCGTCGTAGCCCGTCGCCTCGTTCGGATGGCGGCCGACCGCGGCGTACACCTCGTCGAACCGTTCGGCGGCGGCGAGCGCCGCGCGGCAGGAGTCGGCGTTCGTGCCGACGGAGAGCAGGCGCGTGAGTCCGGCGGCGCGGGCCCGGGCGACCAGCTCCTCGTCCGGCTCCGCGCAGGACCCCAGGTGCGTGTGACTGTCGATCATCAGCAGGCTCTCGACCTAGAGCGCCTTCGGGAAGAGCGGCGTGAGCTCCTCCACGGTGGCCACGGGGACGGCGCCGACGGCGACGCGCTCGAACGAGAGGTCGGGCGTGCCGAGCGCGCCGAGGAGCTTGTCGACCGCGACCGGGACGAACGGGTGCAGCAGCACGGCGAGTGTGCGGATGCCGGCGACGAGCGTGACGAGCACGCGCTCGAGCTCCTCGCGCTTGGCGTCGTCCTTCGCGAGGGCCCAGGGCGCGGTCTGGTCGACGTACTGGTTGAGTCGACGCACGCCCACCCAGATCGCCTCGAGCGCGGCGCTCGGCTGTCCCTCGTCGACGAAGGCGGCGACCTGGCCGGCGATCGGATCGAGCTCGGCCGCGACCGCGGTATCCCACGAGGCGCCGGCCGGGAGCTGGCCTCCGAGGTAGCGGCGGACCATCGCGATCGAGCGGCTGGCGAGGTTGCCGAAGTCGTTGGCGAGCTCGCTCTCGTAACGCGTGACGAACCCGTCGACGGAGACGGCGCCGTCCTGCCCGAAGCTCACCTCGCGCAGGAGGTAGAAGCGCAGGGCATCGGAGCCGTACTTGTCGATGATCTCGAACGGGTCGAGGACGTTGCCGAGCGACTTGCTCATCTTCGTCTCCTCGCCCGAGGCGTCCTTCATCAGGAGGAAGCCGTGGATCAGCACGTGCCTCGGCACGGGCAGCCCTGCCGCCATCAGCAGGGCGGGCCAGTACACGGCGTGGAACTTGAGGATGTCCTTCCCGATGACGTGGAACGTGGCGGGCCAGAACCGCTCCGTGAGGTCCTCCCCCTCGCGGGCGAAGCCGAGCGCCGTCACGTAGTTCAGGAGCGCGTCCCACCACACGTAGAACACCTGCTCCGGATCCCAGGGCACGGGCACACCCCAGGAGAGCTGCGAGCGCGACAGCGACACGTCGTGCAGGCCGCGGTCGATGAACGCCCGCGCCTCGTTGTTGAAGCGCTGCGGGATGACGAAGCCCTCCTGCTCGTCGAAGAGCGCCTTGAGCCGGTCCTCGAACGCGGAGAGCTTGAAGAACCAGTTCTGCTCCTGCTCGCGCGTGAGCTCGATCTTGTGGATCGGGCAGCGGTTGCCCTCGGCGATCTCGGACTCCGTCTTGAAGTCGGCGCAGCGCGGGCAGTACCAGCCCTCGTAGGTGCCCTCCTCCACGAACCCGTTGTCCTTCACGCGCGTGAGGATCTCCTGGACCCGCTCGACGTGGCGGGGATCGCTCGTGCGGATGAAGAAGTCCTCGGAGGCGCCGAGACGCGGGCCGAGCGTCTGGAAGTGCGCCGCGTTCTGGTCGGCGAGTTCCTGCGGCGTGACGCCGAGCTTCTCCGCGGCGAGGGCGACGGGCTCGCCGTGCTCGTCCGTGCCGGTGAGGAAGAACACCTCGTCGCCGCGCTGGCGCCAGTGCCGGGCGAAGACGTCGGAGGCGATGACCGTGTACGCGTGACCCAGGTGCGGCGCGGCGTTGACGTAGAAGATCGGCGTGGTGACGTAGCGCGACATCGAGAGGACCTGTTGCAAGTGTGGTGTGCGGCGGGCAGCGATGGATCGTGCGCCCGATGGGTTGCCGGCGACCGGAGGTGAAGCCCTGCTCCGTCGAGGATCGCAGGCAGCGCAGCGGGCGTGCGAGGCGCCGCTGGACGGCGTGCAGACCACGCAGCGACAGGGCCCCGCTCAGGCTACCGCTGAGGCGCGGCGGCCGAGTGCTCCCGCCGGACCGCGGGCTGGTGGCGCCGGAGGAGCACCCGCCGGCGGTACACGGCGGCTGCCGCCGCGATCCCGCCGAGCGCGGCGCCCGCGAGGCCGAGCATGGGGTCCGGACCGGCCGGTGCCGTGGCGCGTGCGGCGCCCAGCGTGGGCTCGAGCACCTCGACGTGGCGGTCGAGCCGCACCGTCGGTGGGCGCCACCGTGGAGCTCGTGCCCGCGGCAGGGGCGCCACCGGCGGCAGGCTCGTGGCGTCGCGCAGCAACGGCACCGGGTCGACGTACGCGCCAGCGCGCCGCACCGACAGCCCGAGCTGCGAGGTGGCCAGGCGCCCGACCGCCGCTCCGCGCCCGACGCGCGCCCCCTGCGCGACGCCCGCGGCGGCCGACAGCCCCCCGAGGGTGACGCGCAACCCGGTCGCCGAACCGCGGCAGGCGATCGTGAGCACGAGCGGCCCACCGGCGACGCGACCGGTGAACGTCACGCGCCCCGAGCAGGGCGCGTCGACCGAGCCGCCGGTGGCGGCCCGCAGCCGCACGGAGGCCCGCCCACCGGCGACAAACCGCGGCGCAGCCCGGAACGACGCAAGCACGACAACGGGCCGCACGGGTGGCTGGAGCGGGGCTTCGGCGGCGGACATGCGCCGAGCGTGGCAGCCGGTCACCCCGCCGTCGACGGCAACCGCTGGATCGGTGCGCTTCCTCCGCAGTTGCGTTGCAGTGCGCGCGCTGCGCGTGACGGACGCCCCCGGTCGCCGGGGTGCGTCAGCGGCGCTCCTGCACGGCGCGGTAGAGCGCGTTCGTGCGGGCACCGGTGAGGTCGGCGACGACGGCCGCCGCATCCTTCGTCCGGGCCCCGGCGGCGACGAGCCGCTCGACGGCCTCGATCGCGGCCTCGTCGTCGACCTCGGCGGTCGCGCCGCCGACCACCAGCGTCACCTCGCCTTTCGGGGGCGCGCCGGCGTAGCGCGCGGCGAGCTCGCCGGCCGAGCCGCGCACGATCTCCTCATGGAGCTTCGTGAGCTCGCGGGCGACGGCCACGGGCCGCTGGGGGTCGACGGCGGCGAGCGCTGCGAGCGTTCCCGCCAGGCGCCCCGGCGCCTCGAACGCGACGGTGGTCTCCTCGTCGAGCAGCAGCGCCGCCGCCGCCTCGCCCTTGCGCGGCGCGAAGCCCACGAACCGCCAGCGGTCCGTGGCGAGTCCGGAGCCCGCGAGCGCGACGAGCACCGCGCTCGGGCCCGGCAGCGACTCGACCATCACGCCGGCCGCGATGCAGGCGCGCACGAGCGCGAGACCGGGATCGGAGACGAGCGGGGTGCCGGCATCGCTGCAGAGCGCCGCACGGGTACCGCTGGCCAGCTGCGCGACGAGCGCCGCCGTGAGGCCGCGCTCGTTGTGGTCGTGGAGCGCGCGCATCGGCGGACGCTCGCCGAGCCCGGCCTCTGCCGCCAGGTGCGCGAGGAGCTTGCCGGTGCGGCGGGTGTCCTCGCAGAGCACGAGGTCGGACGTGAGGAGGGCGGCCGCGACCCGTGGCGTGCAGTCGCCGAGGTTGCCGATCGGCGTCGGGCAGACGATGAGCCGGCCGGCCCCCGGGCGATCCGCGGTGACGGTCTCCATCACGGCCTCGCGACGGCAGCGCGCCCGGCGGTGCCGGCCGCGGCCCGCTGCGCCAGGAGCGCGGCGCCGAGCAGACCGGCCTCGCCACCGAAGCGCGCCAGCCGCACCTCGGTCCGCTCCACGATCGGAGGCATCGCGCGGCGCGCGAACTCCTCGCGCGCCGGGCCGACGAGCAGCTCGCCGGCCGCACTCACGCCACCACCGACCAGGATCAGGCCGGGATCGAACACGTTCGCGAGCGAGCTCATGCCGATGCCGAGATTGGTCCCGAGCCGACGGAGCGCCTCGACCGCCTGCGCGTCCCCGGCCTTGGCCAGCTCCGTCACGCGCGGCCCGTCCAGCGTGCCGGCGTTGCGCTCGGCAGCGAGGGGCGAGTGCGGGTGCGCCTCGGCGATCTCGTGGGCGATGCGTCCGAGCGCCGTGCCCGAGGCCTCCGCCTCCAGACAGCCGTGGTTCGGGCAGTTGCCGATGCACGGGCGTCCGTCCGCGTGCACGACGATGTGGCCCAGCTCGGCGGCCATGCCGTGCGCGCCGCGCAGGGGCTCGCCGTGCACGATCACGCCACCGCCGACCCCCGTGCCGACCGTGAGCAGGACGAGATCCTCGTGCCCGACGCCGGCACCTGCGCCGTGTTCCGCGATCGCCGCGCAGTTCGCGTCGTTGTCGGAGGCGACCGGCAGACCGACGCGCGTCGCGATCTCCTGGCCGACGGGCATGCCGGGCGGCAGCGGCAGGTTCGGCGCGTTCCACGCGACGCCGTCGCGGTCGAGCAGTGCCGGGATGCCGAGGCCGACCGCCTCGACCGGGCCACCCGCCTGCGCGCGAAGCTCCTCGATCTCCTCGACGAGCAGGTCGATCAGCCCGGCGGCGTCCACCCCGTGCGTCGGGCGCTTGGACGTAGCCAGCACGCGGAGTTCCGCGTCGACGAGCCCGGCAAGCGCCTTGGTCCCGCCGACGTCGATCCCGATCACCAGGCGCGCGGTCGCTGACATCGCTGCAACCATAGAGCGCTCATGGCCGAGGAGAACCCCCGCTACCGCCGGTACCGCGGTCGCCCCCAGTCCCGATCGACCGGTTCCGAGGATCCGCTCCGCGAGCTGCGCGACCTGCGTCGCAGCGAAGGCAGCGCACCAGCCGACGGTCGACGGACCGGGTCGACCGGTCGCCCCCAGCAGCCCTCGCCCCCGCGTGGCGGGCGGCCGGCTGTCAGCCCGCGGCGCGCCCTGCGTCCGCCCGGGTCGCTCGGCCGACGCGTCCTGAAGTGGTGCTTCGTGTGGGCCGTTGCATGGGTCGCGCTCGCCGCGCTCGTCTTCATGGTCAGCGCCCAGCTGCACCAGGCCGACGTGGACGACGGCGGCTCGATCCTCGGGGGCGGCGGCACGCCGCCGTTCGGCACGTCGACCGTCCTCGTGATCGGCTCCGACCGCCGTCCGAAGGACTCGCAGGAGCCCGGTGCCAACACGCAGGGCTACGGCCTCGCCGACTCGATCATGCTCCTGCGGATCGGCGGCGGCAGCACGCACAAGCTGTCGATCGCGCGCGACACGATCGTCCCGATCCCGGGCCATGGCAACGCGAAGATCAACTCGGCCTACGCGTACGGCGGCCCCTCGCTGCTCGTGCGCACCGTGGAGGGGTTCACGGGCGTCGACGTCAACCACGTGATGCAGATCAGCTTCAGTGACTTCCCCGGCCTGATCGACGCGTTGGGCGGCATCACCTACAAGGGCTCGTGCGTGATCTCCAAGATCTCCGGCGGCTACAAGAACGGTGGCGTCACGCTGCGCATCCGGAGCGGCGAGCGCGTGCACCTGAACGGCAAGCAGGCGCTGGCCCTCGCGCGCACCCGCCACAACGCCTGCAACAAGCGTGAGGACGACCTCACCCGCGCGCGCCGCCAGCAGCGCGTGCTCTCATCGATGAAGCGGCGCGCGCTCTCGCCGATCGGCTTCGTGCGCCTGCCGCTCATCGCCTGGGAGGCCCCGAAGACGATGGACTCCGACATGGCCGGTCCGCGCCTCGTCAGCACGATGCTCGGCCTCGCCATGCCGGGGTGGCGGCAAGACGCAGGTGCTGGGCACCGAGTCGGGGATCATCCCGGACTCGGTGCGCCAGGAGAAGGTCGCCGAGTTCCTCGGGAACTAGTCCTCTCGGGGCGACCCCGCCGCAGCTAGACGGCGGGGCAGTTGCCGCGGGGTGCGGGCTCGCCGGCGAGGCGGGCCTGCATCCACTTGGCCGCGCCGTCGAGGGCCCACGGCTGCGCGAGGAAGTGCTCGGCGAACATGATCTTCGTGAACGTCACGTCGACGCCCTGCTGGCACCAGCGGGAGCGCACGCGGAGCGCCGAGTTGTAGTTCAGGACCTGGTCCCACTCGCCGTGGTACTGGTAGATCGGGATGGCCGGCTTGCCGTAGCCGAGCGTGTTCTCGAGCATCCGCTTCTTCCACTTCGCGGAGGCGATCGGGTTGCCGAACCTCTTCGTGAACCAGTTCATGTGCGCGTACTGGAGCGGGATGCCCGCCTGCACGATGCACGACTTGCCGGTGGTGGAGAGGGCGTTGCGGCCGAACTGGCTGAGCTCCGGCTTGAGCTGGAGCTCGGGGTACGCCGAGTCGTAGCCGATGACGGCGAACAGGACGACGCCCGCCCAGAAGTTGCCGAACAGGTTCTGCGGCAGACGAGCCGGCTCACCGAGCACGCCACCGACGACAGCGCCGACCGGCTTCAGCTCCGGCGCGTACGACGGGGCCTGCTCCGCGGCCGACCCGACGGCGCCGCCGCCCTGCGAGTAGCCGAAGAGGCCGATCCGGCCATCCGGCTGCAGGCCGGTGCCCTGGACCTGACGCGCGGCGCGGATCGAGTCGAGTACGTCACGGCCCGCCGCCACGTTCACGGCGAAGGGGTGCGTCCCCGGCGTACCGAGCCCCTCGTAGTCGGTCATCACCACGGCGTTGCCGTCGGCGAGGAGGCGCCTGAGGGTGCCCATCTCCTGCTCCGAACCACCGGAGAGCTGGCGGGACGGCGCACACTGGTCGCCCATGCCGTGCGACCCGGGGGCGAAGCCGACGAGCGGCCGCGCGACCTTCGAGTCGTCCGGGAGGAGCAGCGTGCCCGACACGGCGACGGGGGCGCCCATCGCAGAGGTCGACACGTACATGATCCGGTAGCCGACCGTTCCGTCCGCGGGCTTTGCAGACCCGCGGAAGGTGAGCGGCTCGGCGCGCAGGAGCGCTCCGGGCTGCGTCGTCGGCAGCGGCGACGGCGGTTCGTAGAAGTTGGCTTCGGCGGCGGGGGCGGTGCCGGAGGGGCCGCCCACCGCCAGCACCGCCGCGGAGGCGATGCCGAGCAGGAGACGCCGCATGACTACTTGTCCGACGGGAGACCGAAGATGTTGTTCTTGCCGCAGTTGCCCTTGTCGGCCTTGCCCTCGAAGCGAGCGGCGAGCCACTTGGCAGCCTGCGGGACCCACACCGGGCCGGCCGACACGTGCTCCACGCCGAGGAGCTCGACGAAGCGCAGCTGGGTGCCGCCGTCGCAGTACTTCTTGCGCAGGGTCGTGGCGTCACGGAACGGCGAGGCCTGGTCCCAGAGGGCGTGGTAGTAGTAGACCGGGAAGCCGACCGGCGGCTTGTTGCCGAGCTCGTTCTCCTTGAACCGAGCCAGCCAACGCGGGTCGTCGAGCGGCGAGGGGCCCTTGAGGTAGGACTTCGTCCGCTTGCCGGCGAGCGGGAAGATCAGCTCGATGCAGCCCGTGTAGGTCTTCTTCTTCATCTCCTCGCCCTTCGCGTTGAGGAAGGAGTCGAGGTCGAGCTCCGGGTAGGCCGCGTCGTACCCGACCGAGGCCGCGAAGTTGATCGAGGCGAAGAACGCGCCGTCGGCGTTCTTGGAGACCGAGACCGGGTTGATCGGGGCGCCACCGTAGGCGGCAGCCGTGATCTTCACGTCCGGGGCGTACGTGGCGGCGAGCTCGGCAGCACCGCCGGCGGCGGCGCCGCCCTGCGAGTAGCCGAACAGACCGACCTTGCCGTCCTTCGGGAGCCCGGCCGGCTCCAGGTTGCGTGCGGCGCGGATCATGTCGAGCATGGTGTGCGCGGCCGACACCGTCACGCCGAACGTGTGGGTCGCGGGCGTCCCGAGGCCCTCGAAGTCGGTCGACACGACGGCGTAGCCGGCGCGGATCAGGTCGGACCACAGGGCGATCTCGCCGGTGTGGCCGTACCAGAGGAGGCGCGAGACGGCGCACGAGTCACCGAGGCCCTGGGCCTCGTTGCCGTAGGCCACGATCGGGCGGTTCGCCTTGCCCTGCTTGGGGGCTTGGTCCGGACGCATCAGCACCGTGCCGGTGACGGCGATCGGCTTGCCGAGCGAGTCGGTCGACAGGTACATCACGCGCCAGCCCTCGGTCCCCCGCGGCGGCTTGGTGATCGCACGCGAGAAGTCCATCTTCTCGGCCTTCAGGATGTCACCCGGCTTGCCGGCCGGAAGCGGATCCGGCGGGATGTAGAACTCGGAGTACTTGAAGGCCGGCAGGCCATAGTCCTCGGGCGCGGCCTGGGCGGAGGGAGCGACGGCGGCGAGCGGCACCATGAGCGCGATGAGCGCGATCAGGCGATGCAGCGACTGACGGGCGAGGGACACTGGACTCCTTGGGACGCGTCACGCGGTGGTGGAACACGCTGGCCGAAGGGACGCGCGAGGGGTGAACTCGCAGGCCAGCAACGTGACCGGCGCCACATTAGCAATGGGCCGAAACGCTGACCAGCCTCGACGGACGAATTGAGCACCGCTCAGGAGCCCGTCGCCCACCCGCACCATTTTCTGAAGCAACGCCGGAGAACCAGCGTTCTCGCCGGAACTACGCGGCGTTGCGAGCTCAGTCCGTGCTGCCGCCCGAGCTCCCGCCGGAGGAACTCGAACCGGGCGAGGTGGACGAGCTCGACGAAGAGTCGCCCGAGCCCGACGACGACGCGCTGCTGCCCGAGTCGCCCGACCCGGCCGACGAGGCGGTCGAACCGCCGCCGCCTTCGCCCGCACCCGCCGACTTCTCGCGGTTGCGGTTGCGCGTTCCGTAGTCGGTGTTGTGGAACCCGGACCCCTTGAAATGGATCGCCGGGGCGCTCAGGACGCGCTGCACCGGGACGCCCGTCTCGGGGTCGACCGTGAGCGGCTCGTCGGAGAACTTCTGGAGGACGTCGAACGTGGTGCCGTCGGGTCGGCGGTACTCGTAGATCGGCATGGGCCGGGGAGTATAGGTCGCGCCCGCACCCCGCGGAGGCCAGCATCGCCCGGCGGGCTCGGCGGATCGGCCCGCCGCTCGGCCGCCCGCTCCTCTACGCTGGCCGGCGTGCCGACCGATGCCGTGACCATGGACAAGATCGTCGCGCTCTGCAAGCGCCGCGGCTTCATCTTCCCGAGCTCCGAGATCTACGGTGGCGTGGGTTCGACCTACGACTTCGGGCACTACGGCGTCCTGCTCAAGACGAACGTGAAAAACGCCTGGTGGCGCGCGATGCTCGACGAGCGCGACGACGTCGTCGCCCTCGACTCCGCGATCCTCCAGCACCCGAAGGTGTGGGAGGCCTCCGGCCACCTCGCGGGCTTCAGCGACCCGATGGTCGACTGCCGCACCTGCAAGGCCCGCTTCCGCGCCGACCACCTCGAGGAGCGCAAGGCCGATCTCACGTGCCCGCGCAAGCCGAGCCAGCTCGCCGGTGAGGGCCCGGAGTGCGACCTCACCGAGGCGCGTGACTTCAACCTGATGTTCAAGACCCAGGTCGGCGCTGTCGAGAGCACGGCCTCCGTCGCCTACCTGCGCCCCGAGACGGCCCAGGGCATCTTCATCAACTTCAAGAACGTCCTCCAGTTCGCCCGCAAGAAGCCGCCGTTCGGCATCGCGCAGGTCGGCAAGTCGTTCCGCAACGAGATCACCCCCGGCAACTTCATCTTCCGCACGCGCGAGTTCGAGCAGATGGAGATGGAGTTCTTCGTGCCGCCGGACGAGGTGAACGACTGGTACGAGCACTGGAAGAAGGAGCGCTACGACTGGTACGTCCGGTACGGCATCCGCCCGGACCACCTCCAGATGCGCGAGCACGCGGCCGACGAGCTCAGCCACTACTCCTCCGGCACCGCCGACGTCGAGTACCTCTTCCCGATCGGATGGAGCGAGCTCGAGGGCGTCGCCAACCGCGGCAACTTCGATCTCACGCAGCACGCCGAGCACTCGAACGAGAAGCTCGAGTACTTCGACGGCGCGACGAAGGAGCGGTACGTGCCGCACGTGATCGAGCCGGCCGCCGGCGCCGACCGCGCGACGCTCGCCTTCATGGTGGACGCGTACGACGAGGAGGAGCTCGAGGGCGGCGACGTGCGCACCGTCCTGCGGTTCCACCCGCAGCTCGCCCCGATCACCGCCGCCGTGCTGCCGCTCGTGAAGAAGGACGGCCAGCCCGAGCTCGCTCGCGAGATCCGCGCCCTGCTGCGCGGTCTGCGCACCGAGTACGACGAGAGCGGCTCGATCGGCAAGCGCTACCGCCGCCAGGACGAGATCGGCACCCCCTGGTGCATCACCGTCGACCACGAATCCCTCGAGGAGCGGACCGTGACGATCCGTGACCGAGACTCGCTCGCGCAGGAGCGCGTCGCGATCGACGAGCTGCCGACCTGGTTCGCCGTGCGCCTCGCGCAGCCGTGGACCACCCCGAAGCTCGCCGAGGGCGACTCGTAATGGGTCAGCCGGCTCGCCCCGGAACCCGCCTCCAGCGCTCGCGCCGCCGCACCCTCGCGGCCGCTGCGGCGTTCGGACTGACGGCCGCCGCGGCGCTCGCCGTCGTCGGCTGCGGAGGGGGTGACGACGACGCCGGCACCGCCACCGCCACCCCGACGACGGCAGCCTCCTCACCCGCCGAGGTCGTGCGCCGCACGCTCGTCCTCGACTACCAGCCGAACGCCGTCCACGCCGGGATCGCCGAGGCCCTGGAGGCCGGCGACTTCAAGGCGAAGGGCCTCGATCTGAAGGTCGTCGCACCGTCGTCGACGAGCGACGCGCTCACGCAGGTGGGCCGCGGCCGCGCCGACTACGGCCTGGCAGACCTCATCGACGTCGCCCGCCGCAACGACCGCGCGCTCAAGGACCCCGCCGCCCGCACCGACGCCAAGCTCTTCGCGGGCCGCGGTGGCGTGCGCATCGTCGGCGCCGTGGTGCAGCAGCCGCTGAGCGGCATCCTCGTCAACGCCAAGAGCGCGATCACGAAGCCCGAGCAGCTCGCCGGCAAGCGCATCGCCGTGACCGGCCTGCCGTCGGACGTCGCCGTCGTCGACGCCATCGCGCGCAAGGACGGCAAGCCGGTGAAGACGGACCAGATCACCCTGGGCTTCGACGGCCTGAAGGCGCTCCACGCCGGCCGTGTCGACGCCGCCACCGCGTACTGGCCGGCCGATGCCGTCACCCTCGAGCAGCTCGGCACGCCGGCGCGCCGGTTCACCCTCTCGGACGCGGGACTCGAGTACCCGGGCCTCGTCGCGTTCGTCAAACCGGGCTCGCGGGCCGAGGCGCAGGGCGCGGCGTTCGGCGAGGCGCTCACCGCGGGCACCGACGCCGTCGTCGCGGATCCGAGCAAGGGCGAGTCGGCACTCGCGGCGCGCTACCCCGAGCTCGACGCGAAGGTCACGGCGGCGCAGCTGGCGAACTACGTGCCGCTCTTCGGCGCGGCCGGCGCAGCCGGCACCGTGACCGACGAGGCGCTGAACCGGTTCGCCGAGTTCGCCGCGGAGACGAAGCTCACCTCCCGCAAGCTCACGGCCGACGAGCTCCGAGGCGCGATCCCGCGCTCGTGACGATGTTGCTGCGCACCACCGGCCTCGCCGTGCGCGGCGCCGGCGGCGGCGCAGCGGTGGTCCACGGGGTCGATCTCGAGCTCGCGGCGGGCGAGCTCGTCGCGCTCGTGGGCCGCAACGGCAGCGGCAAGACGACGCTGCTGCGGGCCGTCGCCGGTCTGCTCCCCGCCCAGGCGGGGGTCATCGAGCTGGCCGGCGGCGCTGATCCCCGGGCGCGACGACACGCCGCCTACCTCCCACAGCTCGCGGCTCCGGCGCCGTGGCGCGATGCGATCGGCAACGCCGCTCTGCCCCTGCAGGCCGCCGGCGTCGACCGGCGTACCGCGCGGCGGGCCGCGCGCAGCGCCATCGAGCGCCAGGACCCTGCGCTGCTCCAGCGTGGGGGGCGGCGCGGCGGCGGCCTCTCGGGCGGTGAGCGTCAACGGCTGCTGCTCGCAGGCGTGCTCGCCCTCGGCCGTGACCTCGTCCTCCTCGACGAACCGCTCGCCGCCGTCGACGCCGTCGAGCGCGACCAGGCCGGCGCCCGCATCGCCGCGCTGGCCGCGCGCGGCCGCGGCGTGCTGCTCGTGACCCACGATCCCCACGAGGCCGCGCGCCTCGCCGATCGCGTCGTCGTCCTCGCCGGACGCCCGGGCACGGTCGTCGCGACCGTCGCCCCGGGGCCGGCCGCCATCCGCACCGCCGCCCAGCGCGGCGAGCTCGCCGAGCACGTGTTGCGCCTCCTGGAGGACGACGCGTGAGGTGGCTCGCCGGACCGCTCCGCGTGCTCGTCGCCGTCGCGGCGCTGCTCGGCGCCTGGGAGGCCGCCTGCGCGCTGCTCGCCCTGCAGGAGACCACCCTGCCGGCGCCGTCCGATGCGTTCCGCGCGATCGGCGACCAGCAGGCCGTCCTCCTCCCCGCCCTTCGCACGACGGCCGGAGAGGCGCTCGCGGGCCTCGGCCTCGCCGCGCTCGTCGGCGGGGTGCTCGGCACGCTGCTCGCCCTCTCCCGCCGCACGCGCCAGGTGGTCGAGCCGGTGCTCGCCGTCTCGCAGACGATCCCGATCATCGCGCTCGCCCCGCTGCTGGTCACCTGGCTCGGGTTCGGGCTCGCGCCCAAGGTCCTCGTCGTCGCCCTCATCGGGTTCTTCCCGATCGTCGTCGCCGTCACGGCCGGCGTCCAACAGGCCGACCGCGCGCTCGACGAGCTGGTCCGGGGCGCCGGCGCCGGCCGCTGGCGCCGGTTCCGCCTCGCCGAGCTCCCGGCGGCTGCGCCGGCGGTCGTCGCGGGCGCCCGCGTGTCGGCGCTGCTCGTCGTCCCCGGTGCCGTCGCCGCCGAGCTCGTCGGCGCCACCGACGGCCTCGGCCGTCTGCTGCTGATTTACGACCGCGACGGCCGGACCACCCTCACCTTCGCGTGCGTGCTCCTACTCGCCGCGCTCGGGCTCGCCTGTTGGGCGCTCGTGGAGGCGCTCGACGCCGTCCTGCGCCGCCGCGGCCTCACCAGCTGAGCGGCGCGTCTCACTTGGGTGGCGTGCGCCGGTCGCGATCGTCCAGGTTCGTGGCGTGCGGGCGCCTAGAGTTCCGGCATGCCTTCCCCCGGTCCGCTCATCGCCGTCGGCGGCGCCACCGGTGAGGTCGGTGGCCGCGTCGCCCGCCTGCTCGCCGAGCAGGGCGTGCGCCAGCGCCTGATCGTCCGCGACCCTGCGCGCGCGCCGCAGCTCGCCGGCGCCGAGGTGGCGGTGGTCCGCGGGTACGAGGATGCGCTCGGGATGCGCGATGCCCTCGACGGGGTCGATGCGTTCCTCCTCGTGCCGGGTCACGAGACCACCGACCGCGTGGCCGCGCACCGCAGCGCGATCGAGACCGCGGCGGGCGTGGGGATCGGCGGGATCGTGCAGCTCTCCTTCGCCGGGGCGGCGCCGGACGCCACGTTCACGTACGCGCGCCACCACTGGCAGACCGAGCAGGACGTGAAGGGCAGCGGCATCCCCTGGACGATCGCGCGGATGAACTTCTACACCGACGTGCTCCCGCACTTCGTGCTGCCGAGCGGCGAGATCGCCGGCCCCGCGGGTGACGGACGCGTGGCCCCGGTCACGCGCGACGACGTGGCCCGCTGCCTCGTCGCCCTGCTCACCGATCCGACGCACGGCGGCGAGACCTACGAGCTCACGGGGCCCGAGTCGCTCACGCTCGGCGAGCTCGCCGTGGCGTTCGCGCGCCACAGCGGCCGCCCGATCACGTACCTGAAGGAGACGATCGACGAGGCCTACGCCTCACGTGCCGGGTACGAGGCGACGGATGTCGAGCGCGAAGGTTGGGTGACCACGTACACCGCGATCGCGGCCGGCGAACTGGCCACGGCGACCGATGACGTGCGCCAACTGACGGACCGTCAACCCGAGTCGGTCCAGACGTGGCTGGACGCGCACCCGCTGGCGTTCGCGCACGTCGACAGCTTGGGATGACCCCGGCATGACCGCCGACACCTGGCGGTTGCGCCTGGGAACACGGTGGACCGAGTGGTACCGTCCCGGATCTGAACTGGAACGTCCACGCGCTCCGTAGTTCTCCGCAGACCCCCACCGACGACTCCACATTTCGGTGGGTCTCGTTCGTCCCATCCCCTGCCGACCCTTACTGTGTGACCATGAGCACCGCCGCGAAGTCCCACGCGACACAGTCGATCTCATACGCCGACCTCTACGCCCGCTGGGAGCGCGGCCACTGGCTCGCGACCGAGATCGATTTCACGCAGGACCGCATCGACTGGCGCGACCGGATGACGGAGGAGGAGCGCAACGCCGCGCTCTGGTTCCTCGCCCTCTTCTTCCACGGCGAGGATGAGGTCGCCGACGACCTCTCGCCCTACGTGACGGCCGCTCCGACCGAGGAGCAGACCTACTTCCTCACGACCCAGCAGGTCGACGAGGCCCGCCACTCCGTGCTCTTCACCCGCTTCATGCACGAGGTCGTCGGCCTCGGTGACGGCTCGATCGGCGGCGGCCTCGACGCGACGAAGTCCTACCTCACCTGGGGCCACAAGAAGACGTTCGCGAACCTTGCCCAGGTGGCCGAGGAACTCAACCACGACCGCTCGAAGAAGAAGTTCGCCGAGGCGGTCACCAACTACATGATCATCGTCGAGGGGACGATGGCCCAGCCGGGCCAGCACCTCCTCGAGGCGTGGCTCGAGCGCAGCGGCTACCTCCCCGGCTTCTACGAGGGCCTGCGGCATGTCGCCAACGACGAGCAGCGTCACATCGCCTACGGCATGAAGACCGTCGCCGACCTCTACCAGGAGGACCCCGAGGAGATCGGGCCGGTGATCGTCGAGGCGATCCGCAAGTCGGGCACCTGGCTGCTCGCGTTCGCCTACCCGGACGACGGCGACAGCTCCTTCCTGGACCCGCTCGGCATCAGCCTGCAAGACCTCTACGCCGACTCGATGCGCGCCCTCAACTCGCGCCTGCGCGGCATCGGACTCAGCGACGACCTCCGCGCGAAGGCGCTGACGATCGACCAGAGCCTCACGTTCGAGGAGCAGGGCGTGCGCGTGATGCGCCTCCTGGATGCCGGCTACGTCGGCTCCGGGCTGCGCCCGGTGAGCCACGACCCCGACGACCTCGTCCTGATGTTCGACATGCTCGCGAACATCATCAAGGCGAACGCCAAGGTGGGGACCGTCGTGCAGTTCGAGTTCTCGGACGTCGGTGACCACCACTACGTGCAGACGGCGGACGGCCTCGAGTATCGCGCGAGCCTGCACCCGTCGCCCGACGTGAGCATCCGTTGCTCGCTCGACGACTTCATCGCGATCGTCGCCGAACGCGCGAACCCGGTCAAGCTCATGCTCCAGCGCCGGTTCTGGATCAGCGGCGACCGCGGTCTCGTGGTCGGCCAGCGCTCCGTGTTCGGCCCGCCGCCGGAGAGCTCCGCACGCCGCATCCCACTGCTCTCGCGCTTCGGGATGTAGCGACGCGACTGCGCTGCGCGCCGCAGCGCGCGCCGGTCACGAGCTCTCCAGAACGACGACGGGCGCCCAGCTGGGCGCCCGTCGTCGTTCTGGGGGCAGTGCCGGCCCGCGGCCGGCGAACGCGTCAGTGCTTGGCGGCGGCGTCCGGCGTCGCAGCCGGCGTCGAGCCGTTGCCGTTGGCCTGCGGCACGTAGTCGAAGGTTTCCTCGGGGCCGAAGAGCACGTCGAGGAGCTTGTCGCGCAGACCGCCGCTGACGACGAGGGCGACCGCGCCGCCGAGGAGCGCGAGACCGAGCAGACGCCCGCGACCCTTGCGCTTCTTCGGGTTCTTGGTCGGGTGCTTCGGGGCATCCTGCAGCGCGGCCTGAGCCGACTTCGCCGCCTCGAACGCCGAACGCAGCTCGTCATGGAGCTTCTCGTCGGTGATGAGCTTCTTCGCGCCGCCGCGGCGGCCCTTCTTGTTCGCGCGCTCGTAGGCGGACTTGCCCGATTCGACCGCCTCCTGGAGGTGGCTCCGAAGCTCGTCGTCGGCGAGGAGTCGCTGGACGTACGGGTTCTCGCGGAGCGCCTCGACGAGGGCCTCGCCGCGCTGGGCTTCCTGCTGGACTCGCTGCTTGGCTGCCATCTGATCGTTCTCCTTGCTCAGGGCTCGCGCGGCGCGCTGCCACGGAGCCGATCCGGCTCTGTCACCGAGCATAGACGCACCCCGGATGCGCCATGCCAGGCGTCCGGGCCTGCCCGGTCCTGGGGTCTACGGCCCCGCCGCGACGAGGTGTGCGGAAAACCACCGAGCGCAATCCCGATGCTGGGAGTATGATTTCGCGCTGGCGCGGTCGCCACCCTCTCCGCGCCCGCCACCGCCCCGTCCCCTCCGACTGCAGGTTCCAGTGCTCTCAACGTTCGTGATCGGCCTGCGTGAAGGCCTCGAGGCCTCGCTCATCGTCGGCATCATCGCTGCGTTCCTCGCCTCGCAGGAGCGCCGCGACGCCCTGCGCTGGGTGTGGGCCGGCGTCGCGGCAGCTGCCAGCGTCTGCGTGGCCGTCGGCATCGCGCTCCACGTCGCGGGCGAGGAGCTCCCGCGCAAGCAGCAGGAGGGCCTCGAGACCGTCATCGCGGTCGTCGCCGTCGCCGCCGTCACCTGGATGATCGTGTGGATGAAGCGCCACGCGCCGACGCTCTCGCGCGAGCTGCGCGAGAACACGGCGGCCGCGCTCGCCACCGGATCGGCCCTCGGCCTCATCGGCATGGCGTTCCTCGCCGTCCTGCGCGAGGGGCTCGAGACGGCCGTCTTCCTCGTGGCTGCGTTCAACGCCTCGAACGACGTCGCCAGCTCGGCGATCGGCGCCCTGCTCGGGCTCGCGCTCGCCATCGCCATCGGCTACGGCATCTACGCGGGCGGCGTGAAGCTCAACCTCACCAAGTTCTTCAAGGCCACGGGCGTGCTCCTGGCGTTCGTCGCCGCCGGGCTGCTCTCGAAGGCCCTCCACACGGCCCACGAGGCCGGCTGGTGGAACGGGCTGCAGGACCAGGCCGTCAACCTCTCGGGCCTCTTCCCGAACGGCTCGATCCGCGCCACCCTCTTCACGGGCATCTTCGGGATCGATCCGCGCCCGAGCGTCGGCGAGCTCCTGATCTGGGCGGCGTACCTCGTCCCGGTGATCGCGTTCGTGCTCGCGCCGGCCAAGGCGCGCCCCGCTGCCGCGGCCGCCGCCTCCGCGGTGCAGCAGCCCGCGATCTCGGGCCGGGCCCGCAACGGACTCATCGGCGGCGCGTTGCTCGCGTTCCTCGCCACGGGCGCGTTCTTCGCGACCGCCTCCGGCAGCTCGAGCCCGGCCGGCAACGAGGAGGTGGCCGTCAAGCTCTCGGACGCCGGCTGCGAGCCGGCCGATCTGACCGTGCCCGCCGGCCCGACGACGTTCGTCGTCAGCAGCGACGGCGCCAAGGAGGTGACCGAGTTCGAGGTGCTCGACGGGTCGCGCATCCTGGTGGAGGCCGAGAACGTGGCCGCCGGGCTGGAGCGCAGCGTGTCGGTGACCCTCAAGCCGGGCACGTACGAGACCACGTGCCCGGGCGGCACCACCGCCGAGATGGGCACGCTCACCGTGACCGGCGACGCCGACGACGCCGGCACCGTGACCGCCGAGGACGAGGCCGCGGTGGCGACCTACCGCACGTTCCTCGAGGAGCAGACCGCGATCCTCACCCCGCGCGTGGAGGCGTTCGCCGCTGCGGTGAAGGCCGGCGACGTGGCGAAGGCCAAGCGCCTGTTCTCCTCGACCCGCCAGCCCTACGAGCGCGTCGAGCCGGTGGCCGAGGCCTTCGGCGACCTCGACCCGAAGATCGACATCCGCATCAACGACGTCGGTGAGGGCGACGAGTTCACCGGCTTCCACCGCATCGAGCGGGAGCTGTGGAAGGAGAACTCGACGGCGGGCCTGGACGCGATCGCCGACCAGCTCGTCCACGACGTGAAGGACCTCGAGCAGCGCGTGAAGACGATCGAGCTCGAGCCGGCCCAGGTGGCCAACGGTGCCGTCGAGCTGCTCGGCGAGGTCAGCAAGAGCAAGATCACCGGCGAGGAGGACCGCTACTCCCACACCGACCTCGCCGACTTCGAGGCCAACGTCGAGGGCGCGAAGGCGGCGTTCGAGGCCGTCCGCCCCGTGCTCGTGAAGCAGGACGCAGCGCTCGCCGACCTGATCGCGCCGCAGTTCGAGGCCGTGTTCGAGGCCCTCGCGCCGTACAAGTCCGGCGACGGGTTCGTCAGCTACACCGACCTCACGAGCGCCGACAAGCGCAAGCTCAGCGGCGCCCTGGACCGCCTTGCCGAGCCGCTGTCGCAGGTGCCGGCCAAGGTCGTCGGCTAGGCTCAGCCGCCGCATGGCCGAACCGCACGGACTCACCCGACGCTCCCTGCTGCGGACCGGTGCCGCAGCAGGTGCCGGCGCCGCCCTCGGCGCCGGCGTGGCGTCGGCAGCCCGCGGCTCGCAGGACGACGGAGGTGCCCCGGGCGGCGACGTGATCGCGTTCCACGGCGCGCACCAGGCCGGGATCGCGACGCCCGCCCAGGACCGCCTCCTGTTCGCGACGTTCGACCTGCTCTCGGACGCTGCCGACGATCTGGAGGCACTCCTGCGGGCGTGGACCCGCGCTGCGGAGGCGCTCACGACCGGCCGCGCCGTCGGCACCGTCGGCGGCAACCCGTACGCCCCGCCCGCCGACACGGGCGAGGCCCAGGGCCTGCGTGCCGCCCGGCTCACCCTCACCTTCGGCCTGGGCCCGGGCGTGTTCGAACAGGGCGGGCGCGACCGCCTGGGGCTGCGCAGCCAGCGCCCCGCGCACCTCGCACCGATCCCGGCGCTCCCGGGCGACGAGCTCGAGCCCGAGCGCAGCGGCGGCGACCTCTGCATCCAGGCGTGTGCGGACGACCCGCAGGTGACCTTCCACGCGATCCGCAACCTCACGCGCATCGCGCGCCCGTATGCGCAGCTGCGGTGGACGCAGGTGGGCTTCGGCCGGACGGCCCGCACGTCCCGCACGCAGGCCACGCCGCGCAACCTGATGGGCTTCAAGGACGGGACCGCGAACCTCGTCGCCGAGGACCGGGCCGCGATGGACGAGCACGTGTGGGTGGGTGACGACTCGTGGCTGCGCGGTGGCTCCTACCTGGTCGCGCGCCGGATCAGCATGACCATCGAGTCGTGGGACCGTGCATCGCTCGCCGACCAGGAGCAGACGATCGGCCGCGAGAAGGTCAGCGGCGCACCGATCGGCAGCGCAGGCGAGTTCGACGAGCTCGACCTCTCGAAGAAGGGCAGCGACGGCAAGCTGCTCGTGCCCGCCGACTCGCACGTCGCGCTGGCTCACCCGACCCGCAACGGCGGCATCCGCATCCTGCGGCGCGGCTACTCGTTCACGGACGGTCTTCAGGCCGACCTGGGCCAGCTCGATGCCGGCCTGTTCTTCATCGCATTCATGAACAGCCCCGAGCGGTTCGTGACGCTCCAGGCGCAGCTGGGCCGCAAGGACGCGCTCAACGAGTACATCCGCCACGTCGGCAGCGCCGTGTTCGCCGTGCCGCCCGGCGTCGGCAGCTCGCGCGGCTTCATCGGCGACGGCCTCTTCGCCTGACCCCCGCCCGGCGCCCCGGCGGCGCGGCCATCCACCGACCCGCGGTTCGTCCAATCCTAGACTGGTCCATTCAGTTGCTCTGGTGATCGTTCCGATGGGGTGGACGTGCAACTTCGGCCGCCAAGGAGGCGCCGGACGCATCAGCCAGGGAGGCGCCGGGTCCGGCAGACCCTCCTGGCCGCGTTCGCCCTCTCGTCCCCCGCGACCGCCGTGCTCGTCCTCCCCGAGGCGGCACGGGCATCGACGGCGTCGGCCGCCGTCGAGGCCACACCCGTGCGGGCATTCGGCCGTGCCGGGTCGTTCGGCGGACTGACCGGCGCGACCACGACGCCGACGGGCGAGGGCTTCCGCGCGATCGGCGTCCACGGCTGGGGGTTCCAGCCCGGTCAGGCGGCGTACTTCCCGACGGTCGCCCCGGACGGCACGGTCGTGATCGCCGGCGAGCCGCAGACCGACAACCAGCTGCTGCCGACCTCGCGCCAGATGGTGCTCAGCACGTTCGATGCGACCACGCTGCGCTTCGGAAACGTCATCGTGCCGACGAGCACGGGCCGGACCGTGTCGGTCGGGCCGTGGGCCTCGCCGAGCGGCCTCGTCGGCGGCGGCGACGTGTCGGATGTCGGCGTGATCCGCGTCGGCGGCGAGTCGCGCGTCGCCTTCACCAGCGCGATGCCGTTCTGGGGCTGGCACGCCCCGAGCGGCGGCGAGTACCCGACGCTCGGCATGCTGCGGCGCGGGACCACCGGCCGGTGGGTCTCGGACACCCGGTCGAGCATCACGGCGTCGGAGCTCGCCGCCGGGTCGGCGCGCGCGGCGCGCGGTGCCCGTCGCCACCGCTCCGCCCGGGCCCGGCGCGCCGCCCGTCAGGCCGCCGGCGCCTGCATCACCCGCTCCTACGATGCGACCGGCCAGTACGGCGACTGCCGTATGCCGGCGGAGTTCGACCAGCTGCCCGCCTCCGGCGCACTTGCGGTCACCCAGTACGCCCTCGACGACCTGCTGCGCCCGAGCGGCCGGATCTCGGTGCTCGACCCGCGTGGCCGCGTGCTCGCGTCGTACGCGTTGCCGCGGATCACGCTCGCCGACGGCGCGTCGCTGGCGGTGCACCCGCGCGAGGTGGTCGCCGACCCGCTCGGCCGCGCGCGAGACGAGCGGTTCACGATCGTGTTCGACACCGAGCGCGGTGTCGGAGCGGCCGGCGAGCCGTCGACCCCCGGCGCGATCCAGGAGTTCCGGTACGACGCCGTCGCCGGCACGATCACGCCGACCTCTGCGCCCGTGCTCAGCGGCGATGCGTCGGGGACCGGGGCGACGCTCGGCTTCGAGACGGCTCGCTACTCCGCCGACGGCTCGCTCTGGGTGGGCCAGTCCGTGCCGTCGACGCTGCAGGCCGGCCCGGTCGTGGTCTACCGCCGCGGCGCCGCGGCGCGCGGCGTGCTCGGCACTCGCCCGGCGTGCGCAGTCCCCGACGGCTGGAGCGGCGGCGAGTGGGGCCGCACCTGCCCGCCCGACGAGCGCATCGCGGCAGCCGCCGAGCTCGGGGTCGCCCGCAGCCTCGACGAGGATCCGAGGACCCGCACGATGTACCTGACGACGATGGGCGGCGCGGTGCTGCCGATCCGGTCGGCGAGTGACGGCTCGCACGTCGCGGGCCAGCCGATCGACCTCGGTCTCGACCGGCTCGTCGACCGGTCGGTCCTGCGGATCGGCCCGCGCAAGGCCGCACTCGACGCCGCCCGCCACGTGCTCTGGATCCCGATCCAGCAGCTCGCCACGGCGCAGACCTGCTCGGCGTGGCCGTGTGCGCCGGTGACCCTCGACCAGTGGCTCTACGCGGTCGACCTCGACCGCGTCGGCCAGCGCTAGCCGATGTTGACGCCGTAGTCCTTCGCGATCCCGGCGAGCCCGGCGGCCCACCCCTGGCCGACCGCGCGGAACTTCCACTCGTGGTCGCGGCGGTAGACCTCGCCGAACACGATCGCCGTCTCGCTCGAGGCGTCCTCGGAGAGGTCGTAGCGGGCGATCTCGCGCTCGCTGTCGGCGTTCACGATGCGGATGAACGCGTTGCGGACCTGCCCGAAGTTCTGCGTCCGCTGGTCGGCGTCGTAGATCGAGACCGGGAACACGATGCGCTGCACCTCGGCCGGCACGCGCGCGAGGTCGATCGCGATGACCTCGTCGTCACCTTCACCCTCGCCGGTGCGGTTGTCGCCCTGGTGCTCGACCGAGCCGTCGGGGGAGACCATGTTGTTGAAGAAGACGAAGTGCCCGTCGGAGAGCACCTTGTCGTTCACGCCGCACAGCAGCGCGCTGGCATCCAGGTCGAACTCGTGACCGTCGGTGCTCCGCACGTCCCAGCCGAGGCCGACGTGGACCTTCGTCAGGCCCGGCTCTTCCTTGGAGAGCGAGACGTTTGCGCCTTTGGAGAGCGAGACACCCATGGTCCTATTCAAGCAGCCGCACCACCGCATCGAGCAGGGCACGGGCATCGGACTCGGTGAGGTCGCGGGCGCGCAGCGTGAGGCGTGGAGTACCGCCCACGGGAGTACAGGCCCCGAGTGCGACGGCGGAGCGGCCGCGTGCCTGCGGGTAGAAGTCGACGGCACGGGCACCCGGCAGATCGACGAGCCCGAGGTTGGAGACGAGCAACGAGTCCGAGAGGCGTCTCGCCAGGGGCGCGGCGAGACGCAGCACCCGACCCCTCGCGCGCGAGATCGTCGCGCCGAGCGGCGGATCGGCCGTCGCCAGGGCGGCCGCGACGGCACCGGCGACATCGGCCGGCAGCGCGAGATCGAGGCGGCGGTGCGTGGACACGTTCCCGATCACCGGCGGGCCGCCGACCGGGATGGTCAGGCCGACCCGCCCCCACGGCGCGCCGCGATCGGCGTTCCAGGCTCCCGCCGCGGCCGTCGTCGCCGCCGCCAGGGGCGCCACGCGCAGCCGGGTGCCCGAGGGCAGGCTCGCCGAGACGAACGTCTCGGACCGTGGGCGCTCGACGGATGGCGCGACGCGGTGCGCGGGCCGGGCGAGGAGGCGCAGCGGCGAGGCGGCGAGTGACGGGCCACCCCGCGGGGAACCCTCACCGTCGAGTCGAGCCTGAGCATGCTCGGCGGGCGCGGTCGACGGCCCCGCCACCCCGAGGGGCGCCGACCCCAGCAGGCACCGGGCGATGGACGTGAGCGCCCGTCCGTCGAGCGCAGCGTGGTGGCCGACGAGGGCGAGGTCGTGACCGTCGGCGCTCAGGGCGATCCGCACCGGCGGTCCGGCCGCGAGATCAAAGCGCGTCCGCAGGTGCGCGAGGTCGTCGCCAAGCGGCTCGATCTGCGGCGGGGCGGCCCCACAGACCCAGGCGTCCTTGGCGAGCCGCGCCCGCAGGATCGGGTGCTGCGCGACGAGCGCACCGAGCCGGGCGGTCGCCTCGGCATGCGCAAGTGGCTCACCGAGGTGCACGACGAGGCTCGGCGCCCAGGGCGTGCGCTGGTCGGGGTGCCGCAGGATCGCGGCCTCGGGTGCGCGCAGGGGGCGCGTCGTCCAGGGTGTCATCGCGGCTCCTCGGGCTCCCGGGTGACGAGCGCGGCCAGCAGCGCCGCGAGCGCCAGCGTCGCCAGCAGCTGCGCGGGCGTGGAGAACGCGCCACCGTGGTCACCTGCGAACGGCCGGTCGGCGATCGCGGTCACGATCCCGGCGCCGACGAGGCTCGCCGCGGCGAGCGCCGCGAGCACGCGCGTGCCCCGCGGCCGCCCGGCGAGCAGGAGCAGCGCCGGGAACGCGACCACCACGGGCACCGACACGGCCACCGTCAGCAGTGCCGCCGCCCCCACGAACGGCCACCGCCAGCGGCCGCCGGGCAGCGCGGCCGGCGCGGCGGCTGGCTCGGCAGCTCCCATGCCACGCGGCGGGAACACCGTCATCGCGAGCAGGAGGAGCGCGAACGCGGCGCCGACGAGCAGCGCCTTGCGGAAGCCCGCATCCGGGGCGTACCGCAGCTCCACCACCCCAGCCCGGCCTGCCGGCACCACGAATCCCTGCTGCCAGCCGTCGAGCTGCTGGGCGCGCAGCGGTCGGCCGTCGAGCGTGGCGCTCCAGCCGGCGTTGAAGTTCTGGCGGATCGCGAGGTAGGTGTCGTCGCCGGCGCCGACCGCGATCGTGCGGTCGGTCGTCTCCCAACGCGTGATCTGCGCCGAGCGGGCGACGACGGCACGGGCCGTGCGCGTCGCCGCGCGCAGCCGCAGCGACGAGAGCCCGAACGCCCCGCCGCTCGAGCTGCGGATCGCATGGGTGCCCTCGCCGAGGCGCAGCTGTTCGGCGTCGCACACCTGCACCCGAGCCGGCTCGAGGGAGACGGCCGCGCCGGCCGTCGTGGCGAGGCGGGTGCGGACCGGCCGGTCGTCGACCAGCAGCAGCGGACCGTCGCCGCAGGCCGTCGCCACCGGGAGCGTCGGCGGGAGCGGGATGATCCGCTGGCTGCGCAGCGCCGGGAAGTCGATCTCGGCGACACCGACCGGCAGCGGGATCCGTCGCCCGCCGGGCCCGTTCGTGAACCGCTGTTCCACCTGGGGGAAGTCGATGGCGAGCGCGCGGACGCGCATCGCGGGGAACCGCACCATCCGGCCGGGCCGCAGGTGCACCTCGCGGACGCTCGTCCGCCGACCGTCGAAGCCGGTGATGCGCAGCACCTTCGGCGCCACCGCGAAGCCACGCGCACGCTCGACACGCACGCGGTCGAGCGTGCGAACGCCGCGGAAGGAGAGCCCGAGCGACGGGTGGTCGTCCACCACCGACGGGACCGGCGACGCATGGCTCTCGTCCTTGCCCTGGTTCACGGCCGCGAGCCCCGGCGCCGACGGCGTGCGGAGCGACTGCGCCACGGGCGGCGCGGCGATCCACGACGTGTTCGCGGTGCCGTCGAACGCGTTCTCGCCCTTGTAGCGGGGCTGCCCGCCGTAGGCCGACGAGGTGGTGACCGCAAGGCCGCGGGTCCGCGTGAGGAGGCGGTCCAGGGCGGCGCCCGGTTGCGGGGTCGCGGTGCCGTCCACCGTGAACCGGCCGGCGACGGGGACGGTGAACTGCCGCCGGAGCTGCGGCTCCTCGTCCCGTCGCAGCAGGTCGAACGGATCCGCCGTGAGACGGGTGAAGAGGAACGTCGGATTGGTGCGCTGCGCGCGGGCGCGCCCGAGCAGCGACGCCTCCTCGGCCGGCGCGACGAATCGCCGCAGGCCGACGTTGCTCGGGAGGTACACGTCGCGCAGGCCCGCGCCGATCGCCCCGCGCCGCTCCCCGACCACGGCGTCGAGCACGATCCGCACGCGCCGCGTCGCCCCCGGCGGCACGGCGACCGGCTGCAGGGCCTCGGTGTCGCGCATCGCCGTGGTCCGGCTGCCGACATCGGTGACCACCTTCAGGCGCGTGATCCTCGGGCGGAACTCGCCCTCGCGCAGGAGCCGCACCTGCATCCCGGAGATCGGCCGTGCAGCGGGCAGCGTCGCCTCGATCCACTCTCCGACGGACGTGCTCTCGTTGCCGGCCACCCAGACCGTGTCGGCGTTGCGGTCGAACGCGTTCGCCGGTTGGAGCTCGGGGAGCTGCAGCAACCACGAGCCGTACGACGACGCCGTCACGGCGCCGCCCACGTTCGGTGGGAGCGCGACGGTCTCGTGGCCGACCAGGTTCGGCGCCAGGAACTGCGGTGTGCTCGTGGAACCGGCGGCGAGCTCGCCGGCGGCCAGGGTGTACGAGGTGTTGTCGCGCACCAGGCCGAAATCGGTGCGCACCCGCCGCAGGGCATCGCTGACGACCCACGGGCCCACCCGCTCGTCGCCGCCCGCCGGCAGGTCGGCGGCGAGCACCGTGACGGGCGAGGCCTGCTGCGCGCCTGCGACCTGCGCGATCGACTCGGGCCCGCCGCTCACGACCGTCGTCGTCGCGACGGCGGCCGTGGTCACCGGTGAGGCTGCGCGGTCCACGGCGTAGATCTCGAGCATCCGCAGCTTGCCCTCCTCCTCGCCGATGCCGAGGTCGGGCAGGAGGTTGCCACGCGCCTGCAGGACCGGCACCCGCGGGCCGAACGCCGCCACGCGCTCCAGCCCGGCACCTCGCAGCGCGTCGCGGACGAGGATCGGGCGGGGCGCACTCGTGTTGCGCCAGTTCAGGTCGTTGCGGGCGACGACGTACCGCACGCCGGCGCGTCGGAGCGTGGCCCGCAGTCCGGGTGACGGGCGCCGCTGCACGATGCGGCGCTCGAGGTCGTCGAGCACCCGGGTGCTCCCGATCCCGCCGAGCGGCTGCAGGGTGCGGGTGACCCACGGGCCCTGCGCGAGGGCCTGCATCGGCTCGTCGAGCGGACGGCCCCAGGTGTTCTCCGCGAACGCCGAGCCGGGGAGCAGGAGCGTGGTGCTGCGGCCCGCGTGCGTCCCGAGCCAGTCGGCGGCCTGCGTCCACCATGTCGGCACACGGTCGAAGGCGCCGGGCGTCGTCGCCTCGCCCTTCACGAGCGGGAGCGCACCGACGGCGAGCACCCCGCAGGTGGCGGCGGCCAGGGCGACGCGTGCCGGCCAGCGCCACACCGGCCACGGCGCGCTGACCACGTGCGCGAGACCGAGCGCGGTGGCCGCGGCGAGCACCGGCTCGAACTTGTAGACGTTGCGGAACGCGGCCAGCGGGCCGTCGAGCAGGTCGAGGACCGTCGGGCTGAACAGCCCCCCGGCGTTGCCGGTGTAGCCGGCGCAGATCGCGCACGCCGCGAGGGCGAACGCCGCGCCGACGAACCGCCGTTCCGCGAACCGTCCCGCGACCAGGCCGGCGAGCCCGGCCGCCGCCGTGAGGGTGGTGGCCAGCACCGCCGCGCCGGCCGTCCCGAGCGTCCAGCTGGCCGGCACCCATGGCGCGCCGAGGTTGAGGTACCCGAGCCAGTTGCCGGTTCCGCGCAGGACGGCAGCGGCGGCCGTCGTCGACTCGGTCACCTGCGGCGTCTCCGTGTACTCGACGACGCTCAGCCCGTACTTCGCCTGGAACACGAGCGCCGCGAACCACCAGAAGCACGCGAGTCCGGCCGCCACGCACCACCAGCCCAGCAGCGCCCGCGCGCGCCGGCCGGGCGTGCGCGTGAGCAGGTACAGCCCGGGCAGGGTGAGGACGGCCAGGGCCGAGGTGGCGTTCACGCCGCCCATCAGCAGGATCGCGACGCCCGAGCGCGCCGCCGCCTGCCGCGGGGAGCCGCCGCGTGCACCGGCGACGAGCGGCACGATGGTCCACGGCAGCAGCGCCGCGGGGAGCACCGCGGCCGACGTGAACCCGATCAGGCCGGTGAAGAACGGGGCGAGCGCGTAGGCGAGGCCACCGATGATCCAGCCCGGCTCTCGCCCCACGCCGAGCGCCGCGGCGAGGCGGGCCATGCCCCACATCGCCGTGCACAGCAGCAGCGCGAGCCACAGCCGCTGCACCGCCCACATCGGCAGGCCGGAGAGATCGCCGAGCGCGAAGAACGGCCCCATCGGGAACGCGTACCCGACGGCCTGGTTCTGCACCTGACCGAGACCACCGGTCGCATCCCACAGGTGGAGCGAGCGGGCGAGGAACCCGACGGGGTCGACCGTGAGGTCGAGCTTCGTGTCGAACGCGAGCCGGCCCGGCACCTGCGCGAACGCGAGCGCCACGAGCACCGCGGCGGCGAGCAGGAGCCATCGACGCCGCGGGCGCTCCGCGGGGGCACTCACCGCCCGGCGAGCAGCGGGGGGACGGCAGGTGCTGCGGCGAGCCGGCTCACGGTGCGCCCGAGCAGCGCGGCGGTGGCCGTGAGCGCGCCCGTCGTGCAGAGCAGCACCGCATCCGCGAGGCCCTGCGGCGTATCCGCACCGGCGCGGCCGAGGATGACGGCCGCGAGGACCGCCGCTGCGACGAGCGTCGGCAGCCAGGGACGGGCCGCTCCGCGCGCCGCGGCCATTGCGAGGGCCGTCGCGAGCGCGGCCGCGACGGTCATCGCACCGAGGAGCGACGCCATCAGCGCGGCGGGCGGGGCCGGGGCTCCGAGGGCGATCGGCATGAGCGGTCGCACGAGCAGGAGGCTAAGGCCCGCGGCGGCGCCCACCGCCAGCACGCCGGCGACCGGCACGGCGAGCTGGCGCCGCGTGGTCGCGCGGATCGCCAGCGGGACCGAGAGCCACGAAACGGCGAACAGCGCGAAGAACAGGCCGCGGGCGGGTAGTTCGGCGAGCGCGTACGCATCCGCCGCCGCCCCGCCGAGGAGACGGGGCGCCGCGAACGCGTCGAGGTTGACGAGCACCATCAGCAGCCCGACGCAGAGCGCCGGCGCGATCACCTCGCGGGTCGGGACCGGCGCGAGCGGGCCGGACCAACGGCGGCCGGCGAGCGCAGCCGCGGTGCTGCCGAGCAGCAGCGACGCCGCCAAGCCGGCGGCGCCGAAGACGAGGCCGAGACCGACGCCGGCGACCACGCGCACGGCGGCCTCGACGGCCATGCTCTCGGTCGCGTGGCGGTGGTCGGCGCGACCGATCGCGAGCCCGCGCTGCGCGCTCGCCACGCATGCGGCCGCGAACTGCAGGGCGAGCAGCACGAGCGCCCCGGTGGGCACGCCGAGGAGCAGGGCGAGGGGCACGGCCGCCAGCAGCAGGCCGGCGGTCCCCGCGCGGGTGGCGACGAGCGGGAGGCCGGCCGGCTCGCCGGCCGCAGCACGGGCGGCGCTGCGCAGCTGGATGGCGCCCGGCACGACCGCGAGCACGAACGACACGCCCATCACCGCCGAGGCGGCCGCGAGCTCGCCGGGATCGCCGCTGCGGGCGAGCACGGCCAGAACGACGAACGCGGCCAGACCGACCGCGAGCGAGGAGATCAGGAAGAGCGCCGACGCCAGCGACCGAGCGGCGGCCGTCGGGGGCCGCCGGCTCACGCGGCGAGCGCGCTCGGACGCACGGGGAGCATCGCGCCGATGTCGACGGCGCCCAGGAGCACCTGCTCGAGCCGGTCGACCGTGCGGTCCCAGGTGAAGGTCTCGGCCCACCGGCGGGCGCCGTCGCCCAGCTGCAGGCGCCGCTCCGGGTCGGCGGCGAGGCGCACCCACGCGTCGACGAATTCGCCGTCGCTCTGCGCGAGGTGGCCCGTCACCCCATGGCGCACCGTGTCGCACAGCCCCGGCACGTCGTAGGCGATCGTCGGCGTGCGCACCATGCCGGCTTCGAGGACGACCATCCCCCAGCCCTCGTGCGAGGCGGTGTGCACGAGCGCCCAGGCGCTCGAGAGCAGCTCCTGCTTGTGCGCTTCGGTGACGGAGCCGAGGAACTCGACGCCATCCCCGGCGAGCGTCTGCAGCGCTGGCAGCTCGGGCCCGTCGCCGGCGATGAGGAGCCGGCCGCCCGTGATCGGGCGCACCTGCTCCCAGAGCCTGAGCAGCAGGTCGATCCGCTTGTGCGGGACGAGCCGCCCGAGCGCGAGGAAGGTGGGGTCGGTGCTGCGGGTCGCGGCCGGCTCGGCAGCCGCCACCCCGTTCGGGATGACCGTGATCTGGTGGTTCGGGATGCCGAGCGCGTTCAGGTCTCGCGCGGTGCCCGGGGAGACGGCGACGTAGGGGGTGTGGCCGTAGGCCCAGGGCATCGCGTCGCTCTCCAGCATCCGGCCGACGGCAGCGACCGGCGCCGGGAAGTGCTGCGCCCACTGCTCGGTGTGCACGTGGTGCACGAGGCAGACCGTCGGCTTGCGGCGCCAGAGCGGCGAGAAGAACGGGATGCCGTTCTGGACGTCGAGGAGCACGTCGATACTGCGCATGAACTTGGCCGCAGCGCGCGGCGCGCGCAGGTACTGCGAGTAGGTGCCCCCGATGCCGTACACGGGGTAGATCCGCTCGCCGACAGGCCCGCCGCACATCAGGCGGACGTCGTGGCCACGCTCGTGGAGACCGCGCAGGTAGGCGTCGACGACCACCTCCGAGCCCCCGGCCCGGGGATTGGCGAGCTCGCGCCACGCCACGACGCCGACCGACAGCGAGGTCTGCACCGTGGCCCCGCTCATGCGGCCCGAAGCTCCGACGGGAGGGCGTGGGTGCCACGGTGACGCAAGCGCATGCGGGCGAGCTCGGCGGCGTCGCGCAGCGGACGGGCCTTCGTGGCGGGCGCCGGTGTGAGCTCGAGCGGGAGCTCGGCGATGCGCAGTTCGAGCTTCTGGGCGATGAGGAGGATCTCGGCGTCGACGGCGAGGCCGTCGAACAGCGAGCGCTTGAAGAGCTCGCGCGACACCTCGGCGCGGAACCCACGCAGGCCGCTGCGCCAGCGCGTGCTCACCAGCGAGGCGCCGACGGGCGGCGCGCCGACGACCACGTCGGCGTCGTCGAGGCGGGCGAGCATGGCCTCGGCGGCGGAGAGGGCGCCCGGGCGGCCCGCGTCGAGCACGAGCACCTTGCGGCCCCGGGCGACGACGACGCCCTTGCGCACGGCCGCGCCCTTGCCCTTGTTGCTCGGGCTCATGAGGATGTGGGCGTTCGGGCGGTTGCGCAGCGCACCGAGCGCGAGCTCGACGGTGCGGTCGGTGCTGCCGTCGTCGATCACGACGAGCTGGGCGCCCGCGAGCGCCGGGTGCGAGAGGACCGCGTCGAGCGTGGCGCCGAGGCGCGGCTCCTCGTTGAAGGCGGGGATGAGGACCGTGATCTCCGGGGGGAGCGCGGCCACCTCGGGCTGCGCCGGAACATCGTGCGACATGAAGTGCCTGGGGCGTGGGGATTTGCCGGAAGTCGGAGCGATTCCGACATCCCTGTTGTCGACGCCGGGCCGACCACCTCGAGGGAGCGGCAACGCGCCTGTCCGTTGGACGTTGTGGTTGGGCCAGGAGCCCACTTGCTCAGTTCAGCGGAGCGCGATGGCCTTCGCCGCCTTCTTCGGCGGCGTGCAGCGGTAGTACACCTGCCGCAGCTTGAACCGCTTGCCGCCGCTGGCCCGCACGACCGCCCTGAAGACGAACTTGTCCTTCGGGAGGTTGCGGAACTTCTGCACGCGCACGACGCGTCGCTTCGTCTTCGTCGACACGTAGAGCCGCTTGCCCGAGACCGTGCGCACCCGCCGGTCGTCGATCCAGAACGCGGCCTTCACGAGCTTCGTCCGCCGCTTCGCCACGAGCCGCACCGAGAGCACGTTCGTGTTCACGCACGCGTTGCCGTGGCGGGCCGTGAGCATCGCTTCGCGGTCGAGCCGCACCTGGTCGGGCAGCACCTGCTGGCCGACGATCGGCGGAAGCACGGGCGAGACGAGCACGGCGACGTTCGGAGTCGGCGTCGGCGCCGCGGACGGGGTCGCGGACGGGGTCGGCGTCGGGGTGACGGCGGGGGTCGTGGTCGTGGGCGCTGCGGTGGTCGGCGTGGGCGTCGCGGTCGGCGTGGGCGTCGCGGTCGCGGTCGGCGTGGGCGTCGCGGTCGCGGTCGGCGTCGGCGTCGTCGTCGTCGTCGGCGTCGGCGTCGGCGTCGGCGTCGGCGTCGTCGTCGGCGTGGGCGTCTCGGTCGGCGTGGGCGTGGGCGTCGGCGTCTCGCTCGGCGCAGGCGTCGCCGTGGGCGTCTCGCTCGGCGCGGGCGTCGGCGTGGGCGTCTCGGTCGGCGCGGCGGTCTGCGTGGGCGTCGCGGTCGGCGTCGGCGCAGGCGTCGCCGTCGGGGTGGGCGTGGCCCTGCAGTCGACCGCCTCGCACTCGGCCTCGGTGAAGACGGTGATCGTGAGGATGCCGGTGTTGTCGAACACGACCGGGTCGTCGTACCGGAACTGGAGCGGATTGCCGTCGCCCGTCACCGAGAACACGTAGCGGTGCGCCGGGTTCGGCACCGCGGGCTGCCCACCGTCGGGAACGGCTCGGACGAGGTCGTCTGCCGTGCCCATCAGCAGGAAGCCGGGGGCCGGAGGCGAGGTCGGGTTCGCGCCGTCGCAGGCCTGGCCACCCATGAAGCCGGCACCGCGCGGAGCCGCGAACACGACGGCGGCGTCGACCGTGGCGGGCGTCGGTGCATGGCCGGGAGACGGCTCGGCGATCGGCGCCTCCTCCGGCAGGCCACAGAGGTCCCGCCAGCTGTCGGTCGTCTGCCAGAGCGAGCCGGTGCCCGTGACGGTGACGACGTACGGCGCATGGTTGTCGAGCGGCTGACTCTCGGCCGCGACGCCCCCGTCGTTCGCCGGGTCGGCGAGATCGAGACGCAGCACCTCGCTGGCGGAGGCCGCAGGCGCGCACGCGGCGACCGCCATGGCGACGGCGGCGAGCCGGGCGGCCGTCGCGCGACCGGAGCGACGCCGCGACGGACGCCTCATGCGCACTGGCCGCGGTCGCCGGCCTTCGTGATGGCGGCGAGCGCCGGGAACACGCATGGCAGCGGCCCCTTCGGAGGCTTGAGCGACGCGAGCATCTGCAGCGTCGGCGCGGCGGTCGGCAGGCACGCGCCGACCGCGGCCGCGCACTCGGGCAGCGTGCGGATGGTGATGGCCAGGCGGCCGGAGTTGTCCCAGACGACCGGGTCGGCGTACTGGAACTGCAGGGGGCGACCGGCGCCGACGACGACGTACGCGTAGCTGTGGCTCGCCGACGGCACCTTCGGCTGCCCGCCGATCGGTGCGCGCGCCGAGAGCACCCCGCCCACCCCCATCCGCAGCGCGGCCTGGGCCGGCGGCGCCTTCGGCGTCGGCTCGACGCACGCGTAGCCGCCGAGGAACGGCACGCCGCGCGGCGCCGCGTAAACGACCGCCGCATCGACGGTCGGCACCGCCACCGGCTGACCCGGCGTCGGATCGGTGATCACCTTCCCGGGTTCCGGCGCCCCGCAGTTGACGGGGGCCGCATCGTCCGGGTGCCACAGCGAGCCCGTTCCGCTCACGGTCACGACGTAGGCACGCCGCTGGAGCTTCGCGCTCTGCACGGCGACACCGCCGGTGACGGCGTTCGCGGGCGAGGCGAGATCGAGCTTCAGGGTCTGCGCGGACTGGGCGCAGGGAACGGCGACGAGCAGCGCAGCGGCGCCCGTCAGAGCGGTACGTAGGAGCAAAGGGAACTGTTGGGTCTCGGGGGAACTGCCGCCCGGAACGGGAACCGTGCGGCGCGAGTGCCCAGTGCATCGGCGCCAATTTCCAGGTCTTCAGTGCGACCTGGACGGCTGGCGCATCGGCTGTCGCCCGTTGCGGGCGACGGCGGCGCTACGTCGAGGCGCGCCTCGTCCCCGCCCGCTTGCGCGCGGGCGGCCGCAGCGCGAGCTCGAGCACCGATTCGATCCGTTCGGCGAACCGGAAGTCGATCGCCTCCGTCAGGCTCGCCGGGAACTCCTCGAGATCGCTCGCGTTGCGGCCGGGCGCGATCACCAGCTTGTAGCCGAGGTCCTGCGCGCCGAGCGACTTCTCCTTGAGCCCACCGATCGGCAGGACCTCGCCCGTGAGCGTGATCTCCCCGGTCATCGCGACGTCGTCGCGCACCGGGCGCCCCGAGACGAGCGAGGCGAGGGCCGTCGCGATCGTGATGCCGGCCGACGGGCCGTCCTTCGGGATCGCGCCGGCGGGCACGTGCACGTGCACGTCGTGCGTCTTGAACCAGTCGGCCGGGGCATCCGGTGCCACCTGCTCGAGGTGGCCGCGCAACCATGTGTAGGCGGCCTGCGCCGATTCGCGCATCACGTCCCCGAGCTGGCCCGTGAGCGTGAGCCGGCCGTTGCCCGGCGTCGCCGCGGCCTCGATGTAGAGCACGTCCCCGCCGACCGGCGTCCACGCGAGACCGCTCGCCACGCCCGGTGCCGGCTTGCGTCGGCGCTGCTGCTTGGAGCGCCGTTGTCCGCCGAGCAGCTCGCGCACGCGCGGCCCGCTGATCGACACCCGACCCTCGGCCTTGCCCTCGGCCACCTGCCGGGCGACCTTCCGACACACCGACCGAACGGCACGGTCGAGTCCGCGCACCCCGGCCTCCCGCGTGTACTCGGCGATGAGCACCTTCAGCGCGGCATCGCTGAACGACACCTGACCGCGTCGCAGGCCGGCCCGCTTGATCTGGCGCGGCACGAGGTAGCGGCGCGCGATCTCGAGCTTCTCCTGCTCGGTGTAGCCGGCGATCGTGACGATCTCCATCCGGTCGCGCAGCGGCCCCGGGATGCGATCGAGCTCGTTCGCCGTGCAGATGAACGTGACCCGCGAGAGGTCGTACGGCAGGTCGAGGAAGTGGTCGCGGAACGTGGTGTTCTGCTCGGGGTCGAGCACCTCGAGCATCGCGGCGGTCGGGTCGCCGCCGCCGCCCGACGACATCTTGTCGATCTCGTCGACGAGGATCACGGGGTTCGTCGTCCCCGCGTCGCGCATCGCGCGCAGCAGCGTGCCGGGCATCGCGCCGACGTAGGTGCGGCGGTGGCCGCGGATCTCGGCCTCGTCGCGCACGCCACCGACGGAGATCCGCTCGAAGCTGCGCTCCATCGCCCGCGCGATCGAACGCCCCAGGGAGGTCTTGCCGACCCCCGGCGGGCCGGCGAGGCAGAGGATCGTGCCGCGCGCCTCGGGCTGCAGCGACAGGACGGCGAGGTGCTCGAGGATGCGGTCCTTGACCTGCTCGAGCCCGAAGTGATCGCCGTCGAGGATGTCCTGCGCCAGACCGAGGTCGATCGGCTCCTCCTCGCGGTGCTCCCACGGCAGCGCCACGATCCACTCCAGGTAGCCGCGCACGACCCCGTGCTCGGGGCTCACCGCCGGGATCGACGCGAGGCGCCGCAGTTCACGCTCGGCGGCCTTGCGCGCCTCGGCCGGCAGCGGCAGCGCATCGAGCTGTTCCCGTAGCTCGTCGACCTCCCGCTGGACGTCGTCGCCCTCGCCGAGTTCATCCTGGATCGCTCGCAGCTGCTGGCGCAGCACGAACTCGCGCTGCCCCTTGTCGAGCTCGCTCTGGACCTGGTCCTGGATGCGCGTGCCGATCGAGATCACCTCGAGCTCGCGTGCGAGCAGCTGCACCAGCCGGCGCAGGCGCAGCTCCACGTCGGGCTGCTCGAGGAGCTCCTGCTTCTCCTCCGGCGTGATCCGCAGGGCGCTGCCGATGAGGTGGGAGAGCTGCGACGCGTCGTCGATGTTCGTGACCGCGAGCTGCAGCTCCTCCGGGAGGTACGGGACGCGCTCGACGATCTCGAGGAACGTGCGCTGCACCTCCCGCACGAGGGCGGTGAGCTCGTCGCTCTCCCGGACCACGTCCGGCAGCTCCTCGATCTCGGCCACGAGGTAGGGCTCCTCCTGCCGCCAGGCCGTGATCCGCACGCGCTGACCGCCTTGCACCAGGAGGCGCGAGGTGCCGTCCGGCACCTTCATCATCCGCGCGATCGTCCCGATCACGCCGACCTCGTGGAGCTGCTCGGGCGCCGGGGCCTCGATGTCGGGCTCGCGCCCCGCGACCATCACGAATCGGCGATCGCCCGTGAGCACCTCGTCGACGAGCCGCAGCGAGCGCTCCTGCCCGATCGCGAGGGGGATGACCATGTCGGGGAACGGCACCGTGTCGCGCAGCGGCAGGACGCCGAGCGCGGGCGGTACGGCCGGCCCCTCGCCGATGGGCGCCCCGTCGGCGCCGACGATCACGAGCCCGGAATCGGTCACGCGTCCTCCGGCTCGTCGCCGCGGCTGACCGGGACGTGGTGCGTGGTGAGGTTGCGCCGCGCGACGGGCAGCTCGATCTCGAGCATGCCGTCGACGTAGGTGGCGCGCGCCGCTTCCGACTCGACGTCGACGCCGAGCTCGATCACGCGCTCGAACGGCCCGTGTTCGATCTCGAGCTGCTGGTACACGCGGCCCTCGGCGACGACCGGCGGGCGGCGGCCGGAGATCCGCACGACGCGACCCTGCACGTCGACCCGCAGTCCCTCGACGGTGATACCCGCGAGATCGATCGCGATCACCGCGGCCGGCGGCGACTGCGTGTAGTACACGTCGACGCGGGGCGTGAAGCCGGCGCGGCGGGGCGCGAGCGCCCGGTCGAACACGTCGCCGAACAGCTCGTCCATCTCGCGGCGCATGCGCTCGAACCCGGCGAACAGATCCCGATCGCTACCCATGTTCCCGCCAGCCTACTGCCGGTGGCCCAGCGCGCCGGTCGGCGCAGCGGGCAACGCGCGCCGGGCGCGCTAGAACCGGTGCGTCGCCCCGGGCACGGCGAGCACGGTGTCGGCGTGCACGGCCTGCGCCTTGGCGAGCTGGTCGTCACGGTCGAGCTCGTCGCTCATGTGGGTGAGCACGAGCCGGTCGACGGCGGCGTCGACGGCTACCTGCGCCGCCTCGTCGGGCGTCATGTGGCCGCGGACTCCACGCTCGGGGAACAGGAGCGTCGCCTCGAGCATCAGCAGGTCCGCACCGCGCGCGAACTCGGTGATCTCGTCGCACGGACGGGAGTCGGCACCGAACACGAACCGGCCGCCGGCCTGCGTACGGACCGACACCGCGTGCGTCGGCACGAAGTGGGGGACCTCGGCGAACTCGAGCACGAGCGACCCGACCTCGACCGGCTCGGCGGGCGCGTACTCGCGCACCTCGTAGGCGTCGTCGAGCAGTTCGGGGCGGTCGATCAGACCGAAGATCGTGCGGATGCGCTCGGTCGCGCCCGGCGGCAGCAGCAGGGTCGGCTTGCGGAGGCCGTCGCGCAGAGCACGGGGCGAGTAGAGCAGCGCGTACGCGAACGGGAGCAGGTCGAGCATGTGGTCGCCGTGCGTGTGGGTGATGGCGATCGCGTCGATCGTCGCGTAGTCGAAACGCTTGCGCAGCTGCGCGAAGGCCCCGTTGCCGCAGTCGATGAGCAGGCGCGTGTCGGGGGCGTCGACGAGATACGCCGAGCACGCCTCGTCCACGTTCTGCCAGGACGGCGAGCATCCGAGGACGGTCAGGTTCGCGTGCTGCTCCGTCACCTCGCGGCATGCTAGCCCTCGACGCCGCGCGCGGTCGGGCGCCTGCTCACAGAAGGCCGGTCGAGCCGGTTACGCGAACGCGCTGGGAACGAGCATCGGCTGCTCCGGGCGCGTGAGCGGCGCGCGGCGCTGCGGGGCGCGGCGCGGCGCCGGGACGGGAGTCGCCGGAGCATCCGACACCCGGAACGCGAACCGGAGCTGGCGCTGCGGGCGCAGGCCCTCGGGCGTGTCCGGGCGGAACGTCGCGCACGGCCCGTCGAGCTCGAGGGCGCAGAGCCGTTGGCGACCGAAGAAGCACCCCTCGCAGGAGGGCTTCGGATCGGATGCGGAGGGCTGCGGCGTCATGTGTGGAGTGCGTGAGCGGCGCCGGCGGAGTGACTCCTCGGTGCGCCCAGAGGAAGAAAGCAGACCGCCCCTGGGCCATGCCACCGGTCATCCCGCTCAGAGCGGGAAACGACGCAGTGGGGGGACAACACGAAAACCCGCTCGGAGCGGGGAGCACTCCGAGCGCGCCATCAAGCCGGCCGACGTGCGACCGAAGGGCGCGCTGCGGCGGACCCGGACGATCCCGAGCGCATGGTCCCGCCGCGCCCGGCGGCCGTAGGGTTGGGGCATGCGGTTCCTGGTCACCGGCATCAGCGGCTACGTCGGCCACCACCTCGCCGCGGCGCTCTCGGGCGACGGCCACGACGTCCGCGGGCTGGCCCGCCACCCCGAGCGCGTCCGCGGACCGTGGCCGACCCACGCGGTCGACCTGTCCGCCCCCACCCCCGGTGCCCTTGCCGAGGCGCTGGGCGGCGTCGACGTCGCCTACTTCCTGGTGCACTCGATGGAGGGCACACTCGACTACGCCGCCACCGAGCTCGACGCTGCCCGTCGCTTCGCCGCGGCGGCCGCCGACTCCGGGGTCAGGCGCATCGTCTACATGAGCGTCCTCGCCCCCGCCGCGGGCCGCCCCTCCGGACACGTCCGCAGCCGCCTCGCCGTCGAGCAGGCCCTGGCCAGCAGCGGCATCCCCGTCGTCGTCCTGCGGGCGTCGATCGTCATCGGCACCGGCTCCCGCTCCTTCCGCTTCCTCCTGCGGCTCGTCGAACGGCTGCCCGTCCTCCTCCTCCCGCCGTGGCGCGACCACCGCACCCGTCCGATCGACGAGCGCGACCTGATCCGCCAGCTCGTCGACGCCGCCACCGCCCCCACCGACCGCCCGCTCGCCGTGTTCGACAGCGTCGGCCCCGACGAGGTCACGTACCGCGAGCTGATCGAAGCGATCCGAGACCACCTCATGGTCGGGCGCCCCACCGTGCCACTCCCCGTCGCGCTCACGTCCGTCGCCGCACCCGTCGCCGCCGCCGTCGCCGGTGAAGACCTCGGGCTCGTCGCGCCGCTCATGCAGTCCCTCGGGAGCGACCTGCTCCCCCGCAGCGCCGCAGACCAGGGCGTCGCCCTCTCCCCGCCCCGCCACCACCTCGACGCCGCCATCGAGCACGCACTGCGCGGTGACGATGAGATCGGAGACTGATGGCCCCCGTCGACGTCACCATCGACCTCGATGCCACGCCGCAGGAGGTGTACGACGTCCTCCTCGACATCGCCCGCACTCCCGAGTGGGTGACCATCTGCCGCGCCGTCCTCCACGTCGACCCCGGCACCCCACGCCCCGGGTGGGAGTGCAGGCAGCGGTACGTCCTGCGGGGCGCACCGTTCATCGTCAACTGGACCCTCGAGTCGCTCACCCCGGCACGACACATCAGCTGGAAGGGCCGCGGCCCGGCGCGATCCAAGGCCTCCATCCAACAGGACCTCCAAGAGCTACCCGGCGGCCGCACCCGTCTGCGGTACCGCAACGAGTTCAAAGCGCCCGGCGGCCTGCTCGGGGCCGCCGCCTCGCGCGCACTCGTCGGCGATACCCCCGAGCAGGAAGCCATCGAATCCCTCGACCGGCTGAGCGCGTTGCTCGCTCGCTGACCACCGTTCGACACATCACACCGCGCGCCCCGCGCCGTATCGCAGCCCCCGCGCATCACGGAATCCCACGGATACACCCCGCGTGATATACGGTCACATGTAGTGGAACCCCCGACTTCCCCCTAGGAGCCACACACATGTCCGACTTCCTGGACAGCAAGAAAGACGAGATCAAGGCCCGCCTCGAGGAGCTCAAGGACGCCGTGGACGAGTACCACCGCCTCCAGGCCGCCCTCGACGCCCTCGACGGCGTCAGCCGCGGCGGCGCGAGCCCCGCCTCCGCACCGGCCGCCGGCGCACCCCGCCGAGGCCGCCCCCGCGGCACCGGCACCCGTGCGCAGGAAGCCATCAACGCGGTCACGAGCGAGCCCGGCCTGACCGCCGGCGAGATCGCCGACCGCCTCGGCATCAACCAGAACTACCTCTACCGCGTCCTGCCGGCGCTCGAGCAGGACGGCAAGCTCGAGAAGCGCGGCCGCGGCTGGTACCTGCCGGGTTCCTGACGGCCAGTCCCCAGCAGGCGCGGCCGCGAATCGGAGGGCTCAGGCGGCGAAGCCGCCCATGCCCCGTTCGAGCAGATCGAAGGCCGCGTCGAGCTCTGCGAGGGAGCGGCGCAGCCCCTCCTGGCGTGAGACGCCGGCGACGACCCGCACGAGGTTCACCATCGTGAGCTGCTGCAGCACGGTGACCACCTGACCGGCGACGAGGTGCGGCGTGAGTGCCGCACCATCGATCCGGTCGAGCCAGGTGCCGAGCTGCCGCAGATCGGCGTCACCGCGGATCGCGTCGAAGAACCGCGCCTCGAGGTCCGGCGGCGGCGCGTCGATGCCCGCAGCCTCCGCGAGCGCACCGGCGAGCTCCTGCTGCAGCACCGCCCAGCGTCGCCCGAACCCGTGCATGAGCGTGGGGCTGCGGAACACCATGCGGATGAACGGCGTCGCCGCATCGACGTCGCGCTTGCCGGCGCGCCCCGCGAAGTCCTCGCGCGCCGCCACCCGGATCGCCGCGAACGGCGACACCCCGGCCGCGCGAGCCCGGACGGCCGCCGCGAGATCGGGGAGCCCGTTGTCCTCCTCCTCGCCGACCCCGAACACGAGGTCCTCCTTGGCCGGGAAGTGGTTGAAGACCGTCATCTTCGACACGCCTGCCGCCGCCGCCACCTCGGCGACCGAGACCTCGTCGAAGCCGCGCTCGAGGAACAACCCGAGGGCGGTCTCCGCCAGGTGGCGACGCGTCTCGCGCTTCTTGCGCTCACGCAGTCCGAGGTCGTCCGACATCGCCGCAGATCGTACCGGGGCGAGGAGCAACCTTGTGCCCGGTCAAAACTTTGACTTGACCTAATCTTATACCGGTCCTAATCTCCTCGTCCGACTCCACCGTCCGACCGGCGAGGCGACCGATGACCAGCACCACCCCAGCCACCCAGAAGCCCGCGCCGACGCGGACGCCGGCGCAGCACCTCCTGGTGCTCGCGCTCCTCGGCACCCTCATGCTCGGGATTCTCGACATGAACATCGTCACCGCCGCGGCGACGTCGATCGGCAGCACGCTCGACCCGGCGAACGGCGTGTCGCGGGTGCCGTGGCTCGTGACGGCGTACGTCCTTGCGAGCTGCGTCGTCCAGCCGATCTACGGCAAGCTCGCCGACCGCCACGGCGCGAAGCCCGTGTTCCTGTCGACCCTCGGGTTGTTCATCGGCGGCTCGCTGCTCTGCGGCATCGCCCGGTCGATGGAGGAGCTGATCGCGTTCCGCGCCCTCCAGGGGCTCGGCGGCGGCGGCCTGATGAGCGTCACGTTCATCGTGTTCGGCCACCTCGTCGCCGAGAGCGGCGAGGCCCGCCAGACGAGCTCCCTGGCCGGCCTGATGGTGGGCTTCGGCCTGGTCGTCGGCCCACTGCTCGGGGGACTGCTCGTCGACCATGCCGGGTGGCGTTGGGTGTTCCTCGTGAACCTCCCCCTCGCCGCTGCCGCCTGGCTCGTGGTCGCCCGCACGCTCCACCTCGAGGAGGTGCGCGGCACGAGTCAGGTCGACCCGCTCGGCGCGTCCCTCCTCGCGCTCACGGCTGCGGCGGTGCTGCTCGCCTGCGAGTGGGGCGGGCGGCGGTACGGCTGGGGGTCGGCGCAGATCCTCGGCCTCGCGGCCGCTGCCGTGGTGCTCGGCGCCGCGTTCGCGCGGCGTCAGGCGACCGCCCGCGAGCCGTTCTTCCCGCCGCACCTGCTCCGCCACCGGATCCTGCGCGTCGTGACCGTGCTGCAGGTCGTCGCCGGGATCGGCCTGGCGTCGTCGGTCGTCTACCTCACCCTCGACCTCCAGCTCGTCCGGGGCGTGTCGCCGTCGTCGACCGGCCTGCACCTCGTCCCGATGGCGTTCGGCATGGCGCTCGGGGCCACCTACGGCGCGCGGCTCATCCGCAATGGCGGCCCCGTGCGGGCGGCGATCGCCGGCGGGCAGGTGGTGGCCGGTCTCGCGCTGCTCGTGCTCGCGGCGACCGGCAGCGGCGTGCACAGCTCCGGCATCGCCCTCGCGATCGGGTTGTTCCTGTTCGGAGCGGGGTTCGGCACGGGCCTGGGCAACGAGCTGATCCTCGTGCAGACCTCGGTGGATCGGACGGACCTCGGCATGGCCACCTCCGGGCTGCGGTTCGTCGAGACGATCGGCGCCGCCGTCGGCGCCGCGGCGTTCGGCGTGCTCTTCGCGTCGATCACCCGCCGGGCCGACTCCGCGGCGGCCATCGCCGGTGCGCTGCACTGGGTGTTCGCCGTCGGCGGCGTGATGCTCCTGCTCGCCGCCGTCGTCGCGATGCGACTGCCCGACGTGCGGTTCCGCGACGGGCGCCTCGTCGGCTCGCGCACCCCGGACGCGGAGCACGCGCCGGAGGGCGACGCCGGAACGACCGAGGGCCCCGCCTCCCAGCCGGGAGACGAGGCCCTCGTGCGGCCCGCCTGATCGCTCAGGCCGACGCGTGCGGCCTAGATGAGGCCGAGGTCCTTCACGGCGTCGCGCTCGCCGACGAGTTCGGCGACGGTCGCGTCGATCTTCTCCTGGGCGAACGCCGGGATCTCGAGACCCTGCACGATCTCCCACTCACCACCGGGGGTGACGGTGACGGGGAAGGAGCTGATGATGCCCTCCGGCACGCCGTAGGAGCCGTCGGACGGGATCGCCGCCGACGTCCAGTCGCCGGCGGCGGTGCCGTCGACCCAGGTGCGGATGTGGTCGATCGCGGCCGAGGCAGCGGACGCGGCGGACGAGCTGCCGCGCGCGTCGATGATCGCGGCGCCGCGCTTGCCGACCGTCGGCTGGTACACGTCGCGGTACCAGTCCAGGTCGCTGCCGACGGTCTCGAACGCGTTCGCGCCCTTGATCTTCGCGTTGTACAGGTCCGGGAACATCGTCGGGGAGTGGTTGCCCCAGATCGCGAGGTTCGTGATGTCGGTCGTGGCGACGCCGGCCTTCTCGGCGAGCTGGGCCAGCGCGCGGTTGTGGTCGAGGCGCGTCATCGCGGTGAAGCGGCCGGCCGGGATGTCCGGGGCATGGCTCTGGGCGATGAGGGCATTCGTGTTGGCCGGGTTGCCGACGACGAGCACCTTGATGTCGTCCGCGGCGCCGGCGTTCAGCGCCTCGCCCTGCGGCTTGAAGATGCCGCCGTTGGCCTCGAGGAGGTCGGCGCGCTCCATGCCGGCGGTGCGCGGGCGCGCGCCGACGAGCAGCGCGACCGAGGCACCGTCGAACGCCTTCTTGGCGTCGGAGGTGATCTCGATGCTCGAGAGCAGCGGGAACGCGGAGTCGTTGAGCTCCATGGCGGTGCCCTCGGCGGCCTTGAGGGCCGGCTCGATCTCGAGCAGGCTCAGGGCGACCTGCGTGTTCGGGCCGAGCAGTGCGCCGGAGGCGATGCGGAAGAGGAGGGCGTAGCCGATCTGGCCGGCAGCGCCGGTGACGGTGACCTTGACGGGAGCCATTTCAGGTTCTCTTTTCGTCGCGGGAGTAGGTGAGGAAGGGGTGCGTGCTGGGCACGCTGGGCCGGGCGGGGTGCCCGACCCATGCCGGTCGCGGCTGGGGTGTCAGGCCGCGGCCTTCTGGAGGTTCTCGTCGATGGCGGCGAGGAACTCCTCCGTGGTGAGCCAGGCCTGGTCCGGGCCGACGAGCAGCGCGAGGTCCTTGGTCATCTTGCCCTCTTCGACGGTCTCGATGCAGACGCGCTCGAGGGTCTCGGCGAACTCGGTCACCTCGGGCGTGCCGTCCATCCGGCCGCGGGCGGCGAGGCCGCGCGTCCACGCGAAGATCGAGGCGATCGGGTTCGTCGACGTCGGCTTGCCGGCCTGGTGCTGGCGGTAGTGGCGGGTGACGGTGCCGTGCGCCGCCTCGGCCTCGACCGTCTTGCCGTCCGGGGTCATGAGCACGGAGGTCATCAGGCCGAGCGAGCCGAAGCCCTGGGCGACGGTGTCGGACTGCACGTCGCCGTCGTAGTTCTTGCAGGCCCATACGTAGCCGCCCTCCCACTTGAGGGCTGCGGCGACCATGTCGTCGATCAGGCGGTGCTCGTACGTGATGCCGGCAGCCTCGAACTCGGTGGCGAACTCGGCGTCGAACACCTCCTGGAAGAGGTCCTTGAAGCGGCCGTCGTACTTCTTCATGATCGTGTTCTTCGTGCTCAGGTAGACCGGCACGCCGCGATCGAGGCCGTAGCGCATGGAGGCGCGGGCGAAGTCGCGGATCGACTCGTCGTGGTTGTACATCGCCATCGCGACGCCACCGCCGGGGAAGTCGTGGACGGGGAGCTCGACCGGGTCGCCGCCGTCCTCCGGGGTGAAGGTGAGGGTGAGCTTGCCGGGGCCGGGGACGACGTAGTCGGTGGCGCGGTACTGGTCGCCGAAGGCGTGGCGACCGATGATGATCGGCTTCGTCCAACCCGGCACGAGGCGCGGCACGTTGGAGATCACGATCGGCTCGCGGAAGATCACGCCGCCGAGGATGTTGCGGATCGTGCCGTTCGGGGAGCGGTACATCTCCTTGAGGCCGAACTCCTCGACGCGCGCCTCGTCCGGCGTGATGGTGGCGCACTTCACGCCGACGCCGAACTCCTTGATCGCGTTCGCGGCGTCGACCGTGATCTGGTCGTTCGTCGCGTCGCGCGACTCCATCCCGAGGTCGTAGTACTTCAGCTCGACGTCGAGGTACGGGAGGATCAGCTTGTCCTTGATGAAGGACCAGATGATGCGGGTCATCTCATCGCCGTCGAGTTCGACGATGGGGTTCTGCACCTTGATCTTCGCCATGGGGATCCTTCTGTGTGAAAACGGGGCCCGGAGAGCGTGGGCCACGCTATCGCGCCCGGGGTTTCCTTCGCGTTACGGGGCCGTAGCCCGTGCGGGCGAGCCCACGACGTGGCCCCGAGGCCGGCCGCGGCCGGTTCGCGACTAGTGCGCCGCCGCCTCGCCGTGGCCGCCGCCGCGCAGGTGCATCCCGGCGACGATCACCGCGCCGACGAGGATTCCGAGGATCGCCGAGCAGACGGTGTTCGTGAGCCAGCCGAAGAAGCCGCCGGCGGCGCCGAGGGCGTGGTGCACCTCCTCCTCGAGGTGGTGCACGAAGCTGTAGAGGAAGTGCACGCCCAGCTCGTCGAGGCCGACGAGCAGGATGTGGCCGCCAACCCAGAGCATCGCCGCGATGCCGACGGTCGAGAGCACCGAGAGCACCTTCGGCATGCCCTTCACCAGGCCGCGGCCGAGGCCGGCGACGGCCCCGCTCGCAGACTGCGCGAGCTTCAGGCCCACGTCGTCCATCTTCACGATCAGGGCGACGACGCCGTACACGCCGGCGGTGATCGCGAACGCCACGATCACGAGGCTCGCCGCCCGGGAGAGCAGCGCCTCGTCGGCGACCTCGTTGAGGGCGATCACCATGATCTCGGCACTCAGGATGAAGTCGGTGCGGATGGCGCCGCTCACGAGCTGCTCCTCCTGCTCGGCACCGCTCACCGCGCCGTCGTCCTCGGCATCGGAGTGGTAGCCATGACCGAGCGCCTCCCACACCTTCTCCGCCCCCTCGAAGCAGAGGTAGGCGCCGCCCACCATCAGGATCGGCGTGAGCAGGCCCGGCAGCAGCTCGCTCAGCAGCAGCGCCGCCGGGAGGATGAACAGCAGCTTGTTGCGCAGCGACCCCTTCGCGATGCGCTTGATGACCGGCAGCTCGCGCTCGGGCTGGAACCCGTGCACGTACCGAGGCGTGACGGCGGTGTCGTCGACGATCACGCCGGCCGCCTTCACGCTCGCCTTGCTGGCACCGGCCGCGATGTCGTCGAGCGACGCGGCCGCCGCGCGCGAGAGCGCGGCGATGTCGTCCAGGAGGGCGGCGAGACCGGCGCTCATCGCGCGTGCCCCAGGGCGCGGAAGGAGATCACGCGCGGAGCATACGGCGCGCCGACGGCGTACGGGAGCGCCCCCAGCGACGCCTCTGCACGTATCGAGAACGCGCAGGCAACTAGGCCGTTGTTGGCGCGCCCTTCGCGGCCTCGGCAAGCCCGTCGTAGGTGACGAGCTTCACCCGCGGCCGCCCCTTCGGCGCGCCGGCCGCGGTCTCCGCCGCGTCGATCGCCTGCCAGCCAGCCCACGGGACGACCTCCACCCCGCGCGCCGCGAGCAGCGCGTCGATCGCCGCCGGCGACGGGTCGGCGGGCGCGTTGAGGTGACCGGTGCTCAGATCGTTGACGAGCTGCTCGACCGTGTCGTTCGCGCACTTCTTGTTCGTGCCGATCACGCCGCTCGGACCACGCTTGATCCACCCCGCCGTGTACTCGCCGTGCAGGTGCGCACCACCCTCGTCGGTCACGCGCCCGTCGACGTTGCGGATCAGGCCCGCACGGTCGTCGAACGGCAGGTCGGCGATCTGGACGCCCTTGTAGCCCACGGCCCGGAACACGAGGCCCACGTCGAGGACCTCCTCGCGGCCCGTCCCGCTGGCGCGCAGTGCGCCGGCCTCGGCGATCAGCTCGTTGTGCTCGAGCACGATCCGCTCCACGCGACCGTCGCCCTCGAGGCGCTTCGGGCTCACCAGGAACCGCAGCACCACGCGCTTGCTCGCCCCCGTCGTCGGTCGCGCCGCATACTCGCGCAGGATCTCGACGTTCTTGCGGGCCGTTGCCTCGCCGGCCTGGTCGAGCGCGGCGAGGCTGTGCTCGTCGAGCTCGAGGTCGGCCGGGTCGACGATCACGTCCACGTCGGTCATCTCCCCGAGCTCGAGCAGCTCGGGGTTCGTGAACGCGGCCTGCGCCGGCCCGCGGCGCCCGAGGATCTGCACCTCCTTCACCCCGCCGGCAGCGATCGCGTCGATCGCATGGTCGGCGGTGTCGGTGCCGGCGAGCTCCTCACGGGGCAGCAGGAGCATCCGGGCGACGTCGATCGCGACGTTGCCGTTGCCGACCACCACCGCACGCTCGGCCGACAGGTCGAACTCGAGCGGCGACGCATCCGGGTGGCCGTTGTACCAGGCGACGAACTCCGTGGCGGGCACCGAACCGGGCAGTTCCTCGCCGTCGATCCACAGGCGACGGTCGGTGGTGGTACCGAAGCTGTAGAGCACCGCGTGGTAGTGGGCGAGCAGGTCCGCCCGGGCGAGATCGCGGCCGAGCTCGACCCCGCCGAAGAAGCGGAACCGGGGATCGGCGGCGGTCTTCTCGAACACGCGCGTGACGGACTTGATCTTCGGGTGGTCCGGCGCGACGCCGGCCCGGACGAGCCCGAACGGCGTCGGGAGCTTGTCGAACAGGTCGACCTGCACCTCGAGATCGGGGCGTTGCTTGTTCTTCAGGAGCTGGCCGGCGGCGTAGAAGCCGGAGGGGCCGGCGCCGACGATGGCGACGCGCAGCGGACTGTCCTGGGTGCCGAGCATGCCTTCACGGTATTCGCTCGGCCTCCGCGGGCGCCCCGTGGCTCCGGACCGATCGGGAGGGCTCGGCGCCTCACACGGCCGGGCAGGGAATGCCCGACCAGTTGTAGACGGTCGCGCCCTTCACGCTCGGCCCGAGGTTCGACGAGACGATCTTCACCTTGAACGCGGTGTAGATCGTCAGCTCGTCGGAGCAGACCTTCAGGCCGCGGGCGATGAGCTGCACCTTGCCGGTGAGGGCCGGGGTCGTCAGCTTGGCCGTCGCCTTCGTGGACGACTTGCCCCACTTCTTCCACTTCATGCTGCGCAGCTGCGACGGCACGATCTCCTGACCGGCCGGGTCATAGGTCCAGCAGCTCTTGGGCTTCGCGATGAACCTCATCTCGCGCTTCTTCTTGTCGTAGCACGGGAACTTCACCGTGCTGGCGGCGCTGGCCGGCGCAGGAGCCGCGAGCGCGAAGGCGAGCAGGGACAGGGGCAGGACGCGCGAGGGGGACACCCTCAGAAGGTACCGCTCCGCCCAGCCCCCCACCAGGGTTCAAGCTGGAGTTCAGGTGGACGGCGCACTCCCGCTCGGAGCGGGCCGTCAGGCCGAGAGCGCGTCGATGACCGCGTCCGCGAACTCGCGCGTTCCGACGGCCGTCGGGTCGTCCTTCGTGGGCTTGAGGTCGTAGGTCACCCGGTCGCCCTCGGCGATCACGGCCGCGATCGCAGCCTCCATGCGGTTCGCAGCGTCGATCTCGCCGAGGTGCCCGAGCATGAGCACGCCGGAGAGCATCACTGCCGTCGGGTTGAGCTTGTTCTGACCCGCGAGCCCGGGCGCCGAGCCGTGCGTGGCCTCGAAGACGGCGGCGTGGGTGCCGATGTTCGCGCCGGGCGCCACGCCCAGCCCGCCGATGAGTCCGGCGCCGAGGTCGGAGATCAGGTCGCCGTAGAGGTTCGGGAGCACGAGCACGTCGTACTCCTCGGGCCAGGAGACGAGCTGATTGCAGAGGTTGTCGACGATGATGTCGGCGAACTCGATGTCCGGATAGTCCTTCGCGACCTCGCGCGCCACCTCGAGGAACACGCCGTCGGAGAACTTCATGATGTTCGCCTTGTGGCAGGCGTGCACCTTGCGCCGCCCGTGCTCGCGGGCGTAGTCGAACGCGGCGCGCACGATCCGCTCCGAGCAGAAGACGGAGATCGGCTTGATCGAGATGCCGGAGTGCTCGCGGATCCGCGTGCCCTGCACGCGCTCGATCAGGTCGGCCAGCTCCGCGGCCTCGGGCGTGTCCTTCTCGAACTCGATGCCCGCGTACACGTCCTCCGTGTTCTCGCGGAAGATCACGAGGTCGGTCTCCGGGAAGCGGGTCCGCACGCCGGCGTAGCTCTTGCAGGGCCGCACGCAGGCGTAGAGATCGAGCTCCTTGCGCAGCAGCACGTTGATCGAGCGAAAGCCGGAGCCGACGGGCGTGGTGGTCGGACCCTTGATGCCGACGCCGTTCGCCTTGAGCGAGGCGAGCGTGGCCTCGGGGAACGGCGTGCCGGAGCGCTCGTACTCGTCGAGGCCGGCCTCGTGCACGTCCCAGTCGAACGCGACGCCGGTCGCCTCCAGCACGCGCCGCGTCGCCTCGGTGAGCTCCGGGCCGGAGCCGTCGCCAGGGATGAACGTCACGCGGTGCGCCATGGAAGGGGTCCTCGAGGTGGGTCGGGCCGTGCAGTACCGCGGTCAACGCTAGCCCGTGTCGAGGCGCCGGCTGTCGAAACGGTGGGCCCGGAACTTGGCCCATCGGCCGAGGCGACGCCACGGCCGGGCGCGGCACCCGGGCGCCGCAGCGAGCCCCGGGGCGCCCGGAACGACGAAGGCCCCGCCCCGCGCTGATCGCGGGGCGGGGCCTTCGGTGGCTTGGGACTGAGCCGAGAGGGGAAACAGTCGCCGATGGCCTTGGCGGCGGTGCTTCGCCTAGGCCTGGGCGGGCTTCTGGTTGACGAGCAGCTTCTGCTCCTGGCGCTCCGGGGCGATCCGGACGACGTTCCAGGCGAGCCCGAGCTTCTCGAGCGCCGCGATGAGGAGGTACGAGGCGTCGAACTCGGACTTCTTCAGGCCGTGCTGCGCCGAGCGCGGGAACGTGTGGTGGTTGTGGTGCCAGCCCTCGCCGAGCGACGGGATGGCGACCCACCAGACGTTCGTGGCGTGATCGTCGGAGGCAAAGCGCTGCTTGCCGAACCAGTGGCAGGCCGAGTTGACGGCCCACGTGGCGTGCTGCTGCAGCGTGATGCGGACGAGGCCACCCCAGAACATCGCGGTGAGGCCGCCGTTGAGGGTGAAGCCGGTGAGCACGAAGCCCGCCGCGAACGGCACGGCGAAGGTCAGGAGCAGGAAGACCGGGAAGAGCCGGTGGATGCGGCGCATCGTCGGGTCCTCGTAGAGGTCGCGGGCGTAGCGCTTGTAGTCCGACGTGGCGTGGTACTCCCAGAGCCACGCGACGTGCGCGTGCCAGAGCCCGCCGAGCATGCCGCGGAAGCCCTCGGCCTCGTGCAGGTGCGGGCTGTGCGGGTCGCCCTCCTTGTCGGAGAACGCGTGGTGCTTGCGGTGGTCGGCGACCCAGTGGATCACGGCACCCTGGACGCCCATCGAGCCGGCGATGGCGAAGAGGTAGCGCAGCCAGGGCTTCGTCTCGAACGAGCCGTGCGTGAGCAGGCGGTGGTAGCCGACGGTGACGCCGAAGCCGGTGAAGGCGTACATCACGGCGGCGATGCCGAGGTCGGTCCAGTCGAGGAACCCGGGGCCCCAGGCCAGGGCACCGATAATAATGATGAGTACCGGATAAGAAACGACGATGAACAAGTTCGCGTACTTGTCGCGATTCGTCATCTGGCGGACCGGCGGCGGGGCTGGGGGACTTACCTGAGTGGCCATGAACACACCGTAGGCGCACAATTCCCGCATTTCTAGCGCACGACAGGCGGCGAATCCGTGTTCGGATTGCGACCTGGTGCTAAAAATTTGCGTTCTTGTCATTGAGTGCGCAATCTGCAACGATCGCGTCTGTGTCCGACGAGCGTTCCAGCGGCCTTCCTGGCGCAGAGAAATCCGGAATACCTGGGATCTCGCTCCCGATCTATCCGTGGTCGGAGCTGCCGCCGCGCCTCGCGACCCTGCTCGAGCCCGCCGTCCCCGGATTGGCCGAGCACCTCGTGCGCGAGATCTCCACGGCCGTCCCGCAGTACCAGGGGCGCCGCTCCGAGCGGTTCTGGTCGGCCATCCGCCAAGGCGTCGAGCAGTCGCTCCACGCGTTCCTGCAGCTCATCGGCGAATCGCGCGGGATCGATGCCGAACTGCGGGCCATCGTGCGAGGGCTGGGCCGCAACGAGCACGAGGCCGGCCGCACGCTCGACGCCCTGCAGATGGCCTACCGGATCGGCACGCGACACTCGTGGCGCGCGTTCGCGAACCTCCTCTCCGCCGAGCAGCTCACGACCGAGCAGGTGACCGCCTTCGCCGAATCCACCTTTGCGTTCGTCGACGAGCTCGCCGCCGAATCGGTCGCCGGCTACACGGAGTCGCAGGCGTCCGCCGCCTCCGAGCAGGAGCGCCTTCGCGCGCTGCTCATCAACGCGCTGACGGGCCCGGTGCCCGATCCGGGGATCGTGCGGCGCACGGCCTCGGCCGTCGGCTGGCGCCTCCCCGAGCGCGTCCGTGCGATCTCCGCCAGCGGGGGCGAGCTGCGGGTGCTCGCCCGGTCGTTCGGCGGCGACGCCCTCACCGCCGCCGGCGAGGGCGACGAGCTCGTCGTGCTCTTCCCCGATCCCGATGGCCCGGGCCGCACCTCCCGTCTGGAGCTCGCCCTCTCGCGCGTGGACACTCCGATCGCCGTCGGTCCGGCCGTGTCGCTCGCCGGGGCGTCGCGGTCCCTGCGCGGAGCGCGGGACGCCCTCGCGCTCGGCGTGCGAGGCGTCATCGGCCCCGGTCCGTGGAAGTACGACGACCACCTCGCGGCGATCGGCCTCGCCCAGGCGCAGGAGCCGCTCTCCGAGCTGGCCGACCGGCTCGTCGCCCCACTGCGGGCCGAGTCCGACGGCAGCCGCATGCGCCTCCTGGCCACGCTCGAGGCCGTCCTGGACGCGGGCGGCAACCACGGCACCGCCGCCCACGACCTCGGGATCCACGTGCAGACGGTGCGCTACCGCCTCGGCCGACTGCGGGAGCTGCTCGGTCCGCTGCTCGACGACCCGGCGCAGCGCTTCGAGCTCCATGTCGCCCTGCGCGCACGGCGCCTCTCGATGGGCCCGGCGGCGACCACCTTCCGCGATCGCCGGCGCTGACGGACGGCCCACCCGGCCACCCTCCGCGCGGACCGGCCCGAAGCTGGCAGGATGGGAGGCGTGTTCGGACGCCTCAACTTCGGGTCGGTGCGCGGGATCCCCATCACCGCCAGCGGGTCGTGGCTGTTCGTGGTGTGCGTGCTCGTGTGGTTCACCGGCAACCACCTGAGGGACATCTCCGACATCTCGCAGACCGTCTCTGTCCTGCTCGGCGCGCTCACCGTCGGCCTCTTCTTCGCCTCGGTCGTCGCGCACGAGCTCGGCCACGCCTTCGCCGCCCAGCGCGCCGGGCTGAAGGTGGAGGGCATCGAGCTCTGGATGTTCGGCGGCTTCGCGCGCCTCGCCGAGGCGCCGCGCACGCCGAACGAGCAGCTGCGCGTCGCGATCGCCGGTCCGCTCGTCACGCTCGTCCTCACGGTGCTGCTGCTCGGCGGCGTCGGCATCTTCGACGGCGAGGGGTTCGAGGCCGCGGTCAGCGGCGACCAGACCGATCCCTGGACCGCGATCGCCGTGCTGATCGGGATGCTCAACGGCGCCGTCCTGCTGCTCAACCTCCTCCCCGCCTACCCGCTCGACGGCGGCGTCATCGCGCGCGCGCTCGCGTGGAAGCTCACCGGTGATCCGCACCGGGCCACGAAGATGGCCGCCCGCGCCGGTCTCGGCATCGGCCTCGCCCTGATCGCCGGCGGCACCGTGCTCCTCGCCTTCTCGACCGACAAGGCCGACGGCTTCTCGCTCGCGCTCCTCGGCTGGCTCGTGAGCCTCGCGGCCCGCGGCAGCCTCGACGTCGCCGAGCGCCAGGAGCGCCTCGACCGCGTGACGGTCGGAGCGATCGCGAACCCGTCGATCGGCGCCGTCGAGGGTCACCACACCGTGCTCGACGCCACCGACCACGGCGGCCCGCCCGGCACGTGGGTGGTCGTGCACCGTCACGACCAGGCACCGGCGCTCGTGTCGGCCGTCTCCATGGACGAGGCCCTCGCCAAGGGCCAGCCCGCGCTCACCCTCGCCGAGCTCGCCGAGGACGTCGGCGACCGGACGATCGGCAGCGACGTGCCGCTGCGCGAGGTCGCCCTCGACGAGCGCCTGCGCGATGGCGGCCCGCTGCTCGTGGTGGCAACGGACGGGCGGCCACTCGGGGTCGTCACGGGCGCCAGCATTCGCGAGGCCGTCGTCTCCGCTGCGCGCGGGCGTTAGCCCACCCTTCCGCCGCGCCCCGGCGAACGGCCAGCAACCGCCGGGCCGCAGCCGCCTCCCGAGCCGATCGCGCGAGCCGCGAGCGGCCGAAAACCGACCTAGAACGTCGGAATCTCCGGGGCAAGGTGACCCCGTGGAGGGCTCAGCGCCGTATATGGTTCGGCAGCACCCCAAGCCTTTGGATTTCGCCTGAATGCCTTCACATGACGTCCTGATCATCGGCGCTGGGCTCGCCGGCCAGCGCGCAGCCCTCGAGGCAGCCAAGGCCGGCGCCTCGGTGGCGATCCTCTCCAAGGTCCATCCGGTCCGTTCCCACTCGGTGGCAGCCGCCGGCGGCATCAACGCGGCGGTCAAGGTGACCGACTCGTGGGAGAGCCACGCGTACGACACCGTCAAGGGCTCCGACTTCCTCGGCGACCAGGACGCGATCGAGGTCATGTGCCGCGAGGCGCCGGGCGAGGTGCTCCACCTCGAGCACATCGGCGTCACGTTCCACCGCGACGAGACCGGCCAGATGGACGCCCGCGCGTTCGGCGGCGCCTCCGCGAAGCGCACCTTCTACGTGGCCGACATCACCGGCCAGGCCATCCTGCACGTGCTCTACGAGCAGCTCACCAAGTACAGCGACCAGATCGACAAGTACGAGGAGTGGTTCTCCACCTCGCTGATCGTCAACGAGGACGGCTCCTGCGGCGGCTGCATCGCACGCGACATCCGCACCGGGCAGATGGAGGTCTTCAACGCGAAGTCGACCATCCTCGCCAACGGCGGCGCCGGCCAGATCTTCAAGCCGACGACGAACGCGCTCATCTGCACGGCCGACGGCATGGCCCAGGCCTACGACATCGGCGCGGAGCTGATGGACATGGAGATGATCCAGTACCACCCGACCTGCCTGGTCTCCAACGGCTTCCTCATCACGGAGGGCGCCCGCGGTGAGGGTGCCCACCTGATCAACGGCAACGGCGAGCGCTTCATGAGCAAGTACGCGCCGAACAAGCTCGAGCTCGCCTCGCGCGACGTCGTCTCCCGCGCGGAGCAGACGGAGATCAACGAAGGTCGCGGCGCCGGTCCGAACAAGGACGGCATCTACCTCGACATCACCGTCGTCCCGAAGAAGCGCGTGCACGAGGCGCTGCGCGAGATCGTGAACATCGGCAAGGACTTCTCCGGCGTCGACATCACGAAGGAGCCGATCCTCATCCGGCCGGGCCAGCACTACATCATGGGTGGCGTGCGCACCGACGTCGACGGCCAGGTGCCGAACGTCCCGGGCCTGTACGCCGCTGGTGAGGTCGCCTGCGTCTCCGTTCACGGCGGCAACCGCCTCGGCGCGAACTCGCTGCTCGACACGCTGATCTTCGGCAAGCGCTCCGGCGCCCACGCCGCAGCCCGCGCGAGCGACATCTCGATGCCGCAGGCGCCGACCTCCCGCCTGGAGGTCGATCGCAAGAAGCTCGACAAGATCATCGGCCGCGAGCGCACCGGTCGCCGCATCTCCGAGATCAAGGACGAGCTCGGCACGACGATGAACAAGAACTGCGCCGTGTACCGCACGGAGGAGAACCTCCAGGAGCAGCTCGAGATCGTGCGTCGCCTGAAGGAGGAGGCCAAGACGGCCGCCATCGACGACAAGGGCACGATCTTCAACCAGGATGTCCTCGGTGCCCTCGAGCTCGAGTACATGACGAAGACCGCCGAGACCATCGTCCTCGGTGCGATCGAGCGCAAGGAGAGCCGCGGCGCCCAGTCGCGGGCCGACTTCCCCGATCGCGACGACGAGAACTTCCTCAAGCACTTCACGTTCCACCAGGGCGACGGTGGCCCGGTCCTCGGCGAGGCACCGATCACCTTCACCAAGTGGGAGCCGGAGGTCCGGTCCTACTAGGCCGGAAGGAGACCGAGATGCCCGAGTACACCCTTCGCATCCGCCGCTACAACCCGGAGACGGGCGCGGCTCCCTACTGGGACAACTACACCGTCGAGCTCGAATCGCACCGCTCGGTGCTCGAGGGGATCCTGCAGGTCAAGGATCGCTTCGACGCCTCGATCGGCGTGCGCTGCTCCTGTCGTGCCGCCATCTGCGGCTCGTGCGGCATGACGATCAACGGCAAGGCCGGCCTTGCGTGCCACACGCACCTCAGCGAGGCGATGGCGCGGTCCAAGGACGGCACCATCCACGTCGAGCCGCTCGGCAACATGCCGGTGATCAAGGACCTGATCGTCGACATGGACGCCGTCCACTGGAAGAAGATCAACCGCGTCAGCCCCTGGCTGATCTCGGGCGACATCCCGGAGCGCGAGCACATCGTGTCCCGCGAGTCGATGGTCGACGTCACCCAGCCGATGGCCTGCATCCAGTGCGGCTCCTGCGTCGGCGACTGCCTCGCGATGGAGGCCGACCCGGACTTCATCGGCCCCGCCGCCCTCGCGAAGGCGTACCGCTTCGTCGGTGACCCGCGCGACGTGCAGCACGAGCAGCGCCTCAAGGACCTCGCCGACGACCCGTCGGGCCTCTACACCTGCACGCACTGCTTCAAGTGCATCGAGGCCTGCCCGAAGGGCGTCGCCCCGATGAACCAGATCATGCGCCTGCGTCGCATCGCCGGCCAGGATCACCACATCGAGGACGCCAACAACGGTGAGCGTCACGAGCAGGCGTTCGTCGTGCTCCTCGAGAAGTACGGCCTCCTCGACGAGCTCGCGGTCGTTCCGCGCTCGTACGGCGGCAACGGCATCACCGCCGGCAAGTTCTCGCCGAAGACGGCCGAGCAGGGCCTCTCCTCGCTCAGCTTCCTCGGCAAGGCCGTGCTGCGCGGCAAGATCAAGGTGTCGACGGCGATCCGCCCGCACCGTCTCGAGGCGTCGGCGCTCGCCGAGGTCAAGAAGATCTACCAGGACGTGAAGGGCCGCGAGGAGCGCCTGGAGCTGAACCTGTACATCACCGGTTACGACGAGGACGGCGACCCCCAGACCGCCCCCGCCGAGAAGGAAGGAGCCACGGCATGAGCACGACCGTCGCCTACTGGCCCGGGTGCGTGAGCCGCGGGTTCACGCCGGAGCTGCACGGCGCCATGGCGCTCGTCGCCCCGAAGCTCGGACTGAACCTGGTCCAGCTCGACCGCGGGTCCTGCACCGGGGCCGGCGTGCTCGCCGAGCACAACCAGGAGCTCACCGACACCCTGAACGGCCGCACCTTCGCGCTCGCGCAGAAGGTCGACCAGGCCTCGTTCATGATGAACATCTGCTCCACGTGCCAGGGCGCGCAGAGCGAGTCGCAGGAGCGCCTGGACGCGAACGCGGAGTACCGCCACACGGTCAACCACACGCTCGCGCAGTTCGGCCTCTCGTACGAGAAGGGCATCGTCAACAAGAACTTCCTGTGGGTGCTCGTCGAGGACATCGGCCTCGAGAAGCTCGCGTCGCTCGTGACGCGCCCGCTGACCGACCTCAAGGTCGGCCCGTTCTACGGCTGCTACATCGTGCGTCCGGTCGACCGCCTCGGCATCGACGAGGACAACCCGCGCGACACGTACCTCCCGAAGGTCATCGAGGCCCTCGGCGGCACCGTGATCGACTACGCCGGTAGCCACAAGTGCTGCGGCTTCCCGATCATCACGATGAACAAGCAGGCCTCGCTCAAGCAGGCCGGCACGCACCTCACCGACGGCCAGCACGCCGGTGCGGACGCGCTCGTCACGCCGTGCCCGCTGTGCCACCTCAACCTCGACATGCAGCAGCCCGTCGCGGCGAAGGCCGTCGGCAACCAGGATCTGCACATGCCGGTCCTCCACCTGCCGCAGCTCGTCGGCCTCGCGCTCGGCTTCTCGGCGAAGGAGCTCGGCCTGCAGAAGCATGTCGTGCGCCCGACGAAGCTCATCGACTGGAGCGAGACCGTCGTCGGTTCCGTCCCGGTCGGCTAGCCAGGCAGTACCACACCTCGCGGCCGCCCGCTCGGGCGGCCGCACCCACACGGAGGGCCGCCCGCTGGGGCGGCCCTCCGTCGTTCCGGGATCGCGCGACCGATCGGTGGCTGCTCCGAGCACCTCCACCCCGCCGTGAGCGCGGGCGCCGGGCGGTGGTCCACCGCGTCCTTACGGTGGCCTTACCCGGCCGTGGCAGGGTGATCGCATCGCCCACCGGACTCGGGTCCGCGTTTGGGGTCCGGATCACCAGGGAGGATGCAACGATGCTGCACGAGATCACCGGGCTGCCCGCCCACCCGCTCATCGTCCACATGCCGCTCGTGCTCGCGCCGATCGTCGGCGTCCTCACGCTCGCGCTGCTACGACCGTCGTGGCGAGATCGGCTGCTGTGGCCGCTCGCCGGCCTCGCCGTGGTGACGGCGTTCTTCGCGATCATCGCCGCCGTCAGCGGCGAGTGGTTCGCCGAGCAGCTGCGCATCGGTGAGGCGATCCACGCGCACGAGGAGGCCGCCGAGCTGTTCCGCAACGTCGAGATCCTGCTCGCGGTCGCGCTCGTCGCCGCAGCCGTCGGCCTGCGCCGGCTACCGCGAGCCGCGCAGACGGCCGCGGTGGTCGTGATCGCCGCGCTCGGCATCGGATCGGTCGCCGCCGTCGTCGACGCAGGCCACAAGGGCGCCGAGCAGGTCTGGGGCGGCGCACTGCAGAACGGCGACGACTCCGGCGGCGATTGAGGCCCGGGGCCGACGTCGAGGGGGCGCCGGCGCGCGCCGGGTCAGCGGTGATCGCCGCAGCGCAGCCGCAATCGAGGCGACAGGTATGCCGCTCGCGGCATCGACCGGACAGGTATGCCGCGCAACCCGGCATACCTGTCGGCTCGAGGTGCGGGGCGGCATACTTGTCGCCTCGATCGAGTGGTGCGGCGCTTCGCCGCCAGGCCGCCCGTCGTGATCGGCACCGACCGATCGACACAACGACCGCACGCGCGCCATGCTGCAGCGGAACTGCCGGGCGCTGGTCGACCCCCTGGATACGGTGCCTTCCGTGCTGCCCACCCTCCGCTCCCGCGCGCTCCGCGGCCCCGCGCTGCGCGGGCTTGCCGCCACTGCCCTGCTCGTCCCGGTCGGTGCCGGCCTGGCCATCGCCGACGGCACCACGCCCGCCCCACGCTCGCTCGATGGCGGCGCGACCGCAGCCCGGATCACCTGGACGGCGCCTGCGGCGATCACCGAGGACACGAAGTTCACCCTCGGCCTGAGGGGCGAGATCAACGGCCAGGCGACCGCCCACATCGCGCTCGTCGACGCACCCGCCTGCCCGGCATCGCCGCTCTACCCGCGGCAGCTCGCGCTCGGCACGAGGCTCGCCGTCACCGTCGACCCCGCTGCCGTGGTCGTCCCCACGCCGACGCCTACCGCGGTGCCGGCCACGACGCCCACGCCCACCGCGACCGGCACGCCGGACCCGCTCGCAACACCGACGCCGACCCCGACCGCCACGCCAACGCCGGCACCGACGGCCACGCCGGCGCCGACACCGGCGGCCACCGCGCCCGCGACGACGCCGCTCGGCGGCCTCGTCGACCAGGCCCTCTCCCTCACCGAGAAGGACAGCGGCGACTACCGGCTCTGCGGCTGGGTCGTCGCCTCACCGGCCTCGAGCGAGGCGTCGACCGTTGCGCGCTTCGACCAGCCGGTCACGGTGGCCAACCGCGCGGCAACGCTCAGCGCGGACGTGCCCGAGACGGCGCGCAGCGGCGACTACTTCACCGTGAAGGTGACGGGCCAGACCCCGGGCACCGGCCGACGGCTGCTCGTGATGGCCGAGCCCGACAAGGGGCAGCAGTGCTCGACGCTGCGCAAGGCCGCAGCCGGCAAACGCCCGCTGCAGACGGTCGTCAGCGTGGGCTCCGGCAACTTCTCGAAGACCCTCAAGCTGCGCTACCGCACGAAGACCTCCGGCCCGCATCTGCTGTGCATCCAGGTGGTCGAGACGAGCGACCGCAACCCTGAGGGCGTCGCCAGCCGCGTGCAGACCGTCACCGAGAGCCTCAAGTGCGTGAACACCCAGGCGGCCGTCGCGCAGCGGCGCAAGGACCTCGAGGTGATCCGCAGGCGCCGCGACACCGCGCAGGACCGGATCAGCGCCGCCAGGCAGAAGCTCGCCCCGCTCCGCCAGCGCTACGCGACGGCGAAGAAGGCCAGCGACCGCCGCATCGCGACCGCCCGCAGGGCCGTCTCACGCGCAAAGTCCGCGGCCGGCAGGAAGCAGGCCCGCAAGCGCCTCGCGTCCGTGCGCCGCACCGAGTCCCGCAAGCTCAGCCGCGCCGGCGCCCCGCTGCGCAAGGCGAACGCCGCGATCAAGGTGCAGGAGCGCACCTACAAGCAGTACCGCACGGGCGCGAACCTGCTGAACGACAGCATCGCGCGCATGAAGAAGGACACGAAGAAGTACTGCAGCAAGGCCGCCGCGTAGCTGGCGCCGGGAGCAAACGGCGGCGACGAGCGCTTGGGGGTTCCCCCTCGGGGTGGGGGTGCCCCGCCTGCCGCGAGCGGAACCCTACGAAGCCGTGGCCGCGCGCCGCTCGGCGACGAGCTCCGCGAGCTGCACGGTGTTGAGCGCCGCGCCCTTGAGGAGGTTGTCGCCCACGATGAAGAGGTTGAGGCTCTTGCGATCCTCGAGGTCCTCGCGGACGCGGCCGACGAAGGTCTCGTCCAGCCCGGCGGCCTCGAGCGGCGTCGGGACGTCGGTGACGGTGAGGTTCGGGAAGGCGTTCATCACCTCGACGGCGTCGGCCGCGGTCACCTCGCGCTCGAAGGTCGCGCGCACCTCGATCGAGTGGCCGACCATCACGGGCACGCGCACGCAGGTCGGGGCGACCTTGAGCGCGGGGATGTCGAGGATCTTGCGCGACTCGTCGCGCATCTTGAGCTCCTCGTCGGTGTACCCCTTCTCCCCGGGCGTGCCGAGGAGCGGCACGACGTTGTAGGCGAGCGTCTTCACGAACGTGCTCGGAGTGACCTTGCCGGCCGCGGCCGCGCCGTCGTGGACGAGCTGGTCGACATCGGCGCCGACCACCGGCGTCTGCTCGGCGAGCTCGTTGATCCCGCTCTGTCCGGCGCCACCGGCTGCCTGGTAGCTCGTGGCGACCATCGAGGTGAGGCCGAAGCGATCGTGCAGCGCCTTGAGCGGCAGCATGATCACCATCGTCGTGCAGTTGGGGTTGGCGACGATGCCGATGCCCTCGTCGCTCGTGGCGAGCGCGATCGCCTCGGGGTTGACCTCGGAGACGACGAGCGGCACGCGCTCGTCCTTGCGCCACGCCGACGAGTTGTCGACGACGGTCGCACCGCCGGCGACGAACTTCTCGGCCCACGCCTTCGACGTCGAGCCACCGGCGGAGAACATGGCGATGTCGAAGCCGGTGACGGTGTCGTCACGCAGCGGCTGGATCGTCCCGTAGCCCGGGAGCTCCTTGCCCGCGGAGCGCTCGCTCGCGAAGGGCACGATCTCGCTGGCCCGAAAGCCACGACGCTCGAGCGTCTTCAGGAGGAGCTGGCCGACCGCACCGGTCGCGCCGACGACGGCTACGCGCATCTCAGGCACCCTTCTCGGAGAACGGCTGCTCGGCGACGATCGTGCCCTCGCCATCGAGTTCGAAGGCGGTGTGCAGCGCGCGGACGGCATCGGCGACCTGCTCCTTCGGGATCACGACGCTGATGCGGATCGTGCTCGTGGAGATCATCTCGATGTTGATGCCGTGCTCGCCGAGCACGGTGAACACCTTCGCAGCGACGCCCGGGTGGCTGCGCATGCCGGCGCCGATCACCGAGACCTTGCCGACCTCTTCGTCGGCGACGATCCCGCGGAGACCGAACTCGGCTTCGAGCGGCTGGAGCGAGGCGAGCGCGAGCTTGGCGTCCTCGGCCGGGACGGTGAACGACATGTCGGCCGGCTCGCCGTCGGCGATCGGCTCGTTCTGGATGATCATGTCGACGTTGATGTTCGCGTCGGCCAGGGCCGTTGCGACGCGTCCGGCGGCGCCCGGCGAATCCGGCACGCCGAGCAGGCTGATGCGGGCCTCGCCGGTGGAGTGCGACACCGCGGTGATCATGGGCTGTTCCATGGTGTCCTCCTCCGGGACGACGAACGTGCCGAGCGAATCATCAAAGCTCGAGCGACAGTGGATGGTGACGCCGTGGTTGCGGGCGTATTCGACGCTCCGCAGCTGCAGGACGCCGGCGCCGGATGCCGCCATCTCGAGCACCTCCTCGAAGGAGACGCGGTCGAGCTTCTGGGCTCCCGGCACGATGCGCGGATCGGCACTGAACACGCCGGGCACATCGGTGTAGATCTCGCACACCTCGGCGCCGACGGCGGCGGCGAGGGCGACGGCCGTGGTGTCGGAGCCACCGCGGCCGAGGGTGGTGACGTCCTTGGCGGTGCTCACGCCCTGGAAGCCGGCGACGAGCACGATCTTGCCCTCGTCGAGCGCGGCCTGGATGCGGTGCGCCTTCACGTCGACGATGCGCGCCTTCGTGTGGACGGTGTCGGTGACGATGCCGGCCTGCGAGCCCGAGAGCGAGATCGCCTCGTGGCCGAGGTCGCGGATGGCCATCGCGCAGAGCGCGCAGGAGATCCGTTCGCCCGTGGAGAGGAGCATGTCCATCTCGCGCGGATCGGGATTCTCCGAGATCTCGAACGCGTCGGCGATGAGGCGGTCGGTCTCCTTGCCGCGGGCACTCAGCACCACGACGACGCCCTTGCCGGCCTCCGCGCGCGCCACGATGCGGCGGGCAGCACGGGTGAGGCGCTCGGCATCGGCGACCGAGGTGCCCCCGAACTTCATGACGACGGTCTCGGGCACTGAGCGACAGGCTAGCCGGCCGGCGCCTCGCTGTGCATCGCGAGGTGCACGCGGCCGGAACGCGGGCGGCCCCGGCATCCGGGTGACCCTGTGGTTCCCCCCGGTCTGGATGCCCTTCCATGCGCCACATAGGGTGCGGACACACACCACCACCGACGGCATGTCGGCGTCGGGGAACGCATGACCAAGAACGCACCAGACCACAGCCTCACGTCCGCGGAGGAGCAGGCGATCGTCCTGATCGCCGACACCGCCAGCACCCTCGCCAGCATCCTCGACTACGAGAAGAACGCCATCGCGCAGCGCATGGCCTTCGACCCCACGATCCTCGTCGGCCGCGAGTACCCGGGCCGTCTCACCCGCGGCATGCAGCGGGCCGTCCTGCGTCTCGGACACGCCTCCGATGCGCTGAACGCGGCCTCCCGCGATGCGATCGCAGCGGCTCAGCGCGGCGCGTTCACCAACTACGCGATGCCGGCGATGCCGGGCACGACCACGAGCCCCCGCTCGCGGGACAAGCGCGTGCGCGTGAAGGAGATCAAGGCGCTCCTAGGGACGTTCCCGCACTACGTGCAGAGCGCCGACCACCACCTCGCGACGATCAAGCGGATCGAGGCGCAGCTCGCGATCGCGCGCAAGGTGCCGAACATCGACCGTGCCTCCAAGAACGTCGAGGCCGCGGCCGACCGCATCCGCGACTTCAAGCAGTACTTCGACTACCTGCACCAGCATGCGATGCAGATGGTCGACGCGATCATCCACGCCGACGGCGGCAAGGCCGGCAAGGGCCACCCGTTCCCACCGCTGAAGATGAAGGTGCGTCCGGTGCGCGCCGACGGCGGCAAGGGCAAGCGGCCGCCCAGCGGGGGCGTGAAGGGCGTGCCGGCCGGCAAGTTCCCTGCGGCCGGGTCGAGCCAGCAGGACGTGGCGTGCTGGCTGGCGCGCAAGGCGTCCGCTGCCGGTCTCCCGCCGGTGCTGCCGCTCGTCTGCGCGATGCCGGAGTCGACGCTGAACCCGAAGGCCATCAACTCGTCGAGCAAGGCAGCCGGCCTGTTCCAGATCCTGCCGGGGCTGCACCCCGTGCCGCCCGGCTACGGCAAGGCGTCGGGCACAAAGCAGTCGGCGGACTGGTGGACGAACCACCCGGAGGCGCAGTGGGACTGGTTCGTGAAGGAGGCCAAGGCGTTCAGGCCGAGCGGCGACGTGTCGGGGAAGAACGTCGCGAACTGGGCGTATGCGATCGAACGTCCCGGCGAGGCGCAGCGGTACACCTACAGCCGCGACTACCCGAAGGCCGCCGCGCTGCTGAAGGCGTGCGAGGCGTCGAGCGCCGGCGCCGGACACGTGCCGCGGACGCAGACGCACCTGCCCGGCGGCCACGGCAAGGCGACGTTCGGCAGCGCGGCGCTGAAGGTCGCGATGGCGGAGCTCGCCAAGGGCGTCCGCGAGACGAACGGCAACAACTGGAGCGCCGACATCAAGAAGTACCTCAACTCGACCGGCATCAACACGCCGGCGGCGTGGTGCGCGGCGTTCGTGCACTGGTCGCTCGAGCGGGCGGGCTTCAAGTTCCCGTCGCGCAGCACCAGCTGGGCGTCGTGCTCGACCTACCTCGCGGAGGCGAACCGGTCCGACGGTCAGATGTACAAGGTGTCGCACTCCGAGGCCAAGCCGGGCGATCTCCTCGTGTTCAATGACGGACACCACATCGCGATGGTCCAGTCCGTGAGCAACGGTGTGATCAAGGTGGTCGGCGGCAACCAGTCGAACGCGATCACCATCGCCACCCACAACGTGTCCGATTCGAGTTACTCGATCATCCGCCCGAGGGCCCAGTAATCCATGTCGCAGCCAGCAGCCGAGTTCACGACGGTCACCGCGGAAGAGGTCGAGGCGGTGCAGATCGTCGTCACCGACGAGGAGTTCGCCGTCCTCTTCGAATCGGCGCCCGGAGCGCTCGCCCGCGTGTTCCCGGACGACCTGCCGACGCCCGGCCCGCCGGTGCGGAGCGCGATCCGGCGCAGCCTCGTCGCGCGCCGCGCGCTGTGGGACCGGGGCGATGGGTCGGAGGTGCTCGTGGCGGAGCCGTGGGCGTCGCTGCTGCGGCTGGCCGGCGGCGCGTCGCCGTGGGCCCGGGTGACGGCGAGCGGTGAGGATGCGCGCGCGGCGGTGTTCGTCGCCGGTGCGGAGGAGCTGCTCGTGATCGAGCGCGATCCGCGCGGGATCAACACCGTGACGTTCCTGCCAGCCCACCTGACGGCCGCGGCCGTCGCCGAGGCGCTGATCGACGAGCGCGGAGAGCTCGACGTGGAGATCGAGCCGGCAGGGTCGGTGATGCTCCTCGCCGAGGCGTTCGACACCGGCGCGGCGCTGCTGGCCGAGGGCCACGAGGACGAGGCCCGTGCGAAGCTCGGCCCGGAGGCGTTCACGTTCGTCAACGGCGCCGGCGCGCACTTCCGGCTGGAGACCTCGCGGCAGCGCTCGGAGAACGAGGCGACGGGCCTCGACGTGTCGATCTACGCGGCGTACGACATGGGCTGGGTGCTGACGTTGCCGGTGGAGGGCGCACCGGAGCAGCTCGAGCTGCGGTCGGTCGACGACGAGGGCCTCGTGGCCTTCATCGGCGAGCAGCTGCTGAGCTGAGCGGGCTGGCCGATGCTGACTGCGGCGGTGGCCGGCCGGTGGGGCGTCAGAGCTCGCGGCGGCCGAGGAGCGCGCGGCCGAGCGTGACCTCGTCGGTGTACTCCAGATCGGCGCCGACGGAGAGCCCGGCGGCGAGACGCGTGACGCGCACGTTCGGCGCGGCGCTGCGCAGCTCGCGGGCGATGTGGAGCGCGGTCGCCTCTCCGGACGTGGTCGGGTTCGTGGCGACGATCAGCTCGCGCACGGCCCCGGCGCGCAACCGCGCATAGAGCTCGGGCAGGTGGAGGTCGTCGGGGTCGACGCCGTCGAGCGGCGAGAGCGCCCCGCCGAGCACGTGGTAGCGGCCGTGGAACTCGTGCGTGCGCTCGAGCGAGACGACGTCGGCGGCGTCTTCGACGACGCAGATCACCGTGTCGTCGCGCCGAGCGTCGCTGCAGATGCGGCAGATCGGCGTGTCGGTGAGGTTGAAGCACCGCTCGCAGGGCCGGATCTGGGCCTTCACCTCGGCGATCGCGGTCGCGAGGGCGCGCGCGTCCTCGTCGGTGCCGCGGAGCACGTGCAGCGCGAGGCGCTGGGCGGTGCGCTGCCCGATGCCGGGCAGCTTGGCGAACTCGGCGACGAGCCGCTGGATCGGCGGGGCGAACATCCGTTAGAGCGTGACCGAGGTCTCGGACGTACGCACGGGTCGTCTCGCGTGCCGAGCGAGAGATCGCGCCGCAGCTCTCGTTCGCGCGGGGACCACCAGGTACGGACGTGCGGGTGGTCTCCGCGCGGGCGCGAGATGCAAGCGAGATCCGCTCAGAACGGGAGGCCGAGGGACTTGCCCATGGCGCCGAGGTTGCCGCTCGCGGCCTCCATGCGCTGGGCGGCGATCTCCTGGGCCTGCACGATGGCCTGGTTGACGGCGGCGACGAGGACTTCGCCGAGGAGCTCGGGGTCTTCGGGATCGATGGCGTCGGGCGAGACGTCGATGGAGCGCACGACGAGGTCTGCGCCGATCTTGATCGTCACGCTGCCGCCGCCGGCGGACACGTCGACGACCTCGTTCTTGAGCGCATCCTGAGCTGCGGCCATGTCGGCCTGCATCTGCTGGACCTGCTTGAGCATGTCGTTCATGTTCGGCTGCGGCATGGCGGGGCTCCTAGTCCTGGTCGGTACGGTCGGCCACCTCTTCGGCGCCCATCTCGGTGACGAGGTGGGCGACGATGGCGTGCTCGTCGAGGGCGACGTCTCCACCGCGGCGGAGCGACGGCGGAGCCGCGGCCGGCGGCGACGCGGCGGCCGTGGGCCCCGGCTGCGGGGCCGCGGCTGCGGGCTGCGGGGCCTGATGCGCCGGCGGCGCGCCGTGCGCGTCGTGCGGCGGGGCGTCGTAGTAGCCGGCGGGGACGTCGTCGTCGGTGTGGGGCGGCGGGCCGTCGTGGGTGGGCGGCGCGTCGTAGCCCGGGGCCACGGCCGGCGCCGCGGCCGGCGCCGGGGCGGACGGAGCGGACGGGGCGTCCGCCGGGCCGGGGAGCGGGGGGCGCGTCGGTGAGGTCGCGCAGCTCGAAGCGGAGTGTCAGCGGGGAGCCGGTGACCTCCTTGAGCGCCTCGCGCAGCGCGAGACGGCGCTCTTCGCGATCGGCGGTGCCGCGGTAGAACGCGGCATCGGTCGGGAAGGCGATGGTGAGCTCACCGGCTTCGACCCCGACGGGGCGTGCGCGCTCGAGGGCGACGGCGCAGAGGTGGTCGCGGCCGGAGAGGTTGTCGAGGATCGCGTCCCAGACGCCGATCACGTCGTCGAGCGTCGCGGTGCCGGCACCTGCGGGCGGCGCCGCGGGCGCCTGCTCGGGGGCCGCCGGCGCAGCGGAGGGCACCGGCTGGGGGGTCGGCGCGGGTGCCTCGTGCAGCGGCTCGACGGCGTGCGGGGCCGAGGGCGCGGCGTCGGGCGCCGTGGAGGGCCGAGGCGAGGGCTGCGCCGGTGCGGGCGGCGCGGCGACGACCGCTGGCGGCTCGGGCACGGCGTGAAGATCCGGCGCGCTGTGACCGGCGGCGGGCGGGCCCGCGGGCTCGGTGAGGTGCGGGACCTCGCGCAGCTGCGGCGGCTGGAACGACGGAGCGTCGACAGCGGGCTGCGGCGGCTCGGTGGCGGTCGGCTGCGCTGGCGCCGGCACGGGCTCCACCGGAGCCGGCGTCGGCACGGGCTCCACGGGCGACGGCGCAGCGACGGGCACCGGCGGCGCGGCGGCCTGCGGCCGGGACGGCTGCGGGGCGGGCGCACCGCCGGCGGCGAGGGTCTCCTCGAGCCGGGCGAGGCGGGCCTGGAGCGCGCGCAAGGCCGGGTCGACGGTCGGATCGGCCGCCTTCACGAGCGCGAGCTCGAGCATCGCGCGGCCGTCGGCGCCGTCGCGCGCCGCGGTCATCGCCTCGGCGAGCAGCTCGAGCAGCCGCGTCGATTGATCACGTCCGATGCGGCGCGCCTGGTCGTCGAGCAGCTGGTCGCGGTCGGCGGTGAGGCGCACCTCCGGCGGCACGCCGCCGAGGATGCAGCAGACGAGGAGGTCACGCGCGTGGCGCTCGATCTCGCGGGCGTAGGAGCCCAGGTCGCGGCCGTGCGAGGCGACGTCCTGGATCACGCGCAGGGCGTCCGGGGCGCTCCCGGCGATCACCGCGTCGACCGCACGGAACACCTGGGCGTCGTCGCCGATCCCGAGCACCGTGACGGCGTCCTCCTCGGTGACGGTGGTGCCCGCGTAGGTGACGAGCTGCTCGAGCGTGCCGAGCGCGTCGCGGAACGAGCCGTTGGCGTGGCGGGCGACGAGCGCGACGGCCCCGGGGCTCATCGTGAGGCCCTCGCGCTCGACGACGCGCGCGAGCACGCGGGAGATCTGCTCACCCGTCGGGCGGGTGAAGTCGAAGCGGTGGCAGCGGTCGACAACCGTCGCCGGCACCTTGTGCGCCTCGGTGGTGGCGAGCACGAAGACGGTCTGCGGCGGCGGCTCCTCGAGCGTCTTGAGGAGCGCGTTCCATGCCTGCGTGGTCAGCATGTGCGCCTCGTCGAGGATGTACACGCGCCAGCGGCCGCCGGTCGGCGCCGTGGCGACGCGTTCGCGCAGCTCGCGCACGTCGTCCACGGAGTTGTTCGACGCGGCATCCATCTCGACCACGTCGAGCGACGTGGCGCGCTGGATCGCGAGGCAGCTGTCGCAGGTCCCGCACGGCTCCACGGTCGGGCCGTGCTCGCAGTCCAGGCAGGCCGCGAGGATCTTCGAGAGCGACGTCTTGCCGGTGCCGCGGCTGCCGACGAACAGGTACGCGTGGTGCACCTTGCCCTGCGCGACGGCGTTGCGCAGGGTGCGGACCACGTGGTCCTGCCCCACGACGTCGTCGAACGTGCGGGGTCGGTGGCGGCGGTAGAGCGACGGCGCGGACACGGACGCCCCAGTCTAGGTGGACTCCTCGCAGCCTGTCGAAGCGCGGCGGGAGAACCCCGCTCGCACCGTCAGATCGTTGCGGCGTCCCGGCGGCTAGATCGTCGCGACCGAGCCGGAGTCGACCCGGTAGTTGGAGCCGTTCACGAACGACGCCTGGTCGCTGCAGAGGAACGCGATGACCGCAGCGACCTCCTCGGGCTCCCCGCGGCGACCGAGCTCCATGAACGGGCGCTCCTCCTGGAGGAAGCTCTCGATGGCCTCGTCGCGGCTGGCATCCTGCTCCTCGGCGCGCTGGTCCATCATCGCGTTCGTCATCGGGGTGTGGATGAACGCCGGGCTCACCGCGTTGACGAGCACGCCCTCCGACGCATACGTGCGGGAGAGGCCCTTCGAGAGGGCGAGGATGCCCGCCTTCGCGGCGCAGTACGGAAGCTCGTCGTCGTACGGCTGCAGCGCATCTTCGGAGGCGACGAACACGATCCGGCCCCAGCCACCCTGACGCAGGTCGGGCAGGAACTCGCGCACGAGCCGGACCGGGCCGAGGAGGTCGACCTCGACGGTGGTCCGCCAGCCCTCGTCGTCGATCTCGTGGAACTTGCCCTGCGCGCCCGTGATGCCGGCGGACTGGACGAGGATGTCGATCGTGCCGCAGGCCTGGGCGACGTTCGCGTGGAGCTCGGCCAGGTCGGACTCGCTCGTGACGTCCGCCGCGAACGCGTGGAGGACGCCGGCGCCCTGCCGCACGAGGCGCTCCTTGGCCTCGTCGAGCTTGTCCGGATCGCGGTCGGTGATCACGACGCGCGCCCCCTCGGCCAGCAGCAGCTTGGCGGTGTGCCACCCGATGCCCGAGTCGGCGCCGGTGACGAGTGCGGTCTTGCCCGTGATGCCGAGGTCCATGACCCGACCGTAGGCACGCGCGCCGGCCGAACTCGCGGGTCTCAGCGGGCAGAGCCGGCCGGCGGTCGCCGGTCGTCGCCGGGCGCGAGTCCGAGCGCGCCGAGGACCGCGTCGACGATCGTCTCCGGGGCCCGCGTTCCGTCGACGACGAGCACCGGTTCGCCGTGGTCGGGCGGCTCGAGGGCGGCGAGCTGCGATGGCAGCAGGTCGCGCCCGGCGAAGTGCCCGGGGCGCGCCTGCAGCCGTGCGGCGAGCACGTCCGGCGGCACGTCGAGCATCACCCATCCAAGGCCCGGGCGCCTCAGCGCGGCGCGGTGGCGGCGACGGAGCGCCGAACAGGCCACGACGACGGGTTCGCCGTCGGCGAGCGACCGGTCGATCGCCGTGCGCACGCGTGCGATCCACGGGTCGCGCTCGGCGTCGTCCAGCGACTCGCCCGCCGCCATCCGGGCGATCGCAGCCGGGGAATGCAGCTCGTCCGCGTCGAGCGCGCGCCAGCCGAGCCGGGCGGCCAGCGCCGCGGCGACCGTCGACTTGCCCGACCCTGCCGGGCCGGCGACGACGAGCGCCTGCAGTGGCCCCGCCGCCACGAGCCGGCCCGCCCGGGGCCTACTCGTCGATCGGGCGCGGCGTGGTGCGACCCGCGACGCGGTTCTCGGCGCTGACCATCCACGCGAACTGCTCGAGCTTCTCGAGAAAGGCGTGGAACAGGTCGGCCGTGGTCGGATCCTCCTCGTCGACGTCGTCGTGCACGTCGCGGATCGTCCCGGCGACCGCGTAGAGCCGCTCGGTGATCAGGTCGACCGTCTCGGCCGTGTCGACCTCACCGGAGGGGTAGGCCGGCAGCGAGGACTGCTCGGCGACCGTGGCCGCGCGGCCGTCGGGCGTCACGTACAGCGCCCGCATTCGCTCCGCGAGGTCGTCGGAGAACACGCGCGCGGCGTCGATGATCTCGTCGAGCTGGAGGTGCAGATCGCGGAAGTTCTTGCCGACGACGTTCCAGTGCGCCTGCTTGCCCTGGATGTGCAGGTCGATGAGATCGACGTGCACCTTCTGGAGGTGGTCCGCCAGCTCCTCGGAGGCGCGGAATGCGGGCTTGGGACCAGCGGTCTTCGTGGGGGACATGCTCATGCCTTCCGTCGGGTTCTGCTCGCAGCATGCGACGCCTCCGTCCGCAGGACGTGGTCCTGCGCGGTCATTGCCAGGCGCGTCCGGCAGCGACCGGAAGCGCCGCGCTAGACCCAGCACATGACCCAGACCGGCGGCAGCCGCCGAACCCTCACGCGCGACGACGGCTACCTCCCGATCGAGGACTACGGCGTGATCTCGGACGGCCGCACGATCGCGCTCGTCGGCGCCGATGCCGGCATCGACTGGTGGTGCGTCCCCGCGCCCGACGCGCCGCCGCTCCTGGACCGGCTGCTCGGAGACGGGCCGCACGCCGGCCGATTCTCGATCGAGCCCACGGACGATTGGACGGTCGAGCGGGCCTACCGGGATGGCAGCAACGTGCTCGAGACCACCTTCACGACCGCGCACGGCCGGGTGCGGATCACGGACTCGCTCAACAGCGGGCATGCTGGACGCCTCCCGCGGTCGGAGCTCGCGCGCCGGGTCGAGGGCCTGGAAGGCCACGTCGAGCTGCGGATCGAGCTGTGCCTCGGGGCCCGCTTCGGCGAGACGCCCCCGCGGGGGCCGGTGGTGCCGAACGACGGCGCGTTCCGGCTCGGCGACCTCGTCGTCCAGCTCCGCACGAGCGACGACTGCGCGGCCGGCATCGGCGGCCACCCCGGTCCGGCGGACGACGGGCGTTCGAGCCTGCGCCTGCGCACGAGCCCAGGGTCCCGCTCCACGCTGGCGCTGCTCGTGACCGACGGACAGCCCCTCATGGACACGCCGATCGCGACGATCGACGCCCGGATCGACCGCAGCGACCGTCAGTGGAAGGACTGGTCGGCCGACCTGTCGTACGACGGCCCGCACGCCGACCGGGTCGTCCGCAGCGCGCTGGCCCTCAAGCTCCTCCTGTTCTCCCCCACCGGCGCGATCGCCGCAGCAGCCACCACCTCCCTGCCCGAGACGCCCGGCGGCGGCAAGCACTGGGACTACCGGTACGCCTGGGTGCGCGACGTGGCCTACTCGGTGAAGGCGCTGCTGCGGATCGGGGGGACCGAGGAGGCGCAGGCGGGCTTCGCCTGGCTCGTCGACGCGATCGACGGCGACGACGACGCCCTGCTGCGGCCGTTCTTCACGCTGCGTGGCGACGAACCGCCCGCCGCGACGGCCGACTCGCTTCCCGGGTACCGAGGACACGGTCCGGTCGTGATCGGCAACGACGCGCGCGACCAGCTCCAGCTCGGCTGCTTCGGCGACGTGCTCGAGACTGCGGAGCTGTTCTGCCGGCGAGGCAACCACCTCGACGCCCGCACCGCCCGCGTGCTCGAGCGCCTTGCCGAGACCTGTGCGGGCGCGTGGCGGCAGCCCGATTCGGGCATGTGGGAGCTCGAGGACGAACGCCAGTACACGATGTCGAAGATCGGCTGCTGGCTGGCGCTGCGCCGCGCCGCCGACCTCGCGGAGGCCGGGCAGATCGCCGACACGGCTGCCGGCGAACGGTGGGCCGCCGAGGCGGAGGCGGTGGCCGCCTGGGTCGACGAGCACTGCTGGTCGACCGAGCGCGAGGCGTACGTCGAGTTCGCCGGGGCCGACACGCTCGATGCGGCCCTGCTCCTCGCCACGCGCTTCGGCTTCCCCCGCCCCGACCGTCTGGATCGCACGCGCGCCGCCGTGCAGGCCGAGCTGGCGACCGGGCCGCTCGTGCACCGCCTCAGCCGCACCCGGCACGAGGAGGGTGCGTTCCTCGCGTGCTCGTTCTGGCTCGTCGAGGCGCTCGTGTTCGGCGGACACTTCGACGCCGCACAGCGCACGATGGACGAGCTGCTCGCGGCCACGAGCCACGACCTCGGCCTGATGAGCGAGATGGTCGCCCCGGCGACCGGCGCGTTCCTGGGGAACCTGCCGCAGGGGCTCAGCCACCTCGCGATGATCCACGCCGCGCTCGCACTGCGCGACGGCGGCGAGGAGGGTCGCTAGCCGGCGGCCTTCTTGACCTTCTGGCCGACCTCGAAGTCGAAGCTCACGTTGCTGCCCTCCACCTTCTTGGCCGTCACGAGCACGTCGACCTGGTCGCCGTTCGGGGCGGTGAGCACGCAGGTGGCCTTGGCGCCGACCTTTGCCTCGAGGCCGGACTCGGGGCAGTCGACCTTCTTCGGCTTGACCTTCACCTTCTCGAGCAGCTTGTCCGAGACGGTGCGCTCGAGCTCGTCGGCCGGGACGGCTCCGGTGCCGCACGCCGCGAGTGCGACGATCGCGGGCAGCGCGAGAGTGGGCACGAGCGAGCGAACGTGGAGCACACGCGCACGCTATCGACGGATCCGGTCGACGGGAAGGGCGTCGTCTAACGTCGTGGGCCGATGCCGGACACGACCCCACGCGGCGCCGCCGCCCTGCCGCCGTTCGACGTCCGCGTCGCGCTCGCGGTCGTGCTGGGCGGGGCCGTCGGCAGCGTGGTGCGCGCCGAACTGGCAAGCCACTGGGCGCACGATCCGGCCGCCTGGCCGTGGGCGACCTTCGTCGCCAACCTGCTCGGTGCAGCGGTGCTCGGCGCCGTCGCGGTGCGCACCGCCCGCGCGCCGCGCCTCCACGGCCTCCTGGGCTCCGGCCTCTGCGGCGGCCTGACGACCTTCTCCACGCTCCAGCTCGAGGTCCTGCGGATGCTCGACGCCGGCGCCGTCGGGCTCGCCGCCGGGTACACCGCGGCGAGCGTCGGCGCGGGCCTGCTCCTCGCCGCGACGACCGCGCGCCTCGCCCGCGGGCCCGAGGGTGCGGGATGAGCCTCGGCCTCGCGCTGCTCGTCGGGGTCGCCGGCGGACTCGGCAGCCTGCTGCGCGTGCTGGTGGGCCGCGCCGCGACGCGCGTCATGCGAGGTCCGCTCGCGGCCGGCACGTTCGTGGTGAACGTGAGCGGGGCGTTCGGCCTCGGCCTGCTCACGGGACTCGCCCCGAGCACGGACGCCACGCTCGTCCTCGGCACGGGCCTCATGGGCGGCTACACGACGTTCTCCACGTGGATGTACGAGAGCCAGCGGTTCGCGCGCGGGGGCGCGCCCGTGACGGCCGCGGTGAACGTGGTCGCGAGCCTGGTGGCCGGGCTCGGCGCCGTCTGGCTCGGACGGGTCGTCGGCGGCTGACCGCGCGGGCGGCCCGGTGGGGCGCTGCCACCCGGGTCGGTAGGGTCCGCGCGTGCCCGCTCGCCGCGCCGTCCCCCTGTGCACCGTGCTGCTGGCGTCGGGGCTCTGGGTGCTGTTCGGCGCCACCTCGGTCGTCAACTACGACACCCTCTACGGGATCCTCTGGGGCGACCAGCTCCTCCACGGGCACGCCGCCGAGTTCACCGCTGCGGGCGCGCCGACCCCGCACCCGCTGCTCACCCTGCTCGGCGCCGTCGCGGCTCCGATCGCCGGGGACGGCTCGGCCGCCGGGCTCGCCGTCGTGGCCTACGCCGGCTACGCCGCCACCGCGGCCTGCGCGGTGCTGCTGTGCCTCGTCGGGCTGCGCTCGGTCGGGGCGCTCGCGGGGATCGTCGCCGCGGTGGTGCTCATCACGCGCGAGCCGGTGCTCTCCTACGGACTGCGCGCGTACCTCGACCTCCCATACCTCGCACTGCTGCTCGCCGCGCTCGCGTTCGAGCTCTCGCGTCCGCGCCGCGGCGCGCCCGTCCTCGCGATGCTCGCCCTCGCCGGCCTGCTGCGGCCCGAGGCCTGGTTGCTCTCGGCGGCGTACGTGGTGTGGCTCACCCGTACCCCCGACGGGTGGCGCCGCCCGGCGCTCGGCCTGCTCGCGCTGGCGTTCGCCGCGCCCGTGCTGTGGGTGCTCTCGGACCTCCTGCTGACCGGCAACGCGCTCTTCTCCTTCGACGGCACGCGCGCCGGAGCCGAGCGACTCGACCGGCCGACCGGGCTCTCGGGCCTCGTCACCGTCGCCCCCCAGCGCATCGGCGAGATCCTGCGCGAGGACGGCCTGCTCGGCGCGCTCGTCGGCGCCGGGCTCCTCGCCACCCGCCGGCCGAAGGGCGCCGGCGTCGTCATCGTCGCCACGCTCACGGCGCTCGCCGCGTTCTCGGTGGTCGCGCTCGGCGGCCTGCCCGTCATCGTGCGCTACCTCCTGCCGTTCGGTGCCGTCGGCGCGCTCGCCTACGGCTACGCGCTCACGGGGTGGCGCTCGGAGCCGTCGATCCCGCTCGGCCGCGCGTGGTCGGCCGGCGCCGTGGCGCTGCTCGTGCTCACCGTCGCACTGTCGGCGACGAGCGTGGCGGGCACCTCGCAGGTGCACCGCATCGACCGTCTCCACGCGGCGCTGGAGGATCAGCAGGCGGCGATCGACGAGGCCCGCGAGATCGTCGACGGCGCCACCTGCGGCCCGATCGCCGTGCCGAACCGGCGGGCCGTGCCGCTCGTGGCGATGTGGACCGGCCGACCCGCCGCGTCGGTGGTGACGACCCAGGATCGCGGCGTGCCCGCGCGGGGCACCTACCTCCTACCGAGCAGCCCGGAGGCCGCGAAGGGCTTCGTGCTCGACGCCCGCGACCGCGACCGCGCGATTCCGCCGACTCCCGCCGGGTGGCGGACGGTCGCCAGGAGCGCACACTGGGTCGCCGTCGAGCGCTGCGGCTGACGCCACGCCTGCGTGCCTGCGGCCGAACGGGTTCCCCGCGCTCCGCTGCGCTGCGCGTAGTGCCTGCGGCCGACGGGTTCCCCGCGCTCCGCTGCGCTGCGCGAAGAGTGGTCGGTGGCGACTCCGGGCCGGAGTTCCTCGCGCCCGCCGGCGACCGCGGGAGGCTGCTTCCTCTCGGACCTGACCTGGTTGGCGGGCCGACGTCGCAAGGTGCCGACGCCATCAGCGCCGCCACCGACCACGGCCAGCGTACCGTTCGGCCGCGGATCGGTGCGCCGCGGGTCGCGCCCCGGCCGATCGGCTGGCCGGTGCTGCCGATGAGCTTGTCCGTTCGGACATTGCGCGGAGCGCGCCACGGCCCTAGCCTGCGAGCCGTGCTGGGACTGCCCGATGGGATCACCGCTCTCCTCTTCGACCTCGACGGCGTGCTGACGAAGACCGCCGACGTGCACGCTGCGGCGTGGAAGGAGATGTTCGACCGCGTGCTCGCCGAACATGCCGGCGAGCCAGGCGTCGACAGCAGTCCCTTCGACCTCAAGGCCGACTACCACCGCTACGTCGACGGCAAGCCGCGCTACGACGGCGTGCGCGACTTTCTCGCGGCCCGCGGGATCCATCCGCCGGAGGGCGAGCCCACCGACGGCCCGGACGTCGAATCGGTGCGCGGCCTCGGCGACCGCAAGAACGATGCGGTGCAGCGGATCATCGCGACCGACGGCGTCGAGCCGTACGACGGCTCCGTCCGGTACCTCCACGCCGCGCGGGACGCCGGCCTCGGCATCGCGGTCGTGTCGTCGAGCGCGAACGCCGCCGCCGTGCTCGAGGCCGCCGGACTGAGCGAGTTCATCGCCGTGCGCGTCGACGGGCAGGTGGCGGCCGACGAGGGCATCACGGGCAAGCCCGCACCCGACATGTACCTCGAGGCAGCACGCCGGCTCGGCGCCACGCCCGACTCCTCCGCGGTGTTCGAGGATGCCATCAGCGGCGTGCAGTCCGGCGCCGCTGGCAAGTTCGCCTACGTGGTCGGGATCGATCGTGGCGGGCAGCCGGAGGCACTCGCCGCCGCCGGCGCCTCGGTCGTGATCGACGATCTCGACGACCTTCTCGCTCCTGCCGCCGGTTAGCCGCCCGCGGCGCCGATTAGCCTCCCCCCATCGCCTTCTCCTCCAGGATCCGCGCGTGAACCCCACTCCGCTGCACAGCCTCGCCGATGAGCCCATCTACGGCGGCACCCCCTGGTCGCTGCGCGAAGAGCGCTTCGACGAGGCCGTCCTCGGACGCAGCGAGTCGCTCTTCGCCCTGGCCAACGGCCACATCGGCATGCGCGCGAACCTCGACGAGGGCGAGCCGCACGGCATCCCGGGTACCTACCTCAACGGCTTCTACGAGACGCGGCCGTTGCCGCACGCCGAGGCCGGCTACGGCTACCCGGAGGACGGCCAGACGGTCGTCAACGTCACGAACGGCAAGATCATCCGCCTGCTCGTCGACGACGAGCCGTTCGACCTGCGCTACGGCACGGTCGTCCGCCACACCCGCGAGCTCGACCTGCGTGCCGGCGTCGTGCGCCGCGAGGTGGAGTGGATCTCGCCGGCCGGACAGGCCGTGATCGTCCGGTCCACGCGACTCGTGAGCTTCGTGCAGCGCGCCGTCGCGGCGATCTGCTTCGAGGTCGAGCCCGTCGGCGGGTCGGCCCAGGTGGTGCTGCAGTCCGAGCTCGTCGCGAACGAGCCGCTGCCGGCGCAGAGCAAGGATCCGCGCGCCGCCGCCGCGCTCGCCGCCCCGCTGATCGGCGAGGAGCACTCGTGTTACGACCGGCGCGGCGTGCTCGTGCACCGCCTCCGCGCGAGCGGCCTGCGGATGGCGGCGGGCATGGACCACGAGCTGAACGGTCCGAACCGCATCGACACGTCGATCGAGGCGTGGGGCGACATCGCCCGGCTGACGGCCGCGACCGAGCTGAAGCCGGGCGAGACGATGCGCCTCACCAAGTACCTCGCCTACGGGTGGTCGAGCCGCCGCTCGATGCCGTCGGTGCGCGATCAGGTGATCGCGGCGCTCGCCGCCGCCCGGTCGACGGGCTGGGACGAGCTCATCGCCGACCAGCGCGCCTACCTCGACGACTACTGGAACCACGCCGACATCGAGATCGACGGCGACGACGAGCTCCAGCGGGCCGTGCGCTTCGCGCAGTTCCAGACGCTCCAGGCGGCCGCGCGCGCCGAGCGCCGCGGCATCGGCGCGAAGGGCCTGACCGGTCCGGGCTACGACGGCCACGCGTTCTGGGACAGCGAGACCTACGTGCTCCCGGTCCTCACCTACACCGTGCCGAAGGCCGCCGGCGACGCGCTGCGCTGGCGCCACGGCACGCTCGACCGCGCCCGCACGCGCGCCACCGAGCTCGGGCTCAAAGGCGCCGCGTTCCCGTGGCGCACCATCAGCGGTGAGGAGTGCTCCGGCTACTGGCCGGCGGGCACCGCCGCCTTCCACCTCGGCGCCGACATCGCCGCCGCCGCCGAGCGCTACCGCACGATGACGGGCGACCACGGCTTCGAGCGTGAGGTCGGGTTCGAGCTGCTGGTGGAGACCGCCCGGATGTGGCAGTCGCTCGGGCACCACGACCACAGCGGCGCGTTCCGCATCGACGGCGTGACGGGTCCGGACGAGTACTCGGCGATCGCCGACAACAACACCTTCACGAACCTGATGGCGCAACGGAACCTGCGCTGGGCGGCCGATGCGACGGAACGCCACCCCGACCTCGCGGCCGCGCTCGACGTGAGCCACGACGAGGTGGAGCGCTGGCGCAGGGCGGCGGACCACATGCTGGTCCCCTACGACGAGCACCTCCAGATCTACCAGCAGGCGAGCAACTTCACGCACCATGAGGTGTGGGACTTCGAGGCGACGCCCGCGGAGCACTACCCGCTGATGCTCCACCACCCGTACTTCGAGCTCTACCGCACGCAGGTGATCAAGCAGGCCGATCTGGTCCTCGCCCTCTACCTCTGCGGCGACTCGTTCACGGCCGAGGAGAAGGAGCGGAACTTCCGCTACTACGAGTCGATCACGGTGCGTGACTCGTCGCTCTCGGCGACGGTCCAGGCGATCGTGGCGGCCGAGGTCGGCCACCTCGAGCTCGCGTACGACTACTTCGCGGAGACCGCCCTGATCGACTTCGAGGATCTCGCCGGCAACACGCGCGACGGCCTCCATGTGGCCTCGATGGCCGGTGCGTGGCTCACCGCCGTCGCCGGGTTCGGCGGCATGCGCGACCACGAGGGCGAGCTCAGCTTCCATCCGCGCCTGCCGCCCGCGCTCGAGCGGCTCGCGTTCAAGCTCCACGTGCGCGGCACGAGCCTGCGCGTCGAGATCCGCCAGAGCGGTGCGAGCTACACCCTCCTGGAAGGCGAGGAGCTCGAACTCAGCCACGAGGGCGAGCGGATCCTCGTCACCGCCGACGTGCCCAAGCACCGGCCGCTGCGCGAGCTCCCGACGCTCGAACCGGCCGAGCAGCCGGCCGGTCGCGCGCCGATCCCGCGCGCCCACCACCACCGGCTCGCGCAGCAGCTCGCCACCGGCCATGCCACGCCAGAGTCGGGCATGAGCACTCGGTAGCCAGCGGGCCGGGCGCGCAGTGCCCGGAGCCCGGCCGGCCGCGCAGGCGGCGTTGCATGCCGTCCGGCGCGGGGTGTTGCATCGGCCGGATGCTGCGATCCGTCGAAGGCGCGGGCTTCGAGCCCATCGGCCACGGGCTTCGCCGGCGCTGGGTGTTTCGCACGGGCCGGCTCGAGAGCCCCGACGCCCTCTCCTCGCGAGCCCTGCGCCGCCTCCTTGCCGAGCAGGAGCAGCGGCCGGTCGCCGTCCTGACGGACGACCAGCGCACCTGGTGGATGGCCGCCGGAGCGGTGGTGAGCGCGCCGGCCGAGCTCTCGCAGGACGATGTGGCGGCGCTCCTCGGCGAGCGCGCGGCACGCGACGCTCGCCGTCTCGAACGCGCGCACGCGCTGCGCGCGCGAGCCGCGTCGGCACCGGCCGATCGGGCTCCGGAGGGCCGGCGAGCGATCCCACGGGAGGTGCGGCTCGAGGTGTGGGAGCGCGACGGCGGTCGGTGCGTGGAGTGCGGCACCGACTTCGATCTGCAGTACGACCATGTGATACCGGTCGCACTCGGCGGCGGTTCGACGGGCGAGAACCTCCAGCTGCTCTGTGGTTCCTGCAACCGACGCAAGGGCGCGGCCATCGCGTGACGACGCACGCAGCGGCGCCGATGGGAGAGGATGCCGCTGCCCGATGTCGACCGCAGCACCGCACCACCCCCGCCGCCCGGCCCGCGTCGCCTCACTCCTCGCTGCACTCGCCGTCGGCGCCGTGCCCGTCAGCGGTTGCGGTGCCGGCACGCCACCCGCGTTCGAGGAGAGCCTGAGCAGCGCGCAGATCGCCGGACTCGACCGCGCCTGGACGCAGCGGATCAGCGCCGTCGTCTCCGCGACGGGCCCGGCGGACGACGCCGACGCGGAGGCCGCGAAGCTCTACGAGGCCTGCGCCGCGATGGACCAGGCCTCCACCTTCCTGCAGGCGGTCAACGCGACGTGCGCCCCGACGGCGGTGTCGGTCAAGCTCGCTGCGCTCATTCCGTCGCGCTGCGCGGAGCCGACCGCCCAGTGCGTTCGCGCGCTCGACCGCGCGAAGGCCGCGAACGACACCCTCCTGAGCGCCTTGCTGCAGCTCAGCGGCTCGGTCAAGACGGCCACGACGAACGAGGACTGCCGCGCCGAGTTCACGACCGACGGCGCGCGGGCCCAGGCCTACCGCGATCTCTCCGCTGCCTACGATGCCCTCGCCCTCGGCGCGGAACGCCGCGACGACGAGATCACCGGGCTCGGTCGCCGGCGCGTGAAGGATGCCCAGGCCGCGATCGGTTCACGCTTGGAGGTGCCCGAGCAGATCGCCCGGGTTCCGCCAGGCGTGCGGGATCGACGACCCGAAGGCCTGACCGCGGGCGGGCGCGGGCGCCCCGGCGGTCAGCAGTCGGCGGGCAGCGTGCGGTCGAACGGCAGCGTCGTCGTGAAGCTGCACTGCGGCTTGGTGCCGTTGCCCGTCGCGTCGTCGTCGGCAGCCCCCGGGTTCACCGTGATGGTTGCCGACGCCCTTGCCGGTGATGCGCTGGCACGTCGCGGCTCAGCGAGACGATCGTGCTCGGGTACTTGTCGAACTTGTAGCCGAGGCCCCCAGGCGTTGCCCTGCTTGGCCATCGTGTCGTACTTCCACGTCGTCGCCTGGGCGGTGTCCGTGATCGGCGGCGCGCCGAACGGGTTCCACTTCACGACGGCCGGCAGCTCGGCTCGCCAGTACGGCCAGTCGTGCACGCCGGTGTGGGCGGAGTACGTGACCTGGCCGCCGGCGGCGCGCACGTTGCTCGCGAACCTCATCGACTGGCGGCGCACCTCCTGCTCGGCGACCACGCCCGAGGTCCAGGCGGCGAAGTTGAACGGGTACCGCAATGGAGACGGTGCCGTTGCCGGTGTACACGTAGAGGCGCGTGTTCTTGAGCTGTCCGGCGAGCTTGACCGGGTTGTGGACCGCCGCGTAGGGGCCGGTCGGCGAACCCCAGATGCGCGTGTACGGCGAGCCGATGTCGATCGGGAGGACCGTCGTGCTGCCCGGCGCCTGGTTGTCGAGCAGGCCGGAGAGCGAGATCGCGTTGCCGAAGTAGCTCGGGAACGCGGCCGACAGGTTCATGCCGCCGTAGCCACCCATCGAGAGGCCGTCC
>JAQIJQ010000008.1:0-91160 GCA_036946195.1 Patulibacter minatonensis | reverse complement strand
GCGATGGTCCTCCTCTTCCCGTCGGAGCTCGCGCTCCCCCGATCTTGCCCGCGAGCTCCTCATGACGCTCGCCACCACCGTCGGCACGGTGCTCCAGCGTGAGCACCACGCCGCCGCGGCCGCCGCTGCCGGGCCTCCGGCCCGCAACGCGGCCTGACGCACCGCCCGCCGCCCGCGGCTCGTCCGGTTCCTGGGTGGGGTCCGGCCGAGACGCTGGCGGCGGCGCGCGTGCCCGCGCACCGCGCGCGGTCCCTCGCCCGCGCACTTGCGCGATCCGGGCCCTCCACGGACTAGCCTCTCCGAGCGATGGGTGAGTCTTGGCACGGCGAGATCGAGTGGGCGGCGTTCCGCAACGGTGAGCGCGTGCCGACCGGCAGCACGGAGCTGCCTGATCTGCGGATCGTGTCGGTGCAGCACCCGAGCGCCGATCAGATCCACCGGATCGGCGCGCACCTCGCGATCCCCGAGGCGATCCTCGCGCACACGCGGGTGAAGCACCTGCGCTCGCGCGTCGACCGCCACGGCGCCGTGAAGTTCTTCACGCTCCGACCGGCCCGGTACGTTGACAAGACCGAGGACGGTCCAGTTCGGCGAGCTGCAGATCATCATGGGCAACGACTACGTCGTCCCTGCTCTGCAAGTGCGGGTTCTTCCAGCTGCCGAACTTCCTGGAGAAGCTCGAGCGCCGCCCCGACCAGCTGCAGCAGGGCCCGAGCGCCGTGCTGCACGCCGCGCTCGATGCCGTCGTCGACGGCTACGAGCCCGTCACCCTCGGCCTCGAGAACGACATCGACGAGATCGAGGACGAGGTGTTTCAGGGGCGACAGCGACCCGCTGCGCCGCATCTACGAGCTGATCCGCGAGGTGATCGGCTTCCAGCGCGCGACGGATCCGCTCGAGGACCTCCTCGCATCGCTGCTGCGCCTCGAGCATGTCGGCGAGGACGAGCGCCGGTTCCTCAAGGACGCCCACGAGCGGGCGCTGCAGGCCCGCGAGCGCGCGGCGGCGTTCCGCACGCTGCTCGAGAGCGTGCTGCAGGTGAACCTCGCGCTCGAGACGAAGCGCCTCAGCGAGGTCAGCATCCGGCAGGCCGACCAGGCGAAGAAGATCTCATCCTGGGCCGCGATCCTCTTCACGCCGACGCTCGTCGGCTGGCATCTACGGCATGAACTTCCACAACATGCCGGAGCTGCGATGGGAGTACGGCTACCCGATGGCACTCGGGCTGATGCTCGCGATCAGCGCCATCCTGTGGATCGTGTTCCGCCGGCGCGACTGGATCTAGCGCGACGGGCGGCCTAGCGCCGCAGCAAGCGCTTCTTCGTGTAGCCCCAGGCGACGAGCTTGCGGTCCAGGGTGCGGGTGAAGGCGCTGCGCGAGACGCGCAGTTCGTCGTTCCGTGAGGCGTTCGAGATCACCGCGCGCGCCTCCGGCACCTCGCCGAGCCGCACGAGGTCGGCGACGTAGGCTGCGACCGCGGGGCGGGCGTCGCCGGAGCCCTTGCGGCGGATCGACCGCCAGGTGCGCCACTGGATGCGGGCATCGCGCCGCAGCTCGCCCTTTGCGCGCGACGAGAGGTCTTTCAGCGCGCCGCCGCGGAACGAGAACACGCGCAGGGGACCGCGGGCGTCCGCGTCCCCGAACAGCTCGGGGAACCGCACGTCGGTCGCGAGGAACTCGGGGCTGCTCTTCCCGAGGACGTCGTCGAGCCGGTACCCGGTGCCCGCCCATTGGGTGACGACGGGCTCGTAGGTGCTGCCGACCGCGCGGTAGATCACCGAGCGCCGACAGCAGTCCTGGCCGGCGGTGTACACGTCGACGATCACCTCCGCCTGGCCGTCGTCGTCGAGGTCGACGGCGAGCAGCTTGGGCGCCGCGTAGATCGAGTAGCGTGCCTCCTCGGGCAGCAGCTCGCCCTGGAGGATGGTCTCGTCGCCGCGCTTGAGGGTGATGCGGATGTTCTTCCAGAGCGGGGTCTTGCTCTTCGAGCCGTCGGAGTACGAGATCGACGCGCTCACGCTGCTCGTCTCCGCTGCGCGCGCCGAGCGGGCGAGCACCGGGAGGAGGCCGAGGACCAGCGCGCACCAGAGCAGGCAGCCGGTGAGCAGGGAACGGTTCGCGCGAGGCGAATGGATGGCGTTGTCGAACATCCGTGGGACGGATCCTATGGGGGATCGGTCCGTTTCGGAACCGGTGGAGCGTCAGAGGAGCGCTTCAAGGTCGGCCACGCGCGCCTCGAGCGCCGCGATCCGCGCTTCGAGCTCGCTCGTCGGCGGGCCGAGCGGTGCGGCCGAGGACGCCGTGGGGGCGGCGGCGGCCGCCGGCGGTGCGGCGGGGCGGGGGCCGTCGAGCGGTGCGACGTCCGGGATCGGCGGGGCGTCGTACGGGGTCGCTGCGGGCGCGTCCTCCGCGGGCCGGGGCGCGGCTGCCGAGGGGATCAGCGCCGAGTCGCCGGGCTGGCGCGCGCCGAGGCAGTGCGCGTAGCGCGGCTCCTTGCGACCCGGCTCGCGCTCGAGCAGCACCACGAGCCCGCGGCGACCGAGCTGGTCGAGGACGGCGGTGACGGAGCCGAGCGACTCGAACGGGTGGAGCCGTTCGGTGCGGGTGCGCAGCTCGCCGACCGTCTGCGGGCCGCGGAGGAGCAGCACGGCGATCAGCGCGAGCTCGGCGTCGCCGACGTTCAGCGCCTCGTGCGCGAGGTGGCGGTACTTGATCGTGCGTGAGCCCGCGCCCGAGGAGAGGCGGGCGAGCCCGGCGCGGTAGAGCCCCTGGCACGCGTCGCGGACCTCGTCGTCGGTCACCTGCATGACCGGGTCGCGGTTCGTCGACTGGTTGCACGCGGAGCGGAGCGCGTTCATCGACAGCGGGTAGACGTCGGGGGTGGTGACGCGCTTCTCGATGAGGCACCCGAGGACGCGCTGCTCGAAGGGATCCAGCTCCATGCCCGCCAGCCTAACCGGGGCGCGCGACGTCGAAACCCCCACCGAACGCGGCATGGATGTCGAGATGCTACCGGGATCCGGGCGTCGGACCGGATCGCCGGATTCGACCGGTTCCCGAACGTCCGTTGGCGCGAGTGCGCCACGGCGATGGTGCACACCGACTCATCACAGGGCGCCCATCGTGGGCCGCCCTGGCGGGCGGTTGCCCACGGCGGTCGCCACGAGCCGGGTTAGGCTGAGGGGGTGGACCCGGAACCGCCCCCACACGAGCTGCGGACCGCGCGGCTCCTGCTGCGTCGCTGGCGGCCTGAGGATGCCGCGCCGTTCGCCGCGCTGAACGACGACCCGCGCGTGATGGAGCACTTTCCATCGCTCCTCACACGGGCAGAGAGCGACGCGCTCATCGTCCGGATCGAGCGGAGCTTCGCCGACGACGCGCTCGGCCTGTGGGTCGTCGAGGCCGGCGGCCGGTTCGCCGGATTCGCCGGGATGCTGTGGCAGCTGCCGCCGCTGCCGTTCGCACCGGCGGTCGAGGTGGGGTGGCGCTTCGCTGCGCACGCCTGGGGCCATGGCTACGCCACCGAGGCCGCAGCCGCCGCCCTCGATGACGGCTTCTCGCGTCTCAAGCTCCCGGAGGTCGTCTCGATGACGGCGAAGGTCAACCACCGCTCGATCGCCGTGATGCAGCGTCTGGGGATGACGCGCGACCGCGCCGACGACTTCCGTCACCACAAGATCGACGAGCGGAGCCACCTGGCCCCGCACGTGCTCTACCGCCTGCGCCGCGCCGACTGGCCCGGCGCGCGCGTGGCCGTGGCCCGGGCGAGTGCCCAGGCCGAGGCCGCGTTCCGCGCCGCGGCTACTTGATCAGGACCGTGCTGCCGACCGGCACGCGCGGGTACAGGTCGATGACGTCCTTCACGTGCATCCGCAGGCAGCCGTGGCTGGCGCGGCTGCCGATCGACCAGTCCTCCGAGGTGCCGTGGATGCCGACGCCGTCGACGATCCCGAGCCACCGCGCCTTGAGCGGGTTGTTCGGCGCGCCACCCGGGACGGTGGTGCCGGCGAGGTCGCCTGCCCACGCCGAGTTCGGCACGTGCCAGACCGGGTTCACGGCCTTGTTGGAGATCTTGTAGAGGCCCGAGGGCGTGTCGTGGCCGGCGGCGCCGACGGCGATCGAGTACGTCTTGCTGAGCTTGAGGCCCTTGAAGAGGCGCAGCTTGAACGTGCTGCGGTTGACGGTGAGCACCGTGCCGTAGGTCTGCTTGAGCGTGCCCTTGGTGACGGCGGCCTTCACGGCGAGGCGCTTGGGCTGCAGGTTGCGCGGCACGGTCGGATCCTTGAGGACGAGCGTGATCGACTTGGCGAGCGCGTTCACGTCGATCCGGCGGCCGACCTTGTGCGGTGCGACCTGGATCTTGTCGACCTTGATCGCGATTCGGGCGTCGACCGGCTTGCGGTACTCCTTCGTCGCGACCTTGTCGGAGAACGCGCGCAGGTTCGTGTAGGAGTACTTCACGACCGGCTTGACGGCGGCGTTCGCGGAGGCCTTGGCGGCAAGGTTCGCGGACGCGGCCGAGTCGACCGAGTAGAGCGACTGGCCGGCGCTGAGCGGGTAGCGGTGGCTGCCGACCAGCACGACGACATCGCGCTGCAGCTGGGCGCGCCCGGCCTCGATCTTGGCCTGGGCGTCTGCGGTGGAGAGGCCGCCGACCTCGATCCCGCCGACGGTCACGCCGGTCTGGATCGTGCCGGGCTGGACCGCGGCGGGCGTCGTCGCCGCCGGCGTGGTGGCAGCAGGGGTGGTCGGAGTCTGGGCGAGGGCGACCGGCGTGGCAACGGTGGCGAGCAGCAGCACCGGGACGACGGTCGCACGCAGCACGAAGCGGGCGCGCGAGGGCATGCATGGAAGGTACCGGGCACCCGTGGTCGTCGGCGCAGCCTGGCGTGCATGCTGGCGCGCGGATGCGCCGAGCTCGCGGCGGCGCGGTGGCGCCGGCGGGGCGCGGCGCAGGCCGGCGCGGGCGGGGTGCGGCGGGGCGGCGTGCGGCGGGGCGGCCCAGGCCGGCGAGGGGTCGCTCGTCCACTGGCCCGAAGTCGCGGCGCTCCTGGGTGCAGCTAGTTCGGGTGAGTCGCTGCGGCTTTGGCTGGTGGCCACTGGCCCGAAGGAGCTGCGCTCCCGGGTGCAGCTAGTTCGGCTGAGTCGCTGCGGACTCGGCTGGTGGGCACTGGTCCGAAGTGGCGGTGCTCTTGGGTGCAGCTAGTTCGGGTGAGTCGCTGTGGCATTGGCTGGTGGGCACTGCCCCGAAGGGGCTGCGCTCCTGAGTGCAGCTAGTTCGGGTGAGTCGCTGCGGGTTCGGCTGGTGGGCACTGGCTCGAAGTGGCGGTGCTCTTGGCTGCAGCTAGTTCGGGTGAGTCGCTGTGGCTTTGGCTGGTGGGCACTGGCTCGAAGGGGCTGCGCTCCTGGGTGCGGCCAGTTCGGGTGAGTCGGTCCGCCGCCACGGTCGCCGTCGCTGGTGGGGCACCACGGCCGTGGTGTGCGCCGCCCGGTCGACCGGACGCCCGGATGCCCCCGTTCGGGCCCGGTCGACGCCCGAAGGGCGAAGGGCGAGCCGGGAGCAGTGCTAAACTGTATTAAGACACTCCTGTTTACGCTTTTTCGCCATGGCTGCCCCGATCCCCACGCTCCCCGACGTTCCGTCGACCGATCTGCGCCGCGCCATGGGCCGGTTCGCGACCGGTGTCACGGTCATCACGGCGCGCGGGGAGGGCGACCGACCAGCGGGCACGACCGTCTCGGCCGTCACCTCGCTCTCGCTCGACCCGCCGCTCGTGCTCGTCTGCCTCGACCGCAGGAGCCAGACGCTCGCAGCCGTGCGCGACCACGGAGCGTTCGCCGTCAGCGTGCTCGGGGCCCAGCACGAGGACGTGTCGAACGCGTTCGCGCGAAGCGGCAACCACGCGGCGTGGGACGAGGTGTCGCACCGCGCCGGCGCGACGGGCAGCCCGCTGCTGGACGACGCCCACGTCGCCCTCGACTGCCGGGTGGAGCGGATCGCCGACGGCGGCGACCACGAGATCGTGATCGGGCGGGTGCTGGAGCTGCACCACCCCGAGGGCGGTGACGGCGCACCGCTCCTGTACTACGGCGGCCGCTACGTCGAGATCGCCGATCCGGCTGCTCGGGAACGCGCCGCCCGCGAGGCCGCCGAGGCGCAGGAGCGCGCGCGGGCCGAACGCGAGGCGGTCGAGTGCGAGCTGCCGACGACCCACGGCCCGTTCCGCCTGCTCGGCCACGAGCGCACCTCGAGCGACCTCACCGCGGCCCTCGTGCTCGGCGATCCGAGCACGCACCCGGCGCCGGTCGTTCACGCCCACGAGGCCTGCCTCCTCGGCGACGCGCTCGGCTCGCTCGCCTGCGACTGCCGTGCTCAGCTCGAGGCCGCCCAGGACGCGATCCTCGAGGCCGGCGCGGGCGTGCTGCTCTACACCAAGCGCTTCTCCGACGACGCGTTCCTCTGCGCCGCAGGTGCGGGCCCGGACATCGCCGTCGGTGCCGGCCTGCTCGCGCGCCTGGGCGTGCGGCGCGCCATCGTCACGGACGCGGCCGCGCCGGCCAGCCGCGCACTCGTCGTCGCCGCCGACCTCACGCTCCTCGCCCCGACGGCCTCCGGCAGCCCCGCTGCTTCGCCGACCGCCCAGGCCCGCCGCGCCGCCTAGGCGCCCAGCGCGGCACCACCCCGGCCCCAACCCCCTCACCTGCTTCACACCCCGCCGCTGGCCGCCCGGCTCTTCACGGGCGGCGGGCGTTCGTCCAACACCGACGCACCACCGATGCCGCGCTCCGCGCACCAGGACCAACGATGACCAGCACCAGCACGCCGATCGCCGCCCAGCCGGGCAGCGCCCACGCCGACCGCCCCGACGAGCGCCGCCTCGCGGAGCTCCTCGAAGCTGCCGACGACATCGCGGGCCAGCTGCGCTCGACGGGCGCCGAGCGCGACCGCTCGGGCGCTGCGCCGCGCGCAGAGGTCGAACTCCTCCGGCAGGCCGACCTGCTGCAGGTGCAGGAGCCCGTCGAGTTCGGCGGCTCCGGCCTCTCGTTCGGCCAGGCGAGCCTGATCACCCGTCGCATCGCGCGCGGCGACACGTCGATCGCGCACCTGCTCGGCTACCACTACGCGCAGACGCGCGTGAGTCGCCTCTTCGGCACGCCCGAGCAGGCCGAGGCGGAGGGCCGGCGCAACGCCGAGGGCAGGCTCTTCTGGGGCGGAATCCAGAATCCGCGCGGAGGCTCGGACCTCGTGCTCACGCGGGACGGTGACGGCTTCCGCCTGAACGGCCACCGCACGTTCGCATCGGGCGTGAGCCTCGGTGACCGTCTCTCGGTGACGGCCCTCCTCGACGGCGAGCTCGTCTTCCTCTCGCTCCCGGCGGGCCGCTCCGGCATCGACCCGCGCCACGACTGGGACAACATCGGCCAGCGCCTCACCGACTCGGGTGGCGTCGACCTGCACGACGTGCGCGTCGAGCGGGAGGACCTGCTCGGCGCCGAGCCGTGGATCGGCGGCGAGATCCAGCCGTTCCAGACGCTCGTCACGCCCCACTGGCAGCTCGCGTTCGTGAACTTCTACATCGGCACCGCCGAGGGCGCGATCGAGGAGGCACTCGAATGGGTGCGGGCGAACGCGGCGCCGTGGGAGACCTCCGGCGTCGACCGGGCCAGCGACGACCCGTACATCCTGCAGACGGTCGGTGAGGTGGTCAGCGAGGTGCGCGCCGCCGCGCTGCTCGCCGACCGGGCTGGAGAGGCACTCGACCGTGCGCTCGCCGTCGGCCCGGGCCTCACCGCCGACGAGCGCGCCGAGGCGGCGATCGCGGTCTACGAGGCGAAGCTCCTGACGACGAAGGTCGCGCTCGATGCCACGAGCCGCCTCTTCGAGATCCAGGGCGCCCGCGCGACGACCGCCGCCTACGGCTTCGACCGCCATTGGCGCAACGTGCGCACCCACACCGTCCACGATCCGGTCGCCTACAAGGCGCGCGAGGTCGGCGACTGGACCCTCAACCACCGTGCGCCGGAGTTCTCGCTCTACCGCTGAGCCGAACGGCTCCACGTGCGCCCGGCGCGGGCGGCCCGGCGGCCGCTCGCGCCACCCGATCTGCCGGGACAACCAGTGCGCCGTGCCTCCACGCGACGTCCTTCGGCCGAGCCGAGCGACGATTCGAAGGGGGCGCGGCGCCGTCTCGGCGCATTCGAGAGTTTCTTTACCCCGAATGGTCCGAATGCCGGACGTGGGGCACCGGGGCTGGTTAGCGTCCGCAGTCCGCCCCTGCACCGCCCGCTCACGGGCAGGACGTCACACCATGCCCGTCACCCTCCACTGGTTCCTTCCCACGAACGGCGATTCGCGTGCCGACCTCTCCCTCGGCAACGCCGTCGGGGCGTTCGGCTCGCGCGTGGAGATCGGGTCGGTCACGGAGCGCCGGCCGACGCTCGAGTACCTGAGCCAGATCGCGGTCGCGGCGGAGCAGCAGGGCTTCACGGGTGCGCTCACGCCGACGTCGAGCTGGTGCGAGGACGCACTCGTCACGAGCGCCGCGCTCGCGCAGCGCACCACGAGCTTCAAGTTCCTCGTCGCCTTCCGGCCGGGGATGCAGCGCCCGACCTACGCCGCGCACCAGGCGGCGACCTTCCAGCGGCTCACGAACAACCGGCTGCTGCTGAACGTGGTGGTCGGCGGCGACGACCGCGAGCAGCGCCGCTACGGCGATGCGCTCGGCAAGGACGAGCGCTATGCCCGTGCCGGCGAGGCGCTGCACGTGATCCGCGAGCTCTGGAAGGGCGAGCCCGTCACGTTCAAGGGCGACCACATCTGGGTGGACGACGCCCAGCTCGAGGCGCCCGAGGTCGCGCCCGAGATCTTCTTCGGCGGTAGTTCGGCACCCGCGATCGAGGTGGCCGGCAGGTACGTCGACGTCTACCTCACCTGGGGCGAGCCGCCGGCCGCGGTCGCCGAGAAGGTGGCGGCGGTGCGTGAGGCTGCCGCCCGACACGACCGCGAGATCCGCTTCGGCATCCGCCTCCACGCGATCGCCCGCGACACCGCCGACGAGGCCTGGAACGAGGCCGACCGACTGCTCGCCGGCCTGGATCCGGAGCAGATCGAGGCGGCCCAGCTGATCCAGCGGGCGTCGCAGTCCGAGGGCCAGCGCCGCATGACCGAGCTCCACGGCGGCACGACCGACAACCTCGTCGTCGCGCCGAACCTCTGGGCCGGCGTCGGCCTCGTGCGCGGTGGGGCGGGAACGGCGCTCGTCGGCAGCCACCGCGAGATCGCCGATCGCATCGCCGAGTACCACGAGATCGGGATCGACCACTTCGTCCTCTCCGGCTACCCGCACCTCGAGGAGGCCTACCGCTTCGGCGAGGGCGTCACGCCGGTGCTGCGCGAGCGCGGACTGCTGGCGGAGGCGCCGGCGCCCGCCACCGGCTCCTAGCCGACCGACCCGACCGGCACGACGGAAAGGGGAACCACGTGTCTTCCGCATCGACCACGCCCGCCGCGGCCTCCGCGAGCGCCGTCACCCGCGGAGCGGTGCCTGCGACCGAACCGCAGGGGCGCGCCGCCGGCTCACGCTGGAACTGGCTGCTGCGCTGGCTCAGCCCGCTGGCGCTCCTGGCGCTCTGGCAGGTCGCCAGCAGCACCGGGCTCCTGCCCGAGCAGACCCTCGCCGGGCCCGGGCAGATCCTGCAGACGACCGTCGATCTCACGCGGTCGGGGCAGCTGCCCGAGGCGCTCGCCGTCTCGCTGCAGCGGGCGTTCCTCGGGCTGGTGCTCGGCACCGTCTTCGCCGTCGTCGCCGGCGTGATCGCCGGCACCACGCGCGCCGGTGATCTGGCGCTCGATCCGCCGATGCAGATGATCCGCACGGTCCCGCTCTTCGGGCTGGTCCCGCTCTTCATCCTCTGGTTCGGGATCGGCGAGACGCCGAAGGTGCTGCTCGTCGCGCTCGGCGTGGTGGTGCCGCTGTACCTCAACCTCACGGCGGCGCTGCGAGGCGTCGATCCGGAGCTGCTCGACGTGGCGAGCACGCTCGGGCTCGGTCGTGCCGAGCGCTGGCGACACGTCGTCCTTCCGGCCGTGTTGCCGGCCGCGCTCGTCGGGTTCCGGCAGTCGCTCGGGATCGCCTGGCTGGCGCTCATCGTCGCCGAGCAGATCGCAGCGAGCGAGGGCCTCGGCTACATGATCAACAACGCGCGCGACTTCCTGCAGACCGACGTGATCGTCGTCGGACTGCTCGCCTACGCCCTGCTCGGCCTGCTCACCGACGCGCTCGTCCGGGTGCTCGAACGGCGGGCGCTGCGCTACCGCGACGAGGGGGTGATCGCATGACGAGCGTGCTCGACGCGAAGACCGCGAAGACCGCCCCGCGCGGAGCTGCCGGAGCCGACGCACCCGTCGTACGCCTGCGCGGGCTGAGTCGTCGGTTCGGCGACCAGACCGTCCTCGACGCGATCGATCTCGACATCGCCGCGGGTGAGTTCGTCGCCGTGCTCGGCCGTTCCGGCTCGGGCAAGACGACGCTCCTGCGTGCGCTCGCCGGGCTCGACGCGGGGGTGACCGGCGAGCTGCACACGGGCCAGGCGCCAGCGGTCGTGTTCCAGGATCCGCGGCTGCTGCCGTGGCGCCGGGCGCTGGCGAACGTCGTCCTCGGTCTGCGCGGCGAGGGCGCCGAGGCCCGTGCGCGCGAAGCGCTGCGCGAGGTCGGGCTCGAGGGGCGCGAGGAGGCGTGGCCGCGCGAGCTGTCCGGCGGCCAACGCCAGCGCGTCTCCCTCGCCCGGGCGCTGGTTCGCGAGCCGGATCTGCTCCTGCTCGACGAGCCGTTCAGCGCGCTCGACGCCCTCACGCGCGTCGCCGCGCAGCGGCTCGTGCAGACGCTCTGGCAACGCCACCGACCCGCGGTGCTGCTCGTGACGCACGACGTCGAGGAGGCGCTGCTCCTCGCGGACCGCATCCTCGTCATCGACGACGGCCGAATCGCGTACGACGAGCCGTTCGCGCTCAGGCGTCCGCGGCGCCGCGACCAGCCCGACGTGATCGCACGTCGCGCCGAGCTGCTCCGGCTGCTCGGCGTCGACGACGCCGCGGCCTAGGGCCACCAAGTCCCCGCCCACGCCCGACGACCTTGGAGGTCGTGCCATGTCCAACACCATCACCCAGACGTCACCGCGCCGAATCGCGCTCTCGGCCGTCGCCGCGTTCGCGGTGGCCGGCGGGCTCGGCGCGTGCGGGGACGACTCCGGCACCGACTCGGCGCGCGCAGGCGCGGGCGACCAGGGCGCAGTGAAGGGCACGACGGCGTCGTCGAGCGATCTCGACCTGTCGAAGGTGACCCTGCGCGTCGGCGTGCAGAAGGACGGCATCCGCGCCGTGCTCGCCAAGACGGGCGCCCTGAAGGGTGCGCCGTACAAGGTGGAGTTCTCCACGTTCCAGTTCGGGCCGCCGCTCGTGGAGGCTGCTGGTGCCGACAAGATCGACCTCGCCTGGGTCGGCAACACGCCGCCGCTCTTCGGGGCGGCAGCCGGCTCGGACTTCAAGATCATCGCCGCCGTTCGCGAGTACGACAGCCAGGAGAACTCGTTGATCGTGCACCAGGGCTCGCCGATCAAGGACTTCAAGGATCTCGTCGGCAAGAAGGTGGCGGTGCCGAAGGGCTCGTCGGCCAACGGCTACCTGTTCTCCGGGCTGAAGCGCGAGGGCATCGATCCCGAGCAGGTGGAGCTCGTCTACCTGCCGCCGGCCGATGGCCTGGCCGCGTTCACGAGCAAGCGCGTCGACGCCTGGGTCGTGTGGGATCCGTTCGTGCAGCAGGCCGAGCTGTCGGCCGGCGGCGTGGCGGTCCAGGGCGGAGAGCCCGACGAGCACGGCATCGGCTTCCAGATCGCGTCGAGCAAGGCGCTGGAGGACCCGGCCAAGCGCGCGGCGTTCACCGACTACCTCGGTCGCCTGCAGACCGCCTGGACCTGGGCCAAGCAGCACCCGGACGGCTGGGCCGAGGCGTGGTCGAAGGACTCCGGCCTGCCGCTCGAGGTGACGCAGAAGGCCGCGGTGGCGAAGGCCTCGCGCCTCGCACCGGTCGATGGCGAGGTGATCGGCTACGAGCAGACGCTCGCGGATCTCCTCGCGAGCGAGGGCGTGCTGCCGAAGAAGGTCGACTTCACGTCGATCGTCGAGCAGGGCGTGTTCGAACCGACGGAGTAGGACGCTCGCCGAGCTCGACGCCGGGGCGCGGCGTCAGCGCGCGTTCGGGGGCACGTCGCGGTAGGCCGCCTGGAGCGGGCGCAGCTCCAGCATTCGGAGACCAACGGTACATGCGTGCTCCCCGCCCTCCCCGGTCGGGCCATCCTCGCCCGCGCCCGGCCTGATTCTCCATAAAGTCGGTGGAGAACGAGGAGTTTGGCGCGTGGCTCGGGCTGCGCGCCCGCCTGGAGGCGCGCACCATGCCGACCGACCCGACCACCGACGCCGTCAAATTCGCCTACTGGGTGCCGAACGTGAGCGGCGGGCTCGTCGTGAGCACGATCGAGCAGCGCACCGACTGGAGCTTCGAGTACAACGCCAAGCTCGCGCGGATCGCCGAGCGGGCGGGGTTCGACTACGCGCTCAGCCAGGTGCGGTACACCGCCAGCTACGGCGCTGAGTACCAGCACGAATCGACCTCGTTCTCGCTCGCGCTGCTCCTCGCGACCGAGCGCCTCAAGCTCATCGCGGCGGTCCACCCGGGCCTCTGGCAGCCGGGCGTGCTGGCCAAGTGGCTCGCGACCGCCGACCACCTGAGCGGCGGCCGCATCGCCGTGAACGTGGTGAGCGGTTGGTTCAAGGACGAGTTCCGCCAGCTCGGCGAGCCGTGGCTCGAGCACGACGAGCGCTACCGCCGCAGCGCGGAGTTCATCCAGGCGCTCCGCGAGATCTGGACGAGCGACGACGCCCAGCTCGCCGGCGACTTCTACCGGATCCGCGACTTCAACCTGAAGCCCAAGCCGCTCGCCTGGGACGGACGCCCGCACCCCGAGATCTTCCAGGGCGGCAACTCGACCGCCGCGCGGGGAAACGGCGGCCGCTACTCCGACTGGTACTTCAGCAACGGCAAGAGCTTCGAGGGCGTGCAGGAGCAGCTCGCCGACCTCGAGCGGATCGCCGCCGACGCCGGCCGCCCGGCCCCGCCGAAGTTCGGCCTGAACGGCTTCATCATCGTCCGCGACACGCAGCGGGAGGCCGAGGACCAGCTGCGCGAGATCATCAGCAAGGCGCACGTCGAGGCGGTCGAGGGCTTCGGCTCCGCGGTCCAGCAGGCCGGTCCGTCGACGGGCGACAGGTCCGGCATGTGGGCCGACTCCAAGTTCGAGGACCTCGTCCAGTACAACGACGGCTTCCGCACGCAGCTCATCGGCACCCCCGAGACCGTCGCCCGGCGGATCGTGGAGTACCGCAAGATCGGCGTCGACCTCATCCTCGGCGGGTTCCTGCACTTCCAGGAGGAGGTCGAGGCGTTCGGCAAGGACGTGCTCCCGATCGTCCGCGAGCTCGAGGTGGAAGCCGGCCTCGACCCGTCGGCCGTGCCCGACCCGCTCGCCGGCCTCTCCGAGACCACCGAGCCGCTCGTCCGTGCCCACGGCTGAGGGCTCGGCCGCCGCGGGCAACGACGAGTCGGGCGCGCTCGGCTCGTCGGACCCGCCGGCGACGGGCCTGCCGCCCGCGCCGGCCACCCACGACGACGCCGTCGCGATCGCGCGCACCCTTGCCGCGCGCCTTGCGACAGGGGCCGCCGAGCGCGACCGCGCCGGCGGGGTGCCGTGGGAGGCGTTGGCGCAGATCGACCGCTCGGGGCTCCTGAGCCTCACGCTTCCGACCGTCGTCGACGGACCGGGCCTCGGGGCGCCGACGCTCGCCGAGGTCGTCCGCCTGCTCGCCGCCGCCGACCCCGCGATCGCCCAGACCCTCCAGCCGCACTTCCTCTTCCCGACGGCCCTCTTCGAGCTCGGCGTGCCGCACGGCCGGGCGAAGCTCGCGGCGACGATCCTCGCCGGCGGCCGCATCGGCAACGCCGTCGCCGAACGCGGCGGCCAGCACGCGCAGGACTTCCGCACGCGCCTCGTGCACGACGCCGCGGGGCACCCACGACTGCGCGGCCGCAAGTACTACTGCACGGGCGCGATCAGCTCGGCGTCGATCGCCGTGACGGCCATCGACGAACGGGATCAGCAGATCCTCGCCTTCGTGCCGCGGGACGCGCCCGGCGTCACGACCACCGACGACTGGTCGGCGATGGGGCAGCGCGCCACCGTCAGCGGCACCACCACGTTCGACGACGTGCTCGTCGATCCGGATCTCGTCATCCCGTACGGCGAGCTGTTCGAGGCCCCGCAGACGCTCGGCGCCCGTGCCCAGCTCGTGCACGCCGCCATCGAGGTCGGCATCGCGCGGGGCGCCCTCGACGACGCCGCCGAGTTCCTGCGCGCGAAGGCCCGCCCGTTCTTCGAGGCCGTCCGCGGCGGCTGGGCGGAGCGCGCGACCGATGATCCGCACACCGTGCACCGCTTCGGGGAGCTCGACGTCCGCGTGCACGCCGCCGAGGCCCTGCTGGCGCGGGCCGCCCAGCACCTCGACGAGGTCCCGGTGCGCCCCGACGACCCCGAACACGCCGCCGAGGCGTCCATCGCCGTCGCCCGCGCCAAGGCCTACGGCAGCGAGGTCGCCGTGCTCGTCGCCAGCGACCTCTTCGCGCTCACCGGCACCTCCGCCGCGGACGAGCAGTACGACCTCCACCGCCACTGGCGCAACGCCCGCACCCACTCCGTGCACGACCCCGTCGCCTGGAAGTACCACCACATCGGCGCCTACGGCATCAGCGGCACGCTCCCACCGAACCACGGCCAGCTGTGATCGGCGGGCGCTGAGCGGCGCCTCGCGCGCGCTGGGCCACTCAGGGCCTCACGGGGCAGTGCGCCACCACCGTTCTCCGGCGGCCGAATCGGACGGGACCGACTCAGTGCTCGATCGCCGCGCGCACTCGCGCGCTGAAGGCGGCGAACTCCGGCGTGCCGCGCAGCTCGGGCGTGCGGAGCTCGTCGCCGAACGGCGGGCGCTCGTCGAACACGATCCGGCCCGGGCGCTGGCTCATCACGAGCACGCGGGTGCCGAGGAAGACGGCCTCGTCGACGCCGTGCGTGATGAAGACGGCGCTGCGCCCGCTCCCGAACCAGATGCGGTGGAGCTCCTGCTGGAGGCGCTCGCGGGTCATCGCGTCGAGGGCGCCGAACGGCTCGTCGAGCAGCATCAACGCCGGCTCGTTCGCGAGCACGCGCGCGATCTGGGTGCGCTGCTGCATGCCGCCCGAGAGCTCGTACGGCTTGGCATCGCCGAAGTCCTCGAGGCCGACGAGCGCCAGGTGTTCGTCGGCGATCCGGCGACGCTCCGCCCGGCCCGCGCCACGCAGGCGCGGACCGAGCGCGACGTTCTCCCGCACCGTGTACCAGGGGTAGAGGTTGGGCTGCTGGAACACGACGCCCCGCTGCGGGCTCGGCGCCGTCACCCGCGCGTCGTCCGCCAGCACCTCGCCCTCGGAGGGCGTCAGGAACCCGGCGAGCAGCGAGAGCAACGTGCTCTTGCCGCAGCCCGACGGGCCCACGATCACCACGAACTCGCCCGGCGCGATCGTCAGGTCGATCGGCCCGAGCGCATCCGTGGATCGGCCACCGCCCTCGTAGCGGTGGCGCACTCCGCGCAGCTCGGTGCGCAGCCCCGGCCGGTTGCCGGCGGCCGGAGGCGTCGCGTCACCCGTGGGCGACCCGAGCTGCGCGGAGGTGCCGGTCACTTGCCAGCCACCGCCTGCGCCGGAGCCGCATCGACGGCCTTGGCATACGACGCCTCCGGCTGCACCGACGGGATCTGGTCGAGCTTCTTGTTGAACTCGGCGGCCGCGAAGAGGTTGGTCGCGAGCCCGCCCCCGAGGTAGTCGGCGCCGGTCTGCTCCGAGGCGTCGAGGAAGATCAGGCCCTTGGCCTGTGCGCTCACCTCGCCCGGCTTCAGGTTGAGCTCCGCGCCCACGGCGTCGGCCCAGGCACCCTCATCGGAGCGGTAGAGCTTGACGGCCCTGTCCTGCTGCGCGACCCACGTCTGCAACGCCTCGGGATACTTGGTCGCGAAGTCGTTCGTGGCGACCGCGAGGTCGTACGTCGTCTTGCCCTTCTTCGCGAGCGCAGCCGAGTCGGTGAGGATCTTGCCGCCGTCCTTGACGATCTTGTCGAGGTTCGGGTTCCACACGTACGCGCCGTCGATGTCGCCCCGGCTCCACGCCGCGAAGATGTCGTCCGGCTCGGCGTCGATCACCTTCACCTTCGAGGAGTCCACGCCGCCCTCCTCGAGCGCCGCGAGGAGCGAGTAGTGCGAGGTGGACGCGAGCGGCGTCGCGATCGTCTTGCCCTCGAGCTGCTGGATGTCGGTGATGCCGGGCTTGACGACGAGCGCCTCGGCCGATCCGATCACGTCGTGGATCCAGGGCACCCGGTAGGCGAGTGGCTGCGAGAGCCCGCGGCTGACGGGGCTCGATCCGGCGAGGCCGATGTCGATCGACTTCGCGGCGACCGCCTCGTTCACGGAGCCGCCCGAGTCGAACAGCTTCCACTCGATCTTCGTGTTCGGCAGCGCTTGCTCGAGCCAGCCCTCGTGCTTGACGACGAGGTCGCCGTTCGGGATCGCCTGGTACCCGATGGTGAGCGTCTCGGGGGTCGTCGACGTCGGTGCGTCGCCGGAGGCGGCGGACGACGGCTCGTCGTCACCGCCGCAGGCCGCGACGCCGAACGCGAGCGTGCCGACGGCCAGGGCCGAGATCAGGAGTTTGCGGTGCAGCTGGGGCATGGGTGGGTGCCTCGGGAGGTATCGGGTGGGCGGATGGAGAAAAGTCGTGCGACTGGATCGAGTCAGTCGACTATTTGGCGGCGCGGAGTCGGGAGCCGGCGTCGACGACGGGTGTGGTGGACGCGCCGGTCGAGCTACGCGGCCTTGCCGCGCCAGGGCACGGCGCGCCGCTCGAGGCTCTTCACGAACAGGTCGAGGGCGATCGCGGTGAGGCCGATCACGATGATGCAGAGCACAGCCGTGTCGGTCTGCTGGAACTTCTTCGTTGACCACGCCAGGCCGCCGATCCCGGGGATCCCGTCGACGGTCTCGGCGGCGACGATCGTCGTCCACGCGAACCCGATCGCCAGGCGGATGCCGGTGAAGAGCTCGGGCAGCACCGACGGCAGGATCACGTGCCGCAGCGTCTGCAGGCGGCCGGCGCCGAGCGCGCGGATCGCGTCGAGCCGCTGCTGCGGAATGCCCCGCACGCCGCTCAGCACCGAGAGTGCGATCGGTGGGAACGCCGCGAGGAACAGGAGCCAGATCTTCGAGGTGTTCTCGATGCCGAACCAGATGATCAGCAGCGAGAAGTAGGCGAGCGGCGGGAGCGCGCGCACGAAGTTCACGTACGGCTCCACGATCAACCGGAACCACTTCGAGGTGGCGAGTGCGAGGCCCAGCACGAGCCCGAATGCGATGCCGAGCAGCACGCCCGAGAAGATCCGGACGAGACTCGCCCAGAGGTGCTCCCAGAGGTAGTACCCGGAGAGTCCGCGCTGGCCGTTGTGGACCGTGATCGACTCGATGAACCGGTCCCAGACCGCCGTCGGCCGCGGCACGAACAGCTCGGGCCAGATCTTCAGCGCGGCGATCGACCACCAGGCGCCGATCAGGACCGCGAGCGAGAGCACCCGGATCGCCAGGCGCCCCATGCGAGCGGACCTCTCTCCGCCTGCGCGCGGGGCGCCGTCGCCGCGCTGTGCCTTGAGGGCGCGGGGAATGGGTGCCGTCCGGGTGCTCATCGCTGCGTCTCGGCGCCGGTGTGAGCGGCGCCGAGCGCAAAGATAACAAACTCAGTCGTGTTTGCGTTGTTTAGACGTTCCCGGCCGCAGGGCCGTTGGGGCTCCGGGCTGGCTCGGCGCGGATGTGCCGTGTCCGGCGGTCAGCCTCGGCGGTAGGGATCGACCAGCAGGGAGTCGAGCTGGACGCCGCCGGTGTTGGCCGTCGCCGAGGAGGTGCTCAGGACGAGCTGCACGGTGCCGCCCTTCTTGAGCAGGGAGGCGGCGAGGAGCGTCGCGAGCGGGATCGGCTTGGAGGCCTCCCAGGTGGTGTTCGCGACCGTGGCGGTGGTGGCGACCTGGATCATGAGCGCGGGGTTCTGCTTCGGGCGGAACCGCAGGGCGGTGTAGAGGATGCCGGCGGCCGTCGAGTTGTCCTTGGCGACGTAGCGGAACGTCGGGTTGAGGTCGTTGATGCAGAACTCGGGCGAGACGGCCTCGGCGACGCCGCCGAGCTTCGGGCCGCCGAGCAGCAGCGACTTGGTTCCGGCGGTGATGCCGAGGGTCTCGTTGCCGTCGACGACGGTGGCGTTCTTGAGCGTCCAGCCGTCCGTGCCGGTCTCGAAGAGGCCGCCGGGCGCCGGCGCGTAGTCAGCCGAGTCGCCGAGCTTGAGGAAGGCCTTCGTCGTCGGCTGCTCGGGGCAGGCGTTGACGGGCGTCGTGTCCTGCGAGACGAGCAGCGTCTGCGTGGCCGTCGACCCGGTGCTGATCACGTCGACGGTGATCGGCGTCGTCACCTGCACGGGGGCGTTGCGCTGCGAGGCGTCGCCGAGCCCCAGCTGGCCGGAGGCGTTGTAGCCCCAGCAGTAGAGCGACGTGTTCACCTTGCGGGCGCAGGTCGTGTAGCGGGTGAGGCTGACCGAGGCCCAGTCGGCATCGGCACCGACCTTCACGGGTGCGTTCTGGTTCTTCACGTCGCCCTGACCGAGCTGGCCGGAGCCGCCGTAGCCCCAGCACCAGAGGGTCCGGTCGGTCTTCACGGCGCATGTCGAGTCGTAGCCGGCGCTGACGCTCGCCCACGCCCGCTCGCTGCCGACCTGCACCGGGGCCTTCGTGAGCTTGGTGTTCCCGATGCCGGCCTCGCCGATGTTGTTGTCGCCCCAGCACCAGAGGGAGCCGTCGGTCCTGGTGGCGCACGAGTGGTAGGCGCCCTCGCTGACGGACGCCCAGGTGGTGCCGGCGATCTGGGTCGGGACGGACCGGTTGGCCACGTCGCCCTGGCCGAGCTGGCCCGAGCCGCCGTAGCCCCAGCACCAGAGCGTGGCGTCGGTCTTCACGGCGCACGTGGAGTCGACGCCGAGGCTCACCGACCGGTAGCCGGTGCCGACCACGACGGGCGACTTCTGCACCGAGCTGTTGCCCGTGCCGAGCTTGCCGATCGCGCCACTGCCCCAGCAGAGAAGGGTGCCGGAGGCCGCGCGGATGCCGCAGGTGTGGGTCGCACCGACCGCGATGCCCGTCCAGTCGGTCGCGGTGCCGACCTGGGTGGGCACCTTGCGAAGGGTGACGTCGCCGAGGCCGAGCTGCCCGACGCCGTTCGCGCCCCAGCACCAGAGCGTGCCCGGGGCGCGGATGCCGCAGGAGGTGCCGCTGCCGGCGGCGACGGTCTTCCAGTCCTCGGCGCTGCCGGCCTGCCAGAAGTTCGACTCGTCGCCCACGTCGCCCTGGCCGAGCTCGCCGACACCGTTGCTGCCTGCGCCGAGGAGGGCGCCGGGCTGCGGTGCGGCGGTGGCGGTCGTCGAGGCGGCGGCGGCGACCTGCGCGGGCGTGGTCGCGGTCGTGCTCGCGACGACGGCCCCCGTGTTGTCGGTCGCCGTGACCGTCGACGCAAGGGCGGCAGCGGTCGGCGTCGGGGCAGGGGTGGCGGCGAAGCTCGCCGGCGCGAGCGCCGTGAGCGCGAGGGCGACGAGTGCGGCGAGCAGCGCGATGCGGTTGGTACGGGGCATGTGTGGGACCTGAGGGCGTGGCGAACGCCGATGGGGACGCACCAGGAAGTGTGCACACCAGGAAGTGGTGTTTCGAACGAACGTCGAGCGGGTCCCCGCCGGTACCACTGCGCATCGCCCGAGTTCTCGGGCGTTTCAGGGCGAGCGACTTCCCGTACTGGCGTTCAGCGAGCGCGCCGGCAGGGCGCCCGTCCAGGGATCGGGCCGGGGCGGTCCGGCCGCCGCTCGCCGTGCGTCAGGCCCGCGCGCGGCCGACGTTCTCGTCGACCCACGTGACGAGGTCGGCGTAATCGCGCCCGGGGCGCGGCATCACGTGGGCGGGCACGTGGCGCAGCACGTCGGGCGAGAGCGGGGTGCCGATCCGGCGCATCCACTCGCCGAACGCGGCGTGCGCGATCCCGCGGCCCGGCACCGGCAGGAACCCGAACTGGCGGCGTAGATCGGCGGGGAGGCTGTCGATCGTCACCTGGTTGACGAGCTCCTTGAGCGCGAACAGCGCCGGCGGGATCGGCGGGTTCAGGATCACCGCCCTGGAGAGCTCGCGGGCGCGGGCGCTGACGACGAGGTCGCCCGAGGCCAGCATTCCGCGGACGTACGCAAGGTGGTCGCCGTAGGTGGCGGGCATGGCGTCGCCCTCGAGACCGAAGATCTCGCCGACCCGTCGCCACTGCTGCCAGAGCACCTCGCGCTCGGCCGGGGAGAGCCGCCGCACGTACCGCTCGTACGCGCGGTACGAGGAGTCGATGAAGGCCGCGAGGATCCAAAGCAGCAGCTCGGGGTCGTCGCCGCGGAACGGGGTGCCGGCGGGGAACCGGCCGACGGACTCGGTCGTGCGGCCGCGGACGCGAGCGTGCATGGCGCCGACGATCTCCTGCACCTCGCGCGCCTGGCGCTCGGTGCCGTAGAGGACCGTGTTCACGGCCAGGGCCGTGCGGGCGAGCCGCGGGTGCGGGTTGTCGAGCGACGCGCTGTGGGCGAAGAACCCGGCGAACGCGACGGGGTGCGCGGCCTGCATGAACAGCGCGCGGGCTCCCGAGAGCGCGACCGTGCGCTCGCGCTGCACCTCGCGGAGCAGCGAATCGGAGGGGAGGTAGGGGCGATCGTCGCGGGGCACCGTGGTCTCGACCCTAGGTACGGACGACGGTCACCGGCAGGTCACCACGCGCCCGGTCGTGGGGCGCGGTCGGGCGTCAGGCCACGTCGGGGCCGGACGGATCGGTGCGGTACTCGGTCAGCAGCCGCCGCACCTGGCTGGTGCTGCGCGGGCCGGAGAAGGAGCCGTTCGGTTCGCCGAGGCTGCCATTCCGGGCGTGGCGACGACGCTCCTGCACCAAGCGCTGCACCTCACCGAACGGGATGAGTTGGGCGGTGGGGCGGGGGTCGCTCATGTCGGCGTCGGTCCTGGGGTCGGGCGCGGCGGGGATGCCGTCCCTCCCATGGTCGGCAGCTGGCGCGTCGAACTTCACTCCTCGTCGTTCTCCTCCGCACCCGAACGCCCTGCGCCCGCAACGAGATCGTCACGCGCGCGTCGTGAAGCCGCTCGCACGAACCCGAAACATCGAGCGTCTAGGCTGCGCCTGGATGCCCGCCCAGGTCTACAACGGCAAAGAATGCGTCTGCAAGGCGCGGCTCCCCGTGTGCGACCAGTCGTGCGTGCGGGACATGCTCGACACGCCGTTCTACGTCGCCTGCCTGCGTCTGGCCACGCGCCAGTGCCTCGTCGTCGGCGGCGGCGACGTGGGCCTCGAGAAGGTGGAGGGCCTGCTGGCGTGCGACGGCGAGGTGACCGTGGTCGCTCCCGAGCTCTGCCCGGAGCTGGCCGACCTCGTCGCTGAAGGATCGATCTCGCACCTTCAGCGCCCGTACGAGCCTGCCGACCTCGAGGGCAAGTTCCTCGTGATCGCGGCCACGAACGACACCGACGTGAACATCGCCGTCTACGACGACGCCGAGCGACGCGCGATGCTGGTCAACGTCGTGGACGTCCCACCACTCTGCAACTTCATCCTGCCCGCCATCCTCCGCACCGGCCCCCTCGCGATCGCGATCTCCACCGCTGGCGCGTCGCCGGCGCTCGCCAAGCGCATGAAGCGCGAGATCGGCGAGCACTTCGGCGAGGAGTACGCGCGCCTGGCGATCGTGCTGAACGACGTCCGCGGCTGGGCGAAGGCGACCCTGCCCACGTACCAGCACCGCAAGGCGTTCTTCGAGGGCATCGTCGACGGCGCGCCCGATCCGGTGGTGCTGCTTCGCGAAGGACGCGAGGACGAGCTGCGCGCGGTGATCGCGCAGGCGCAGGACCGAGCCCGAGAGGCCCTAGCCGCATGAGCATCCCCGCTGTCATCGTGATCGCGCACGACGCACGCAGCCCCGAGCCGGGCGTCGAGGACTACGGCCCCGAGATCGCCGCGCGCGTGGAGGCCGTCGGCGGCGACGTGCTCGCGATCGAGCTCGTGCCGCTCGGCGGCGAGCTCTTCGAGGAGCGGATGCAGCACTACATCGAGGGCGAGGTGGCGCTGCTGCTCACCATCGGTGGCTCCGGGATCGGCCCGGACGACATCGTCCCCGAGCTCACGTCGATCATCGTCGAACGCCGCGTCCCCGGGCTCGAGGAGCTCGTGCGCCGCGCGCTGATCGAGGAGGGCCCGGAGGGCAGCCTGGAGCGCGGCGCCTGCGGTATCGCCGCCGAGACGCTCGTCGTGAACCTCCCGCGCGAGCTGGCGCTGATCGAGGCGGCCCTGGCGAGCCTCGCCCCGATCCTGCCGACGATCCACGCCCGCCTGCAGGGCCGCGAGCAGCCCTACCCGGCGCTCGACGACGACGCCGACGACGACCTCCCACCGCTCGACGACGAGTAGCCCGCGCAGGGCCGATCCTGCGCATCCGCGCCGGCCACGCGCGCTCCGGCACAATGCCGGTGTGCCGAACGCCCCGGAGCACCCGGCGATCCACGCCCGTGGGTTGCTCGCCGCGCACGGCCTGCGCCCCGTGATCTCGGGACTCGACCTCACCGTGCCCGCGGGCGCGACCGTGGCCCTGCTCGGCGGCAACGGCACCGGCAAGTCCACCCTGCTGCGGCTCCTGGCGGGCCTGCGCGCACCCCGCGGAGGCGAGCTGGCGGTGCTGGGGCATGCGTTGCCGCGCGAGCGCTGGGCGCTGCGCGGGAAGGTCGGCGTGGTCGCCCACCACCCGCTGCTCTACCGCGAGCTGACGGTCGCGGAGAACCTCGGCTACCACGCCCGTCTGCACGGCCTGCCCGCCGCACGCGTCGGCGAGGTGCTCGAGCTCGCAGACCTCGAAGGCCGCAAGGACCAGCCCGTCGGCGACCTCTCGCGCGGCCTGGTCCAGCGCGCCTCGGTCGCCCGCGCCCTGCTCCCGGATCCCGCGCTGCTGCTCCTCGACGAGCCGCTCGCGAACCTCGATCCGGTCGTCGCCGAGCTCGTCGGTGGACTGCTCGGCCCGCGGCCCGGCCGCACGCGCGTGATCGCGAGCCACGATCCGGCACGCGCGCTCGAGGAGTCCGACCTCGTGCTCGTGCTCGGCTCCGGCGCGACCGTGAAGTACGTCGGCCCGGCCGACGGCGTGAGCGCGTCCGCCCTGGAGGCGATGTACCGATGAGCCGCCCGATCGGTTCGCTGCGCGCTACCTGGCTCGTCGTCCGCAAGGACCTCCTGCTCGAGCGCCGCACCTTCGAGCTGCTGCCGTCGATGGGGCTGCTCGCGCTCGGCACGATCGCGTTGCTGCGGTTCGCGCTCGATCAGGACGAGGTGAGCGGCGATCTGGCTGCCGGCGCCCTGCTGATCCCGCTCCTGCTGGCGGCCCTGCTCGGCATCGCGCGGCTGTTCGCGGCCGAAGAATCCGATGCCGGGGTCGACCAGTTCCTGCTCTCGCCGGCCCCGGCGGGAGCGCTCCTGGCCGCCAAGATCGTCGGGCTCTTCGTGGTATTGGTCACGCTCGAGGTGGTGCTGGTGCCCGTGTTCGCGCTCCTGCTGCTCGGCCCGTCGATCGGTCCGGTGCTGCCGGAAGTGGTGCTCGTGCTGCTCCTCCTCGACGCCGCCCTGGCGGTGATCGGCGGCCTGGTTGCTGGGCTTGCGATCGGTTCGCGGTCCCGCGAGCTGCTCATCCCGATCATGGTCGTGCCGTTCGCGCTCCCCGCCCTGATCTCGGCCCAGGCGGCCCTCGCCCCGGTGCTCGAGCAGGATCCCGGCGCACTGGTGACCCGCTGGCCGGCGGTCCTGGCCATCTATGCTGTGATCCTTGGCCTCGTCGGCTCCGTCGTCGCCGAGTTCCTCGTCGAGGACTGACGGGGACCCCCGACCCTTCCGCCTTCCATGACCGTTCGCGGCCTTCGCCTCCTTTCGATCCTCTCGGTCGTGCTCGTCGCGGTCGGCTTCGGGCTCGTGTTCTTCTACGCGCCGCTCGACACCGACCAGGGCTTCCGGCAGAAGATCTTCTACCTCCACGTCCCGCTCGGGATCGTCGGCCTCTGCGGCTTCATCGTCGCGGCCTGGCACGGCTTCCGGTACCTGCGCACGGGCGATCCCGCGTCCGACCTTCGGGCCTACGTGTACATCCACATGTCGCAGATCGTCGCCGTCGCGGTGCTGATCACGGGCGGCATCTGGGGGAAGACGGCGTGGGGCACGTGGTGGCGCTGGGACGAGCCGTTCCTCGTCTCGTTCCTCTTCCTCTTCCTGATCTACGCCACCTACCAGGTGCTGCGCTTCTCGATCGACGATCCGCAGCGCCAGGCGCGCGCGGCCAGCGCGTTCGCGATCGCAGCCGGGGCGTTCGTGCCGGTGAACTTCACGGTCGTGCGGATGGCCAACCAGTACCTGCACCCACGCACGCTCGACAACGCCGCGAACGGCGGGCTGCCCGGTCCGGTGCTCGTCACGTTCCTGATCTGCTTCCTGGCGATCGCCACGCTCTTCGTCACGCTCGTCCGCTACGAGCTGCTCTCGAAGTCGACCACCTTCCGCCTGCGCTCGCTCGAGCGCCGCGCCGGTGGCGACGACCTCCTCCCTCGCCGATCGGCGGTGCTTCAGGCATGACCGTGCCCTCTGTCCTGCTCCAGGCCGACACGATCCCGGAGGATTCCGGCGGCCCGTACGTGATCGCGGCCTACCTCGTGTTCCTCGTGATCGCGGTGGTCTACCTGTCGATCATGGCCCAGCGCCTGCGCAAGGTGTCCAAGCAGGCCGACGAGATCGAGGCGCGACTGGATGCGCGTGATGCGGCCCAGGCTGCGGCGCCGGCCGCCGCTGCCCCGGCGCAGCCGCCGGTGGCGGACGTGGAGCGTTCGGATGCGCGCGACGAGGTGGTGTCGTGAGCGAGCTGCTGACCGTCGGCGTCTCGCACCGCACGGCCCCCGTCGGGTTGCGCGAGCGCCTCGCGCTGCCGAACGACGGCGCCGGCCACGTGCTCGGCGAGATGGCTGCCGGCGCGGGTGCGATCCACGAGCTCGTCGCGATCTCGACGTGCAACCGCACCGAGATCACCGTGCTCGCCGACGACTCGATCGACGCCCACGCGGGCCTCGTCGACATGCTCGCGCGCCGCGGTGGCGTCGCCGTCGACGACCTCGAGGACGTGCTCTTCACGCTCCGCGGCGAGGAGGTCAGCCGACACCTGTTCCGCGTCGCCTCGGGGCTGGACTCGATGGTGGTCGGTGAGGCCGAGATCCTCGGACAGGTGCGCCGCGCGCACGAGCTGGCCCGGTCGGCCGGCACGAGCGGCCCCACGCTCGACCGCCTCTTCCAGGATGCCCTCGGTGCCGGCGGCCGCGTGCGCGCCGAGACGACGATCGGCCATGGCGCGATGTCGATCTCCTCGCTCGCCGCCAACCTCGCCGAGCGCGAGCTGGGTGATCTGTCGGGCCGCAGCGTCGTGATCATCGGCGCCGGCGAGACGGCCGAGCTGGCGGCGGCTGCGTTCCATCAGCGCGGCGTCGCGGCGCTGTTCGTCGCGAACCGCCGGGCGACGCGCGCGATGTGCCTGGCCGCGCGCTTCGAGGGTGGGGTCGCCTCCCTCGATCGTCTGCCCGAGATGCTGGCCACGGCCGACGTGGTGGTCGCCGCGACGGCGTCGCCGCACCCGATCCTCCATCGCGACGCCGTCGCCGAGATGCTCCCCGAACGCGGGGGCCGGCCGCTGCTGCTGATCGACCTCGCCGTGCCGCGTGACATCGAGCCGACCGTCGGCGAGCTGGCCGGCGTGCGCCTGTTCGATCTCGACGGCCTCGGTCGCGTGATCGCCGAGAACCTCGACACGCGTGCGGCCGCCGCGGCCCGCGCGGAGCAGATCGTCGAGGACGAGCGCGACCGGTTCGGCCAGTGGATGGCGACCCGTGGCGTGGCGCCGACGATCGCGGCGATGCACCGCCAGGCCGACGACATCGTCGAGCGCGTGCTCACCGAGAACGCGGCGCGCTGGGAGACGGCCTCGAGCCGCGATCGTGCGCGCATCGAGGCGGTGGCCCGAGCGGTCGCCACGCGCATCCTGCACGAGCCGACGATCCGCCTGCGCTCGGTCGATCCGGCTGCTGGCCACCGGCGCGTGGAGATCCTGCGCGAGCTGTTCGGGCTCGATGGCGAAGTCGAGGACGGCGCGGGCGGCGCGGAGTCGCCGATCGACCATGCGGCGCCGCGTTCGCGCGGACCGGTCCGCTGAGCTCGCGCTCGGTGGTCGTGGTGCGCGTGGTCGAGGTGCGGTCGTGGTGGTCGGGCGCGGTCGTGGCTGAGGGCTGCGCGTGGGCGTGATCCGGCTCGGGACGCGCGGGAGCGCGCTCGCGATGTGGCAGGCCCGGTGGACGGCGGAGCTGCTCGGCGGTGACGTGGAGATCGTCGAGATCACCACCACCGGTGATCTGAACCGCGCGCTCGCCGACAAGGAGAAGTGGGTCAAGGAGCTCGACCGCGCGCTCGTCGACGGTGAGATCGACCTCGCCGTGCACTCGGCGAAGGACGTGCCGGGCGTGCTCGCCGACGGGGTCGCGCTCGTGGCGGCGCTGCCGCGCGAGGATGCGCGTGATGCGCTCGTCGGTTTCGGCTCGGTGGCCGAGCTGCCGCAGGGCGCGCGGGTCGGCACGAGCAGCCTGCGTCGCGCCGGGCAGGTGCTCGCGCTGCGCCCGGACGTCGAGATCCTGCCGCTGCGCGGCAACGTCGACACGCGTCTCGCCAAGCTCGACGCGGGCGAGGTCGATGCGGCCGTGCTCGCGAAGGCCGGCCTGAACCGTCTCGGCAAGGCGGGGGTCGGGGAGCCGCTCGACGAGCTCGTCCCGGCTCCCGGCCAGGGGATCGTGGCGCTGACGGCGCGCGTCGGCGATTCGGCCGCGGCCGCCGCGGCGTTCGCCCTCAACGACGTCGCCGCATTCACCGCGCTGCGCGCCGAGCGGGCGATCGGCGTCGCGCTCGGCGCCGACTGCACGACCGCCATCGGCGCCCACGCGCGGCGCATCACCGACGACCTCATGGAGCTGCGCGTGCTCGTCACGTCGCCCGACGGCTCCCGCGCGATCCGTGACCTCGTCGAGGGCCCGATCGAGGCCCCCGAGGTGCTGGCCGCCACGTGCGCGCAGCGCCTGCGCGCGGCCGGCGTCGACGAGCTGCTCTAGGCGCGTAGCGCCGGGCCGGCGGCGGGCCTCGGCGCGCGGCGGCCGAACGTGGGCTGGCATCACCTCGGATGGCGACGGCAAGCTGGCCCGGGTTCGGCGGGGGCTGGACGTGGGTTGGAATCGCCTCGGATGGCGACGGCAAGCTGGCCCAGGTTCGGCGGTGCGCGCCCTCGTCTCGGCTCACCGGCGGGTCGCCGTCCTGGCGTCCCGAATCGCGGGAGCCTCCTGCGGCAATGCGCGCGAAACACGCCGTCTGCGACCATCCCTCGCGTGACCGACGGGGGCATGCTCGACGTCGCCGAGCCGCGTGGCATCGGCAAGCACTTCGTGGCGCCGGCGGCGCGGCGGGGCACGGGCGGTGGCCCGCAGCTCGACGCGCTCGCCTCGGCCCTGCGTCTCGGGCCCGCCGAGCCCGGCACCGTGTACCTCGTCGGCGCGGGCCCCGGCGACCCCGGTCTCGTCACGGCGCGCGCCGCTCGGCTCGTCGCCACCGCCGACGTGGTGCTGCACGACCTGCTCGTCGCCCGCGAGGTGATCGCGCTGGCGCGGCCGGACGCGGAGCTGTACGACGTCGGCAAGGTCGGCGACGGCCGGCACGTCGCCCAGGAGGACACGAACGCGCTCATGGTGCGCCTTGCCCAGGAAGGGCGTAGCGTGGTGCGGCTCAAGGGCGGCGACCCGTTCGTCTTCGGCCGCGGCGGTGAGGAGCTCGGCGAGCTGCTCGAGGCCGGCGTGCGGGCCGAGGTCGTCGCCGGAGTCACCGCCGGCACCGGTGCGCTCGCAGCCGCCGGCATCCCCGGCACGCACCGCGGGGTGTCGCAGGCCGTCGCATTCGTCACCGGCCACGGAGCGGGAGACACTCCCGAGGGCGACCGCGACTGGCAGTCACTCGCCACCTTCCCGGGCACGCTCGTCTTCTACATGGCCGTCAAGGGCCTGCGCGACATCGCCCGCGCGCTCATCGCCCACGGACGCTCCGCCGACGAGCCCGCCGCGATCGTCGAACGCGGCACGACCGACCGCCAGCGCACCACCCGCGCCACGCTCGGCGAGATCGGAGCGGTCGCGGCCCGCGAAGGCGTGCGGGCGCCCGCGCTCGTCGTCGTCGGCCCCGTCGCCGCACTGGCCGACCAGCTCGACTGGCGCGGAGCACGGCCTCTCGCCGGGCGCACCGTCGTCGTCACGCGCGCCGGCGAACAGGCGGGCACGCTCGCCGGTCGCCTGCGCGGGCTCGGCGCCGCCGTGCTCGAGCTCCCCGCGATCGAGATCATCCACACGGGCGCCGAGCTGCCGTCGCTCGAGGGCGTCGACCTGCTCACCGTCACCAGTCCCGCCGCCGCCGGCGCGCTCTGGGCGGCCCTGCGCGCCGCCGGCCGGGACGCGCGCGCACTTGCCGGCAGCACACTGGTCGCCATCGGCCCCGGCACCGCCGACGCGCTCGCCGCGCACGGCCTCGTCGCCGACCTTCTGCCGAAGCGGGCCGTCAGCGAGGGCCTCCTCGATGCGCTCGACGAGGCGGGCGTGATCCCCGCCCGCGCCGTCGTCGTGCAGGCAGAGGGCGGCCGCCAGCTGCTCGCCCAGGAGCTGACCAAGCGAGGGGCGCAGGTGACCACGGCCGCGCTGCACCGCACTCAGCCCGTGCCGCTCACCGACGACGAGCTCGCCACGCTCGCCGCCGCCGACGCCGTCCTGTTCGCGTCGGGCTCGGCAGCGAAGTCGGTCGCGGCGTCCCTCGCCTCGTCGGGCGCGAGCACCCCCGCGGAGCTCCGCGCGGCCCTCGGCACGGCGCGCCCCGTGGCGATCGGCCCGACGACCGCGACCGCGATGCGCGACCTCGGCATCCAGCCGGCGGCCGTCGCCGACCCGCACACCGTCGACGGCCTCATCGCCGCGACCGCCGACCTGCTCGCCTGACGGACGCCCGAGGCGCCCGCCACGCCCACGGCCGCATGCGTCTCAGGCGGCCCGCAACTCACCGCCGCCCGTAGGGTTCTGGCGACCATGGGACGCACCGTTGCGCGCCGGCTCGCACTGCTCACGCTGACACTCGGCGCGGCACCGATCGCGGTCGTCGCCACCACGCACGCGGGCGCCGTGTCGACGGCAGCCGCCGCGCCCACTCCAGCGCCGACGGTGCCCGCCACCACGCCGGCCGGCGCGCAGTGGGCGCTGGCTCCGATCGGGCCGCTGCCGCACGCGCGGGCCGGCGCCGAGCCGCGCGGCGTCTACGCGGCCCTGAACGCCTCGGGCGACGGCCTCGTCGGCTGGTCGCGCGGCGATGTGCTCGACACCGATGGCTCGGTGATCGCCCAGGTGCGTGGCGGCCGTTCGATCGGTCGCACGCTGCGGATCAGGTCGTCGGTCGTCGCGCTCGAGCCGGACCGCGGCGGCGCCGTCGCGCTCCTCTCGCCACCGCCGTCGAAGGCCGGCCGGGCGCCGTACGGGCTGCGATGGTCGGTGCTGCGCCCCGGTGCGTCGGAGGCGAAGGGTGGCGTGCTCGCGACGCGCTTCATCGAGCGGGGCCCGGCCCTGGCGACGAACCGGGCGGGCGACGCGGTCGCGGTCTGGGCCGAGAGCGCGGGCAACGAGCCGCCGCACATCCGGGCGGCCGTCCGCCGGGCCGGTCATGTCTTCGGACCGGTGCGGGAGCTCGGGCAGATGGACGAGTCCGATCAAGCGAGCGACGACTGGCAGGTGGGCCCCTTCGCGGTGGCGATGAGCGACCGCGGGCGCGCGCTCGTCGTCTACGGCGGCCGGTTCGCGACCCCGCCCACGGTGCGCCGCGCCCCGCCCGTGCGGATCCTCATGTGGTCGGCGCAGGGCGGCGGTGCGCTGCGCGCCCCGGTGGTGGTCGGATCGGCGACGAAGCCGACGCGGCTGGGGGCCGGCTTCGACGGCCGCGGCCGCGGCTACATCGCCTGGAGCCGTCCGACGCCCCGAGGCACGGCCCAGCTCGCGACGTGGGCGCCGTCCGCGGCACGTCCCTCGACGCCCCGGTCGCTCGAGCCGTCGGCGTCCGGGGAGTTCGAGGCCGGCAGCGTCAGCGTCGCGGGCTTCGCCGAGGGCGGCGCGGCGATCGGATGGGTCGGCCCGAGGCGCCCGGAGGCGTCGATCGCGGTCGCGGGCCCCGACGGACGGCCGGGCGCGGCCCGACCGTTGATCGCGGAACCCGTGAGCTCCCTGCGCCTCGTCGCCGGCCGGCAGCGGCGGGTGCTCGCGACGTGGACGGCGACGAACGCCGCGCCGTGGACCGCCGCCGCGGCCGTGTCACGCGGGGGCGCGCGGTTCGGGGCCGCGAGCCCGACGGGTCTGCCGGATGAGGCGCCGTTCTGGTTCGGTGCCGACGGCGCGCCGCGCGGGTTCGGCATCCGCGGCGCCGACTCGGCGACGCCCGAGCTCGTGATCGCCCGGCCGGCGCGCTGACGGGCGGCGACGCAACGGTCGCCGCGGCGCTGGGATCTGGCAGGGTGGTTGGTCTCGTGCTTGCGACCAACCGACCTTGGAAGACCCGCGTCGTCACGCTCGTCGCGGCCGGCGTGCTCTCGCTCGCCGGCTGCGGTGGCGGCAAGGAGCAGGGCGCCGCGCCGAAGGGCGACGCGCAGCCGACCACCGCCGCATCCGTGAGCCCCTCCGATCGCGCCCGCGAGCTCGTGCACGCCTCCTACCCGACGACGTTCCCGCTCTGGCTCGCGCGCTACACGGAACAGTGGGGCGCGACGCCGGACGAGACGTGGACGGCCGAGCAGACCGGCGGCCGCTGGGTGGCGCGCATGGTGCTGAGCGTGCCGCAGGGCGAGCGCGTCGAGACCATGTGGGACCTCACGCAGGCGCCGGAGGGCCGAGGCGAGGCGAGCCCCACCAAGCCGATCCCGCCGGCGAACCCGTCGGCGCGCCGGTTCACGCGCTTTCCGAAGGCCAGCCCGCCCCGTCGCGGCCCGGTCCGCCTCCTGATGACCGTGCTCGAGCAGTCGAAGGGCGGCAAGCTCAGCGTGGTCCTCGAGACGACCGACGGCATGCCGCTCGCGCTCGTGCTCCCGGACGGCCGCCCCGACAAGCCCCTGCTGCGTGGCGTCGCGCTCCTCGGGGACGCCGCGAACTCCGGCCGGGAGATCGACACCGATTCCGGCACCCACTACCGCGACCGCGACGGCGAGCGGATCTCCCGCCGCGCCTTCCGCAGGCTGCTCGAGGACTCCGGGCCGCAGGTCAGCACCGTCGTCACCTGGTCGCACTTCCCGAAGCCCGGCACGCTCGGCGCGCTGCTGCGCGAGGCGCCGTCGCAGGTCGAGCTGCCCCGCTCGTAGGACCGCCGCCCGTCGCAGCGCACACGCGCGCGGACGTCATCGAGCGCCGCGCGCCCCGGGCCACCGGATGCCGACGCGCCAAATGGGCGCAATCGTCCGTCTTCCGTCCAATCGGCCTGCGTTCCTCCGTTCGGGGGACGACGTTAGGAACAGGATGGCCCGAAGCATTCCCCGCACCGGCAGCTCCGTGGTTGGTTCGACCGCGGTCTGCGGTGATGCTGTCTTCTCGCGGCCGTCCGACACGTAGAACCTGCCCCGCCGGTCCCGGCCGGCGGGGTGGTTCCCGGGCGATCCCTGCGACGCGCACCATCCCGGCGCGCGTCGCACGGTCGCGCCGCGTGCCGGCGCTCCCCTACTGCGAGACGCCGAAGTCGCCGCCGGTGCCCGCGACGGACATCGTCGCGGCGCCCATGGCGGCGTAGCCCGCGTCGTTCGGGTGGTACGGACCGGCGAGGTCGAACTCGTTCACCCAGCGGTTCGGGTTGGTGACGTACGGATCCTGGTTGGGCTCGTGGCCGACGAAGCGATCCTTCACCGGCACGAACGTGACGTACTGGTAGCCCGCGGCGGCGTTGGCCTTCGCAGCGGCGCTGAGGATCGTCTGGTCGCCCAGGTCGCCGAGCTCGCGGGCACCCTTGCCGGCGTCGTACTTCGGCGAGAACAGGGTGCTGAGGAGGTAGGTGTTCGGGTTCGCGAGGTACGGGTACGACGCGACCGCCACCTTGGCGCCCGGGCGGAGCTTGCCGCGCAGCGTGGTGAGGCGCTCGAGCGCGGCGGACTCCACGCTCGGCACCTTCGCCTTGCCGGCCTCCACCGCCGACTTGCAGCGCGCGGCATCCGACACGACGGGCGTGAAGCACTGGATGACGATGTTCGCGAAGCCGACGTCGTTGCCGCCGATCGTCACGAGGACGAGGTCGGTGTCGGAGTTGACGGCCGCCATCTGGCCGTCGAGGTCCTTCACCACGCCGCCGCCGCAGGCGACGTTGTTCACGTTCACCGTGAGGCCCTTGGCGCGCGCGAGGTTCGCGTACACCTCGCCCCACGTCCGCTTGTTGCGCAGGCAGGTGCCGCCGTAGTTGTCGCCGGACGCGCCGACGCCCGAGGAGTACGAGTCACCGGCGATGACGATGTCGAGGGTCTTCGACTGGGCGGCCGAGGCCGTGAGGCCGAGCGAGCCCGCGGCAGCGAGCAGACACGCCGCGGCGCGGAGGGTGCGATGCATGGATGGAACTCCGGGACAGGAGAGGGACACCGGCGGCGTGGAACGAGGTCGGAGGCCTCGCGCCGCTCGGCATAGGGACGCTGAAGACGGTAGAACGCCCCGCGCCCGCGTGCAAACGCCGATTACCGCGGTGCGCGAGCACGCCCGGCCGCCGGGCTGCCCGGCGGGACCTCCGTCTCAGTTCGCCTCGGCGGGCGGATCGCCCGCGGGCATCCTCCCGCCGCGCACGAGCCGCACGATGATCTCGGTCGTCGGCGTCGCCAGGCTGCGCAGCGCGTCGCCCGGCTCCATCCCGCCATGGATGCGGCGGGCGAGCAGCTCGCTCATGCCGGCGGAGACGAAAATCGCCTCCGTCTCGCTGATCGGCTCGCCGCCGGTGCGTGCGGAGATGTCGAGCGCGATGCTGCGGATCGACGCGAGGTAGCCGTCGCGCATCGCGACGCGCACACCGGGATCCGCGTCGCTGAGCGCGGCGGGCTCGGTAATGGTGAGCCGCATGTAGTTCGCGTCGTTGGCCATGTCGTCGAGGTAGAGCTCGAGCAGCCGCTGCAGCCGCGCGGGCCACGGCGTGATCTCGGCGGTCTGCACGCGCGCGGCCTCGATCCGCGCCTTGGCGGCGACCCCCGTGCGCAGCAGCGCCGCACCGACGAGGTCGCCCTTCCGCTCGAACAGCTCGAACAGCTCGGAGCGCGAGATCCGGGCGCGCTCGGCGATGTCGGCCATCGTCGTCGCGCCGTACCCGCGCTCGGCGACGAGCTTCCCGAACGCGTCCAGGATGCGCTCCCGCTGCCCCGACTGCACCATGTTGAGCACGCGGCCCTCGATCTCGTCCACGCCGCGCCTCCCCATGGTCGAGCAGTGCGCCGCGCACCGGCCACCGCGCGCGCGACGGCGCCGTGGCTGCTGGTCGAGTGGACTAGAGGGTACTCGCTGCGGTGCTCGCCGTCGCGGAGTCGTCCGCGAGACGCACGCAGTTCTTGCCCTGGTACTTCGCCCGGTAGAGCGCGGCGTCGGCGGCTGCGATCAGGGCGGTCGGGTCGGGCACGGTCTCGCTCATCAGCGCGACGCCGAAGCTCGCCGTCACCGCGATCCGCTCGCCCGAGTTGCCGACCACCTCGCAGTCCTCGATGGCGCGGCGCATGCGCTCGGCGAGGCGCTCGCACTCGTGCATGTCGGCGTCGCCCACCACCACGGCGAGCTCCTCGCCGCCGTAGCGCGCGGGCTCGTCGGTCGCGCGGCACGTGTCGCGCAGGCTGGTCGCGACCGACCGCAGCACGTGGTCGCCGACCTGGTGGCCATAGCGGTCGTTGACCATCTTGAAGTCGTCGATGTCGAGCAGGATCAGCCCGACGCGCGTGCCCGTCTCCAGGAAGCGGTCGTGGCCGTCGGCGAGCAGCTCCTGGAAGCGGCGGTGGTTCGCCAGGCCGGTGAGGTCGTCGGTAAGCGCCTGGCGATGCAGGCTGGCGTGGCGGGCGACGTTCCGCGCGGCGACGCTCGCCTGCTCGCAGAGGTAGCGGAACAGCTGCCGCTCCTCGACCGAGAACTCGTGCGTGTTGCGCGAGACGGCGACCACGCCGCCGGCCTCCACATCGCCGATCGGCGCGGCCATCGCGTAGATCCCGCCGACGATCGCGTGGGCGAGCGACTGCCCGTTCACGGCGCGCTCCTCGACGGCCGTCAGCAGCGGCGTGTTGCGCTCGTTCTCGTGGATCGTGACGCGGTGCGTCATCTTGCGGCCCAGGCCGGTGGTCGAACTCGCTCGGGCGGCATCGGCGTCGACGGCCTCCACGGCGGCGCGCGTCGTGATCGTGAGGAGGGCGTCGAGGTCGAGCGTGCTGGCGAACGCGTCGCCGATGCGGTGGACCGCGGCGCGCAGGCGGGTGCGCTCGCGGGTGACGGTCTGCAGCTGGATTCGCGCCTCCTCCTGGCGGCGGGCGCGCTCGACCGAGGCCAGCGCGAAGAGCGCGACGAGCGGGAGCAGCCCGAGCGGCGCCCAGAGCGTGACGGTGGTGGCCAGCGCGGCGATGACGCCGATCGGGGTGAGCAGGATGTCGACGAGCCACACGAGCGCGTAGGGACGCATCGGGAAGCGGCTCTCGCCCTGGCTGCGCCACCGCTCGTGCACCCACGAGGCGATCGCATCGAGCCCGATCTGCGCGGCGACGGCGCCGACGATCAACGGGGCCGAGGCATCGAGGCCCGGACTGCCGGCGGCGACGAAGACGGTCGCCGGGCCGAGGCAGTAGAGCGAGTCGCCGCCCGCGAGGATCAGCCGACGGCGGCTGCGGCGCTGCCACAGGGCGGCCGCGAACCCGGAGGTCATGATCGCGCCGAACACGAGCACCGGGGCGAGGGCGGGGGGGCCGAGCATCAGCATCGGGATGAGCAGCAACTGGGTCGGGATCGCGACCGTCCCCTCGATCGGGAACGAGATGCGGGCCGTGACCGCCATCGCGACCGTGAGGAAGCCGAGGAGGTACGGGTGGTCGATCTCCATCGGCGAGACCGCGATCAGCACGGCCGCCCACACCGCGAAGAGCGCGCTCAGCGCAGCCTCGAGCCGCAGGTCGCCGAGCGACGCCACATCCGGAGCCGCATCCCGTTCCTGGGCGGCCGCGACCTCGAGGTCGATGAAGGTCACCTCGTCGTCGGTCACGTCGAGGAGCGCGGAGCGGGATGAATGGGGGACGGCAGTGGGGACACCTGTTCTCCCCGGGGCTTCGGCAGGGCGGGCGACAACTTGAACGCACAGATCGTCGTCTGTGATCGACGAGATGTCCAGAACCACATCGGCCCGGGCCGCTCGATGCGGATCCCGGGCCGACGGATGAATCTGTCTGGGTGGGTCAGATGGTCCTGCGGGGCATGGGTTGTCCTCGGGAGGGGAGGGTGCCTGGGCACCCCCGTGGACGGGAGATGGTGGTGGGAACTCACGACCCCGGAACCACCGGAGCCGTGGGGTCAACGTAGTTCCGTCCGACGCGTGTGGCAAGGGCCATTTGGCACGTGCAACTCGTCGACCACCTCTGCTGGCCCTTGTGGGCGATCACCGTGGCACCGCGTCCGCCCACGGTTAGGCTGGCGGAGATGTCCGAACGGCCAGCAGACCATGCCCTGGCGACCGCCGTCCGGCCTGGCGCGTTCCCGCTCGTCGCGGCGCTCACGGACTATGGCGTCGGCCCGTACCGCGCCCTCCTCGAGGCGAGCGCCCGCTACCCGCATGCACCGCAGCTGCAATGGCTCGATCTCGACCACGGCATTCCGCTCGGCGACGTGCGGGCCGGTGCGCTCACCCTGCGCCGCACGCTCCACCACCTGCCGCCGTCGGTCTGCGTGGCGGTCGTCGACCCTGGCGTCGGCACGCAGCGGCGCGCGGTCGCCGTCGCCACCGCGAGCGGGCACCGGCTCGTGGGCCCCGACAACGGCCTGCTCGAGCCCGCCGTCCGCCGGCTGGGCGGGGCGGTCGCGCTCGTCGACCTCGGCCGCTCGACGTTCCGCTCCCACCAGGCGGCCCGCACGTTCGACGGCCGCGACCTGTTCGGCCCCGTCGCGGGCGCGCTGGCGGCCGGCGCCACGCTGCACGACGTCGGCGCCGAAGCCGATCCCGGGTCGCTCGTCGGCCTCGCGCTGCCCGGACCGCGGACGGGGCCCGGCGGGATCGCTGCCACGGTGCTCGAGGTCGACGCGTTCGGCACGGCCGTCGTCGCGCTCGACGAGCACATCGCGCACCTGCCGTCGGTGCCGCGCGTCGGCGACACGGGCACGGTGCGCTCACCGCTCGGCGCCCGCCACGAGCTGCTCGTCGGCGAGACCTTCGCCGACGTGCCGATCGGCGAGCTCGTGCTCTACCTGGACTCCGACGGCGCGCTCGCGATCGCGCGCCGCGAGGGGTCCGCCGCGGCGCTGCTCCACGTGCGTCCCGGCGACAGCCTGCTGCTCGCACTGGGCGGCGGTCCCACGATCAACGACCCGGAGGTGGCGTGATGGGCATCGGAACCGATGGACTCCTCGAGGTGGTCGACGAGGCCGACTCGACCAACCGCCTTGCGCTCGAACGCGCGGCAGCCGGAGCGCCGAACGGCACGGTGGTCGTCGCGCGCCGGCAGACCGCGGGCCGCGGCCGGCAGGGCCGCACCTGGTTCAGCGACGAGGGTGCACTCACGCTGAGCGTCATCGTCCGCGGCCACGGCGTCGACGGACTGCTCCCGCTCCGTGCAGGCCTCGCCGTCGCCCGCACCGCTGGCTCGTCGGCCCGCGTGAAGTGGCCCAACGACGTGCTCGTCGAGGGGCGCAAGGTCGCCGGCATCCTCGTGGAGGCCGTGCCGTCCTCCCCGACGGCGCCCGGCGAGCGTGCCGCCGTCGTCGGGATCGGGCTCAACGTGGCCGTCGACCTGGCAGCGCTGCCCGCCGAGGTGGCCGCACGCGCCGGATCGCTCGGACGGGGCATCGAGGAGCTCGACGCCGTCCGCGACCAGCTGCTCGTGGAGCTGACCGACGCACTCGCGCTCGACGGACCGACGATCGTCGCGTCGCTCGGGAGCCGTGATGCCCTCGCCGGCCGCGCGATCGCGTGGACGGCGAGCGAGGGTGGAGCGCGCTCGGAGGGTCATGCCGAGGGCATCGACCCCGATGGTCAGCTGCGCGTGCGCCTCCCGGACGGGGAGCTCGTGCACCTCGCCGGCGGCGAAGTGCACCTGAGCTAGCGGCCGCCGTTCGGGCGCGGGACCCCGTAGCCGTCCTGGCCCGGGCGGATCGGGTTCGGGACCACCTCGTCGGAGCCCTCGATGCCCGGCGTACGCGCGACCTGGATGCGCTCGCCGCGCTTGGAGCGGGCGCTCACCAGCGGTCCGCCGCAGTCGGAGATCGGCTTCGTGTTGCCGTAGACGATCACGGCCGTCGCGCCGTCCTCGCAGCGGATGACCGGTCGGCGGCCGTTGGCGAACGACTCGACGTACGTGCCCTCGCGGTCGGCGCGGGCGCCCCGGATCGTCACCCTGTTCGTGCTCTTCGCGCCCTGCAGGCGGATCTGGTTGATGCCGGAGCCGACGGTGATCACGTTCTTCCACGCACCGGCGCGGATGAAGTTGTTGCCGTTGCCGGCGGTGATGAGGTTGGTGCCGCGGCCGCCGTAGATCTGGTTCGCGCCGTTGCCGGCGGTGATCACGGTGGTGTGCTGGCGGCTGCGCGGCAGACCGGTGTCCTCCAGGCGGTCGGCCCAGATGATGTTGTCACCGTCGCCACCGGAGATCGTGCCGCCGCCGTGGCCGCCGAAGAGCTTGTTGCGACCGCTCCTGGAACCGACGAGCGCGAACGTCTCCCAGGTCGGCGCCATCTCGGCGGTGATGCGCTCGGGGCCCGCGAACGTCGTGATGTTCGCGCAGCCCTTCGCCTTCTCGCGCAGGAAGATCTGCATCGAGAACGGGCCGAGCGACGCCTGGTTGATGTAGACGGTCGTGGCCGGGTTGCCGCCGCAGTCGAGGTGGCGGATCCCCGACGTGGCCGACAGGTAGATCTGGTTCACGCCGCTGCCGAGCGTGATGTACGCGATGCCCGAGCCGTAGTACACGGTGTTGTCGCCGTTGCCGGCGGTGAAGTGTCCGCCGCCGGAGCCGGTGAGGAGCACGTTGTCGCCGTCGCCGAGCGTGGCGCGGTCGTTGCCGCCGCCGACGTCGACGTAGTTGTTGCCGTCGCCCGTGCGGATCTGGTCCTGGCCGGAGCCGCCGAAGATCGTGTTCTGCCCGTCGCCCGCGGTGATCACGTCCGAGCCGGCGCCGCCCTCGACGTAGTCGTCGCCCCCGCCGGTCTGGATCCGGTTGTCGCTGCGCACGCCGTAGAAGCGGTCGTTGCCGTCTCCGCCGATGAGGGTGTCGGCGCCTCCACCGCCCCAGAGCGTGTCGCCCTGCGGCGAGGCCACGAGCCGGTCTCCGCCGGGCGTTCCGACGATCACCTGCGCCGATGCCGAGACAGGTGCTGCGAGCAGGGCCAGAGCGGCGATCGTGAGAGTGCGTCGGAGGGTCACACCCAACGATTCGGCGCCCGCGGCACCCCGTGACGGATGAACTGGTCAGACGTCTGAGCGGCCCGTCGTGCCCGCCTCCGTCGAGCCCTCATGCGTCGGGCTCGCTCAACCTCCGCGCGCGCCCGCCGACCAGTCAGGGTTGCGCCGGCGAGTGCCGTCGCGCCATCCGGTGGAGCCCGGCCGGCCGATCGGCCGGGGCCGGGGGGCCGGGTGATCGCGGCGCGAGGCGGACGGGCTAGAAGCGGCGGATGACCTCTCCGCTGGCGTCGAGCCAGCGCAGGCTGCCCTGGTGGAAGCGGTGCGTCGGGCCGGGGGCGACGAGGTGGACGATGTTGTCGCGCACGGGCTCGGTGACCGTCTGGCCGTCGGACGTGCGGACGCTGACGCTCGCGACGCCGTCGGGCACGAGCCCCAGCTGGTCGCCCATGCTCACGCTGCCGCCCATCCAGAGGCCCTTCATCCGGAGCTGGTGCATCGAGGTGCAGGTGCCGCCGGCTTCGACGCGGTCGTCGAGGTTCGTCGGCCGCGGTCGATCGACGTAGCCGGGCGGATCCTCGCCGCCGGCCCAGACGTCGTACACGCTCTCCATGCAGATCGGCGTCGACGCGTCGCCCGCATCGAACACGAAGCGGTCGAGCCGAGCGCCGCGCGTTCGCGGGAAGACGATCACGGTCGACGGCACCTGGTGCTCGATGAGCTTCGCGTTCGGCGAGGCCTGGGTGGCCCACGCCGCGAACTCGATGCGTCCGACCACGCGCACGGCGTCGACGTACACGCCGCGGCCCTGGTTCCCGCCGACCGTCGCACGGCCGAGTCCGGCGGTCACCAGCACCGTGCGGTCCGCGTCGGTCTGCGGCCGCCGGAACAGGCCGAGCGATGCCGTCACATCGGCAGGTGCCGCGCCGCGCAGCGCCTGCGGCGCATGTGGCTTGCCGGCGAACGGGTTCCACGCGCCCGTCGCCGCGGCGCCGCCGCCCGCGGCGAGCAGCGCACCGACCACGAGCGGCAGCCCGTGCGGCCACCGCGATCGCCACCGCCGCCCGTGTGCGCGGCCGCCCTCGCGCGCATCCCCTCGGCGCCGAACGAGGGTCGTCGGCTGCTCCGGCGAGCCAGGATTCCTGTTCACGCCTGCGTTGGGCTGGCGCACGCCGGCCAGCAGCGCGTGCATCACCTCGGGCATGAGCGGCGCGCCGGCGGTGCGCTCGCGTGTCGTCTCGGTCTGGTCCTGGGTCATGGGCGCGCTCCGATCGTCGTGCGCAGTCGAAGGAGGCCGCGGCTCACGCGTTTGCGCACCGTCGCCTCCGGGAGGCCGAGCGCGGCAGCGAGCTCGGCGTGGGTGAGGTCGTCGATGACGAACGCGACGACGGCGGTGCGCTGATCCTCGGTGAGACCGGCCAGGGCGTCGCGCAGCGTGGCGCGCACGTCGGCCCCGAGCAACGCGTCGAGTCGCGCGGCCGTCGCATCCGACGGTGGCGGCAGCTCGGCACCGAGCCGCGAGAGTGCGCGCTGCTCGACGCCACCGCTGCGAACGGCCCGGAGATGCAGGTGGCGCGCGATGCCGAGCAGCCAGCCGATGGCCGGATCGTCGGCGCCGCCCCGGAACGATGCGGGCGCCGCGAACGCCTGCGCGAACACCTCGGCGGCGAGGTCGGCGGTGCGGTGCGGATCGCGCGTGCGGCGGTGCAGGTAGGTGGCCACCACCCGCTCGTGGCGCAGGTAGAACGCCTCGAACGCGGCGGCCTCCCCCAGGGCGGCAGCGCGCAGGAGGGCGGCGTCGGGCTGTCGGTCCCAGCGGATCGTCATCTCCATGGAGTGCCGCGAGCTGCTCGGAATGTGACCCATCTTCGAGTGCTTCGGCGCCAACGAGGGTCGCAGGTTCTGGCACACTCCCGGGCCATGGGGACGACCCGCTACATCGCCACCACGCTCGTGCTGGCCCTCGCGGTGTTCGCATCGGCGATCGTCCTCCTCGATGCCGCGCTCGGCGGGAAGACCGGCGGCGACGACCTCGGGATCGCCGCCGGCCCCGGCTCCGACGACGATCGCAGGTGGCCCGACCGTCCTGCGCCGTGGGCGCTGCTGGGCACCGTCGACCATGGCCGTGCCCTGCGCGTGTTCCCGCTCTCGCGACGCCCCGCGTGCGGCCGGTTTCGCGCCGTCGTGCGGGAGCGCAGCCACTCGGTCGGGCTCGACGTGATCGTGGACTACGCGCAATGCCCCGGCCCGGATCCGAACGTCGACTCCGCCTCGGGGCCGACGGAGGACATCACTCCGCGCACCATCGAGGTGCCGCTCGCCCAGCCGCTCGACGGCCGCACGGTCGGAGGCTCGATGCTCACCTTCCCCGAGCGCGACTTCGGCGACCGCGTGATCGACCTGCGCGGCCTTCCGCTCACCCAGGCCGAGGACGTGACGGGCATGCTCCACGCCGACCTCGACGTGCACGGACCAGAGGGCCGCGGCGCGACCGTCAGCCGCCAGCGCCCACTGAACATCGGCCCGGGAGAGCATCTCCCGGGCGCGACCTACAAGGTGTTCACCCGCGCGGGTTAGCCGCCCGCGCCGGCCGCGGCGCTCAGTCCTTGGCGGCGGCGGCCTCGGCCGCCTTCTTCGCCTCGGCGTTGCGCTTGCGCGTCTCCGCGGCCTTCTTGGCGGCCGCCGAACGCGCGGCCTTCTTCGCGGCCTCCGCGTCGTCGACCGGCGCGGCCTCGGCGGCGGCCTTCGGCTTGGCGGTGGCCTTGGGCTTGGCGGCGGCCTTGGGCTTCGCGGCGGCCTTCGGCTTGGCGGTGGCCTTGGGCTTGGCGGCAGCCTCCGGCGTCGCGTCGCCTGCGGGGGCGGCTTTCGCGCGGCTGCGTGAGCGGCTCGTCGGCTTGCGGGCCGCCTTGGCGGTGCCCCGCACGGCATCTGCGACCGCAGCCGCAGCATCGGTCGCGCTCGACGACGCCTGCGGCTCGGTCTCCGTGGGAGCCTCGGCCTTGGCCGATGCGTCGCCGCGCAGCGCTGCGGCGGCGGCGGCGATCGCGACGGCGGCATCGGCCGGCGGACCCTTCGGTGCCTGCGCGGCCTCGGCCACGGCGGTCGTCGCCGAGGCGGCCGCCTCGGCCTGGCCGGCCTTGTTGCGGCGCCGGCGGCTGCGCGAGCGCGAGCGGCGGCTCGGGGTCGCCGGCTCGTCGCCGTCGCCCTTCGCGGTGGCATCGACCGTGCCGTCCTGGGCGCTGTCGGTCTTGACGGTCTCGGTGTCGGCGGGCTTCGTCGCCTCGCTCTGCGAGGCGGTGTCGGCGGCCTTGTCGGCGCCCTTCTTGCGGCGGCGGCTGCGGCTCCGCCGCGAGCGCTTGCCGGATCCGCCGCTCCGCTCGGCGGCCAGCTCGGCCGCCTCGCCCTCGAAGGTGTACGCCTCGTACTCGACCACCTGCGGGGCGCCGGAGTCGCTCGCGGTCGAGCCACCATCGGTGGTGCCGTCGATCGCGCCCTCGATGGGCTCGCCGTCGACGGTGCCCGCCGGCGTGGCGAGCGTCGGATCCTCGCCGGCGCCGCCCTTCTTGCCCCCCGCGCCCTTGCTCGGGCCGCCGCCGGCGTTGCCGCCGGCCTTCGGGATGTTGCGCAGCAGCTCGCGGGCGAGCGCCCCCGGCTTGCGGGCCAGGCGCGTGCGGGCGCCGGTGATCACCTGCATCGCCTCGGGCGTGTGCGGGCGGGCGGCCGCGAGCATCGCGGCCTGCAGTCGGCGGTCCTGCTCGCGGCTGGCCTGCACGAGGCGGCGGGCGTTGCGGCCGTGCGCGGGGCCGGCGGAGTTCACGAGCAGCCCGAGGAGGCGCTTGCCCTCCTTCCAGCGCTGGGTCGCGTAGTCCTCGTGCTCGTCGGCCGTGGCCTCGGCGAGCTGCCAGATCCAGGCGGTGGCCTGGTCGCGGCGGCCGACGGGCTTGTCGGCGACGGACTGCAGCAGGATCCGCACGGCATCGCGGCGGTCCTCGCGCTTCCACGTGACGATCTCGTCGACGGCGTCGGCGAATGCCTCGGGATCGCGCAGCGCGGCGATGTCCTGGACGGCCTTGAGCTTCACCTGCGAGCTCTCGTTGCGCTTGATCGCGGTGACCAGGAACGCGCGCTTGAGCTCGCCACCCCGGTCGAAGTGGAGCATCGCGCGGGCCTTGCGCCAGTTCGAGTTGCTCACCTGCGCGCCGGCGAGCGCGGCCCACTGCACCTGCTCGCCGTAGTCGAGGTGCTCGACGGCGATCCGCCACAGCTCGCGCTTGAAGATGTCGATGCGCACCGTCGGATCGCTCGCGACCGGGAGCACGCGCCGCTCGACGCGGATCTTGCGGCCACGCCCGCGGCGCACCGGTCCGACGACGATCGCGCCGCCGCGGTACACGTCGCGCTCGAGCAGCGAATGGAGGGTGACGACGGGGTCGTCGTGCTTCGTGCCGGGGTGGACGAAGTCGACGACGAGGCCGGCCTCCTTGCCGAGCTCGCGGCGCGTCACGCGGCCGACGCGCTGCTGGTAGATGCGCTTCGAGGCGGTCGGTGCGAGGTGCAGGCAGACCGTGGCGCGCGGCGAGTTCCAGCCCTCGGCGAGCAGCTGCGCGTTCACGAGCACGTCGATCTTGCCGCTCTCGTAGTCGGCGAGGGTGCGTGAGAGCTCGCGCTTGGGCGTCTCACCGCTCACGGCCTTCGCCTTGATGCCCATCTCGTTGAAGGCGTCGGCGAGGTTGTAGGCGTGCTTCACGCCGGCGGCGTAGACCACGCCCGGCATGCCGCCGAAGCGCGTCTTGTACAGATCGGCGGCGGCGAGGTTGAAGGGCAGCTGGTCGAGCACCTCGGCCAGCATGTCCTGGTCGAACTCCATGTCGACCTCGCCACGCCTGAGCGGCACCTTCGCGATGGTGCGCACGCCCACGCCAGGGGGGATGCGGATGCAGCGCAGCGGCGAGATCACGCCACGGCGCGCGGCCTGGGCGAGATCGAAGCGCGAGGTCTGCGTGGGGAAGAGGTCGGCGACGTGCCGGGCGATCAGCGCGCCCGTGGCCGTCATGCCGATGAAGATCGGGCCCGTCCAGGCGCGGACCGCGGCGGAGGTCTTCTCGCCGAGCGCCGTATGCGCTTCGTCGCAGATGACGATCGTGTACGCCGACGAGATCTCGCCGGCGTGCCGCACGAACCACTGGTAGGTCTCGACCGTGACGGGGCCGGCGGTGCCGCGCTCGCTCACGGGGTCCTCGCCCTTGAGGAGCGGCGGACTCAGGCGGTCCTTGTAGCCGCGCGTCTTGATCTCGTCGATGAACTGCTCGACGAGGTTGCGGCGGTGGGTCAGGATCAGCACGCCGCCGAGCCGGCAGGCGTCGACGAAGCCCATCGCGGCCACGGTCTTGCCGGCGCCGGTCGCGTGCTCGAACCAGAAGCGCTTGGCCGCGTTCGGGTCTTCCGCCTGCTCCTCGAGCTGCTCGTCGTCGATCGCGTCGACGACCTCGTCGTCCTCGACGGCGTCGAGCTCGGCGAGCTCCTCGGCGGTCGGCGCGAGCTCCTCGACGGTGACGCCGTGGACGTCGCTGCCCTCGCCGGAGACGCCTTCGTCGTCGTAGTCGTCGTCGCGCTCGTCGTCGAGGCGATCGACGACGACGGCATCGCGCGCCGCGGCCGCATCTGCGCTGGGGGCCGAGCCGTTGGTGGCGGAGCCGTCGCCCGCCTGCTCGCCCTTGCGGCGGCCGTTGGCGCTCGTGCCGCCGTTGCCGCCGTTGCCGTTGGAGCGGCGGTCGCGCCGGCCCCGCGGCTCGTCGTCGTCGAGCGGGGAGGTCTCCGGGACGAAGACGCTGTGCGCCTGCGCCTCGGTCAGCAGTGCGGTGAGGGTGCCCGAGAGGGCGTCCACCTGGTGGGGTCCGAGCTGGGTCGTGCCGTCGGCGAGGGTCGGCTCGTCGACCGAGAGCATCCGCTCGAGGCCGAGCAGCAGGCTCCAGCGGCGGCGCCACTGCGTCGACGGTGCCGGCAGGCCCTCGCTCGCCTCGGCGAGCGCCTGGTCGATCGCGCGGCGGCGCGCGGTGCCGTGGGCCAGGGCGACGCCGGCCTCCTCGTCGCCGAGGAGCACGGGCTCGCGGATGAAGTCCGCGGCGCGCTGGATGTCGGCGGCGGACGGGACGTCGTCAGTTCTCGGCGCGGCGCTCGGCACGCGGCAGGACCTTCGGTCGGAGGGAAGAGGGGATCACTGGAGCTGGGTGGTACGTGGCTCGGTGGACCATGGCCGGTCGGTGACGGCGCTCGGGAGCGCCGCGCGATGCCGGATCGGCAATCGGGGTAGCGGCGGAGAGGGGAAGGATCGCCGCGATCCAGAGAGACGGCGCTCCGGCGGTCGGGCCGGAGCAACTGCTTCCCACTGTATCGGACGCATCCGCCGCCACACAAGGCGGCAACTGTGTCCGATCGGTCACGTCGTATGAACGGCCACGGCCCTGCGGGGTCGCCGACGGGCGCGCTGTGGCACGCTGTCGACCGTGCTCCGTGCCGTCCGAACGCCCGTCGTCGCTGCGCTCGCGCTCATCGCCGGTGTGGGGATCGCCGCCTGCGGATCCGGCCCGACGCTGCCCGCGCTGAGCCGAGCCGACGTCGATGCCGCGCTCTCGGTCGCTCCGACGACACCCTGGCCGCGACCGGCCAAGGCGCTCGAGGCGCAGGCCGGCCAGCTCCTCGCGAAGCCAGACGACGACGCCGTCCGGCGCCTGGACCAGATCGTCCGCAGCCTCCGCGGCACGCCCGTCGTCGTGAACGTGTGGGGCGAGTGGTGCGGGCCGTGCAAGAAGGAGATGCCCGTCTTCCAGCGCGTCGCGCTCGCGCAGCGCGGCAAGGTCGTCTTCCTCGGCGTCGCGACCTACGGCGACCGCGGCGACGCCGAGGCCTACCTGCGGACGAAGATGGCGATCCCCTACACGTCGCTGCGCGACGGCCCGGGCGACGTGACGAAGGCCACCGGCATCGGCGGCGTGCCGAAGACGATCTTCTACGACCGCAACGGCAAGCGGCTCGTGCACCAGGGGCCGTACGAGACCGAGGCCGACCTCGAGGCCGACATCCGGCGCTACGCCAGCTGACGGCGCGGCCGCGCGACCTCCCGGTCGCGCGGCCTGCCATCGCGTGCCGTGGTGTCTACGGCGTGGGAACGCCGCCGCCGAGCACGAGGCTGAGCGTGCTGCGGTTGCTCGTCGTGCCGATGAAGCCGGCGAGGCTGCTGCAGCCGCTGAACTTCGGCAGCGCGAACTGGCCGGTGAGCTTGCCGCCGGTGGCGGTGAGGTCGGTCGAGCTGAGCGCGATCTTCGCCGGCGTGTCGGTCTTGCAGGTGCTGCCCTTCGTGAGCGTGATGCCCAGGAAGCTCGCCTGGTCGACCGTGATCCGCGCGTCGCCCGTGGCGTTCAGGCGCGTGCCCGAACGGGTGCCGGTGATCGCGCCGCCCCTGAACGACACCTTCGAGGCGACCGGCAGGAACCCGGCGATCCGGAAGTTGCCCGAGAGCGTGAAGTCGCCGAGCTTGCCGGCAGCTGCGCCCGTCTGCGGCCCGCTGATCGTCGTCGTGTGCTTGGGCACCGTGTAGACGCCGTTGATCAGGGCGGCGACGAGCGTTGCCTGGCCGGTGGTCGCGTAGTCCGTCGAGGTCGAGGGGACCGGCGTCGCCGTCGGGGTCGGGGACGGCGTGGGCGTCTGCGGATCCGGCGTCGGCGTGGGGGTCGGGGTCTGCGGCGTGGGGGTCGGCGTCGGCCGGGGCGGGGTGGTCACGAGCTGGTGCTGGGAGCGGAAGCGGTTGCCCAGGACGTCGATGGCGGTCACGGCCACGTACGAGGGCGACGGGCTCAGGTCCGGCACGAGCGCGCTCGTGCCGGCGCTCGCCGGCTGCGTGGTCTGCGGACCGCCGACGGGGCCGACCTCGTACGCGTCGAGCGGGCAGCTGCTCCGGGGCGCCGACCAGCTCAGCCGCGTCCGCCACTGGCCCTCGAAGAGCTCCCAGGGCGCTCCGCTCAGGAGCACCGGCGCGTCGCTCAGCGCGGGATCGCTGCACTGCCCTGCGGCGATGTCGATCGTGCGGCTGAAGCTGTAGGTGTTGTTGATGCCCTTCACGGTGAACGTGTGGCGGCCGACCGACGAGGCGTCCGTCGCGAAGCCGCCGCCGAAACCGCCGGACGTCGTGCCGACCTGCGCGTCGTCGATGTTGATCGACCACTGGCTCGGGTAGCTGATGCACGGGCCCTGCATCGACGGGCCGGTTCCAAGGCCCCACGAGAGCCGGGCCTCGGTGCCGTCGGCGCTGGGCACGACCGTGAAGTACGACGGCCGGTACGCGCCCTGCGGGGTGGCGTCGAGACAGAGCCGGCTCGCCGGCGGGGTGACCGTCGGCGTCGGCGTGGGTGTCGCCGTCGGGGTCGCCGTCGGCGTGGGGGTCTTGGTCGGCGTGGGCGTCGGGGTCCACGGGGCGGAACCCGCGGTGAGCGTGCGCACCTTGAAGGTGCCGAGCGCCGTCGGCGTGGCCTGGGGAGTCTCCGGGTCGCGGTAGTCGACCGTGATCACGTAGTCCGTGTCGGGCTTGAGGTCGGTGACGGTTGCGCCGCCGAAGATGGTGCCCGCGTCGCGGCGCTCGACCACCTGGCCGTCCACGAGGACCCGGATGAGTGCGGGCTCGGCCCAGCACCCGTACCGGCCGTAGCTGATCGTCACCGACGTCGGCGTGATCTCACGGACGATGTTCCGCTCGTCGATGTTCCACGGCTGCGAGAAGTTCGGGTCGTAGCAGATGGTCGGCTTCGCGCTGGCGGCCGGGGCGGCGGCCAGGCCGACGCCGAGCGTCGCGCACGCGATCATCAGCGCGCCGCGCAGGCGGTGGCGGAGTGGGCGGGACATGGGTGGTGCTCCTTGGGCGGGGTGAGCCGCGTTCGGGGGCCGCGGAGCAGTGTGGGACGAGCGACGCGTGGAGCGCCGGGTTGGCGGCCACGGTAACGCGCACCCGGTCGTTGCGCAACGACCGGGTGAGGTCCGGGTGAGGTGGTGCGCCCGTGCGTTGCCGCCGCCCGACCTCTAGCCTCGGTGGCGATGAGCGACCGTCAGCTGCGCACCTGCCCGTTCGGTGGTCGGCGCACGCTCGTCGCCGCCGGGCGCACCGATCGGCCCGGTGGTGGTCACACCGTGGCCCCGCTCGAGGCGATCGTCCCCGCCGACGACCCGTTCCTCGAAGGCCATGAGGACCGCACGCCGCCGGAGGTCGACGCCGATCGTCCGAGCGGCTCGGCGCCCGACACGCCCGGCTGGCGGGTGCGCGTGGTGCCCAACCGCTACCCGCTGCTCGACCCGCAGGCGCCGGAGCCCGAGCCCGAGGCGGTGCCCGACCTCTTCGGGGCAACGGCGGCGACCGGTGCGCATGAGGTGGTGATCCAGTCGCCGAAGCCGGTCGTGAGCCTGGCGGAGCTGACGGCGACGGAGGTGGAGCGGGTCGCGGCGATGTGGCAGCGCCGGCTGCGGGCCCACGCCGATGCGCCCGCACGGCACCTGATCGTCAACGAGCGCCCGCGGGCCGGCGCCTCACAGCCGCACACCCACGGCCAGCTCGTCACCCTCCCGATCGTCCCGGCCGACCTCGCCCGCGAACGTGAGCGGGCGACGGCGTACACGCACGAACGGCAGGGCTCGAACCTCACCGCCGACGTGCTGCAGGAGGAGGTGCGCCGGCAGTCGCGGATCGTCGCGATCGACGACGACTGCGTGCTGCTCGCGCCGTTCGCCTCCCGCACCGCCTACCACCTGACGATCCTGCCCCGGCGCGCCGCGCTGCGGTTCGAGGACGAGCCGGACGGCATCGGCGGCCGGATGGTGCACCTCGCGCTGACGCGCCTCGCGGAGCGGTTCGGCGTGCCGGTCCCGATGAACCTGTGGGTACGCACGGCGGTCAGCGGCGCCGAGCACACCTGCTGGCGCATCGAGCTGATGCCCGCGCTCGAGCAGCACGGCGGCGTGGAGCTCGGGGCCGGCCTCGACGTGTGCACGGTGGCACCGGAGCGTGCCGCAGCGGAGCTCCGCGGCTGATGCGAACGGCCACCTTCGCGACGAACCTGGAGTTCCGGCTGGTGGTGCGCGGGTGCCGCTGATCACGCTCGCCGTGGTGCTGGGCATCGGGCTCGGCGCGGTCGCGCGTCGGCGCACCGAGCGAGCGGATGACTTCGTCCGGGCCGCGCTCGACGTGGTCATGCTCCTGCTGATCCCGCTCATCGGCTACGCCTACGCCACCCGCCTGGAGCTGAACCTCTCGACGGTCGCCGGGCTCGTCGGCGGCTACGCCGTCATCGCGGTCATCGGGCTGCTCGCCTGGCAGCTCTCGGCGCGGCTCCACCTCACGCCTGCGCAACAGGGCGGCGTGGTGCTGGCGACGGTGCTCGCGAACACCGGCTACCTCGGGCTGCCGGTCGCCCACGAGCTGCTGCGTGACGGCGAGTTCCCGCAGTCGGTGGCGTGGGACTCGCTCATCAGCCAGCCGATGGCGCTCCTCATCGCGCCGTTCATCGCCGCCGCGTTCTCGCCGACGCACGGCGGCGACGTCCATGTCGGTCAGCAGCTCGTCGCGGTCCTTCGGCGCGCGCCGGCCATCCCGGCGCTGATCGCCGGCCTCCTGGTGCCGGAGTCGTGGGCGCCGCAGTGGCTCCTGGATGTCGCGACCGTCTGCATCTACGCGATCCTGCCGCTCGGCTTCTTCGCCGTCGGCGTGACGATCATGCGCCTGCGCCACGAGGGCGAGCGCGCCCCGCGCCCGGCCGTCGGCCTGATCCTCGGCCTGCGCAACGTGGTCGCCCCCGTGCTCTTCCTCGTCCTCGGCCTGCTCGTCCTGCCCGACGCGCCCCGCGCGTTCGCCCTCCAGGCCGCGATGCCCTGTGGTCTCAACGCCCTCGTGATCGGCCACGCCTTCGACCTCGACACCGGCGTCATCGCCACCGCCATCGCCTGGAGCACGGCGATCGTCCTCGCGGTGTCGCTCGTGGGCGTCGTCCTCTTCTGAGGCCGCGCACCGGCGGCGCTAGGCAGTGGACCGGTCGACGCGGTCGGCGTGGGGCGCAGGCTGCGGTCGGCAGCGTCGTTGCGCGACGTGATGCGCAGAGCGGCCGGTCAGCCGAGATCCGGCAGCAGCGCCTCGGCCGCGTTGCGCTCGGCGAGCGCGGTGATCGTCACGAACGGGTTCACGCCGACCGAGCCGGGCAGGAGCGCGCCGTCGTTGACGTAGAGACCGGCGTGGCCCGGGATGCGGCCGTAGGCGTCGGTGGCCTTGCCGAGCAGGCAGCCGCCGAGCGGGTGGTAACAGAAGTCGTCGCCGAAGATGCGGCCTCCGCCGAAGAGATCGGAGCGGTAGGCGGTGCGGAACCTGCGGTTCATCGGGTCCATCACGCGCTTGAGCGCGCGGATCGCGCCCGCGTTGCCGTCGCGCTGCCAGTCGCTCGTGAGGCGGTCGGTCGCCGGATCGACGCGCAGCGTCGCGCGCTCGGGGATCTTCGCCACGGCGAGGTGGCCGACCATCATCGTCTCGAAGCCCATCGGGAACGGCGTGATCTCGACGAGCGACGGCGCCACCGGATCGGCCCAGTTGTCGATCGCGGCGACGGGCATCGTCGACTGCACCACGCCGACGCGGTCGTTCACCCAGCGTGCCGCCATCACGTTGCCGTTGTTGCCCCAGCCCTCGCCGACGCTCGCGGGCAGGTCGGGCAGCGCACCCGACGCCCGCGCCCGCAGCAGCAGCTCCGTCGACCCGAGGCTCCCGGCGCCGAGCACGAGGGCGCGGCAGCCCACCTCGCGGCGCCCGAGCACCGTGCCGCGCTCGTCGATCTGCGTGAGCGCGACCACCCACGTGCCGTCCGGCTCGCGACGGATCGCGTCCACCTTCGTGAGCGCCTGGATCGTCACCCGGCCCGTGCCGAGCGCCTCGGCCAGGTAGGTGTGGTCGAGGCTCTGCTTGCCATGGTTGTTGCCGTAGATCACCTCCTGGCGCAGCGCCGACCGCGGCACCGTGCCGGCCTGCTCCCGCGCGAGGTAGTCGAGGTCGTACACCTGGGGGATCCGGACCGTGCGCAGCCCGACCGCCTCCGCCTGCTTCATCGCCACGCGGGCATAGCGGTACGCGTTCGTCGACGCGAGCATCGCCGCGCTGATCGTCGCCGACCGCAGCTCCGCGTGCGCCCGCGGGAAGTAGGTCCCGAACAGCGCCGCATGGTCGACGCCCGGCAGCAGCTCCTCGAGGTACGCCCGCTTCGGCGTGACGGCCATGCCGCCGTTGACGAGCGAGCCACCCCCGACGCCGCGCCCCGCATAGACGTCCATGGCGCCGAGGTCGACGCGATCGAGCACCCCGGCGTACCGCGCGATCCGCTGGTCGACGACCGGCAGCCCGAAGACGCTCGAGATCGGCGCCTGCGTGCGATCGCGGAACCACATGGCGCGCCCGTCGGGCTGGAGCGTCTTGCAGAACACGCGCCCATCGCGGCCCGGCGCGTTCCACGCCCGGCCCATCTCCACCATCAGCACGTCGTGCCCGGCCTGCGCAGCCCGCAACGCGCTCACGGCGCCGCCGTAGCCGGTGCCGACCACCAGCACCGGCCAGTGTGCTCGCCCGGCCGCCCGCGCCGCCGCACCTGCGACCGCATCCTCGCGCGCTCCGCCCGACGCCGCACCGGCCCGCGGCACGGCGATCGTGGCGAGGCCGAGCCCGGAGGCGGCGTGGAGCGCGGCGCGGCCGAGGAACCGGCGCCGCGTGGCGGTGGGACGGAGGTGGGACATGGCGCCGGAGACGTGTTCGCCGTCACACAGCATGGCGGAGCATCGCCGTCCGTCAAGGCCTGGCGGCTCTGAGGGTGATCGACCCGCGCCGTCGCCGTGGTGGCGGGGCCGTTCGCCGTGCCGCGCCTGTCCCCCGAACCGAGACGTTGGTCTCGCGCGCCCAGCGCCGGGCGCCCTCACGTCGTACGGTTCGCGGCGTGAAGGCAGTCGTCCAGCGAGTCGGTCGTGCAGCGGTGCGCGTGGTCGGCGAGCCCGAGCCCGTCGGCGAGATCGAGGCCGGCATGCTCGTCCTCCTCGGTGTGGCCAGGGGCGACGACGAGGCGGCGGCCACCCGGATGGCCGAGCGCCTCCGCGGCCTGCGGATCTTCCAGGGCGCCGACGGCCGGATGAGCGAGGCGGTCGGCGACCGCGGCATCCTCGTCGTCAGCAACTTCACGCTCTGCGCCGACACCCGCAAGGGCACGCGCCCCTCGTTCACCGGTGCCGCCGAGCCCGTGATCGCCGAGCGCCTCTACGAGCAGGTCGCCGATGCCCTCGGCGCCGAACGCGGACGCTTCGGTGGCGACATGCGCATCGAGCTCGTGGCCGACGGCCCCGTGACGATCGAGCTCGAGGTGGCGCCGCGTGGCTGAGCCGCCGCCCGTGGCCACGCAGGATCCGCACCTAGACTCCGGGGCGATGGATGTCGATCGTGCGATCACCGAGCGCCGCACCACCAAGCGCTACACCGACGAACCCGTGCCCACCGAGGTGGTGCGCGAGCTGATCGAGCTCGCCACCTGGGCGCCGAACCACAAGCTCAGCGAGCCGTGGCGGTTCCGGCTGCTCGGCCCGCAGGCCACGAAGTCGCTCGTCGACGTCGCTCCGGCCGACAAGAAGCCGAAGATGACCCTCGCACCGACGCGCCTGCTCGTCAGCACGAAGGTCGCGGGCGATCCGCTGCGTCGTTCCGAGGACCTCCTCGCCGTCGCCGCCGCCGTCCAGAACCTGCTGATCGCGGCGACCGCGCGGGGGATCGACTCGTTCTGGCAGAGCCCCACCGTGGCCGGTCTGCCCGCCGCGCGCAACCTCCTCGGCATCCCCGCCGACGAGGAGCTCGTCGCGATGGTCAACCTCGGCTACTCCAGCGCCGACCGCGCCGAGCCCGCCCGCCAGCCGGTCGACGCGGTCTTCGAGGAACTCCCCTAGACCCCGTGCGCGGCCGGCCCCGACCCACCGCCGCGGCCGCCGCGCTGCTCCTGCTCGCGGGCGGGCTCGTCGCATGCGGCGGGGATGGCGATCGCCCGACGTCGCAGCCGAGCGCCGGCCCGCGCGGGGCGACCGTCGCCGTGTCGAGGCTGCCGACCGAGCTCGACCCTGCGCTCGCGACGACTCCGGCCCAGCGCGCGATCGCGGTCGCCACCCAGACGCCGCTGCTCACCTACCGCCGAACGGTCGCGGACGACGCTGCCGAGCTGCAGCCCGCGCTCGCCGGCGATCTCCCCGAGCTCTCGGAGGACGACACCGAGTACCGCTTCCAGCTGCGTCGCGGCCTCGTGTACGCCGACGGCCGGCTCCTGAAGGCCTCCGATGTGGAGCGGGGCATCGCGCACGCATCGGTCGCCGCCGCCGACCCGGAGCTGCGGGCGGTGCTGCGCCTCATCACCGGCACGCCGAGCCGCGACGGCGAGAGTCTCTCGGGCGTGCGCAGCGACGACCGCACCGGCGTGATCGTCGTGCAGCTGCGGCGCCCCGACGGTCGGCTGCCGTACGCCCTCGCCGATCCGGCCACGGCGCCGATGCCCGAACTGCCGCGCCGCGGCCAGGCGCCCGCGTCGACCGGTCCGCTGCGCATCGCCAGCCGCAGCGCGCGGTCGATCGAGCTGGCGGCCAACCCGCTGCGGCCGACGATCTCGACGGTGCCGAGCGCCAAGCTCGCGCAGGTGTCGATCGTGCGCCGCCCGTCCGGTGCGGACGCCCAGCTCGCGAGCGGTGCGATCGACCTCGACCTCACGACGCCCGTCGCGGGCGCACCGGTCAAGGGCGTGACCCGCGTGACGGGCCCGACGACCCTCGTCGTCGCCGCCTACGTGTCGCCGACCGGCGCGCTCGCGAGCCGCAGCGCACGCGCCGCCCTCGCCGACGCGATCGACACCCGCGAGATCGCGCGTCGCTCGCCGCCCTTCACCGCCACCTGCGGAATCCTGCCTCCGTACGCCGTCGGCGCGACCGATCGCGAACCGTGCCCTGCGGCCCCGGCCGACGATCCCGCCGGCCAGCTCACGGGCCGTACCGTGCGCATCGACGGCGGCGAGCAGGGCCTCGGCACGACCTTCGCCGACACCGTCGTCGCGCCGGCCGTCGCCGCCCTCGGCGGCACGCCGCAGGTGGGGGCCGGCGGCGACGAGCGCGCGCTGCGCCGCCTGGCGGACGGCGACCTGGACGTCGCGGTCGTGGCGGAGCGCCCGACGCTCCCGCACCCTGCGCTGTGGCTCGCCGGCGCCGAGTCGGTCGACGCGCTCGTGGCGCGCGAGGTTCCCAAGCTGCTGCGCGGGCCGCTGACCGGCACGGGCGGGCGCTGGGCCGAGCTCGAACGGCGGATCGTCGACCGCGGCGTCGCGATCCCGCTCGCCACCTATTCGCGCACCGTGAGCGTCGGTCCGCAGGTCGATCGGCGCACGATCGTCATCCACCCGATCCTCGGTCTGGACCTCGGCGCACTCGATCTGGCCTAGCGCTCAGCCGCCGGGCGGTTACTCTTCGTGGAGCCCGCCTCGATAGCTCAGATGGATAGAGCGACTCCCTCCTAAGGAGTAGGCCGCTGGTTCGACTCCAGCTCGGGGCGCTCCGGCGTATTGCGGGAAACGCCTTGCGCGGCCGGGCCGAACGTTGCCGTCGCGCGGTGTGCACTCGATAGGGTCAGCCCGTGCGCGGGCGACTGATCAGCGTCGAGGGCTTGGACGGCACCGGCAAGACGACGGTGTGCGCTGCCCTGGCCGAACGCCTCGAGGCCCGAGGCGTCACGGTCCTGCGCCTGCGCGAGCCCGGCGGGACCGCCGTGGGTGAGGCGGTCCGTGGGCTGCTCGCCGATCCGTCGCGCACGCTGGAGGCACGCACCGAGCTGCTGCTGTTCGCGGCCGCCCGCGCCGAGCTGGTCGACACGGTCCTGCGTCCGGCTCTGGCCGACGGCACGTGGGTGCTCCTCGACCGCTTCATCGACTCCACGCTCGCCTACCAGGGGGCCGGCCGGCAGCTGGGCGACGACGTCGTCCACCAGGCCAACGCCCTCGCCACCGGCGGGCTCGTGCCCGACCGCACCCTGCTGCTGCGCGCGCCGAGCGCCGTGCGCGCCGAGCGGATGGGCACGCGCGGCGAGCGCCCCGATCGCTTCGAGCAGGCCGGGGAGGCCATGTTCGCGCGCGCAGGGGCCCGCTACGACGCCCTGCTCACGGAAGACCCCGCCCGTGTGCGCGCCGTCGACGCGACGGGCGACGTGCGCGTGGTCGTCGATCGTGCGTGGGCCGCCACGGCCGACCTGCTCGAGCCGGCGACGGCGGGCTGACGCATGGCCGACTTCTCGAGCACGAGCTTTGAACGGCTCCCGGGAGCACCGGGCTGGGTGACCCTGCGCCTCGAGGGCCAGTGGTCGGGCGACCTCGACGGTCTCGCCTCGCCCGAGCTGGTGATCGACGACGGCCGTCGCGACTTCACCTTCCCGCCCGCCTCGGGAGCCGGGACCGGCATCCCGACGGCCGGCCAGCGCGTGTGGCGGGTGGCGTTCTCAGTGCCGGAGGACATCCTCGGGGGCGGCAAGCTCGCCTTCGCCGCGCGCCTCGGCAGCACGATCATCGACCTTCCGCGCCCGAGCGAGCCCGTGCCGTCTGCCGGTCGCGCGCCCGCCGCCGGCGCGCCGACCGGCACGCGCGCCGCGCGCCCCGCGGCGCCGTCGCGGTTCTCGCCGTCCACCTCGCCGGCCGCCGCACCGATGTCGGCGGCCCCCGGGCTCGGCGGCGCACAGGCCGAGCTGGCCTCGCGGCTGGCGCGCGAGCGCGACGCTCGCCGCGACGTGGAGCGCACGCTCTCCGACCTGCGCGACAACGCCGAACGCGCCGCGACCGATGCGCGGGAGCGGATCGCCGGCTACGAGCACCGCATCACCGAGCTGCAGCGCGAGCTCAGCGAGGCGCGCAGCGGGCTCGTCGACATCGACGCGATGCAGCGCCAGCTCGCGCGGCTGCCCGAGCTCGAGGCCCGGGCCGTCGCCGCCGAGCGCGCCCTGGAGATCGCCCGCGACGGCCTGCAGGCCGCGGAGGACGCCGGCCGCCGCGCCCAGCGCGACATCGCCCACGCCGAGGAGCTCGCCGCCCAGGCCCAGCGTGAGCGTCAGAGCGCGACCGAGCGCGCAACGGCTGCGGTGCGCGCCGAGGAGGTCGCCCGAGAGCAGGAGCGTGCCGCCCGCGGTGAGAAGACCGAGCTGGAGCGCAAGCTCAGCCAGCGCGACCAACTCCTCGCCGAGCTCGAGACGCGTGCGCTCACGGCCGAGCGCGCCGGCAAGGAGCAGTCCGAGGAGATCACGCGCCTGCGCGGTCAGGTGGAGACGGCCGGCGCCGAGGCGACGGCCTGGAACACCGCACGCGCCGAGCTCGAGGACGAGCGCCAGCTCCTGCAGGCCGAGCTGGATCGCGTGCGCGAGACCGCGAGCCGTGCGGCCGATGACGTCGTGACGCTCACCGCCGCGCTCGAGGCCGAGCAGGCCGGCCGCACCGAGGAGGCCCAGGCGCTGCGCGCAGCACTCGCGGAGCTGCAGGCCGAGCGCGACCGCCTCGCCGAGGAGGCCGGCGCGGCGCTGGCCGAGGCCGAGGCCACCCGCGCCGATCACCGCCTCGTCACCGAGCACGCGGGGATCCGCGAGGCCGAGCTCCAGGGAGAGCTCGACGCACTCCGGGAGGCCGCCGGCCGCGACGAGGAGGAGCGCACGCGCCAGGCCTCCGATCTCGCCCGCCTGCAGGGTCAGCTGGACGACGCCCTGGAGCAGATGACGGCGGCGATCGCCGCGCGGGAGAAGGCGGAGTCGCTCCGCGAGCAGGCCGTCCGCGACCGCGCCCAGGCCGTCGCCGATCTGGAGCTCGCGGAGGAGAGCCAGGAGAGCCAGGTGCGCGAACTGCGTGCCGACCTCGAGCGCCGGGGTCGCGAGCTCGCCGAGCTGCGCGCCGATCTCGAGGCGGAGCGCACCGCCCAGGAAGAGCAGACGGCCCGCCTCGCCGACCAGCTCGCCGCGCGCGAGCAGCTCCAGGTCCAGCTGTCGGGCGCCCGCGACGAGGTCAGCACGCTCCAGACCGAGATCGAGGCGGCGACGGCCCGGCGCCTCGAGCTGAGCGCCGAACGCTCCGAACTGCTCGACCGCCTCGGCAGCGCCGAGGCGACCGTCGAGCGACTCAGCGCCGAGCTGGAGCACTCCGCCGGCGACGTGTCGGCCGTGCGCACCGACCTCGAGGCGCAGCTGCTCGATGCCCGCAGCCTCTCCGCCGACGCCCAGGCCGAGCGCGACGAGGCGCGCCGCGCGCTCGCCGACGTGCGCGACGAGCTCGACGCGACCCGCGAGCGCCTCGAGCAGCGCGACCGCGTCGCCGACCAGCTCGCCGAGGACGTCGAGGAGCTCAGGCGCCAGCTCGGCGATGCGAACGCCGAGCTCGAAGGGCTCCTGGAGCGCTCCGCCAAGCAGGCCGCCGGCTCCGAGGAGCTGGCCGTGCGCCTCGCGACGATCGACGGCGAACTCGCCGAGACACGCGCTCGCGCCGAGGCCGCCGAACAGGCCCTCGCCGCTCAGCAGGACGCCGAAGCGCAGGCGCTCGGAGCGCTCGAGCACCGCCTCGCGACCGAGCGCGCGGAGGCCGACCAGCGCGTCGCCGAGGCCATGGGCGCGCTCGAGGGTGAGCGAGAGCAGCTCGGTGGCGCCCAGCGCGAGCTCGACGCGCTGCGCGCCCGCGCCGAGGCCGCCGACGCGCAGGTGAGCGAGCTGCGGGAGCAGCTCCAGGCGCAGGTCGATGCGCGCGAGGCCGTCGAGGAGGAGGCGACCGACGCCACCCGTGCGCTCGAGGTCGTCATCCAGCGCCTGCGGGCCGAGACCGAGGCGCGCGTCAACGAGCTCGAATCCGAGCTGGCGAGCGCGCGCGACGCACGCGACGCCGGCGAGGCCGACGCGGAATCGCTGCGCCGCGGACTCGCGGAGCGCGAGGCCCGCATCGCGGCGCTCGACGCCGCCCGCGAGGATGCCTCCGAGCACGCCCGCGCGCTCGATCTGGAGTTGCGCGAGCTGCGCGCGCAGGCCGGCGACGTGAGCCAGGCGCTCGAGCAGCTGCACGCCGAGGAGGCGCGCCGGCAGGTCGCCGAGCAGCAGGTGAGCGGCCTGCACGAGCAGCTGAGCGGTGCGCTCGAGCAGCTCGAGGCCGAGCTCAGCCGGAGCGCCGCGCAGCAGGAGGAGCTCGAGGGCTCGCACGCCCAGGTCGTCGCGCTCGGACAGGAGCTCGACGAGGCGCGCAGCACGATCGGCCAGCTCGAACGACAGGTCGAGCTGCTGCGCACGGAGGCCGCCCAGGTGGAGGCGCTCGAGCGCGAGCTCTCCGAGGTGCGGTCGTCCGGTGAGGGCCGGCTCGAGCAGCTCGAGGAGGAGCTCCGCGGAGCCCGCGCGATCGCCGCCGACCGTGCCGACGAGCTCGCACGCGTCCAGGAGGCGGCGGCCGGCCAGCTCGCCGATCTGGAATCCCAGGCGACCTCCGAGCTGGCCGCCACGCGCGCCCGCGCCGGCGCCGACCTCGAGCAGACCCGCGCCCGCCTGGCCGAGCTGGACCGGGAGCTCACCGATGTGCGTGCCTCGCTCGGCGCGCAGCTGCAGGCCGCCCGCGACGAGCTCGCCGCGCACCGCGTCACGTCGGCCGAGCGCGAGGCCGACCTCGCCGGCCGGCTCGAGGCCGCGCAGCAGGCGAAGGCCGCTGCCGATGCCGCAGCCGGGGAGCGCATCGCCGCGCTCCAGGAGGAACTCGCCGAGCAGGTCGAACGGGCGGAGTCGAGCGCGTCCGAGCAGGTGGTGCGCGCGCGTGAGGACGCCGAGCGCCGCATCGCCGAGATCGCCGACCGCATCGCCACGACCGAGGCCTCGGCCATCGAGGAGATCGCCGCCGCGGAGGCGGCGGCGGCCGAGCAGGTCGAGCGGGCGAAGGCGCAGGCGGCCGAGCGCATCGAGCAGCTCGAGGCTGCACTCGCCGAGGAGCGCGAGGTGGCCGCTCGCCGGCTCGTCGCGCTGGAGGAGGCCGCCGAGCAGGAGCTCTCCGCCGCCCGCGCGGAGCAGGCCGACGCGATCGAGGCCGAGCGCGCCGCCCACGCCGCCGAGCTGGCCCGGATCGAGGCGCGCCACGAGGACCTCCTCACCGCCGCCCGGTCCGAGCACGATGAGGCCACCGAGGCCGCACGCGCGGCGTTCGATGCCGACCTGGCCGCGCTGCAGGCCGACCTCGCGGCACGGACCGCCGAGCTCGCCGCGCTCCGCGACGAGCTGACAGCCGCTCGCGCCGGTCGCGAGGCCGACCTCGCCGCGGTGCGCGAAGCGCAGGCCGCGCAGATCGCCGCGCTGCGCGAGGAGCATGAGATCCACGCTGCCGCGCAGGCCGAGCGCCATGACGCGCGCGTGCAGGAGCTCGAGGGCGGGCATGCGGCGCGCATCGCCGAGCTCGAGGAGGCCGGCGCGGCGGAGCTCGCCGCCGCCCATGATGGCCACGAGCAGCGCCACCGCGAGCTCGCGGAGGCCCACGCGGCCGAGCTCTCGGAGCTCGCGCAGGAGCACGCCGCACGGCTCTCCGAGGTGGAGGCCGCGCATGCTGCGCGCGTCGCCGAGCTCGAATCCGCCCACGCCGCCGAGCTCGCCGAGCTGCGAGAGGCGAGCGCCGCGCAGATCGCGGAGGTCGAGGCGTCGAGTGCCGCGCAGATCGCGGAGGTCGAGGCCGAGCGTGCTGCGCAGGTCGCCGAGGTGCAGGCGGAGCGCGATGCCGTCGCCGGCGCCGCGCAGGCCGAGGCCGCCACGCTGCGAGCCGAGCTCGAAGCCGCGCAGCAGGCCACGGTCCTCGCGCAGGAGGCCGCCGCCGAAGCGCAGGAGGCGGCCGCCGCGGAGCGTGAGGATGCGGTCCGCCGTCTTGCTGCCGAACGCGAGGACGCGATCATGCGCCTCGCCGCCGAACGCGACGACGTGGTCGCCCGGCTCGTCGCCGAGCGCGACGCCACGATCGCCGACGCCGAGGCCGCCCGCGAGGCCGCCGACGCCGAGGTGGCGGCAGCGCGTGCAGCGGCCGACACGTCGATCGCCGCCGTGCGCGAGTCGTCGGCGGCCCAGCTCGCCTCCGCCCAGGAAGCCGCCCAGACCGAGCTCACCGAGCTGCGCGCCGCCCACGAGCAGCGCCTGCAGCAGGTCCGCGCCGAGCACGATGCCGCGGTCGCCCAGCTCCGCACCGACGCGGAGGCCGCGCTCGCGCAGGAGCGCGCCGACGCCGAGCGCGAACGCGAGCACCGGGTCGCCGAGCTCGAGGCGCGTCTCGCCGATGAGCGCGCCGAGGCGCAGGCGCTGCTGGAGGAGACCCGCGAGCTGCAGATCGCCGAGCTCGCCGCGACGGCCTCGGAGATCGACGAGCTGCGCCAGGCGCTGCGCCATGCCCAGGCGGACGCCGGCGATCGCGAGATCGCGCTGCAGGCCGAGCTCGAACGCGCGCAGGAGCAGGGCGAGCGCGCCGTCGCGCAGGCCCGTCAGGAGGCAGAGGAGTCGCTCGCGCGGGCGCTCGAGCAGAACGAGGTCGCGATCGCCGAGGTGCGGCTGCAGGCCGACGAGCGCGTCGAGCAGGTGCGCCTCGAGGATGCCGCAGCGCTCGAGGACGTGCGCGCCGAGCACGAGGCCGAGCTGGCCCAGGCCGAGGCGGCGCGCAACGCCGCCGTGGAGGCGATGGCCGCCCTGCGCGCCGAGCACGAGGAATCGCTGCGCATCGCGGTGGAGGCGCTCGAGGCCGAGATCACCGAGCTGCGAGCGTCGTCCGCCGAGCAACTCGCGGCCGCCGAAGCATCGCGCGACGCGCTGCTGGCCGCCGCAGCCGACGACGCCGCCCACCGCCTGGACCGCGTCCGCAGCGAGCACCAGCAGGAGCTTGAGGCCGAGCAGCAGGCGGCCGCGCAGCTCGTCGCCGAGCTCCGCGCGAAGACGCTCGAGCTCGAGGCGCGCATCGGCGATGCCGGTCGCGCGGCCGAGGAGCGCGAGGAGGCTCACGAGGCGCAGCTCGCGGGCGCCCGCGCCGAGCAGGAGCGTGTCGTCGCCGAGCTCCGCGCCGCCCACGCTGCCCGTCTGGCGGAGATCGAGGCCGACCACGACGCTGCGCTCGAGCGTGAGCGCCTCATGCGTGGCAAGGAAGCCGAGGCGCTGCAGACGGCCTGGTCGGAGGAGGTGCTCGAGCTCCGCGCCGCGCACGCCACCGACGCCGCTGCGCTGCGCGACGCCGCCGAGGACGCGTCCGCCGCGCTCGCCGGGGCCCGTCGCGAGCAGGAGGAGGCGCTCGCCGCCCTGCGCCGCGAGCACGAGGCCGAGATCGCCGAGCTGCGCACCGCCGTCGCGAGTGCCGACGAGGAACGGGCGCGCCTGCTGACGAACGCCGAGTCGGAGTACCGCTCGCGCGTCGAGGCGCTGCAGGTCGGCTGGGAGGAGGAGCGCCGCGCCCACGAGCAGCTCGTCGCCGACCTCAACGCCAAGCTCGGAGGCACCGAGGCGGCCGCCGCCCAGGAGTACGTCGCCGCTGTCGAGCGTCACGAGCAGGCCATCGCCGAGCTGCGTCGCACCCACGCCGAGCAGCTCGAGCTCGCGCGCGTGGAGGCCGAGCAGCTGCGCACGGATGCCGAGGAGGCGCTCGCCGAGCTGCGCCGCAGCCTCAAGTCGTCGGCGGCGCAGGAGCTGGCCGAGCTGCGCGCCGGCGCCGAGGCCCAGGCGGCCGAGCTGCGCGACCGACTGGCCGCCGCCCATGCGGAGGCGGAGCAGGTGCGGGCCGAGGCGGCCGAGACCGTCGAGCGCGTGCAGGCCGACGCCGCGGCCGCGTCGGAGGCGGCCGAGCGCCGGCTCGCGGAGGTGCGGGCGCAGGGCGAAGCCGCGCTGGCCGCCGCGCAGGAGGACGCCGAACGCATGGTCGCCGAGGCCCAGGCCGCGGCCGACCAGGCGATCGTCGCCGCGCAGGCTGCGGCCGATCGGGCCGTCGCCGCCGCGCAGGCCGAGTCGGCGGAGGCCATTGCCGCGGTGCGCGCCGAGGCCGAGGAGGCGCTGGCGGCAGCGCAGGCCGAGTCGGAGGAGGCGCTGGCCGCGGCGCAGGCCGAGTCGGCGGAGGCCATCAGCGCGGTGCGCGCCGAGGCCGAGGAGGCGCTGGCGGCAGCGCAGGCCGAGTCGGAGGAGGCCATGGCGGCGGCGCAGGCCGAGTCGGCGGAGGCCATCAGCGCGGTGCAGGCCGAGTCGGCGGAGGCCATCAGCGCGGTGCGCGCCGAGGCCGAGGAGGCGGTTGCCGCAGCCCGCGCCGAGGCCGCCGAGCGCGTCGCGGCCGCGGAGGCGACCGCGCGCGAGGAGATCGAACAGGCGGAGCTGGCAGCGCAGACGCTGCTCAGCGAGGCGCGCGACCAGGCCGCGGCCGGCGATGAGCAGGCGACCGCGCGCATCGCGGCGCTGCGCACCGAGCTCGACGAGGTCCGTGAGGAGGCTGCGGCTGCCGTCGCGCTCCTGCGGGCTCAGGCCGACGAGCAGGTCGTCCATGCGCAGGACCGGGCCGCCGCGCAGCTCGCCGAGGTGCGCGAGCAGCACGAGGTGGAGCTCGCCGACGCGCTCAGCCAGGCGGACCGTCGAGTGGCCGAGGCGCAGGCGCTGGCAGACGCGCAGCTCGCCGAAGCAGAGGAGCAGGCTGCCGCGCAGCTCGCCGAGGCGCGTGCGGCGGCCGAGGCGCAGGTGGCCCAGGCGCGTGCGGAGGCCGAGGCGCGAGTGGCCGAGGCGCAGGCGCTGGCAGACGCACGAGTGGCCGAGGTGCAGGCCGAGGCCGAGGCGCAGGTGGCCGAGGCGCAGGCGCTGGGAGACGCGCGGGTGGCCGAGCTGCGCGACCAGGGCGAGACACGGCTCGCCAGCGTGCAGGATGCGTCGGCCGCCGAACTGGCCGACGCCCGGGAACGCTCCGAGCAGCTCGTCGCGGAGGCGCGGGAGCAGGCGGCGGCCGAGCTCGCCGAGGTGCAGGCGCTCGCCGCCGCGCAGATCGCCGAGGCACGCGCATTCGCAGAAGCGCAGATCGCCGAGGTGCGCGAGGAGGCCGACGTGCAGCTGGAGCAGGTGCGCGAGGAGGCCGACGTGCAGCTCGCGCAGACCCGTGAGCAGGCCGAGGCGCAGATCGAGCAGGCCCGCGAGCAGGCCGCCGCGGCGCATGAACGGATCGCCGAGGTGCGCGAGCAGGCCGAGGCGCAGGTCGCGCAGGTCCGCGATGAGGCCGAGGCCCGCGCCGCCGATGCGCAGGAGCGTGCCGCCGCGGCGGTCGCCGAGGCCGTCGCGCGCGCCGAGGCCGCCGAGCAGAGCAACGAGCAGGATCGCGGGATCGCGGACGAGCAGCTCGCGCGCGCCCGCACCGAGCTCGAGGAGGAGCGGGCCGCGAACGCGGAGCGCCTCGAGCAGCTCGCGCAGGCGCAGGCACACGAGCTCGCCGCCCTCACGGAGGCGCACGCCGAACGCCTCGCCCAGCTCACCGAGCAGCACGAGGTCGAGCTCGCCGCCGCACGCGCTGAGACGGAGCACGCCGCGGCCGCCGCGCGCGCCGCCGTCGAGGACGAGCTCCGTGCGCTGCGCGCCAACTCGTCGGATGAGGCCGACGCGCTGCGGGCCAGCCACGCTGCGCAGCTCGAGGCCGCCCGCGAATCTGCGCAGGCCGAGCTCACCGCGGCGCTGGGGCAGCTCGAGGCCGCCGTCGCCGATGCCGAGGCCCAGCGCAGCGAGCACGATGTGACCGTCGCCGAGCTGCGGGCCTCCGCTGAGGCGCAGCGCGCCGAGCACGAGGCGATCGTCAGCGGGCTCCAGGCGTCGGCCGAGGCCCAGCTCGCCGAGCTCCGCGACCAGACGGAGGCGCAGCTCGCGGAGGCCCATGAGGCCAGCGCTGCGCACGTCGCCGAGCTCCGTGAGGCCAGCGCCGCGCAGCTCGCCGACGTGCAGGAAGCCGCGGAGGCCCGCGTGCGCGCGCTGCAGGTGGAGCACGACGCGCAGGTCGCCGCGCTCACCGCCCAGCACGACGAACAGCTCGCGCAGCTCGGCGAGGCGCGCGACGCGGCGCTCGGCCGGGCCGCCGAGGAACACGGGGCCCAGCTCGCGGCGCTCGCCGAGGAACTGGCCGCGCGCGAGGCCGCCGTCGCCGCGATCGAACACGACCAGCAGGCGCACACCGAGGCGCTCACGAGCGCCCACGCGGCCGAACTCGCCGCCGCGACCGCCGACCACGAGGCTGCCCTCGCCGCTGCGACCGCCGGCCACGAGGCCGCGCTCGCCGCCGCGAAGGCCGACCACGAGGCCGCCCTCGCCGAGCGCGACGCCCAGCTCGTCGACCGCGAGCAGCACGCCGTGAACCGCGAGCGCGAGCTGCTCGACCGTGAGCAGGAGCTGGCCGACCTCGCGCAGCAGCTCGCCGACCTGGCCCAGCAGCACGAGGATCGACTCGCCGCGCTGCAGGAGGAACACGACACCCGAGTCGCCGCGCTCGTCGAGGAGCAGGACGATCGCGTCGCCTCGCTCGAAGCCGAGCGCGAGGAGCAGCTGGCGGTCCTCGGCGAGCAGCACGCCGCCGACCTCCAGGAGCTCCGCGAGCACGGCGAGCAGCTCGTCGCCGAGGTGACCCGCGAGCGTGACGCCCTCCTCGCCGCCGCCGAGCAGGACGAGCAGCAGCGACTCGCTGCGCTCCGCGACCAGCTCGAGGAGTCCGGGGCGTCGGCCCTGTTGGCGCTCCGCAGCGAGCACGAGGAGCGGGTCCGGGCGCTCGCTGCCCAGCATGCCGAGCAGCTCGCGGCCGCCGAGTCCGCGCGGGCCGAGCTGGCAGCGGCCGCCGACCAACGCGCCGCGGAGCTCGCCGCCGAGGCGGAGTCCGCGCAGGCCGAGCTCTCCGCTCGCGTCGACGCCACGGAAGCCGAGCTCGCCGCCGAGCGAGCGCAGAGTGAGCTCGCCCGCGAGCAGTTCCACGCCGACCTGGCCGCCCGCGCCGAGGAGGTCGCGGCACTCGCCGCCCAGCTCGACGATGCCCGCGAGGAGCTCGCCGCGAACATCCGCGATCGCGAGGGACTCTCGTCGAACCTCGAGTCGACGCTCGTCGCACACGCCCAGGAGCTCGAGGAGTCGCAGGCGCTCGTCGCCCAGACGCTCGCCCGCGCCACCGAGATCGAGGCCGACCTGCAGCGCCAGGAGGCGCTCGTGAACGAGCTCGCCGAGCAGCGCGACGCGCACGCCGCTCGCGCGGAGCGCCTCGACGCCGAGCTCGCGCAGGCCCACCAGGAGCTCAGCGCCACGCGTGGCGACGCGGACGCGCTGCGCAGTCAGCAGTCCGAGCAGCAGCGCGCGATCGACACCCTCCGCGCCGAGCTCGACGCCGAGCGCGACCGCGCGATCGCCGCCGCGAACGCCGAGGCCGAGCAGACGCGCGCCGCGCTCGAAGATGCGCACCGCGACGCCATCGAGCGGCTCTCGGACGAGCACCGTGAGGCGCTCGGGCAGCTGCGCGCCGAGCTCGAGCAGAGCCGCCAGGAGTACCGCGACCAGCTCGCCCGCCGAGACGTCGACCAGGCGACGGCGGCAGAGGCCGCTGCGCTCGAGCTCGCAGAGGCGCAGGAGCGGGCCGAGGCGGCCGTCGCCGCGGTGGGAGCGAGCGCCGACGAGCGCCTCGCCGCCGCCGAGGTCGCCCACGCGGAGGCGATCCAGCGCACGCAGGCTGCGGCCACCGAGCAGCTCGCCGCCGCCGAGGCCGAGCACGCCCGCGCCGTCGCTGCGCTCGAGCACGAGCGCGACCTGCTGGCGGCCGCCCGCACCGAGCAGGTCTCGGAGCTCGAGGCGCGCGTGGCCGACCTGCAGGCGCAGGTGCTCGCGGCACGGGGCGAGGCGGCAGAGCGCGCGGCCGAGATCGAGGAGGCCGTGGCCCGCGAGTCGCAGCTCGAGCAGGAGGCGGCCTCGAGCCTCCTCGCGATCCGCAGCGAGCTCGAGGAGCGTCTGCGCGCGGTCGAGCTCGACCGCGACCGGGTCACCCAGGAGTTCGAGGGCGCTCGCGTGCAGCTCGAGGCGCGGCTGGAGGAGAGCCAGGAGCTCGCGGCCGCGAACCTCGCGCGCGTGGCCGAGCTCCAGGGGGAGCTGGAGCGCAGCGCCGCCGACCTCACGATGCGCGAGCGCAACGCCGCCGATGCCGCCGACCAGATCGACGCGCTCGAGGGTCAGCTGGCCGTCCTGCGCGCCCAGCACGCCGAGCTGCTCGCCGGGACGGAGCAGCAGCGCGGCGAGTCGACGACGCGTCAGGCCGAGCTCGAGGCGCTCATCGAGCGGTCCGCGGCGGAGCACCGCGAACGGATCGCCGACCTCGAACAGCAGCACACGAGCCGCATCGCCGAGGTGATCGCGGAGCTCGACGAGGTGCGCGAGCGCGCCGACCACGAGCTCAAGCAGCGCCTCGCCGAAGCCCGCGCCGACCGTGACGAGCGCCTCGAGGCGCAGGAGCTCGCGGCGGCCGAGACCGTGACCGAGCTCGAGCGTGAGGCCGAGCGCCGCCGTCTCGACGAGCTGGCGGAGCTGCGCCGCTCGCTCGAGGAGCAGCACGCCACTCGGCTCGCCTCGCTCATCGACCAGCACGAGCACGAGGTCGAGCAGCAGCGAGCAGCGCTCGCGTCCGCTACCGAGGCGGCCGATGCCCGCGCGATCGCCGCGATGGAAGCGGCCGACGGCGCGCTCGAGCAGACGCGGGAGCGCATCGCAGAGCTGGAGCGTGCGCTGCACGAGGTCCGCGCCGAGCGGGACCGGGCGACGAACGCGTCGGCCGACCTCGACGGCACCGTCAGCGAGCTGCGTCGACGCCTCGAGGATCTCGGCAACCGCGCCGCCGCGCAGGCCGCCGAGGAGGAGCGCCTGCAGGAGGAGCTGGCGGCCGCGACGCGCGCGCAGGAGGAGGCGGAGGCCCGCGCCGACGCGCTCAAGACCGAACGCGACGTGGCTCGTACGCGCGCCGAGCAGATCACGACGGCGCTCGAGGAGCGTGCCTCGGCAGCGCGCGAGGAGGAGCAGTCGCACGAGCGCAGCGTCGACCAGCTCACCGGTCGGATCCGCGAGCTGGAGGAGCGGCTCTCGCGCATCGACGCCGGCCGCGGCGAGCTGGAGGGCACGCTCGCCGAGCGCGAGGTGGAGCTGGAGCGCATCAAGCGTGCGCAGGATGCGGAGCGCGTCGAGCTGAAGAAGGCGCGCAGCGAGCTCGAAGCGGCGCACGCCCGCCACGACGAGCTCGGCGACGAGCTCGCGACGATGCGGGGCGAGCGCGACGGCCAGGCGAGCCAGGCGGAGGATCGCGGCCGACGGATCGCCGAGCTCGAGGAGGCACGTCGCGAGGCCGAGACCGCCCTGCAGGCGCTGCGCGTGGAGACCGCCCGCCAGGGCGACCGCATCGCCGAGCTGGAGCTGGAGCGGGAGCGGGCGCAGGCCGAGCTGCGTGCGGCGGAGGAGACCGAGCGCGAGCGCCGTCAACTGCGCACCGAGCTCGATGCCGCGCGGGATGCGTTCCAGCACCTCGAGGCGCGGTACGTGGAGCTCGAGCGCCGTCAGCGCGACGACGCCGACCGCCAGGGCGAGCTGCGGGGCGAACTGGAGGCAGCCGCGGCCGTCGGCGAGGATCTCGTGCAGGCGCGCGGCGAACTCCAGGCGCGCGAGCGTGCGCTCGCCGAGCTGCAGCAGGAACTGCTCGACACCGCTGCCGACCGCGACCGGCTGCGCGAGGAGCTCGACGCCCTGCGTGCCGACCTCGCCGAGTTCCAGGCGGCGCTCGAGTCACGCCCGGACGAGCCGGCGACGTTCACGCGCGCGCCGGCGCCGGAACCCGCACCGCGCTACGACGCCGAGCCGGACGACGCCGGCAGCACCGCGAGCTGGGAGGTCCCCGAGCTCGACGAGGACGACTTCCTCCCGGTCGACGACGGCGATGACGACCCCGACGACGACGGCGGCAGCCCGGTCCCGCCCCGCGGCGACGACCCGGGCCCGCCGACGCCCCCGGCCCCGCCGACCCTCCCGGAGCTCGAAGAGGGCGACGCGAGCGGCGCACGGCGCTACAAGAGCCGCCGACGCTTCCTGCGGTAGGCCGCGGAGCGGCCGCTACGGCGTCGGCGCCTGCAGCGGCGTCAGCGGGGTGCCGACGGCGGTCGGCGACGCCTCGGGCGGCGCGGAGTCGAGCGTCGCCGCGAGGGCGATCTGCTGCGTCGAGCCGGCCGCCGGGTCGAGCTCGAGGAGCTTGCGGGCGGCCGTCCGCGCACCAGGGCGGTCGTGCTCGGCGAGGGCGACGTAGGCGACCGCCCGCCACGCGCTCGCCTCCTTCGGCGCCAGGCGCACGGCCTCGAGGGCGAGGCGACGAGCCTCCGTCCAACGCTGCAGCGCGAGCGCCGCCTGCGAGCCGATCGCGGGGCCCTGGAAGCTCAGCGGGTCGATCCGCGACGCCTGGCTGGCGAAGAGCGCGGCGTCGCGCAGGCCACCCGCCCCGCCCTGGGTGAGCGCCACCTCGGCCTCGCGCGCGCGCAGCTGTGCGCGGGCCGGCACGATCGCGCCGGCGGCGATGACGATCGCGAGGGCGGCGCCGACGAGGGTCGCGAGCGTACGGCGGCCCGGCGGCAGATCCGGCGACAGGTCGGCTGCGGCGGGCGCGAGCTGCTGCTCCACGGTCTGCCGGGCGCCGACGGCCGCCGTGGCGGCGAGCGCGGGGATCATCAGCAGCGGCTGGAGGTGGTCGTCGTTGACGAGCGAGTGCACGAGCACCGCGGTGCCGATCGTCAGCAGGATGGCCGTATCGGTCTGCGGCGCGCGGCGACGCTCGGCACGCGCCGCGAGCGACAGGCCGAGCACGCCGATGAGCGCGAGCACGAGGCCGACCGCGCCCGACTCGGTGAGGAGGGCGATCGGAGCGCTCGGCGTGGAGAGCCCGGGGGTCGCGTCGCGGCGGTACAGGCGCAGGGTCTGCGCGCTCGTGCCCGGGCCGAGGCCGAGCAACGGGTCGCCGGACTGCTGGTAGGCGTCGAGTGCCGCCTGCCAGCGCCACAGCCGGCCATCGCTCGTGCCCGACCACAGGCGGGACGCGTCGGACGGGATGCCCGGCGCCGTGCGCGCCTCGAACGCCTTGCTCGTGCGGTCCCACGTGCCCCCGATGCCGCCGCTGCCGAGCGACAGCGCTCCGAGCAGGGCGGCGAAGACGACGACGGCGGCGATCGCCTGGGCCCGACCGCTCCCCGCGAACCGGCGCAGCACGGGCGGGGCACCGACATCACGCGCTGCGCTCCACGCCACGAGCGCCGCGCCGCCGACGAGCAGCGCGGCGACGAGCGCCCGGCCCGTCGGATCCGCCTCGCCGGCACGCGCCACGCCGATGCCGAGCAGCGCCGTCACCGTGGCCGGCACCGCGCCGGCGACCACCTGCAGCAACGGCCAGCCGACCGGCACGCCACGGACCACGAGCAGGACGAGTCCGAGGACCGTGATCCCGACGGCGCCGCGTGACGCCGACAGGACGACCGCCGTCACGCCGACCACGGCGGCGCCGCGCAGGAGCCGGCGGCGCTGTGGGTGCTCGGACTGGTCGAGGGCGAGCGCCGCGAGGGTGCCCAGCGCGATCAGGCCGCCCGTGGCCGAGGGATCCAGCGGCGACACGATCCGGCGGGCGTCGCCCGGGAACGCCAGCAGGTCGACGAGCCCGATGACCGCAGTCAGCAGGCCGACGACCACCACGCCATAGACCAGGCCGCGACGGCCGCGCTCCTGCGCGCCCGCGAACAGGCCGAGCGCCGCCGCCAGCACGAACACGAAGGCCATCACGGTCCAGCGCCACGCGCCGCTCGGCGACGACGACCACAGGAACACGGACGCCCCGCACCACCCCGCGAAGGCGAACAGGGAGGCGAGCGCCACGGCGGTCGTGCGGGAGAGATCGGGAGCGGGGAGGCGCAGGCGCGCCCAGGCGACGAGCGTGCCGACCGCGACGACGAGGAGGCCGACGAGCGCCCACGCGCCCCACGAGGGCGCGAGCACCGACCACGGGTCGGTCACGATCTGGCCGCGGCCGACCTCGGTCTCGCCCATCCGCGCGAGCACGACGACGAGCCACGGCACGGCGATGATCGAGAAGCCGACCGCTCCCGCGGCGGAGAGACCGGCGCCGCCGGCGGCCATGCGTCCGCGCAGCCGGCCGCCGCCGAGCGACACCCGTTCGGCCCGCGCGCGCACGAGGGCGCGCAGTCGGTCGGTGGAGAGCTGATCCGCCACGGCCATGCGTCCGCGATCGTATCGGCCGGTGGCCGCGAGGACGGGTGGTACGGTCCGGGCCGTGCCGGTTCGCCCGTCCTCCCTCGCGCTCGCGCTGCTCGGCGCCATCGCCCTCGGCGGGCCCGCGCCTGCGATCGCCCAGGATTCGATGACCCTCCCCGACGGCACCCAGCTGCCCGATCTGCCCCAGTCGGGCGACGGCGACACGGGTGGCGACGTCGCCGACCCCGGCGTGGGTGAGGCCCCGGTCGACACCCCGCCCGCCGACGACGCCGAAGCCGAGGACCCCGCGCCGACCACGCCGGCCTCCACCACGGGCGCCGATGCGACCGCCGGCGCGCAGGGCACCACGCCGTACCCGCCGCCGTACCTCGCGCCCGGACCAGCTGCCGCGACCCAGCCGGTCTCCTCCGTCGCCAAGCTCGTCAAGGCCGACCTCCCCGCCGAACCGCTGCGGCTCGGCGCCCTCGTCGGCGCGCTCATCGCCGCGCTCCTCGTCGGCGGCGCGGCGCTCCTGCGGGCGCTCGGTCTCCGCACCCCCGTCGTCGACCCGGTCGCGCCCGCCCGAGACGGCCGCCTCAGCGGCATCGGCGAGCGTTTGCGCGCCACGGCTGACGACATGCGCGACTTCCTCCGCCGCAGCCGCTGACCAGCCCCTGACCGTCGCCCGGTCGTTCGGGTGTCGCCCCGGACCCGGCGCCGGCGTGCTCGGAGGCCGTCAGCGTCGGCGCGCCCGGACGCGTGGTGCGGCTCGCCGAATGGTCCGGTTCCGCCGCCCCGTCTGCATGGGCCCGACCCCCGCAATCTCCGGTTTTTCCGTCGTTCGGAGGAGCAACGGCGAAAGCCGCTCGGAGCGGGAACTCCTTCCACGCCGTCGCCGCCGGAGCGCTAGCTTCGGGGAGACCGATCGACCTCGGCCCCAAGGCTCCGGCGAGACGCACGCCCACCGACCGCCCACGTCGATGGCATGCCGACCGCTCAGGGGCCTTTTCCGTCCGACCGGTGCGAAAAGATCGGGTGTTACCCCCTACGGGAGCCCAGCCCGCAGAGAGAACCGCCCCCAGAGCACCCCGAAACCACCGGGACGGCGACGCCGACCCGTCGCCCGAAGCAGGAGAAGCCAGCCATGACCAGCCCGTCGCAGACCACGCTCGACACGGAGAGCCGAAGCGGCAGCGCCATGCGCGTCGCACGTATGTTCACCGAACAGGGTGTGCATCCCTTCGACACGGTCGAATGGGAAATCCGCGATGCAGTCATCGGCTTCGGCGACAAGATCTCCTTCGAACAGCGTGGCGTCGAGTTCCCGAGCACCTGGTCGCAGAACTCGACCAACATCGTCGCGCAGAAGTACTTCCGCGGTCAGCTGGGCAGCGATCAGCGCGAGAAGTCCGTCAAGCAGATGATCGGCCGCGTCTCCGGCACCATCGCCGGCTGGGGCCGCGACCGCGGCTACTTCGCCAGCGAGGAGGACGGCGACGCCTTCGAGGCCGAGCTCACCCACATCCTGCTCCACCAGGTCGCCGCCTTCAACAGCCCCGTCTGGTTCAACGTCGGCTTCGAGGACGAGCCGCAGTGCTCCGCCTGCTTCATCCTCTCCGTCGAGGACACGATGGAGTCGATCCTCGACTGGAACACCCGCGAGGGCCGCATCTTCCGCGGCGGCTCCGGGTCCGGCATCAACCTCTCCAACATCCGCGGCAGCAACGAGCCGCTCGCCAAGGGCGGCACGGCCTCCGGCCCCGTCTCGTTCATGCGCGGCGCCGACTCCTGGGCCGGCACCATCAAGTCCGGCGGCAAGACCCGTCGCGCCGCCAAGATGGTCGTCCTCGACATCGACCACCCGGACATCCGCGAGTTCATCTGGTGCAAGGCGAAGGAGGAGGACAAGGCCGAGGCCCTCCGCGACGCCGGCTTCGACATGTCGATCGACGGCGACGGCTTCAAGTCGATCCAGTACCAGAACGCCAACAACTCCGTCCGCATCACCGACGCCTTCATGGAGGCCGTCGAGAAGGACGAGGACTGGCACCTCATCGCCCGCGGCACCGGCAAGCCCACCGGCGAGCCGATCAAGGCCCGCGCGCTCCTCCACGAGATCTCCGAGGCAGCCTGGCGCTGCGCCGACCCGGGCGTCCAGTTCGACACGATCATCAACGACTGGCACACCAGCCCCAACAGCGGCCGCATCAACGCGTCCAACCCGTGCTCCGAGTACATGCACGTCGACGACTCGGCCTGCAACCTCGCCTCGCTCAACCTCATGAAGTTCCGCCGCCCCGACGGCACCTTCGACGTCAAGGCCTACGAGCACGCCATCGACATCGTCCTCCTCGCGCAGGAGATCATCGTCGGCCCCTCCAGCTACCCGACCCCCGAGATCGGCGCCAACGCCCGCGCGTTCCGTCAGCTCGGCCTCGGCTACGCCAACCTCGGCGCGTACCTCATGGCCAACGGCCTCCCGTACGACTCCGACGAGGGCCGCGGCCTTGCCGGCGCCATCACCGCCCTCATGACCGGCCGCGCCTACCGCCAGTCGGCCGAGCTCGCCAAGGCCGTCGGCCCCTACGAGCGCTACGAGGAGAACCGCGAGCCGCACAACGCGGTCATGCGCAAGCACCGCGACGCCGCGTACGCCATGGACGACGCCGACATCAAGGACACCGCGCTCCTCGCCGCCGCCCGCAAGTCGTGGGACGAGGCCGTCGAACTCGGTGAGAAGCACGGCTACCGCAACGCGCAGGCCACCGTGCTCGCCCCGACCGGCACGATCTCCTTCCTCATGGACTGCGACACGACCGGCATCGAGCCGGACTTCTCGCTCGTCAAGTACAAGGAGCTCGTCGGCGGCGGCTCCATGACGATCGTCAACCGCACCGTCCCGCTCGCCCTCCAGACCCTCGGCTACAAGCCGCAGGAGATCGAGCAGATCGAGGCGTACATCAACGAGCACGGCACCATCGTCGGCGCCCCCGGTCTCAACGACGTCCACCTCCCGGTCTTCGACGTCGCCGTCGGCGCCCGCGCGATCTCGGCCATGGGCCACGTGAAGATGATGGGCGCCGCCCAGCCCTTCCTCTCCGGCGCCATCTCCAAGACGGTCAACATGCCGAACGATGCCTCCATCGAGGACATCCAAGAGGCATACACCCAGGCATGGCGCCTCGGCGTCAAGGCCCTCGCCATCTACCGCGACGGGTCCAAGACCGCCCAGGCCCTCCGCACCGACGCCCAGACCGACGCCGAAAGCGGCACCGGAGCCGGCAAGTTCACCCAGGACGACCTCGACACCGCCGTCGCCGCGGCCGTCGCAGCCGCCAAGGCCGAACCCGCCCGCCGCCGCATGCCCCGCGAGCGCCAGTCGATCACCCACAAGTTCTCCGTCGGAGGACACGAGGGCTACATCACCGCCGGCCTCTACGAAGACGGCACCGTCGGCGAGATCTTCCTGACCGACGTCGGCAAGGAGGGCTCCACCATGCGCGGCATGATGAACGCCTTCGCGACGTCCATCTCGATCGCCCTCCAGTACGGCGTCCCGCTCGAGACCCTCGTCGAGAAGTTCGCCTACATGCGCTTCGAGCCCGAAGGCATCACGCAGAAACCCCGAGATCCCCTTCGCGAAGTCCCTCCCGGACTACTTCATGCGCTGGCTCGCCTCCCGGTTCCTCAGCGCCGACCACCAGGAAGCCCTCGGCCTCCGCACCGCCGCCGTCCTCGCCAAGGACAACGCCGCCAACGCCGCCCCCGAGAACCGCGGCGACACCAACGGCCCCGGCATCAAGGTCGACGTGAAGCCCGCCGCCGCCGCCCTCACCGACACCCCGCCCGTCATCCCCGCCAAGCTCCTCGGCGCCGACCTCGGCCCGGCGTGCAACCAGTGCGGCGGCATCATGCAGCGCACCGGCGCCTGCTACACCTGCCCCTCCTGCGGCAACAACACGGGTTGCGGCTGAGCACCCTCTCGCTTGGATCTTCGCCACGCGCGCAAACGACCCGTACGTTCGTACTTGGTCGTCCGCGCGCGCGGCGAATCTCCGGCGCGATAGGGCCCTCAGCCACAGCCGGTTCGGGCTGCGGCTGACCCGCCGCTGACTCGGGGTGGGGGTTTTTCGGCTCTCGACGAAGGGCGCTCCTCACGGAGCGCCCTTCGTCGTTCTCCGCCCGCTCTTGGGGCAGGATGGAACGGTGAGCAGCAAACGCCGCACCGCACTCGCAGGCACCCTCGCACTCGCCGGCATCGGCGTCGCCCTCCTCTGGGTCCTCATCGGCGACGACAGCGGCACCTCCTTCTCGATCTTCCTCTACGGCTCCGCGCTCATCGCCCTCGCCAACGGCCTCCTCACCGGCTGGCTCCGCGCAGCACCCGCCACCATCGTGGCCTGGGGCCTCCTCATCCTCATCGTCCGCCTCACCGCCGAACCCTCCTGCGGCTTCTCCTCCCTCACGCCCACCACGCACCTCGCCGCCGATACCGACCTCGCACACGCCGCCGCCCGCGAACTCCCCGCCGCGCCGCACCACATCCCCGGCAACGCCGCAATCCTCGCCACCGTCACCGAATGCAGCGACGGCAGCCCACCGGGCCACGACACCGCCACCTTCTTCATCGCATACGCCGCCGCACTCACCCTCATCCCCGTCACCATCGGCGCGATCGCCCGCCGCATCATCGACCGCACCCACCACCGCAAGCGCCCCGCCGACTGACCACCGACCGCCACGCACCACCGCGACCGACCGCCGCTCCGCTCCCCCACGGCGCAGCGCCAACGCCGCAACCACGACCGGCTGGAGATCCAGCCCGTGTCTGCCCCAGAACGCAACCGCCAGCGGTTGCCCATCGCCACTGCGTGGTGCGGGCCCACGGCCACGAGCCCGACGCCCAGACCGACGAGGCACCGCCCGCTAGCGTGCCGGCTCAGTCATGAGCACCCGCAGCGCCTACGCCCACGACGCCACCGTGCGCCTCGCCGGCACCGGCGGCGACCCCTCCGCCATCGGCGCCGCGATCACCGTCGCCCTCTGCGGCCAATGGGGCCACGACGGCCCGTGCCCGCTCGCCCCACACCACTCCAGCTGGCACGCCGACCCCAACGCCGCCGCCATCATCCACGTGCGCACCCTCTACGCCGTCGAACCCGCACGCCACGACGAAGCCGCCGCCCGCATCCGCGAAGCGCTCGCCAGCACCACCATCATCGGCCCCGACGGCCACGCCACCAGCTGGCGACTCGTCGACGAACGCGCCGCCGAACCGCGCCCCGACGAAGCCGACCACGCCGCCCAGCTCATCGACGCCCCCTGACCAGAACCCCGCGCACGCGCCACCTGCTCGATCACCCGTCGACCCGGGGAGGGACCCCGACCCCCCGCGCGAACCCCGAGGACATGTCTGCGACGCTCCCCTTCGCCGGTCTCCAGGACTGGTACCTGCGTGGCTCCGACGGGGAGCTCGCGCCCACCTACGACATCCAGATCGACACCCTCGACGAACCCGGCTGGCGCCTCGAGATCAAACTCGACGGCACCGACCTCGCCGGACGCCAGCTCCCCGAGCTCGCGATCGAACGCACCGAGTCCGACTGGATCCACGCCTGGGCCGACGACCACGCCGTCCACATCGACTGCGGGCCCCTCAACCTCACCGAGGCCATCAAGACCTTCACCACCTGGGCGGGCAGCACCACCGACGCCACCCGCCTCGCGGCCTGACCACCCGCGCCGGGCCCGCCGCCGCCCGCCCGAACACGCACGTCCCGCGCCGCCGGTCACGCCGCGCACAGCCACCGCCTCGCGCCACGCGCACGCCCCGACCGACGGCCCCGCTGCGCATAGGCTGGAGCACGTGACCGAACGACCGATCAGCGCCTGGCTCACCGACATGGACGGCGTGCTCGTCCGCGAGTCGCACGCCATCCCCGGCGCAGCCGAGTTCATCGCGAAGATCACCGCCGCCGGACTCCCGTTCCTCGTCCTCACGAACAACTCGATCTACACGCGCCGCGACCTCGCCGCCCGCCTGCGCCTCGGCGGCCTCGAGATCCCCGAGGCACACATCTGGACCAGCGCCGACGCCACCGCCCGCTTCCTCGACGACCAGCGCCCCCACGGCAGCGCCTTCGTGATCGGCGAAGCCGGCCTCACCACCGCCCTCCACGACATCGGCTACACCCAGACCGAGCGCGACCCCGACTACGTCGTCCTCGGCGAAACGCGCACCTACAGCTTCGAACGCATCACCACCGCCATCCGCCTCATCGAACGCGGCGCGCGCTTCATCGCCACCAACCCCGACCCCACCGGACCCTCACCGGAAGGCTCGCTCCCCGCCACGGGCTCCGTCGCCGCGCTCATCACCCAGGCCACCGGCGTCCAGCCGTACTTCATCGGCAAACCCAACCCCCTGATGATGCGCACCGCGCTCAACACCGTCGGTGCGCACTCCGAGACCACCGCCATGATCGGCGACCGCATGGACACCGACGTCCTCTCCGGCCTCGAGGCCGGCCTGCAGACGATCCTCGTCCTCACCGGGGTCTCCACCCGCGACGACATCGAACGCCACCCGTTCCGGCCCACGCGCGTCGTCGACTCCATCGCCGACCTCATCGCCGACATCCACCCACCGGCGGCCACCTGAACCACCACGCCGCCACGTCCCGGCCGCCACGGATTCCGCCGGCATGTCAACCGAGTCCGGACCCCTCGACCGACGCCCGGCGCATCCGTAGCTTGCATCCGGCACGCACCACGCGACGCACACCACCCAGGGGATTCACCACACCATGCGCACCATCAACGCCAAGCTCCTCCTCCTGCCGCTCCTCGCCAGCGCCACGCTCGGCTTCGCCGCCTGCGGCGACAACGGCGTCGACGAGGGCACGCTCAAGGACGTCCAGAAGCAGGGCGAGCAGATCCAGCAGGACGCCAAGCAGCTCCAGGAGGAGGCGCAGAAGCAGGCCCAGGACGTCCGCGACGGCAAGAAGACGGCCGAAGAAGTGTCGGCCGATATCGAGAAGAAGGCCCAGGACATCCAGGACAAGGCGCAGGACGCCGCCTCCGACTCGATCGACGCCGTCAAGAACGCCGACAACGTCCCGGACGACGCCAAGAAGGCCCTCGAGGACGCACAGAAGCAGCTCGGCAAGTAGCCGATCGACGCGAAGCTCGGCCGAGGGGTCAGCCGAGCAACGCGAACCGCTCGGCCTTGCGCGTAGGGCCGGTCACGATCACCTGATCGCCCGCGCGCAGCACCGTGTCGCGCGCCGCATACGTCCAGCCGCCGCCCGCAGGACGCACCGCGATCACCGTCACGCCGAACTCGCGGCGCAGTCCCGCCTCGCTCAGCGGCTTGTCGATCGCCTGCGCCGGCGGCGTGGTGCGCACCATCGCGAAGTCGTCGTCGAACTCCACGTAGTCGAGCATCGCCCCGCGCACGAGGTGCGCCACGCGCCGACCCATCTCCGCCTCCGGATGCACGATGTGCTCCACGCCGAGCTGCCCCAGGATCCGGCCGTGGGCATCGCTGATCGCCTTCGCCCACACCTGCGCCGTGTCGAACTGCAGCACGAGCGACGCCGTCAGCAGGCTCGCCTCGATGTCGCTGCCGATCCCGACCACCACCCGATCGAACTCGTGCACGCCGATCTGGCGCAGCGCATCCTCGCTCGTCGTATCGGCCTGCACCACGCGCGTGAGCTTCGTGGAGTACTGCTGCACGATTTCGGGATCACGGTCGACGCCGAGCACGTCGACGTCGAGCCGCATCAGCTCCTCCGCCAGGCTCCGGCCGAACCGGCCGAGCCCCAGGACCACGACGGAGTCGGCTTCGGCGAGCCGCGCCGTCGCGCGCGTCGGACGTTGGGAGGTCATGGGAGCATCATCCAGGGCGCGGGGGCGGCGGGGTCAGCCGATGATCGGGCGCTCCTCCGGGTACTCGTACTGCCGCTCGGAGCGCCGCAGCGCCAGCGACGACGCGAGCGTGATCGGCCCGAGCCGGCCGGCGAACATCAAGGCGATCAGGATCAGCTTCCCGGCATCCGACAGCCCGGCCGTCACACCGGTGGAGAGACCGACGGTCGCGAACGCCGACGTCACCTCGAACAGGGCGCGGTCCAAGCTGAGTGCATCCGTGGCCATCAACGCGAGCGTCGAGCCGACGATCAACGCGAGCCCGAGGGTCGCCACCGTGATCGCCTGCCGCAGCGTCGCCGACGGGATGCGCTTCCCGAACGCGTGCACCGAGTCGTGGCCGCGGACCTCCGACCACACCAGCGCCACGAGCACCATGAACGTCGTCACCTTGATGCCGCCGCCCGTGCCGGCGGGCCCGGCGCCGATGAACATCAGCACGTCCATGCCGAACCACGTGATCGGGTTCATCTGGTTGAGATCCACGCTGTTGAACCCGCCCGAACGCGTCTGCACCGACTGGAAGAACCCCGACAGCAGGCGTCCACCCGGATCGAGCTGCCCGAGCGTGCGCGGATTCGACCACTCCGCGACCGTCACGAACACCGCGCCGACCACCAGGAGCACGAGCGAGCCGATCAGGACGAGCTTCGTGTTCAGCGACCACCGCCGGCTTCCACGCAGCTCGCGCCGCACCTCGAGCAGCACCGGGAACCCGAGCCCGCCCAGGATCACCGACGCCGCCAGCGGCAGGAGGATCAGCGGGTCGCTCGCGAACGGGATCACGTTCTGGGTGTAGAGCGCGATCCCCGTGTTGTTGAACCCCGAGATCGCGTGGAACACGCCGTACCAGGCAGCCTTGCCGAGCGGCAGGTCGTAGCCCGACCACCACCGCAGCGCCAGCGCCACCGCGACCACCACCTCGATCGCCAGCGTGTACGTGATCACGCCGCGCAGGATGCGCCGCAGATCGCCCAGATCGACCGTCTGCGTCTCGGCCGCCGCGTACATCCGCGTCGTCAGCCGCAGCCGGCGCGCCACGAACAGGCCGAGCACCGTGGCGAAGGTCATGATCCCGAGGCCGCCGAGCTGCATGCAGACGAGCAGCACCACATGCCCGAAGGTCGACCAGTGCGTCGCCGGATCGAGCGTCACGACGCCGGTCACGCACAGCGTCGTCGCCGCGTGCAGGAGCGCGTCGACGAAGCCCGTCGACTCGCCGCTGGCCGTCGCGATCGGCAGCATCAGCAGCACCGTCGCCAGCGCGATGGCCACGGCGAACGCCAGCACCAGCATCTGCGCCGGATGCAGTCGGGCCGTGTTCACCAGGTGCCTCGACCGCGAACCATCCGGCGCAAGGCTACTGGCGGCGCCACGGACCGGTGCGGCGGGGCGGAGCGGGCGGGCGGCCGGGCGCCACGACGGGTGCACGGGCGCCACGACGCGCGCCGCCACGCCGTACGGTGGAGGTATGGGCGACGTGCAACACCATCCCGGCGACGAGGCGCTCCTCGACATCCAGCTCTGGAGCGACGTGGTCTGCCCGTGGTGCTGGATCGGCGAGACCCGCCTCCACCTCGCCCTCAAGGAGACCGGCCTTGCGACCCGCACCCGGATCACGATGCGCTCCTTCCAGCTCGACCCCGGCGCAAAGCGCGAGCCGACCCTCGAGATGCTCGGCCGCAAGTTCGGCGGCGGCCCGCAGCAGGTGCTCGCGATGACCGAGCAGGTCCGCGAGCTCGGCGCCGAGCTGGGCCTCGAGATGGACCACGCGAAGTCGATCTCCGTCGATACCGGCCTCGCGCACCAGGCCATCCACGTCGCGCGGCGCACCGGTCACGACGTCGAGCTCATGCGACGTCTTCACCGGGCGCATTTCACCGACGGCGCCGACCTGTCCGACCGCGCCGTGCTCATCCACGCGGCCGGTGACGTGGGCGTCGACGAGAGCACCGTCGAGGCCGCCCTGCGCACCGCCGCCTACGCGCAGGACGTCATCGCCGACCGCCAGGAGGCCGAGCGCATCGGCGTTCGCGGCGTCCCGTTCTTCGTCTTCGAGAAGCGCTTCGCGTTGAGCGGTGCTCAACCGGTCGAGGCGATGGTGATGGCGATCGAGCGCGCCGTCGCCCCGGCCGCCTGAAAACCCCGGTAAGAGGGATTTCCCCTTTTTCCGGTGGACAAACCGGCAGGTCCTGGGACGGTCCGCACGTCGGACGTCCCCTGACCGGGTGTCGCCCCGGATCGCCATGGCCGAAAACGTGCGTCCACCCGCTGCCCCGAAGGTCTACCCTGCAGCAATGTCCACTGAATCGGCCGTGTCCCCGGCCGGCACTGGGATCGTCCCCCCGACGCCGCCGGCCCCCGAGCTCCACCAGCGCGAGCGCATGCTCATCGGCATGGCGAACACGATCGCCAAGCACGGGTACCGCGGCGCCACGATCACCGAGGTCGTCCGCTTCGCCCGCGTCTCCAAGCGCACCTTCTACGAGGAGTTCGGAGACAAGGAGTCCTGCTTCCTGGAGCTCTACGAGCGCACCGCGCGCGACCTCGAGGGTCTGATCGTCGCCGCCAGCAGTGCCGACGGCCTCGGCTGGCGCGAGCAGATCCGCGCCGGCGCCCACGCGTACTTCTCCACCCTCGCGATCGAGCCGATGCTCACGAAGGCGTTCTTCATCGAGATCGCCACGCTCAGCGAGCGCGCCACCCAGTCGCGCCGGTCGATGCTCGACCACTTCTGCGTCCTGCTCGGGGCCATCGTCGAGGAGGCCCGCCGTCGCAACCCCGACGTGCCGTCGCGTCCCCTCCCGCCGATGCTCGCCGCCGCCGTCGTCGGCGGCATGACCGACGTGATGATCGGCGCCCTCGAGCGCGACCAGTACGTCGAATCGGTCGACGACCTCGTCGAGACCGCCACCGACCTGCTCGCGAGCGTCATCACCGGGCAGTTCCCCCCGGGAACCCCGCCGGCCTGAGGCGCGGCGCAGCGGTGAGGTGAGCCGCCGTCTCGACGGCTCGGGTCGGCCGCCGGCTCAGGCCGTCATGCGGCGCTCGACGCTGCGCGCCCACCCCGCCGCGGCGGCCCACGTCGTGAGGACGACCGCCAGGAGCGCGTAGCCGAGCAGGCCGGTGTCGAGGGCGGCGATCTCGGCGAGCGGCCCGCCGATGCCGAACTCCTCGACGAGCACGCCGAGGAGGCTGAGGCTGCCGATGATGAGGGCGAAGAGCACCGACACGCCGGTCACGGCGACGTTGTAGGCGACCCGCCGGGTCGGCGCGGTCAGGGCCCACTCGTAGGCGCGGGCGGTCGTCGCACCGTTGAGGGTGTCCAGGAGCGTCATGCCGGCCGCGAAGAGGATCGGGAGGCACACGACCGCGCCGATGGGCAGCCCGCTTGCCGCCGACCCGCCCGCCAGCAGGAGGAGCGCGACCTCGGTGGCGGTGTCGAACCCGAGTCCGAACGCGAATCCGATCGGGTAGAGCTGCCACGGACGCGTCACCCGCGTGGCGAGCCGCGCGACGAGCCGGCTCGTCGGCCCACGCCCCCGCAAGCCGCGGTCGAGCTCCTCGCGGCTCACCGATCCCGGCCCCGCCGCGCCCATCCGCCGGGCGAGCCCGAGGGTGCGCCGCACCACGCCGAGGTTGAACAGGCCGACGGTGAGCAGGAACGCGCCCGCCACCGTCGGCCCCCATACGGCGGTGACCGCGTGCACCGTGGAGTCGTCGTCGGCCACGGCCGCGCCGAGCCCGCGCACACCGAGGGCGATGAGGAGCGTCAACGCCAGCACCACGGTCGAATGCCCTGCCGAGAAGAAGAAGCCCGACGCATGCGGGGCGGTGCCGTCGTGCAGGAGCTTGCGCGTCGTGTTGTCGATCGTGGCGATGTGATCGGCGTCGAAGGCGTGCCGCATCCCGAGCGTGTACGCCGTGATCCCGACGCCCAGTCCGAAGAGCTCGCCACTGCCGAGCCGGAGATCGCCCGGCACCGCGTACGCGAACAGCAGCCCGAACCCGACCACGTGCAGCAGCAGGACGCCGAGCAACGCCGGCGCGACCGGGTGCTGGCGCAGCGCACGCGCCCGCCTCATCGCGGGAGCAGCTCCTTGGGCGGCGACGCGCTCGGCCCCGTCGGATCGTCGGTGCCGCCCCGCACCGGGGTCAACCCCAGTTGCCGTGCCTCGAGCCACGTGCGGAGAGCGGACGCCGACGCTGCCGTCGCACTCGCCACGCGACCACCGGCCTCGAGCTCGAGCACCGCCCCGCGCAGCTGCGGCGTCGCCACGTGCGCACAGTGCTCCGGCACCCCCGGCCCGGCGACGAGCAGGCTCCCGACCGCACGGGCACCGGCGAGCAGGGACGGCGCGCGGTGCGCCTGTGCCTCGGATCCGTCGAGCACGAGCTGCTGGTGGAACACCGGGCGCCCGGCGCGCACCACCCGCATCTCGGCGTCGAGCGCGCCCGGCCGCTCACCGGCGCGCCCCAGCACGACCTCCTCGCGCCACACCACGCTCGAGGTCACCGACGCGAGCGTCACCTCCGTGCGCAGGAGGTGGCGGCAGCCCTGCACCGGCACGATCTGCTCCGGCAGCCAGCGCAGCAGCGCACGCTCCCCGATCGTCGCGCGCACGATCATCACGCTCGGTCCGAGGTCGCCGCGCGCCGGCCACGCCATCGTCGCCGCGACCGTTCCGAGCGTGAGCTGGGTGTCGTCGCCGACCTCGATGTCGATCGTCACCACATCGCCGTCGAGTGGTGCCGCCGCCGTCCCGATCAGGTACGCCTCGTGCGCGCCCGTCACCTTCACGCCGAGCGGCGCCGTCGCGTGCAGCTCGACGAACCGCGTCCGCCCGTCGCCGGCCTGCGCGTTGATCCGCACCCCACCGTTCACGACGCGAACATCCGGATCTCGCGGCTGCGGTGCAGCTCCGCACCGATCTCCAGCAGGGGCGCCGTCCCGCCGGGCAGGAGCCACGCGGGGCCCGCTGCATGCTCGGCCGCAGCGACGATCACCGGCTCCGCGCTGGCCATCGCCTGCGCCACGATCCCGTGCACCCCGAAGGGGTCGAGCCCGAGCAGCCGTACCGCTGCGGTCGCCGGACCGGTCATCGCGCCGTACGCCGCCAGCCGCGCGGCATCCACCGGCGCGAGGTCGAGCCGCGCGGCCGTGATGCCCTGCGCGAGCGAGAGGTGCGGTCCGTGCGGCAGCGGAGGGAGCACGACGGACTGCACGGGCGGCCAGATCGCCGCGGCGGCCCGCAGCAGCTGTCGTCCTTGGGCGCGCGATGCGCCGCGCAGCCACGCCGACGGCATCCGCGCCGACTCCTCGGCGTCGAGGTCCAGCAGCGCCTGGTCGTCGCCCGCCTCCCACGCATGCGCGGCGGCCGCCGCGGCGGCGATCCCGGTCTGCGCCGACGAGGTCAGCAGTCCGAGCAGGAACGCGTGCAGCGAGCCGGCATCGTGCACGTCGCCGAGCTCGACGGCCTGCTCGAGCCCGCCGGAGTGCGCGTGTCCGCCGGCGGGCAGCCGGCCGTCGGCGAGGAGGAGGAGGTCGGACGGGCTCGGCATCGCAGGCTCAGAACAGGAAGTAGCGCTGCGCCATCGGCAGCTCGGTCACCGGCGCCTGCTCGACGACATCGCCGTCGATCGTGACCGTGAACGTGTCGGGGTCGACCTCGATCCGCGGCAACGCGTCGTTCATCGGCATGTCGGCCTTTCCCCGGCCGCGCACGTTCTCGACGGCGACGAACCGGCGCGTCAGCCCGAGCCGCTCGGGGAGCCCGTCCTCGAGCGCGGCCGGCACGACGAAGTTCACGCCGAGCCCCGCGGCGACCGTCGGCGAGGCGCCGAACATCGGTCGCGGCAGGATCGGCTGCGGGGTCGGGATCGACGCGTTCGCATCGCCCATCTGCGCCCACGCGACGGCACCCTGCTTGATGACGACCTCGGGCTTGACTCCGAAGAACGCCGGGTCCCACAGCACGAGGTCGGCCATCTTGCCCGGCTCCACCGAGCCGATCTCGCGCTCGAGGCCGTGCGAGACGGCCGGGCAGATCGTGTACTTGGCGATGTACCGGCGGGCGCGGAGGTTGTCGGCAGCACCGTCGCCGGGGAGCGAGCCGCGCGCGGCCTTCATCACGTGCGCCGTCTGCCAGGTGCGGGTGATCACCTCGCCGGCGCGGCCCATCGCCTGGGAGTCGCTGCCGATCATGGAGATCGCGCCGAGGTCGTGGAGGTGGTCCTCGGCCGCGATCGTCGACGGCCGGATGCGGCTCTCGGCGAACGCGAGGTCCTCCGGCACCGCGGGGTTGAGGTGGTGGCAGACGATGAGCATGTCGAGGTGCTCGTCGATCGTGTTGATCGTGTGCGGGCGCGTCGGATTGGTGCTCGACGGCATCACGTTCGGGTGCCCGGCCACCGTGATGATGTCGGGCGCATGCCCTCCGCCGGCGCCCTCGGTGTGGTAGGCGTGGATCGTCCGGCCGTTGATCGCGCGCAGCGTGTCCTCGACGAATCCGGCCTCGTTGAGGGTGTCGGTGTGGATCGCCGCCTGGGCGCCCGCCTCGTCGCACACCGTGAGGCAGTGGTCGATCGCCGCGGGCGTCGTGCCCCAGTCCTCGTGGAGCTTGAACCCGCAGGCGCCGGCGCGCAGCTGCTCCCACATCGAGGCGTGACTCGCCGTGTTGCCCTTGCCGAGCAGCACGACGTTGATCGGGAACTGCTCGAGCGCGCCGAACATCATCGCGAGGTTCCAGTCGCCCGGGGTGACGGTGGTCGCGAGCGTGCCGTGGTTGGGGCCGGTGCCGCCGCCGATGATCGTCGTCACGCCGCTCGCGAGGCCCTCGGTGATCACCTCCGGGCAGATGAGGTGCACGTGGCAGTCGATCGCGCCGGCCGTGAGGATCCTGCCGTTGCCGGCGAGGATCTCCGTCGCGGGGCCGATCACGAGGTCGGGGTGGACGCCGTCCATCGTGTCGGGGTTGCCGGCCTTGCCGAGGGCGACGATCCGGCCGTCCCGGATGCCGACGTCGGCCTTGATCACGCCCCAGTGGTCGAGCACGATCGCGCCCGTGATGATGAGGTCGGGGGCGCCCTCCGCGCGGGTGCGGGTGCTCATGCCCATCGACTCGCGGATCACCTTGCCCCCGCCGAACACCGCCTCCTCGCCGCCGAAGGAGCGGTCCTCCTCGATCTCGATGAGGAGATTCGTGTCGGCCAGGCGCACGCGGTCGCCGGCGGTGGGTCCGTAGAGGGCGGCGTAACGCGCGCGGCTGATCTCGCTCATCGCCGGCAGAGCGTATGCGGCGCCCCGGAGGCTCCGGTTGTCCACCTGGCCAAGACCTGGCCCGGAAGTTCCGACCGCGCGCGGCGCCGGCCCGCCCGACGGCCGACCGGGGCGCCCGCGGCGGACCGGAGGAGATCAGCCGGCCGACTGCTCCTCTTCCATCTTCGCGACCTGCGCGCGCACGTCGTCCATGTCGAGGGCGCGCACCTGCTCGAGGATCTGGTCGAGCGCCCGGCCGGGCAGCGCGCCCGGCTGGTTGTAGAGCAGCACACCCTCGCGGAACACCTGGAGCGTCGGGATCGACTGGATCCCGGCCTGCGCGGAGAGGTCCTGGTTGGCCTCGGTGTCGACCTTCGCGAACACGGCATCGGCGTGGCGCTCGGACGCGGCCTCGAACACGGGGCTGAACTGGCGGCACGGCCCGCACCATTCGGCCCAATAGTCGACGAGCACGATCGGGCTCTCGGTGATCGTCTCTTCGAAGGTGGCTGAGGTGAGCTCTTGGGTCGCCATGGCGTTCAGGCTAGGGCCCTCTCGTGCGCCGCCGCCATCGAGAGCCTGCGAACCAGCTCCGGGCGGCCGACTCGCCGTTCGCGTCAGGTGACGTCGTTCTCGGTCGTCGGCGACTGCGGGTCCTGCGGCTCGTCGATCCGGGACTCGTCGATCTGCGTGCCGGACTGGCTGCCGCCCTCCTCGGGCGTGAGCGGCCGCTCTTCCCCGGTGTCGGGGTCGGCGATCGTCGTCGGATGGCGAAGGTCGTCGGTGCTCATCGGGCCAACGTACCGCGTGTCCTCAGCGCCGATGCCGGTCGTCCCCGTCCGCGACGACGAGCCGCGTCGCCCGTCGCTCAGGCCGCGCGGCGTTCCGTGCGCCGTTCCAGCAGGTCCAGGTGGTCCTGCTCGATGTCGCGGCTGAGTCGCTGCACCTCCGCCCGGCGCCGCTCGATCGCTGCGAGCTCGTGGTCACCGAGGGCGTCGTACCGCTCGGCGGCCTCGTCGTGGAGCTCGGCCCGCTGCTCGTGGAGATCGAGCGCTCGGACGTGACGACGGATGGACTCGGGAACGATCATGGCGGCGGGTGGCTCGGGCGGTCGGTGGGCGGACGGTGCGCCCAACGTAGCCCGGCGCGAGCCGCCGGGCGCAGGACCTGACGCTGACCGGCCACGCGCTGGGGGCCTGCCCGGGAGCGCCCCGCACGCAGGCGGCTCGCGCCGCCGTTCAGTCCTTCGCGATCGCGGCGATCGTCGCGCCCGTCGCCTGGACGAGCGCCTCGGGCGTGAGGCCGAGATCGAACCCGCGCCGGCCGCCGCTCACGTAGACGGTGTCGAACAGCTCGGCGGTCTCGTCGAGCACCGTCGGGTGGGCAGTTCGCTGGCCGATCGGGGAGATCCCACCGAGCACGTAGCCGGTGCGGCGCTGGGCGATCGCGGGATCGGCCATGGCCGCGCGCTTGCCGCCCGCGGCCTTCGCGAGCGCCCCGAGATCCAGGTGACCGGTCACCGGCACGATCGCCACCGTGAGGCCGACGCCGTCGACCTCGGCGAGCAGCGTCTTGAACACCTGCTCCGGCTCGAGCCCGAGCGCCTCGGCGGCCTCGAGCCCGAAGTTGCGGTTCGCCGGGTCGTGCTCGTACGTGTGCTCGCTGAACGCGATACCGGCGGCGGTGAGCGCAGCCGTGGCGGGAGTGCCGGGCATGCCCTCAGTCTGACCGGCGATCTACGGGGCGGCGGAGAGGTCGACCGACCAGGTCGACTGGTACGTGCCCGGGCGGGTGTTGGCCGGCACGTCGAGCTGCACGCTCATGTCGACGTCGACCGGGCCGCGGCCCGTGCCGGCGGCCGCGCTGTAGACCGTCTGTCGCGACGGGCTGACCGGCAACGCGACCGGGTAGGTGTTCATCGCCGCCGTCGGCGCGGTGCAGCCGCCGCCGAGGAGCGTGGCGGTGGCGCCCGTCACGCGCGCCGCGTCGGCCGGCAGCACGCGACCGCCGCCCGCCGAGAACTGCGTCGCCCCGAGCTGCAGCTTCCACCCGGCGCCCGCGCCGCTCATGTCGGTCACGTTCACGGTCGTCGTCTGGTTCTGCAGCTGGTCGAGGCCGTTGAGCGTCGTCGTCGGGAACGAGAAGTCGTTCGACGTCTGCGAGAGGCCGCCGGTGCTGCACGGCGCGATGTAGGTGTAGTCGTCGGAGCTCGTGTTCGCGCTCGTGCCGTCCGGCGTGGTGACCCGCACGTCGACGGTCCCGACCGCGCCGGGCGGACTCGTCGCCGTGATCGTGGAGCCGTTGACCACGGTGTAGCCGGTGGCGTTCACGCCCCCGAACGTGACCGCCGTGGCGCCCGTGAGGTTCGTGCCCGTGATCACCACGTTCGTGCCGCCCGTGGTCGTGCCGCTCGATGGCGTTACGTTCGTGACGGTCGGCGGGCTCGCGTACGTGTAGTTGTCGGCCGTCGTGTTGGGCGTGGTGCCGCCGGGCGTCGTGACGCGGATGTCGACGGTGCCGGTGCCGGCCGGGGCGGTGGCGGTGATCGTCGTCGCGTTGACGACGGTGTAGCCGGTGGCGTTCACGCCCCCGAAGGTGACCGACGTGGCGCCCGTGAGGTTCGTGCCCGTGATGGTGACGAGCGTGCCGCCGGCCGACGGGCCCGTGGTCGGGGTGATCGACGAGATGGTCGGGGCGGCGATGTAGGTGTAGTCGTCGGCGCTCGTGTTCGCGCTCTGCCCGCCCGTGGTGGTGACGCGCACGTCGACCGTGCCCGCGCCGGCCGGGGCGACGGCCGTGATCGAGGTCGCGTTCACGACGGTGTAGCTCGTCGCGTTCGTCGCGCCGAACCGCACCGCGCTCGCGCCGGTGAAGCCCGTGCCGGTGATCGTCACCGTCGTGCCCCCGGCCGCGATGCCTGACGACGGGCTCAGGCCGGTGACGGTCGGGGCGGGCACGTAGGTGTAGTCGTCGGCGGCCGTGTTCGCGCTCTGCCCGCCGGTGGTGGTGACGCGCACGTCGACGGTGCCGGTGCCGGCCGGGGCGGTGGCGGTGATCGTCGTGGCGTTCACGACGGTGTAGCTCGTGGCGTTCGTCGCGCCGAAGCGCACGGCGCTCGCGCCGGTGAAGTTCGTGCCGGTGATGGTCACGCTCGTCGCGCCGCTCTCCGGGCCGCTGCTCGGACTGAGCGCGGTGACCGTCGGCGCCGGCACGTAGGTGTAGTCGTCGGCGGCCGTGTTCGCGCTCTGCCCGCCGGTCGTGGTGACGCGCACGTCGGCGGTGCCGGTGCCGGCCGGGGCGGTGGCGGTGATCGTCGTGGCGTTGACGACCGTGTAGCTCGTCGCGTTCGTGCCGCCGAAGGTGACGGCGCTCGCGCCGGTGAGGTTGGTGCCCGAGATGGTCACGCTCGTGCCCCCGGCGGATGGGCCGCTCGTCGGCGAGATCGACGTGACGGTCGGCGCGGCCACGTAGGTGTAGTCGTCGGCGCTCGTGTTCGCGCTCTGCCCGCCGGTGGTGGTGACGCGCACGTCGACGGTGCCGGTGCCGGCCGGGGCGGTGGCGGTGATCGTCGTGGCGTTGACGACCGTGTAGCTCGTCGCGTTCGTGCCGCCGAAGGTGACGGCGCTCGCGCCCGTGAAGTTCGTGCCGGTGATCGTGACGCTCGTGCCGCCGACCGCTGGGCCCGCGCCGGGCGTGACGCCGGTGACGGTCGGCGCCGACACGTACGTGTAGTTGTCGGCGCTCGTGTTCGCGCTCTGTCCACCCGCGGTGGTGACGCGCACGTCGACCGTGCCGGCGGGCCCGGCCGGCGCCGTGGCCGTGATCGTGGTCGCGTTCACGACCGTGAAGCCCGTCGCGTTGATGCCGTCGAAGGTGACGACCGAGGCGCCCGTGAGGTTCGTACCGGTGATGGTGACCGTGGTGCCGCCAGCGGTCGGACCGGCGCTCGGCGCGAGGCCCGTGATCGTCGGCGCCGGTACGTAGGTGTAGTCGTCTGCCGCCGTGTTCGCGCTCTGACCGCTCGGCGTGGCGACCCGCACATCGACGGTGCCGGTGCCGGCCGGCGCCGTTGCCGTGATCGAGGTCGCGCTGACGACCGTGTAGGCCAGGGCGTCGGTGGCCCCGAACCGCACCTGGGTCGTGCCCGTGAAGCCCGTGCCGGTGATGGTGACCGTGCCGCCGCCGGCCGCAGGGCCGCTGTTCGGCGTGACGCTCGTGACGGTCGGGGCGGCGATGTAGGTGTAGTCGTCGGCGCTCGTGTTCGCGCTCTGCCCGCCGGTGGTCGTGACGCGCACGTCGACGGTGCCGGTGCCCGCGGGCGCGGTGGCGGTGATCGTGGTCGCGTTGACGACCGTGTAGCCGGTGGCGTTCGTCGCGCCGAACCGCACGGCGCTCGCGCCCGTGAAGTTCGTGCCGGTGATGGTCACGCTCGTCGCGCCGCTCTCCGGGCCGCTGCTCGGACTGAGCGCGGTGACCGTCGGCGCGGCCACATAGGTGTAGTCGTCGGCCGCGGTGTTCGCGCTCGTGCCGCCCGTTCCCGTCACGCGCACGTCGACGGTGCCGGTGCCCGCGGGGGCGGTGGCGGTGATCGTCGTCGAGTTCACGACGGTGTAGCTCGTCGCGTTCGTGGTCCCGAAGCGCACGCCGCTCGCGCCGCCGACCCCGATGAAGTTCGTGCCCGTGATGGTGACGCTCGTGCCGCCGACCTCGGGGCCGCCGCCCGGGCTCACGGTGGTGACCGTCGGCAGGCCGACGTAGAGGTAGTCGTCGGCGGCGGTGTTCGCGCTCTGCCCGCCGGTCGTGGTGACGCGCACGTCGACGGTGCCGGTGCCCGCGGGGGCGGTGGCGGTGATCGTCGTCGCGTTGACCACGGTGTAGCCGGTGGCGTTCACCGCGCCGAAGCGCACGGCGCTCGCGCCCGTGAAGTTCGTGCCGGTGATCGTGACCGTGTCGCCGCCGGAGGACGGGCCGGTCGCGGGGGCGATCGAGGTGACCGTCGGGGCCGGCACGTACGTGTAGTCGTCGGCGCTCGTGTTCGCGCTCGTGCCGCCCGTGGCCGTCACGCGCACGTCGACGGTGCCGGTGCCCGCCGGCGCGGTGGCCGCGATCGTCGTCGCGTTGACCACGGTGTAGCTCGTCGCGTTCGTCGCGCCGAAGCGCACGCCGCTCGCGCCGCCGACGCCGATGAAGTTCGTGCCCGTGATCGTCACCGTCGCGCCACCAGCGGCGGGGCCGGCCCCCGGGCTCAGGTTCGTGACCGTCGGGACGGGCACGTAGCTGTAGTCGTCGGCGCTCGTGTTCGCGCTCGTGCCGCCCGTGGCCGTCACGCGCACGTCGACCGTGCCGGTGCCGGCCGGCGCGGTGGCCGTGATCGTCGTGGCGTTCACGACGGTGTAGCTCACCGCATCCGTCGCGCCGAACCGCACGGCGCTCGGACCGCTCACGCCGTTGAAGTTCGTGCCGGTGATCGTGACGCTCGTGGCGCCTGCCTCCGGGCCGGCGCCCGGGCTCAGGTTCGTGACGGTCGGCGCCGGGATGTACACGTAGTCGTCGGCGGCCGTGTTCGCGCTCGTGCCACTCGCGGTCGTGACGCGCACGTCGACGGTGCCGGTGCCGGCCGGGGCGGTCGCGGTGATCGTCGTGGCGTTCACGACCGTGTA
>JAQIJQ010000007.1:0-81462 GCA_036946195.1 Patulibacter minatonensis | reverse complement strand
GCAGGGCGCTCAGTCGGTGCGGCGCCGCTCGCGGATCTCGTCGAGCTGGCGACGCTCGGCCTCCGTGAGGGAGTCGATGCCGTTCGCGGAGATCTTGTCGAGGAGCGCATCGAGCGCCACGTCGTCGGCGCTCACCTCCTCCGGCACGACCACGCGCGGCTGCGGGCGGACCGGCTGCGTCGGCATGGCGACGATCTCGGCGTCCTGCTTGCGGCCGAACTTCGCCGCGAGGCCGCCGCTCCCCTTGGCCTTGGCGGGTCTGCCGCGCGCGGCCGAGCCGTCGCCGCCGCCGATGCGGAGCTCCGGCACCTGGTCGTAGTTCGCGAGGAGCCCGATCCGCTTGGCGATGAGCGCGATGATCGCGCTCGCGGCGATCACGGTGAGCAGACGCGTGAAGTCGCGGTCGGCGAGGTCGTTGATCAGCTCGAGCGCGACGATCACCGCCGCGATGACCCATGCGGGGATGTTGAAGAAGAACGGGCGCGTCGGGTGCTCTGCGCAGTAGAGGAGCACGACGGTGAGGGCGAGCAGGTCGAGGTCGGCGAGGCCGGTCGGGCGCCCGAGGATCAGCGCGAACACCACCGCCGAGATGCCGATCACGAGGATCGACGCGCCGATGAGCGAGCCGAAGGGTCGGCGGCCGGTCTGCCGCTCGAGCTCGGTCGCGAACATCCAGAAGATCGCGGCGTTGATGATGTCCCACAGCTGGAACGAGCTGTGCACGAACGGCCAGGTGACGAGCCGCCACACCTCGCCGGACTGCACGTCGTCGGTGACGAGCCACAGGTGCTGCGAGATCGTTCGCGAGGGGCCTTCGATCACCCAGATCACGAGTGTCGCGGCCCACACGAGCAGCACGAGGACCGGCGTGGTCACCTCGAGCTGGCCGAGCCTGAACCAGGCCCCTTCGTCGTCCCGTTCGGTCCCGGCGTAGCGCACGATCCGAGCCTATCGGTCCCGGCTGCGGCTGACCGCTGATCTTCAGCGAACGCTGAGAGCGGCCGCTGCGGCGCGCGCCTTGGCGCGCGCGTCGTCCGGGTCGGTGCCGGTTGCCAGCGCGACGCCCATGCGCCGGCCCGGGCGGCCGTCGGGCTTGCCGAAGAGCCGCACGTCGACGCTCGGGTCGACCGCGAACGCGTCCTCCAGGCCGTGCACCACGGGCGCAGCGAGGTCTGCGCCGGCGAGCAGCACGGCGCTGGCGCCGGTTGCGATGAGCGGCACGGCTCCGGTGTCGTCGGTCGGGATCGGCAGGCCGAGGATCGCGCGCACGTGGAGGGCGAACTCCGAGGAGCGCTGGGTTGCCATCGTCACCATGCCGGTGTCGTGCGGGCGCGGGCTCACCTCGCTGAAGAGCACCTCGTCGCCGCGGACGAAGAGCTCCACGCCGAAGATGCCGGTGCCGCCCAGGCCGGCCGTGATCTCCTCGGCGACGCGCTTGCCCTCGGCGAGCGCGGCGTCGCTCATCGGGTGCGGCTGCCAGCTCTCGCGGTAGTCGCCGTCCTCCTGGGTGTGGCCGATCGGCGCGCAGAACGTGGTGCCGCCGGCGTGGCGAATCGTGAGGAGGGTGATCTCGTAGTCGAACTCGACGAAGCCCTCCACGATCACCCGCCCCTCGCCGACGCGGCCGCCGCGCTGCGCGTAGGCCCATGCCGCCCCGGCGCCGCCGGGCTCGCGGACCACGGACTGGCCCTTGCCCGACGAGCTCATCACCGGCTTGACGACGCACGGCGTGCCGAGCTCGCCGACGGCCGCCACGAGCTCGGCCTCGGTGTCGCAGAACCGGTACGGGCTGGTGGGGAGCCCAAGCTCCTCGGCGGCGAGCCGGCGGATGCCCTCACGGTCCATCGTGAGGCGCGCGGCGCGGGCCGTCGGCACCACGCGGAGCCCCACCTCGGCCTCGAGCTGCTCGAGCACGGGGCGTGGCGATCGCCTCGAGCTCGGGCACCACGATCAGTTCGGCATGCGGCAGGCCCAGCTCCTGCTCGAGCACGGCTCGCAGCTGCTCGGGGTCGTTCATCGCGCACGCGTGGGAGCGGTGCGCGACCTGCATCGCCGGCGCCCCCGGGTAGCGGTCGACGGCGACGACCTCGCACCCGAGCCGCATCGCCTCGATCGCGACCTCCCGGCCGAGCTCGCCGCTGCCGAGCAGCACGAGGCGCGTCGCGAGGGGGGTCTGGGGCGGACCTAGCTCAGGCACGGCGGGAGCGTAGCCGGTCGACACGCCGCGGGGTGTGAGTGGGTCGTCACCGCTAGGCGGTCGGCGGGGCGTAGCGGTGGTGCAGGATGAGCGTGTTGCCGTCGGGGTCGAGGAGGAGCGCCTGGTGGCAGACGCCGGAGTCGATCCAGTCGACGATGAACTGCACGCCCTTGGCCTTCAGGAGCTCGCGGGCCTCCTCCACGTCCGGCACGGCGAGCGCGGCGACCGGCACCGAGCTGCGCGTGGCGGCATCCTGCTGACCGAATCCGCGCGGGTCGAACACGACGAGCGTGAGGTTGCCGGCCTGGAACTCGGTCGCCGGCCGGTCGCCCCACTGCGCACGCTTCGGCAGCCCTAGGACGTCGCCGTAGAACACGCACGAGCGATCGTGATCGGTCGTCGGGATGCAGACGAAGTCCACACCAGTGATCTGCAGCTCAGCCGTCGCGCTCATCGGGTCCTCCTCGGGATCATCACGAGCGTAGACCGCCCGCGCCCCACAAACTCATCGCGAGCCCAGATCGCGGAGGCCCCGCCGAAGCCATCACGCCGCGCACAAGCGGGGCGTGACGATGACTCTCGGAGCGCCGCCGCTGCCGGCCCTAGATCGCGACGACGAAGGCAGCCGTCCGGAGTTCAGTCGGGTTGGTGGGGGTGGGCCGTGCGCAGCGAGCCGAGCAGGTGGGGCATTAGGGAGGCGCAGCCGAGCAATGCACCGCCCGCGCAGTTCCGAGCGAAGCACGGGCCACCCCCACCAACCCAGCGCAAGCCCGGACCCGCCGAGCCCGCGTGCCTAGTGCCGGAAGTGGCGGCGATCCGTGAAGATCATCGTCACGCCGCGCTTGTTCGCGGCTTCGATGACTTCCTGGTCGCGCTTGGAGCCACCGGGCTGGATGATGGCGCGGACGCCGGAGTCGATCGCGAGCTCGGGGCCGTCGGCGAACGGGAAGAACGCGTCGGAGGCGAGCACGGCGCCGTCGAGCTCGGCGACGCGGCTCTTGTCGAGGGCGATGCGAACGGAGTCGACGCGGCTCATCTGGCCGGCGCCGATGCCGACGGTCGCGCGGTCCTTCGTGAGGACGATCGCGTTCGACTTCACGTGCCGCACGACGCGCCAGGCGAAGACGAGCTCCTCCCATTCGGCGTCGGTCGGATGGCGCTCGGTCGCGACCTCGAACTGCGAGCGGTCGTCCGGGTCGGTGTCGCGGTCCTGCATGAGCATGCCGCCACCGAGGTCGCGGGTCTCCGGGTCGATGCCGCGGCGGAAGCGCCGTTCGCGATCTTCGAGCACGCGCAGGTTCGGCTTCGCGGCGAACACCTCGAGGGCGCCGGGCGTGAAGGTCGGCGCGATGACGACTTCGGCGAACTGGTCGGCGATCTTCTTCGCGACGGTCTCGTCGACCTCGCGGTTGAGGGCGATGATGCCGCCGAACGCCGAGAGCGGGTCGCAGGAGAACGCGCGCTCGTAGGCATCGAGCGCTCCGGAGCCGTGGGCGGCGCCGCACGGGTTGTTGTGCTTGACGATCGCGCAGGCGGGATCGACGAGCTCGGCGACGAGGCGGCGAGCCGAGTCGAGATCCAGGAGGTTGTTGTACGAGAGCTGCTTGCCCTGGTGCTGCTGCACCATCGAGAGCGCGTGCGTGCGGGTGCCGACCTGCGTGTAGTAGGCGGCGCGCTGGTGCGGGTTCTCGCCGTACGGCAGCTCCATCGTCTTCTCGAAGGCGCGCACGTACAGATCGGGGAACTGGGCTCCGGCCTGCTCGCTGAACCACTTCGCGATGGCGGTGTCGTAACGGGCGGTGGTGTGGAACGCCTCGCCGGCGAGGGCGCGGCGCGTCTCCCAGGAGATCTCGCCGTCGGTGGCCTCGAGCTCGGCGAGGATGCCGTCGTAGCTCTCCGGCGAGACGACGACGGACACGTACGCGTGGTTCTTCGCCGCAGCGCGGATCATCGTCGGGCCGCCGATGTCGATCTGCTCGATGACGTCCGAGTCCGGCAGGTCGAGGCGCGCCGCGGTCTGCTCGAACGGGTAGAGGTTCACGCACACGAGGTCGATCCACTCGATCCCGTGCTCCTCGGCCGAGGCGACGTGCTCGGCGTTGCCGCGCACGCCCAGGAGTCCACCGTGGAGCTTGGGGTGCAGCGTCTTGAGACGGCCGTCCATCATCTCCGGGAAGCCGGTGAGATCGTCGACGGGTCGCACGGTGAGGCCGGCCTTCTCCAGCGACGCGAGCGTGCCGCCGGTCGAGACGAGCTCCACGCCGAGCTCGGAGAGCCCGCGCGCGAAGTCGACGACACCGCGCTTGTCGAAGACCGAGATCAGCGCGCGGCGGACGCGCACGGTCTCGGGGGGCGTGGGGGCTGCTGCTTCGCTGCTCACAGACCGCCGATCCTATCCGAGAGCAGGGGCGGACGTTCGGGCCGTCCGGTCGGGGCTGGTGCTCGATCGCGCGAGCGCGTCACCCCGTTGCGGGTGAACGGCGCTCTAGCTCGCGGTGGTGCGAGCGACGAGGTCGGCGACGGCCCGGCACAGCAGGTCGTGCTCGATCGGCGCGAGTGCCGCGCGCACCTCGGCGGCCGTGGCGCCGGGCGCGATGCTGATCGCCTGCTGGAGCAGGACCGGTCCGGTGTCGACGCCCTCGTCGACGAGGTGGACGGTGGCCCCGGTCTCCCGAGCGCCCGCCTCGAGCGCCTGCTCGATCGCGTGCAGCCCCGGGTGGAGCGGCAGCAGCGACGGGTGCACGTTCACGATCCGCTCCCGGAACGCGCCGATGAACCCGGGTGTGAGCAGCGCCATGTAGCCCGCGAGGACGATCACGCGAGCACCCAGCTCGTCGCGCAGCCACCCGGCGATCGCGGCATCGCGCGCTGCGCGGTCGCCGAAGTCCGCCAGTGGGAACACGCGCGTCGCGATCCCTGCCCCGGCAGCCCGCTCGAGCGCAGGCGCCCCCGGCTTGTCGCCGCCGACGCCGGCGATCTCCACCTGCGTGCCGTGCAGCCGGTCGATCAGCGCCTGGAGGTTGGTGCCCTCGCCCGAGGCGAGCACGGCGATGCGCGGGAGGCCGGTCACGCGCTGGACCGTACCGCTCAGCGCTCGATGAACGAGATCTGCCCGCTCGTCTCGAGGACCGCGAAGCGCACGTCGGCGAGGTCGGCGATCTGCGCCTGGCGCGCTTCGGCGGCAAGCTCTTCGCGTGTGATCCGCTCACGTCGCAGGTTGCGCTCCAGCACGCGCCCGTCCTCCACGAGGAGCAGCGGTTCGCCCTCCATCAGTGGCCGCAGCCGCGGCACCCGGAAGCTCACGTAGCTGAACAACACGGTGAGCAGCGTGAACGTGAAGATCACGAGCATCGCGCCCGTCACGGAGGTGTCGCCCTGCGTGACGCCCTGCTGCACCATGTCGCCGACGACGACGAGCAGGATCACGTCGAACGGCTGCATCGTCGCGAGCTCGCGACGGCCGGCGACGCGCGTGATCACCCAGATCACGAGGAAGATCACGGCGGCGCGGATGACGAGGTCCATCGAAGCGGCTCCCTACGGCAGGACGGTGGCGGTCTGGGGCAGGGCGATCGGAGGCAGGTCGGCGCCGTCGATCCGCACGCCGAGGTCCTGCTCGCCGACCGTCGTCGGGTTGACCTGCAGCTGCAGGTGCACGACGAGCGCGTCGCCCGGTTCGAGCGTCGGGTAGGTGAGGGCGACCCGCCCGCCGCGCGAGCTCTCGCTGGCCGGCGCCGGCTCGACCGTGTTCAGCTGCATCCCGCGGATGAACCCCGATCCGAGCACGATCGTCGGCGCGGTGATGCGCTGATGCGCGTCGATCCGGATCTCGGTCGGCCAGTAGAGGCCGCCGCGCAGCGTCTCGGGCGTGCGCACCTTCACGAGCGCCGCCGCGGTGCTCGCGGTGCGTGTGTGCTGCACCTGCCCGAACGCGCCCGTCAGCCCGATCACGACGAACAGGGTCATCAGTGCGATCAGCGCGCGGCGCGTCCAGGGGTGCCATGCGCGGCCGTCGAGGTCGCGAACGCGCCCCTGATCGAACTCGGTGGTCGACGAGGTCACGCGGCGGCGTTCGCCGCGCGCGCCGATGGGCCTGCTTGGGGTGGCTCCGCGTCGCGGCCACGGCCGGGCGTTCGTGGGACACGTCCCCCGTCGGGCCCACCCCTGGACGAAGGGCGTAGGCCCCGGTTGCCGTCCAACCGGACCGATGGCACGATCGCTCGGCATGCGTCCGGCCCTCCGATCCCGCCCTCGTCGCGTCGCGCTGCTCGCCACCGCCGTGGCCCTCGCGGCGACCCTCGCCGGTGCTGGGTCCGCCAGCGCGAACACCTACACCTGGAAGCCCGGGGCGCACGCCGATCCGCGATGGTCCGTCGCCGCGAACTGGGTCGGCGACCAGGCCCCGGTGGCCGGGACCGCCGGCGGCACGATCATCGAGTTCAAGGGCGGCAGCGCCTCGGTGATGGACCTCGACCTCACGATCGACCGGCTCAGCCTGAGCGGCGACGGCAACGAGGTCGACGGCGACGGCGTCCACACCCTCACCCTCGCGGGCGACAGGCTCCCGGAGAACCTCACGCACCAGGGCACCGGCAACGAGCTCACCTCCACGCTCAGGCTCGCGGTGGCCCCGAGCTCGGGCGAGGTGGTCGTGTCCGTCGACGCGGGCACGCTGATGATCTCGGCGCCGATCAGCGGCCCGGCCGCCGCACACCTCACCTTCAGCGCGAAGGATGCGACGAGCGGGACGCGCCTCACGGCCAAGAACCCCTTCGCGGGTTCGCTCAGGGCGACGAGCGGCTTCCTGCAGCTCGACGGCCCCGAGGCCGACCAGACGATCCAGAGCAGCCAGTTCGAGGTGGGCGGGACCGCCGCCGTCAGCCTCGAGCAGGCGAACCAAATCGCCGACGGCACGCCCGTCGCCCTCACCGGCAGCGGCGCACTCGACGCGAAGAGCAACGCCGAGACCGTCGGCCCGCTGTCGATCGACGGCGTCGCCGCCGATCTGCGGCTCGGCGCCGCCCAGTTCCGCGTGCAGGGCGCCGCGAGCGTGCGCGACGCCCTCGTGAACCTCGGCACCGGCCGGCTGACCGTCGCCGGCACCCTCGCGATGACGGGCGGCGAGATCTCCGGCAGCGCCTCGCCGTCGCTGAGCCTCGGCGGCAACGTCACCCTCGCCCGGTCGGCGGTCGCCTCACCCCGGCAGACGCCGACCTTCTCGGCGCGGACCGCACTCAACGGCGCCCGCACGATCACCGTCACCGACGACCTCTCGGCAGATGCGGACGCGGCGATCAACGCGCCCGTGGAGGATGGTGTCGGCACCGGCGTGCTGACGATCGCGGGCAACGGGACCGTCGACCTCTCGGCGGGCAACACCTTCACGGGTGGCCTCGTGATCGCGAGCGGCCGCGTGCGCGCGAACGGCGTCGCCTCGGGCGGCCCGATCCGCATCGGCGACGGCACGGGCGACGCGTCGACGGCGAGCCTGGAGCTGCAGGAGAACCGCGTCGTCTCCGACGTGCCCGTCACGGTCGAGGCCGACGGGCGGCTGTTCGTCAGCGACCAGGCCGACTCCAGCCTCAGCACCGTGGCCGCGCTCACCGTCAACGGCGGCAAGGTGGTGACCCAGGGCGCGTTCTCCCAGCTCACCGTCGACGGCGTCCTCAGCCTGAACGCCGGCGAGCTCAGCGGGCCGGGCAGCTATGCGGTGTCGACGGTCGATGTGGTCGGGGCGCCCGCGCCGAGTCGGATCGCGTCGCTGCTGGTGGTCAACGGCGTGGACGACACACCGATCAGCGTCGCCGACGGGGCCGCTGCGACCGACCTGGAGCTGAGCGGCAAGCTCATCGGCCCGTACGAGGGCGCGGGGCCCATCCTGCTCCGCAAGCTCGGCGGCGGCACGCTCGTCGACACGGGTGGCGTGCAGAACCTGAACGGCGTCGACCTCGTGCTGAACGTGGAGGGTGGCACGTGGGACCAGCGCGGTCCGTTCCCGGTGACGACGAGCGTGAGCTCGGTCGGCCGGCTGACGGGCAACGCGACCCTGCTGCCGTCGCTCGTGGTGAACGGCACCGTCGAACCGACCGGCAGCGGCTTCGCCACGCGCGACCTCACCTTCGGCTCCGCCTCGCGCTTCCAGACGCGCGTGACCGGCTCCTCGGCGCCGGGCATCACCGCGACCCGCACCATCACGATCGATCCGGCGGCGCAGTTCGACGTGCTCGGCCGCACCGGCGCGACCCCGGCCGGCGCACCCGGGACGGTGATCGTGAACACGGCCGCCGATCCGGCGGCCACCACCGGCAGCTTCGCCACGAAGAACCTGGTGGCCGGCGGCCTCTCGTTCGTGGTGTCACGGCCGCCCGATGAGAACGACGTGGTGCTGCGCGCCAGCGCGGCGCCGCCGGTCGCGAGCCTCGCTCCTGCCGGGCCGGTGATCCGGGTGCAGGTCGGCGTGCCCGTCGACTTCACCGCCACGGGCGCCGACGCCAACGAGGATCCGCTCACCTACGCCTGGGAGTTCGGCGACGGCGCCTCGGCCTCCGGATCGGGCAGCGTGTCGCACGCGTACAACGCGCCCGGCACCTACGCGGTGGCCGTCACGGTCTCCGACGGTGGCCTCTCCGACACCGTCCAGCGCAGCGTCGTGGTGTCGGAGCGGCCGGTCGCCACGCCGACGCCCGGTGGTGGCGGGAGCGGCGCTGGCGGCCCCGGTGGTTCGGGCGGCTCCGGCGGTTCCGGCGGATCGGGCACGGTCGATCGACTGGCGCCGGTGCTCTCCGTCGGCGCGACGGCCAAGCAGAAGCTCTCCCGCAAGTCGACGATCGCCCTGCGCGTGAAGGCGACGAAGGCGGCGACCGTCACGATCGTCAGCACCTTCAAGGTGCCGGGCGTCAGGCAGGCCGTGACGGCGACGAAGACCGTCGAGCTCACGACGGCCGGCGCCGTGACCACCGTCTACGTCGCCGTGCCCGCCAAGCTCCGCAGGCCGATCAGGCAAGCGCTGAAGGCGAAGGGCAAGCCGAGCATCGCGATCGTCGTCAGCGCCGTCGACGCTGACGGGCGCAAGGCCAAGGCCGTCGCGAAGACGGTCACGCTCAAGCGGTAAGCCGGCCGGGCAGGCGGCGCCCGCCGGGGGCTCGCGGCGGGCTAGCGCACCATGGGAAGCGCGTTCTCGAACGCGAACTTCCCGTCGCCGATCTCGCCCAGCGGGTACTCGCCGGAGAAGCAGGCGTCGCAGTGCTGGTCGCGGTCGCCGCGGATCGCCTCGTACACGCCGTCGAGCGACAGGTACGCGAGCGAATCGCACTCGAGCTCCTCGGCGATCTGCTCGACGGTGCGCTCATGCGCGACCATCTCGTCGCGCGTGCTCATGTCGATGCCGTAGTGGCAGGGGTTCTTGATCGGCGGCGCCGTGATCCGCATGTGCACCTCGAGCGCACCGGCGCCCTTGAGCATGCGGACGATCTGGCGGGTGGTGTTGCCGCGGACGATCGAGTCGTCGACGACCACGATCCGCTTCCCGGCCACGATCTCGGGCAGCGGGTTGAACTTGAGGCGCAGGCCGTGCTTGCGCAGCTCCTGGCTCGGCTGGATGAAGGTGCGGGCGACGTACCGGTTCTTGACCAGGCCGTCGTCGGTCGGCAGGCCGGCGGCGCGGGCGAAGCCGCGGGCGGCGGGCGCGCCGGAGTCCGGCACCGGGATCACGAGGTCGGCGCCGGGGGCCGGCGACTGCTTTGCGAGCAGTTCGCCCATGCGGCCGCGGGCGGCCTGCACGGTGTGGCCGCCCATGATCGAGTCGGGCCGCGCGAAGTAGATGTGCTCGAACACGCAGAACGCCTTGCGGGCGCCCTCGACGACCTGGCGGGAGGTGAGGCCGCGGTGGTCGATCGTGACGAGCTCGCCGGGCTCGACCTCGCGCACCATCTCGGCGCCGATGATGTCGAGCGCGCACGACTCGCTGGCAAGGGCGTAGCGGTCTCCGATGCGGCCGATCACGAGCGGGCGCAGGCCGGCCGGATCACGGAAGCCGCAGATCCGGTCCTTGCTCATCACGACAGTCGCAAAGGCGCCCTCGAGCTCCGGGAGCACCTCGGCGATGGCGTCCTCGAGGGAGTCGGCCTCGGTGGTCGCGATGAGGGCGGCCATCACCTCGCTGTCGGACGTGGAGCGGAACTTCACGCCCTCTTCGCTCAGCCGGCGGTGCAGCGCGACGGCGTTGATGAGGTTGCCGTTGTGCGCGAGGGCGATCTCGCGGCTGTCGGAGCGGTAGATCGGCTGGGCGTTCTCCCAGGCGTTGCTGCCGGTGGTCGAGTAGCGCACGTGGCCCACGGCGAGGTCGCCGGAGAGCGCCTGGAGCTTCTGCTCGTTGAAGACCTGGCTGACGAGACCGAGCTCGCGCAGGGTGAGGATGTGGCCGCCGAGGTCGCACGTGGCGATGCCCGCGGACTCCTGCCCGCGGTGCTGCAGGGCATACAGCGCGAAGTACGACAGCTTCGCAACTTCGTGCTCTGCGTCGGGCGCGTAGATGCCGAACACACCGCACTCGTCACGCGGGCCGTCACGGTCGTCCAGGACCGGGGCTGCGTGCGTGCGATGCGCCGTGGGGGCCGGGAGGGCGGCGTCGCTCACCACCTCAGAGTAGCGACCGGGAGCGCCCGTGCCGAGGGTGGCGCGCGACGATCCGTCCCGGCGTGATCGACCGCACGGTCCGCGGAGCGCGTCGCAAAGCGGACCAAGGCCCGCCGCCTGGCGGGATTCCCCTGCACGCGCTGCGGACGCCGGCTGCTGACGGGTGCTCAGCGGCTGGCGCTCGCGGGCGTCGTCCGGGCGTCCATCCGTTCGGTCGGCTGCGCCGGAGCCGGCGATAGCGTGGGCGGTCGTGACCTCTCCTGCGCCGCCGCTCAGCGTGCCGCTCGTCTGGGCCGAGCTGATCACCGCCGATCTCCCTGCCGCCGTGGAGTTCTACGGTGCCGTGCTGGCCTGGAAGCCGATGGGCGAGCCGCACCAGACCGATCTCGTCGTCTTCCTCGACCAGGCGCGCGTCGCCGGGCCGATCTGCGGGATGCGGCCTCGCACGCCGACCGATCCGCGGCCGCACGGCAGCACCGGCCCCGCGCCCGACGGCTGGGCCGTGCGCCTCGCCCCGCCGCGGCCGCCGCTCGCCGCCGATCCGACGGGCGACCAGCTGCTGCGTCCGCGGATGCCGGGCCCTCGCTTCGGCCGGTGGTCGGTGCCGCGTTCCCTCTGCTTCGCCGAGCTGCGCACCGACGATCTGCCCGCCGCCCGTGCCTGGATGGAGCGCCGACTCGATGCCGTGTTCTCCGAGGTGCCCGATCCGAGCGGTGGTCCGGACGTGCTCCAGCTCCAGAGCGCGTTCGACGAGCAGACGGTCGTGGCGGCGGTCGTCCACGAGCCCGATCCGGCACGGGCCGGCTGGGCGATCGCGGTGCAGGTGCCGGATCTCGATGCCGTCGGCTCGACGGTCGTCGAGCGCGGCGGCCGGATCGAGGATCGGCCGGTGCCGGTCGGCTTTCCGGCCCAGCGCGCCGCCACGGTCCACGATCCGCGCGGCGCGCGCATGATCCTGATCGAGCACGGGCCGCTGCACGGGCGCCGCGGCTGACCGGGACGACCGCTCTGCCGCGGCTGCGGCTGCGGCGCTCAGTCCCGGATGTCGAAGTAGCCCTCGCCGCCGAGGACCATGCCGTCGCCGGCCGGCGCGAGGGTGCCGTCGTCCTTGATCGCGAGCGCGATGGTGCGCACGCGCTGGCTGCCGTCGGCGAACGCCAGCAGGATCGTCTTGTCCGGGCGGATCTCGTAGGTGCCCTTGCGGTCGGCGGGCACGCTCGCGAAGTCGACGACCGGGCCGGTTCCGCTCACGACCGCACCGCGGATGAACGTGCCGTCCGGGAGGAACGTGAGGTCTTCGCGGTAGTAGGTGCAGTACATCGGGCACAGGCCGCTGGAGTTCACGTAGGTGACGATGGTGTCGAACCGGCTCCCGGCGGGCGGTGCGCCGTACTCGCCGTAGGTGCGGCCGTCGTAGGTGACCGCTCGCGGCTGGAGCTCGGCGGGGACGCCGCCGATCGTGAGCGCGTTCGTCTTCGCGTCGTACGTGTAGGGCCTGCACTCCTCGGTCACGGCGGCGCACGTCGGGGCGACGGCGCCGTCCTGCCAGGCCTCGTCCGAGGCGTCGCCGTAGAACACGAAGCTGTCGCTGACGAACAGCAGTGAGTCCTGGCTGGTGCCGCTCAGGCTGTAGAGCGAGCCCCAGAACGAGCGGCCGGCCAGCGAGTTGGGGTTGGCCGGGGGTGGAGGGTGCGCCACCGAACCCGACGAGGCCGGTGCCGAGGGTCTTGCCCCCCTGCCTCACGCGCACGGTGAGTTGGCCGCGGGTCGGGCCCGTCCCCGTCTTGCGGACGCCGAGCACCACCGTCGCGGTCCTGCCGCTCCTCAGCTTGAGGATCTTCACGGTCTTGCTGCTCCGCTTGCCCTTCGAGAAGCTCGCGACCACGCCTGCGGGCGGGGCGGCGCTCACCGTCAGGTCGGTGAGGGTGCGGCCTCCGGCGGCCTTGATCGTGAGCGGTCACCTTCGAGCTCTTGCCACCGAGGGGCGCGTCGATCGCCGGGCCGCTGATCTGCGCGGTCGGCGTAGCCTTTGCCGCGCCGGCGGGCTGAGCGACGGCGAGGCCGCGGCTGCGGCGACGAGGGTCGCGAGGAGGAGGAGCGTCCGGCGGGCGACGGATGCAGCGGGGACGGTGCGGGTGGGGGGTCATGTCGAGCAGGGGGCTGGGGACGAGCAGACGGGCCGACCGTATCCAGGCTCCGCGTCTCGGTCGCCGGTGCACCGCCGAATGGCGCGACGGCCCCATGGTCACGACGGGTCGCGGCCCGCGTACCGGTGGTCTGCGCGCACGACGCTGTGTCGCTTGCCACGACGCGCGCTGCGGCTTAGGTTCGCCGCATGCGCTCCCTACGCCGTGCCGTCTGGGCCATCTCGGCCGTCCTCGTCCCCCTCGTCGCCGCCGGGCCCGCGTCGGCCGCCAAGCAGACGCTCGTGCAGTACCCGGTGTCGATCGACGTATCGATGCGCGTCACCGTCACCGAGCAGTTCGAGTCGATCCAGAAGTGCACGCCGGGCGAGAACGGGTCGGTCACCTACACGTACGACTTCGAGAGCGACCGCGCCGGTACGAAGGGCAAGGTCGGCAACGCGAAGGTGTCGCTGCTCAACGGCGAGGGCGGCAGCGGCTGGTCGATGGGCGAGGCCGGCGGCGCCGTCGAGCGCGGCAAGGCGGGCAGCTGGGAGTTCAGCCTCGACGACTGCGTGGACGGCGACGACGTGAAGCTGCCCGAGGGCGTGTCGTCGCCGCAGTGCAAGACGCTCAAGGGCCGCGTGAAGGCGGCGATCCTGATCGACCCGGCCTCCGGCGACGACGAGCTCGCCCCGCTCGACGGTCCCGGCAAGCTCTCCCTCACCCGCAGTGGTGGCGGCGCGCAGAACCGCTCCTGCGTGCGGCTCATCCAGAACGTGAAGCAGGTCGACGACACCGACTTCGATCTCTCCATGGGGCTGTCCACCTTCGATCAGGCCGCCAAGGCCGGCCAGGGCGACACCTTCACCATCGCCCTGCCCAACCTGCGCAGCTCCCTCATGAAGATCTCCGGCGGTGGCGGAACCCGCTTCGCGCACCGCTTCAACGTGTCGGGCCCGTGCTACGCCATCACCGGCAAGACGAACAAGGCGCAGCGCAGCCTCTTCGACGACTCGACCGGCAACATCGGGCCCGTCTTCGGCATCCCGCGCTTCGAGACGTGCTCCGTCCAGGGTCAGGGTGTCGTGATCGTCACCCGTCGAGGGCGCGTCACCAAGCAGAGCTTCTAGGCCGCGAACCTGGGGTCGGCTCGGCGCGGCGAGCCGAGCGATCGGGGCATCAGGAAGCCCTCTGGGCGCACCGATGCACCGGAGCGGTAACGAGCGAAGCGAGCCCCCACACCCCACCAAAGCCCACGCAGGCCCAGGACTCGCCGAGCCCGCGTGCCCGTGTGGTTAGGGGAAGTAGGGCGCCAGCCCGCCGCGCCAAGCGGCGGCGAGGCCGTCGACCGGCTCGTCGATGCCGACGCCGCCGACGTGGAGCTGCACGCGGTCGCCGGAGACGATGCCGATCACGTCGACGGGGGCATCCTCGCCGAGGCGCTCGATGGCGGCGTCGGAGCCGGAGACGACGAACAGGCCAGGGGCCTCGCCGAAGAGGAACTGCCAGGCAGCCTCGGTGGCCTCGTCGGTGAGGCCCTCGCCGGCGTCGACCTGGGCGCCGATGCCGCCGGCGATCGCCGACTCGGCGATGGCGGTCGCGATGCCACCCTCGGCGACGTCGGTGACGCTGGTGAGGTCGCCGCGACGGACGGCGCCGCGCACCGCCTCGATCGTCGCGCGGCTCTGGGCGACGTCCCACGCGGGCAGGCCGTCCGGCAGCGGAAGGCCACGGAGCTTCGCGAGCTCGCTGACGGCGAGCTGCGGCACGGCGCGTCCGACGACGGCGATGCGGTCACCCTCGTTGCCGAAGCCGAGCGGCGCGGTCTTCGTGGCATCCGGCAGCTCGCCGACCATGCCGATGACCGGCGTCGGGTAGATCGGTCCGGTGGTGCCCTCGTTGTACAGGGACACGTTGCCGCCGACGACGGGCGTGTCCAGCGCGCGACATGCGTCGCCGAGGCCGCGGATCGACTCGCTGAGCTGCCAGGCGATCGCAGGCTTCTCGGGGTTGCCGAAGTTCAGGTTGTTCGTGAGGCCGAGCGGGCGCGCGCCGACGGTCGCCAGGTTCGCGGCGCACTCGAGGACGTTCCAGATCGTGCCCTGGTACGGGTCGGCGGCGACGCGGCGGCCCGAGCCGTCGATCGACGCGGCGATCGCCGGGCGCGGCACGCCGTCGGCGCCGGGCTGCTGACCGGCGGCACCGGGCGCCGCTCCGAGCGCACCGTCGGCGATGCCACCGGGGGCGAGCACGGCGTCGGCCTCGGGGATCGCGAGCACCGCGGCTCCTGCCTCGCCCGGCCGGCGCACCGTGCGCGACTGCACGATCTGGTCGTACTGCTGGAAGAGCGGGGTGCGGTCGGCGAGGTTCGGCGATGCGAGGAGCGTGCGCAGCACCACGCCGGGCGTGGCATCGTCGGCGAGGCGCTTGGTCGGCGCCGGGTAGAGCGGCTCGGTCGGCTTCTGCGGCGCGAGGTCGTACAGCGGGCAGTCGTCGACGAGCGCCGGCACCGGCATGTCGCCGACCAGCACGTCGCCCTCGAACACGCGGAAGCGGCGGGTGTCGGTGACGACGCCGATCGGGGCCCCGTACACCTCCCACTTCTCGGTCACGGCGAGCACCTCGGCGACGCGGTGCGGTTCGACGACGCAGAGCATCCGCTCCTGCGACTCGCTGACCATCACCTCGAACGGCTCGAGGCCCGTCTCGCGCAGCGGCACGAGGGTGACGTCGAGATCGAGACCGACCTCGCCCTTGCTCGCCATCTCGGACGCGGACGAGGTGAGACCGGCCGCGCCGAGGTCCTGGAGGGAGACGATGAGGCCACGCTCGAGCAGCTCGAGCGAGCACTCCATGACCTTCTTCTCCTCGAACGGATCGCCGACCTGGACGGTCGGGCGCTTGTCGGCGTCGTCCTCGCCGAGCTCGGCCGACGCCAGCACCGACGCGCCGCCGATGCCGTCGCGGCCCGTCGACGCACCGAACAGCACGACGACGTTGCCGACGCCCTCGGCGGCGGAGAGGGTGAGCGTCTCCTTGCGCACGAGGCCGATCGCCATCGCGTTCACGAGGCAGTTCGTCTCGTACGGCGCCTCGAAGTACACGTCGCCGCCGATGTTCGGGACGCCGATCAGGTTGCCGTAGTGGCCGATGCCGGAGACGGCGCCGTCGAGCAGGAAGCGGGAGCGCTCGGAGTCCTCCGGCTCACCGAACCGCAGGGCGTCGAGCACCGCGACGGGGCGAGCGCCGAGGGCGAAGATGTCGCGCAGGATGCCGCCGACGCCGGTCGCCGCACCCTGGAACGGCTCGACGGCCGACGGGTGGTTGTGGCTCTCGACCTTGAACGCGGCGATCCAGCCGTTGGCGGCCTGCACGGCGCCGGCGTTCTCGCCCGGCCCGAGGACGAGGTCCGGGCCCTTCGTCGGCAGGGTTCCGAGGAGCTTCTTGGAGTGCTTGTACGAGCAGTGCTCGCTCCACATCAGCGAGAACATGGCGAGCTCGACCTGCGTGGGCTCGCGGCCCATCTTCTCGGTGACGAGCTCGTACTCGGCGGGCGTGAGGCCGAGGGCCACGGCCTGCTCGACGCCCGGCGGGGTGCCCTGCGGGATCGCGCCCTCGGCGACGTCCGGGAACTGGGGCAGCGCCTGCGTCTCAGCCATCGCGCCGGATGGTACCGGCGGGCTGCCCTCGACGACCGGTCGATCGCGGCGACCGCCCCGGACCAGCGCGATCGTGCCGGCTGGGGGAGCGAAGACGGCGCCCGGCCGACGAAACCCGGTTCACTGGTCCCGATGCCCGTCCTCGATGCCCGTCCCCGTTGCCTGCGGCGCGTGCTGCTCGTCGCGCTCGCCCTGCTCGCTTCGGTGGCACTGGCGCCCGCCGCGCACGCAGGCACCTACACGGTGTGGTCGTGCAAGACGCCCGCCGGTCAGCCGACGACGACCGACGGGTGGACCGGCAGCTCGAACATGTCGTACAACTCGCCGCAGGACAGCTGCGCGAGCGGCGGCGACCTGTACGTGAACTTCGGCGGTCCCGACCAGGCGTTCAACGGGGGCCAGGGCGTGCGGTTCGTGTTCAACGCCCCGGCCGACACACGGATCCTGGACGTGACCGCCAACCGCCAGTGGATCGTCACGCGCAACGGCGCCGGCGATTCGCAGGGCGGCGCGGGCATCGGGATCTACCGCAACGCGATGGTGTACGACGGCCCGTACGTCGTCGAGCAGTGCCAGTCCTTCAACGAGCCGCAGTGCTACATCACCGACGGCACGATCCGGTTCGACGTGAACGGCGGGCTCGTCGGCTTCGACACCGGGTGCTACGGCCCCGGCTACGCGACCTGCTCGGGCAGTCAGCAGTACGGGCGCTCGGGCCAAAGCTGGCGGTGGGCCAAGCTGCGGATGGCGGACGATCTCGGTCCGTCGATCTCGGCGGCGGTCGGCGGCACGATCACCGACGACCGGGCGGTGAGTGGCCGTGAGACGCTCTCGATCCCGCTCGCCGACAGGGGCTCGGGCCTGTGGCAGGCGGAGGTGAAGGTGGGTGACACGGTGGTCGTCCCGAGATCCACGCTCGACGCGAACGGCGGCAGGTGCGCGGAGGTGAACGTGGACGCCGCGGTGCCCAACGAGTTCGGCACCCCGACGCCGTGCAAGCTCGCGCTGACGGCGGCGTGGACGATCGACACGACGACGGTGCCCGAGGGCGAGCAGCTCGCGCAGGCCACCGTGTGGGATGCCGCGAACAACGCGACGGTGGTCTGGCAGAAGCGCGTGCTCGTGCGCCAGCCGGAGGGCCCGGCGCCGAGCCTCACGCTCACGAAGGCCAAGGCGACGGTCGCCTACAAGGGCAGGGTCGCGGTGACGGGCCGGCTCGTGGACGCCGGCGGCGCGCCGATCGCGAACGCGTCGATCGACGTGGTGTCGCAGGTGGCCTACGCGGGCGCGCCCGAGAAGCGCGGCGCGAAGGTGACGACCGACGCTTCGGGGACGTTCAGCTACTCGCCGTCGCCGCGGGCGAGCGGCACGCTGCGCTTCGAGTACACGCGTCCGGGGCGGTCGGCGCCCGCGGCGAGCGCGACCTTCGCGCTCAAGGTGCGCGGCAAGCTCGACTTCGCCGCCAGCCGCACGAGGCTGCGCCACGGGTCCGTCGCCCGGTTCGCGGGCAAGGTGCGCAACGGGCCGCTCGGCAAGGGCACGAAGGTGCTGATCGAGGTGCAGCTGCGCGGCAAGTGGCGGCTCGCAGCGACCGTGAAGGCCAAGCAGACCGGCTCGTTCAGCTGGAGCCGCAGGCTCACCGCCGTCACCACCTACCGGTTCCGTGCGCGGCTGCAGCGCTCGAGCGATCTCCCGGCCGAGCCGGCGGTGAGCCGGACCGTGGCGGTCCGGCTCACCTAGGCGTCGGGGCGGGTCGGGGGCCCGCCGACGTTCGAGCGGCGGCTAGCGGGTGCGGCTCAGCGCGGTGCTCTTCGTGAGCGCGGTGCCGTCGGCCAGGGTGACCTTCACCGTCGTCGCGAGGAACGGGAAGTACGGCGGAATGCCCGGCAGGTTGATCGTGCCCGGCTTCGCGAGGCTGCGGCTCCACAGCTCAAACCCGAGGAACGTCAGGTTCGCGCGCACGCTCTTGGCGGCGATCTTGCCCTGCGGCGCAGGCGTGAACGCGATCGATGCGGCGGAGTTGCCGGTGGTCTTCACGGTGACGGCCGCGTAGTCGGCGAGCGCACCGGCGACGGGCGTCGGAGGCACCGACGTGTCGGGGTAGTTCAGCCACTTCACGTCGGCCTTGAGCGCGGGCGAGTCGATGGTGTCACCGCTGCGGGGCAGGTCGAGCCACGGCGTCGCGTCGACCCCGGGGGCGCCGAGCTCGTCGATCGCCCAGGCGCCGCTGAGGCCCTCCGCGTCTCGGTTGAAGGCGGTGAACACGGCGCCCGCGCCCGCGTTCGTCGGGATCGCCTTCACGAACTGCTGCGGTGCGGCCGAGCCGGTCGAGAGCTCGATGCGGCGGCCGCTGCCGTCGACGATCGCGGCCTGGTTGTAGGTGCCGGAGCTTGCGTGCGACGAGCGGATGGTCGTGTAGGCGCCCGAGACGGGGTCGGCGAGCAGCGAGGTGATCGAGATCTGTGAGCTGTAGCTGTCGAGCACCGTCGATCCGTCGGCCGAGAGGCGCCGGAACTCCCCGTCCTGGTACGGGTAGTTCGTGTTGACCGAGCCGAGGCTCAGCACCAGGCTGTAGCGGCCGCCCGTCTGGCTGACCTGCAGGTCGAGCGGGGTCGTGGCCTTCCAGTAGGTGTGCTCGGGGATCTCGAGCGTCGGGTCGCCGGTGCGCAGCTGCTCGCCGCGGGTGACGTCGACGACGCGGGCCGGGCCGCTCCCGACCTGGTACCCAACGGCGAACTCGGCCGGCGCGCGCTTGTCGTCGGGCAGGGGCTTCGTGCCGGCCGGGCGCCCGGCGTTCGCGAGCGCGCGGGAGTAGGTGATGACGTTTCCGTCCTCCGAGGCGTCGAGCAGGTCGGCACCGGAGAGGCGCACGGTGCTCGTGCCCGTGGTCAGATCGCGTTCGATGATCCGCGGCGTCGCCTCGAGCGTGGAGAACACGACGGCCGTGCCGTGCTTCACGAGCACGCCCTTCGGCGCGGCCGGCACGGTCTCGCCGCTCGGACCGATGTTGACGAGCTCGCCGCGCGGCGCGTCGGTGGTGCGCACGTACAGCGCGCGGTTGGCCTCGGTCCCGGCGTACAGGCCGATCGGTGCGTCGCTTGCGAGGTCGAGCGGCGTCAGGCTCGCCGTGCCGAGCACGGCCCCGCCGGCGCGGCGGTCGGTGATCGTGCCGTCGGCGAGGAGCAGGTACTGGCCGTTCGAGGAGGCGTCGATCGCGCCGATGGGGCGGATGAGCTGGGCCGGTCCGGCGGCGAAGGCGGGTACCGGCGGCCAGGAGGGATGCGGCGGACGCGAGCGCGGCCCCGCGGACGAGCAGGTGAGACATGGGGACCCTCAGGGGAGGTGTCGGACACAGACGCCGCCGCGGGGGACCGGAGGCTCGTTGATGTCTACCAGACGGGTCGAGGGGTGGCTCGTGCTCTGTGACTGAATCGGCGTTCCGCGCACACCGGCGCGGGGCCGACGTCTGCCGGTGGCGCGTGACGAACCGTGGTGCGACGAGGCGGCTCAGCCGAGCCAGCCGGCGAGCACCCGCTCGTCGATCGGCACCATGAGCATCCGGCCGCTGCGGTGGTCGCGCTGGGCCACGATCCGCAGGTCGAGCGGGAGCTGGTGGCGGTCGAACAGGGCGCGGTTGCCGGCGATCGTCGCGAACTGGTGGATCGGGGTGACCCGCTGCAGTCGCTGCACGTGCAGGCGCACGCCCGAGCTCATCCGCGCGCGCCGCGAGAACGTGAGCGCGGCCACGGCGAGGAGGAGCAGCGCGCGCAGGGTGCGAGGCTCGGAGCGGGGCACGAACTCCAGGGTAGGTGGTGGGCTCGGCGAAGGCGAGCGATGCCCAGGGAGCGCTCAGGCTCCCAGGACCTTGGCAACCCCTCGAAGATCTTGGATGAAGCGAAGAAGCGACGGGGAGCCGATTGATGCGCGAGTGCACTCGGAATTGGTGACAAGGTCGTCGGCAAACGGGGCTGCGTCGGTGGTCGCGAAGAGACTCGCTGCGGACATATCCTCGGAGGCTAGGAGCTTCGCCAAGCCGCATTTGCTGTTTCCTTCGGCTTGGGCTGCTACGACAACGGCTCTAGTGACGCCATAGGCATCTGCCCATGCAGCCCCGTCGGCCAGATACCAGTCTTCAATCCTGGGTTCGGGAATCCCGATGACGCTGTGCGGAACCACAGAGCTGGGCAGGCTCTCCTGGACCGTCTTCCGGCGCACGTTGGCTCCTTGCCCATCCTCGTCGATGAGCACCACGATCAGATCTGGGGCCCCTGGTTGAGACTCCAGTCTGCGACCGTACCCTTTGAGGTCGCTCAGCATCGCACCGAACCCGCCGAGTCCGGTGCGCAGCTGGGTCGTTACCGGCAGTCCCGCTTCGCTGAATACGCACTCAATCAGACTTCGTGCGGCGGACTCTTGTACACGATCCTCAACGAACAGTGAGCACGCTATCTGCTTAACCATCGAGCCATCCGCGTCGCATGGCTTCGGAGAGCGCGATCGTTTCACGCTGCTCGTCCGTCAGATCGTAGACGACTTCGTCGGCGTATAGCCCGGGATCCGAGATCCGAACGAATTGGGTGGCACCGTCTTGCATGCTCGTTCCGAACAGGCCGAGCTCCGCGTCTGTGTTCCTGGAAAGCCCGAGCAGTTCGGCGGTGAACGCAGGAGAGTGTGTCGTCAAAAGCAGCTGGGGAGCGCGAGGTCGCGTTGCGAGGCCCGCAAACACGGCAGCAATCCGTTCGAGTCGCGCGACGTGAACACCGTTCTCAGGCTCCTCGAGCGCGATCACCGTGTTGGCATTCGAGGTTGCAGCGATCGAAGTCAGAGCGAGCACGCGGAGCGTGCCTTCGGAAATTACGCGCGTGGAAAAGGTTCGGCCTCGCTGCGTGATCTCGACGTCTAGATCGCCTGTCGTCGAATCGAATTTCACTTCGATCGACTTAACGCTCGGAATCACTTGGCGTACCGCTGCTGTGATCGCCTTGAAGCGGCGTGGGTCCTTCTCTTGAAGGATGTTGAGGAGTGGCGCGAGATCTTCGCCGGATGGTCCGATGTCGTTGACCTCGCGAGGTCCCGCTGGAGAGCGCATTGCTCCGATCGGATCCAGGTAGTAAGTCCTCCAGTTTCGGAAGGCCGTTCGCGTGGCCTCGATCAAAGGAAAGCGGGAGCCTGAGATGCGTTCGTCGGACAGAAGCGAGTAGTTCTGTCCCACGGGGATCTCGCTCGGTCGGCCGGGGCTGCCGACATGACGGGTCAGCAGCATTCCTTTTTCCGAATCAAGTTCGATTCGCGCAGAGTTCTTCGGTTCGCTCCGCGTATTGAGTTCCTGGAGGCACTCGTTGGTCACCGTCAGACGTCCAGAACGCGGTTCCAGCTGTACGGTGACGTCGTAGCGCACGGTTCGGTTGCCGGCGACGACCAGGTCGGCTCCGAGAGACATCTCTGCGGTCGGGGTCGCGAGCAACTCTGATGTGCCACCCGCCGGCATCGAAAAGGCTTCGTGCGTGCGGCCCCGGATTGGTCCATCGAATGCCGCCTGGAGCGTTCGCTCAGTCGCTATGCGCGAGAGAAGCTGAACCGCATCGAGCAGGTTGCTCTTGCCAACAGCGTTAGGCCCGACGAAGAGCGCAACCTGAGGAAGTGCAAGGTCGACGTCGTCGAGCGACTTGAATCCGCTGACTCGAAAGCGGCGGAGCGTTGTCATGGCTAGACAGTAGCGACGCTGCGCTCGGCGGCGGCAGCGAACAGGCGCAGGCCGTCGATCGAGCCGAGGAGCGCGTCGACGGCGTGCTCGGGGTGCGGCATGAGCCCGGCGACGTTGCCGGCCTCGTTCGTCACGCCGGCGATGTCGTCGATCGAGCCGTTCGGGTTCTGGCCGGCGGCGTACCGGAACAGCACCTGGTCGTTGGCGTGGAGCTCGGCGAGCTGCTCGTCCGGCACGTAGTAGCGGCCGCACTTGTGCTTCGCCGGGATCGTGAGGCTGCTGCCGACCTCGATGCCGCGCGTGAACGGGGTGCGGTCGGTGGCGACGACGAGGTCGACGTCGCGGCAGACGAACCGCATCGAGAGGTTCGGGAGGAGCGCGCCCGGCAGCAGGCCGGCCTCGCAGAGGATCTGGAAGCCGTTGCAGATGCCGAGGACCGGGCCGCCGGCCGCCGCGAACTCCGCGACCTCACCCATCACGGGCGAGAAGCGGGCGAGCGCGCCGACGCGCAGGTAGTCGCCGTAGGAGAAGCCGCCGGGCACGATGACGGCGTCGACACCCTTGAGATCGGCATCGCCGTGCCACAGCAACTCGGCGTCGCCGACGGCTGCCGCGGCGCGCAGGGCGTCGATCTCGTCGCAGGTGCCGGGGAAGCGGACGACTCCGAAGCGCATGCGCCTCAGGATGGCAGGTTCGGCACGCGCGAGGGAGCTACGCCGACGGGCGCAGCACCTCGATCTCGTACTCCTCGATCAGCGGATTCGCGAGGAGCTGCTCGCAGATCTGATCGAGGCCGTCGGCGCTGGTGTTCTCGTCGATCTCGAGCTCGACGAGCCGGCCGATGCGCACGTCCGAGGCACCGTCGAACCCGAGCGCCGGGAGAGCGCGCTGAACGGCCTCGCCCTGCGGATCGAGAATGCCAGCCTTGGGGCGGATGAGAACGCGCGCGAGTGCCATGCCTGCCGTCAGCGTATCGCGCCTGCGCGCCCGATGGGAGCAGGCCGCAGAGCGAGGGGGCGGCGGTGCGGTCACCCCCCGGCAACCCGCCGGTCCGCCGCTCGCTCAGGCCGCCGGTGCGCCGATCCGCTCGAGCCAGCTGCTCAGCGGGGCGCCGGTGATGCGCTCGTACGCGTCGAGGTAGCGCTCGCGGGTGCCGGCGAGGATGTCGTCCGGGATCCTGGGCGCCGGGTCGGTCTTGTCCCAGCCCGAGCCGCTCGCCCAGTTGCGGACGTACTGCTTGTCGAAGCTCGGCTGGCCGTGCCCCGGCTCGTAGCCCTCGAGCGGCCAGTAGCGGGAGGAGTCGGGCGTGAGCACCTCGTCGCCGACGCGCAGCACGCCGTCGCTGTCGACGCCGAACTCGAACTTGGTGTCGGCCAGGATTAGGCCGCGTTCGCGGGCGTGCTCGGCGGCCGCCGCGTAGAGCGCGAGGGAGGACTCCTGGATCTTCGCGAGCAGGGCGTCATCGCCGACGATCTCGGCGGCCTGGGCGATGCTGATCGCCTCGTCGTGGTCGCCGAGCTCGGCCTTCGTCGACGGCGTGAACAGCGGTTCGGCGAGCTGCTGGCTCTCCTGCAGCCCCTCCGGCAGCACGTGCCCGGAGACGGCGCCCGTGGCCTGGTAGTCGCTCCAGCCCGAGCCGGTGATGTAGCCGCGCACGACGGCCTCGATCGGCACGATCTTCAGCTTCTTCACCACGATCGCGCGACCCTTCACCGCATCGGGCACGCCCTCGTCGTCGCTGACGAAGTGGTTCGGCACCAGCCCCTGGGTGAGCCCGAACCAGAACACCGAGATTCCCGTGAGCACCGAGCCCTTGCCCGGCACGCCGTTCGGGTGGATGCAGTCGTAGGTGGAGATGCGGTCGGTCGCGACGAGCAGCAGGTGGTCGCCGCCGAGGTCGTAGATCTCCCGGACCTTGCCGGACGCGATCAGCGGGAGGTCGGTGAGGAGCGGCATGCGCGGAGCATAAGCCGCAGGCCTCGGCTCGGGCCCGCCCGCCGAGCCGCCGGTCCGGCTAGGCCGCTGCGCTGACGAGCTGGCCGACGATCTCTCGCAGCGCGGCGATCTCGAACGGCTTGATGAGGTGGCCGTCGGCGCCGACGCTGCGCCCCCAGCCCGGCTCCTTGGCCTTCGTGTCGCCGGTCACCAGGAGGATGCGGGTCCCGGTCAGCTCCGGGCGTGCCCGGACCTGCTCGATCACCGCGAGCCCGCCGCCGCCCGGGAAGTTCAGGTCGAGGATGACGAGCGACGGCGGCTCCGCTTCGATCGCGGCGAGCGCGCCCGCGGCATCGGTGGCTTCGGAGAGGACGTATCCGTCGATCTTGAGGATCGTCCCGACGAGGCGCCGGATGTTCGCGTCGTCATCGCAGATCAGGACTGATGGTGTGCTCGGCATCAGTTGTCACCTTTTCCTCATATCTGGAGGCTAACTTGAACGCGTGAAGGAGCAAGCCGAACTGGACTTTCGTGCGCTCTTCGAGAGCACGCCATCTCCGCTCATGGTGCTCGACCCGGGGTTGCACCTCGTGGCCGTGAACGACGCGTACTGCGCGGCCACCATGATCGTCCGGGAGTCGGTGGTCGGCCGCCACCTCTTCGACGTGTTCCCGCAGCCCGAGGACGTCGACCACGACGGCCAGAGCAATCTCGGGGCCTCGTTGGGCCGCGTGAAGGCGTTCCTGCAGCCCGACACGATGTCGGTGCAGCAGTACGACATCCCGCGCGCCGACGGCACCTTCGAGGAGCGGTACTGGAGCCCGGTGAACGTGCCCGTGATCGGCGACGACGGGCAGCTGCGCTGGATCATCCACCGCGTCGAGGACGTGACCGAGTTCGTGAAGGCCGGGGGCCACGGCGGCACCGAGGAGGCCGACATCCTGCGGCGCTCGGCGGCCCTGCGCGACAGCAACCAGCTCCTGCGCGACTCCAACGACGCGAAGAACGACTTCCTCTCCCGCATGAGCCACGAGCTCCGCACGCCGCTCGCCGCCGTGCTCGGCTTCAGCGAGCTGCTCACCCTCTCGGGGCTGCCGGAGGAGCAGCACGAATGGTCGTCGGCGATCCTGCGCGCCGGACGCCACCTGCTCGACCTGGTCAACGACGTGCTCGACATCTCCCGCATCGAGTCCGGCGACCTCGCCCTCTCGATCGAGCCGATCGCCGTCGGCCCGCTGCTCACCGACGCCTACGAGCTCGTCGCGCCGCTCGCCATCTCGCGTGAGGTCCAGATCCACCCGCCGACCTTCGACGTGCGCTCCGGCTATGCCGTTGCCGATCCGCAGCGCCTCAAGCAGGTGGTCGTGAACCTGCTCTCCAACGCCGTGAAGTACAACCGCGACGGCGGCGACGTCCGGGTGCACGTGCAGGAGAACGACGCCGACGAGCAGGTGCTGCTCGCGGTGTCCGACACCGGCCAGGGCATCCCGGGCAACAAGCTCGCGCGGCTGTTCGTCCCGTTCGACCGGCTCGACGCGCCGGCCACGGGCGTCGAGGGCATCGGCCTCGGCCTCGCGCTCTCACGCACCTTGGTCGAGCGCATGGGTGGCACGCTCACCGTCGACAGCGTGGAGGGCGAGGGGTCGACCTTCACCATCACCCTCGGTCGCGGCGAGCCGGTCGCGATCGACGCCGACTCCGAGGAGAACCGCGACCTCCTCGTGCCTCTTCCCTATGCGGGCGACGCGAAGCTGCTGTACATCGAGGACACCGCGACGAACGTGCGGCTCGTCGAGCAGATCCTCGGCGCTCGGCCGAGCGTGAAGCTGCTGCCGGCGATGTTCGGATCGCTCGGACTGGAGCTCGCCCAGGAGCACCGACCGCAGCTGATCCTGCTCGATCTCCACCTGCCCGACATCGACGGCGGTGAGGTGCTCAGCCGCCTGCGCGCCGACGACCGCACGAAGGACATCCCCGTCGTGATCCTCAGCGCCGACGCGACGATGCGCCAGGCCGATGCCCTGATCGCCGCCGGGGCGTCGGCCTACCTGACGAAGCCGATCAGCGTGCGCGATCTGCTCGCGCTCGTGGACGGCGTGCTCGGAGCGCCCGCCGACGCGGGCGCTACTTCGCAGCCTTGAGCTTGATGGGCGTCACGCCGCCCCAGCGCACGGCGAAGCCGCGCTTGCCGCCGCTGAACCGCTGACGCGGATCCATCTCGATGCGGCGCGTGATCGTGCGGCCGGGGCCGAGCTTCACCTTGAGCGGGCCCGGGCCGGCGACGAAGCGGAGCTTCTGCAGGCGGTTGCCCTTGCGCTTGACGAGCACGCGCAGCGGGCCGTCGCAGCGCACGTTCGTGGCCTCGCAGTGGATACGGGCGCGCACGCCGGTCCGGTTCCACTTGAGCGAGATGGTGAGGCGGGAGTCGCCGATCTCGCCGACCGTCACGGGCGTGGTCGTCTTCGGCTTCGGCACGCGCTGGGCGCTCGCGGCGACGAGGCCACCGGCGTCCGACTGCTGCGTGAGGCCGAGCTCGTCCGGGCCCGTGATGAACGACGAGGTGCGCGAGATGAGGAGCTTGGAGCCGGCCCCGTTCGTCGTCGCGGCCTCCACGCGCACGGTGTACGTGGTGTTCTCCCGCAGCGGCGTCGCCGGGATGAGGATCACGCCGCCGTCGAGGAACCGACCGGAGCGCGCGCTCGAGCCGTCGACCCAGCGCAGCGGCACCTGCGAGCCGTCGTCGGCGGCGGTGAGCGTCGCAGCGTTGACGGTGACCTTGTCGAAGCGCTCGGGACCGAGGGCGTAGACGTAGATGTGCGGGCCGGTCTTCGTGCCCTCGGGCAGACCGACCTCGTCGCCCGGCACGAACGGCGCCTCGCGCGCGATCTGCGCGGGCTGCACGAACTGGCCGGCGCCCGGCACGGTCACGAGCTTGATGTCGGAGGGGTTGGCCGCGTCGCGCTCGCCGAGCGTGACCATGCAGGCGTAGTTGCCCGACACGCCGACGCCCGTGGTGCGCAGCCACGGGTGGAGCGCCTGGAACTCGTGGAACGGGGCGTCGTGCCACGGGTTGCCGTTGAAGCCGGCCGTGTTGCGGGCGAGCACGGAGTGCGTTCCGGCCCAGGCACCCTCGGGGGTGAAGAACGCATTGCCCGACTCCTCCGCGTGGGTGAGGAGGTTGTTGCTCGCCATGTAGCGGGCGTGCAGGCCGCAGTTCTTGGTGAGGTCCGCGTCTTCCTTGAGCGGATCGATGTTCGCCATCTGACGCTCGTAGTTGACGGCCGAGAGGACGGCGGAGCCGCTGGAGATGGCCCGCGCGCTCACCTTCGTCGTCGTCTTGCCGCCGGCCTCGAGGGCCGAGGGGGCGATGGGAGCGGCGAGCGTGGCGGCTCCGGCGAGTGCGATGGCGCGACGCTTCATGCGATCTCGTCGAGTCGGCCGACGATCACATCGGCGTGGCGGGCGTAGAAGGAGATGTCGAACACGTGGTCGAGGTCGAGTCCCGCGCACCGCTCGTCCTGCTCGGCGAGCTCACGCAGCGGGGTACGGGTGTCCCACGCGCGCTGGGCGAGTTCCTGGGCCACACGGTACGCGTCGTCGCGGACGAGGGGGTTCGCCGGGTTGTCGATCAGGGCGAGCAGCAGACGCTGGCTGAACAGCGCGCCGTACGTGATCTCGAGGTTCTCGAGCATGCGCTCCGTGTGCACGACCATTCCCTTCGCCAAGCGGGTGGCGAGGGCCTGCATGTAGTCGAGCGTGATCGTGGCGTCGGGGAGGATGACCCGCTCAGCGCCCGAGTGGCTGATGTCGCGCTCGTGCCAGAGGGCGACGTTCTCCACGCCGGCCTGCGCGTAGCCGCGCAGCACGCGGGCGAGGCCGGTGATGCGCTCGCTCGTGATCGGGTTGCGCTTGTGCGGCATGGCCGACGAGCCCTTCTGGCCCGCCTTGAACGGCTCCTCGACCTCGCGCACCTCGGTGCGCTGCAGGTGGCGGAACTCCGTCGCAAAGCGCTCGAGGCCGGCGCCGGCGAGCGAGATCGCCTGGAGCACGTCGGCATGGCGGTCGCGCGGCACGACCTGCGTGGAGACGGGCTCGCCCTTGAGGCCGACGCGCGCGAGCACCTTCGCCTCGTACTCGGGGCTCGTCGCGGCGTAGGTGCCGACGGCGCCGCTGATCGCGCCGTACGCGGCCTGCGCGAACGCGGCCTCGAGGCGCTCCACGTTGCGGTGGGCCTCCATCGCGTAGCCGGCGAGCTTGATGCCGAAGGTGGTCGGCTCCGCGTGCACGCCGTGCGTGCGGCCGGTGCAGAGCGTCTTCACGTGCGTGCGTGCCTGGGCGACGAGCGCGTCGCGGTACTCCTTGGCGCCTGCGATCAGGATCGCGCCGGCGTCCTGCAGCTGGAGGCCGAGGGCGGTGTCGAGCACGTCGGAGCTCGTGAGCCCGAAGTGGATCCAGCGGCCGGCCTCGCCGAGTCCGTCGCTGAGGACGTCGACGAAGGCGGCGACGTCGTGGTCGGTGACCTTCTCGCGCTCCTTGGCGGCCTCGACCGTGAAGGTCGCGGCGCGGATGGCCTCGAGCTCCTCCGGCGTCGGGCCGTCCATCTCCTCGCAGGCTGCGACTTCGACCTTCCGCCAGGCTTCCATCTTCGCCTGATCGGTCCAGATGGCGCCCATGTCCGGGCGCGTGTACCGCTCGATCACGCGCCACATACTGCCGGACGACGGGCGTAGGAGCAGCCCTCGCCGCACGGGCGCCTCGGTGGAACCCGGGCGTTCCCCTCTGCCAGCGGGGGAATCGCGGGTGCGCCAGATTCGTTGCGCACGCGCCCCCAACGGAGCGCGGCACCCCGTCGGGCGCGCCCGAACGCCGTTCGGACGCCGCGCCTGGGACGATGACGGGGTGGCGAATCCGAAGATCGTCCTGTTCTACGTGTTCGCGCCCCTCGCCGATCCAGAGGCGATCCGGCTCTGGCAGCGCGCCGTGTGCGAGTCGCTCGGTCTGCGAGGGCGCGTGCTCATCTCGCCGCACGGCATCAACGCCACCCTCGGGGGCGAGCAGCCCGCTCTCACCGCCTACGTGCGCCGGCTCCGGGCCTACGCGCCGTTCCGCGAGGCCGACGTGAAGTGGAGCCAGGGGTCCGGCCTCACGGCCGAGCCGGGACCGTCGGGGTTTCGGGAGAGCGTCGACTTCCCCAAGCTCGTGGTGAAGGTGCGCGAGGAGCTCGTGGCGTTCGGGGTGCCGGACGAACTGGTCGTCGACGAGGGCGGTGTCGTCGGCGGCGGCGAGCGGCTCACGCCGCAGGCGCTCCATGCGCTGGTGGAAGCGCGCGGCGAGGAGGTCGTGTTCTTCGACGGCCGCAACGCCTACGAGGCGAAGGTGGGCCACTTCGAGGGGGCGATCGTGCCCGACGTGCGCACCACCCACGACTTCATCGGCCAGCTCGACCGGGGCGACTACGACGACCTCAAGGGGCGCCCGGTCGTCACGTACTGCACGGGCGGCGTGCGCTGCGAGGTGCTCACGGCCCTCATGAAGTCGCGCGGCTTCGACGACGTCTACCAGCTGGACGGCGGCATCGCGCGGTACGGCGAGGTGTACGGCGACCGCGGGCTCTGGCGCGGCTCGATGTACGTGTTCGACGGCCGGATGACCGTCGACTTCTCCAAGACCCCCACCGTCGTCGGCCAGTGCGTGCACTGCGGGACGAGCACGAGCCGGATGCGCAACTGCGAAGACCCGAGCTGCCGGATGCAGATCGTGCTCTGCGAGGCCTGCGACGGCGCGGGCCTCGATGCCTGCCCCGAGCACGGCGCCGCTCCAGGCTGAGCGGCCGCCTGGTGCCGCTCGGGCGCAGCGCCTAGAGCGGGAGGCCCCGCCGCTGCACCATCGCCCAGGCGGCGAGCGTGGCGGCGTCGACGATCTGCCCGTCGGCCATGAGCATCTGGAACTGCTCGGGGGTGACGGGCAGGTGCGTGAGCAGCCCCTCCTCCTCGGGCTCGAGCTCGGTGTCGCCGTCCTGCAGGTCGGTGGCCAGCCACACGTCGCAGAACTGGTTGGAGATCCCCGGCGCGAACGCGAGCGTGCCGAGCTGCTCGAGGGAGCCGGCGGTGATGCCCAGCTCCTCCTTGAGCTCGGTGCGCGCGACGAGCTCGGGCTCCTCGTCGTGCTCGGGCTGGCTCGTCGATCCGGGCGGGCCGTTGAGCGTGCCCTGCGGGAACTCGATCGACCACTGCCCCAGCGGATAGCGCCACTGCCGCACGAGGTGCAGCTCCTCGCCGTCCCACGGGATCACGAGCGCGGCGCGGCGCTTCTCGATCACGGCGTAGCTGCCGGCGTAGCCGTTCGGCCGCTCGATCTCGTCCTCGCGCAGCGTCGTCCAGCGGCTCTGGAACACCACGCGGCTCGCAGTCGTCTTGATCGGCGGGACGTCGTCGGCAGCCACGGACCGGATGATGCCAGCGCCCTCGGGGGCGGCGACCGCCCGGGGTGTGCGCAACCGTCGGCCGCTAGCCCGCCAGCACGCCGCGCCAGAGCGCGCCCGGGTAGTCGGCGCTCGCCGGATAGCCGGCCACCACGTCGAGCGCTCCGTCACGCGCGAGCACGTCCCATGGGTGCGTCGGGGCCGCTCGCTGGTCGCCGTCGCCCGGGAACGCGATCGCCCTCGGCTCGCCCGTCCACGCGTCGGCGGCGGGCGTCGTCCGGCGGACCGACAGACGACCCTTGCCGAACGCGGCATCCTCGGACTCCCAGGCGACCCAGAGTGCGCCGCTCGTCGGCTCCGCGCTCACCTGCAGCGAGTCCGGCCGCACCCGCAGCCCGCTGGCGACGACCATCGGCGCCGGCGATCCGACCCGCCACAGCAGCACCGACCACGCGTCACCGTCCTGTCGGGCGTACGCCAGGTACACGCCGCCGCCGGCCCGCGCGGCGAGCGACAGCCGATCCAGGCCGGGCGCATCCCACGCCGCCGCACCGATCGAGCTCGTCCACACGGACTGCGGCACGAGCACCGGCTCGCCGGGCTTCCCCGTCGCCGGATCGATCGCCGCGACGTACAGGCCGGTCTGCGGGCAGTCCCACTGCCACCACGCCGCGTAGGTCTCGCCACCGGAGGACGCGATCGCCGGCTTCATCGCGTAGCAGTCGGCACTCAGCGCACCGTTCAGCAGCGTGCCTCCGCCCGTCGGTACGCCCGTGTCGCGGTAGACCTTGCCGTTGCCGGCCAGCCCGCTCACCGTGAGCATCGTGTTCCCGACGAAGGTGGACATCGGTTCGCCGACGTACGCGCCGCCCGACACGATCATCGGACGCGCGCCCCAGCTGTCGAACGGGGCGAGGGCGCCGAACTGCACGATGCCCTCGGTCACGGGCGGCCCGGTGTCGATCACCGCGCCGACCGTGCGTAGCGTGCCGTCGGGCGCCGTGAAGGCGTACGGGGTGGTGTCGAACGGGGCGACGGGCACCACCGGCCGCTCGCCGCCGGCTGCCGGGAGACCACCGGCGACGACGCTCCGCTTGCCGGCCGCGTCCTTGTCCTCCCACACCATCTGCAGCGTCCCGTCGCCGGTGCGCGCGAGGCTCACCGGGCCGAAGCGCGTCGCGCCGGCGGCGAGCCGCTGCCAGCCGATGGTCGTGAGCGCGGTGAGCGCCTGCTCCTGCGCGATCGCCGTCGCGAACGCCGACTGGCCCGTGAGGGCGACGTCGAGGATGCAGTCCTCGAGCGCGGCCGGCGCCGTCACGCCCGCGGCGCGGCACGTCGCTTCGGCCGCCTGCCGCTTGCTCGCCGAGAGGTCGGCGGGATCGATGAGCTTGCGCGGGATCGACTGGTCGGTGAACGTCTTCGTCGTCTGGCCCTTCGCGTAGTCGAGGAGCGACTCCGCCTGGGTCAGCCGCCACGAGTCGCCGAGGTCGTCGTAGAGCTTGTCGGCGAACTTCGGATCGGTCGGATCGTCGATCGACACGCGCGCGAGGCCCGGCCAGCTGGCGGCCCGTGCGGTGTACGCGATCACCTTGCCGCCGCGGGTGCGCAGGTCGTCGGCGGGGGCGCCGTCGAAGTCGCCGAGCAGGCCGGTCACCTTGCCCTTGCGGGCGTCGGCCAGATCGAGGGTGAACGCGAGCCCCCACTCGCCGACGGGGAACACCGTCGCGCGCGACCCGTCGGGCCATGCCACCACGGACTGTCCGTCGCGCTGCCCGGTGATCCGGCCGGCTCCGACGTTCACCTGCGCTCCGGGCGCGATCGTCTGGGGCGCCCCACCGTCGACGCGCACCTGCGGCGGTTCGCCGGCCGTGAAGGTCACGCGGCTGGCGCCGATCTTGAGCGCGAGCTGCGTGTTGATCGTGACCGTGCGGATGACGGTTTTCCCGATCTTCCACGGCTCCTGGCGGGCCTGCACCTCGAGGTCGCCGCCCGAGCGCGCGAGCACGAACTCCCCGGCCGCCTGGAAGTCGTACTTGAGGCCGTCGAGCGACGTGAGGTGCGGGTCGCCGTTGGAACCGCCGCCGCCGCTGGGCCCGATCCGCGGCGGATCCTCGTCCTTCTTGCAGAAGTCCTTCACCGGTCGACGCGTGATCGCGAGCTGCGCACCGCTCGTCTCGCCGTAGAGGGCCGCGGTCACCCTGCTCACGGTCGACATCGGCGTGGGGAAATCACCCGATTCGCCGGGCGGGCACTCGCAGGTCGCGCCGAGGCAGAAGTACTGCGCGCCCTTGTCCTCGAAGTCGTAGGTGCCATCGGTGAAGCGCACGTTCCCGCCGGTGCGGAACACGCTCACGACCGGCCGCTTCGGCGTGGGGACGAGGTCGACGAGCTTGGAGGTGTGGGCTGCGGCCTTGATCGTCGCGCCGTTCGCCGCGGAGCTGGCACGCGGCGTGTGCGCCTGCGCATCGCCCACCGCCAGTGGCTGCGTCGTCGTCCATGCGGCGCCGGCGCCCGGGTCGCGCAGGTAGTGCGAGGCGCCCGTCAGGCGCGAGGCGTCGTCGTTGCCGAGTGCGGTGTCGTAGGTGGCCGGATCCGAGCCGCCGTGCAGGATGAACCCGACGCGCGGCCAGAGGTTGCCGAGGCGCTGGTGCTGGTGGCCCCAGAACCCGACCGCGCGGTACGACTGCTTGAACAGCGGCGTGCCGGGGTGCTTGAGGTAGTCGACGTAGTGCCCGTAGCCGAGCGTGTCGGTGGCGGGCGGCGTGACCTGGAACGCCGCCCAGTTCGCCAGTCCCTCGATCACCCAGTCCCGCGAGTTGCCCTGCCAGTTGTCGGTGACGCGGAACTCGACGCAGTGGAACACCTCGTGGGCCACGGCGAAGGCCTTCCCGGCCGCCGTCTCCTTCGCGTAGTACTTCGGATCGAGCCGGATGCGGCACTCGGCCGGGTTCTGGAGCTCCGGCCCCTTGCCCTGTGCGTTCACGGGGAAGGAGTCGGCCGTCGCGCCACCGCCGATCGAGAGCGACGAGCGGTACACCTTCACCACCGGTCCGGCGACGTTGCCCATCCGGGACGGATCGAGGTAGGCGGCGAGGAATCCGTTCGCCAGCGCCTGGGCCGTCGGATCGGGAGTGAGCGCAAGCCGGCGTGCGGTGAGCTGCGACGGCTCGACGCCGCTGCGGTGCGCCCGCCCGCCGGTGGCGACGGGCACGGCGGTCGTGTTGCCTGCCGCGCGGTCGAACGCTGCGCGCTGCGCGGGGCTGAGCTGCGCCCACAGGCGGTAGACGCGCCGCAGCGCGAGCGTGCCCGACCCCACCTCGCCGCGCGGGCCGGCGGGCACCTTGGCGCCGGGCATCTTGCCGTACGCGATGCTGAAGAGCGCGAGGGCGTTGGCTTTCGTGCCCGTGGCGTTCTCGGCGAGCGTGTCGGCGACGGTTGCGCTCGCGGCCGCATCGAGGACGCCCTCGAGCGTGCGGGCGTAGGCATCGGCGGCCGCGCGCACCGACCGGTCGCGGGCCTTCACGTCCACACGGACGAACCCGACGAGCTGGCCGACGCGCACGCTGGCGGTCGCACGGCTCGTCTTCGCGCCGACGGTGGTGCGTGCCCGTGCAGCCTTGAGCGCGGCCCGTGCGATCGACGCGTTGGCGAACTGCGCGCTGCCGGTGAGCACGCGCGCCGGGCCGAAGGTCCACGCGGTGGCGCGCACCGGCGCGCGCCGCACCGCGCTGCGCGGGCCGCCGCGCATGCCGGCGGTGAACGCCGTGCGGAATGCCTTCGCGCTCGTCGTCGCCGGCTTCGCGCCGGGGAGGTCGTCCTTGCCGAGCGCGACGGGCGCGGCGCCTGCGGGCGCGGCCGCCGCGAGCGCGAGCAGCAGCGCCGCGAGGGCGTAGGCGACGGCGGCCGGGATGCCGCGGAGGAGGCGGCGCAGAGCGGACGGCATGCGCGCGATCCTGCCCGCCGCGACAGCGCGCCGCAACCCCTTCGTCACGCCGATGCGATCCGGCCGGTATCCGACACGAGTCGGCCGGGCCGTCTCCCGGCTAGATCGAGAGGATGCGCAGGGCGAGCTGCGCAGCGTTCTTCGCGTTGTCGATCCCGACCGTCGCGACCGGGACGCCTGGCGGCATCTGCGCGATCGAGAGGAGCGAATCGAGGCCGCCGGCGGCGCTCAGGTGGCTCGAGAGCGGCACCCCGATCACGGGCAGGTCGGTGTGCGCAGCGGCGGCGCCCGGCAGCGCGGCCGAGAGCCCCGCGCCGGCGATCAGCACGCGCAGGCCGCGCTCCCGCGCATGCTTGCAGTACTCGGCCACCTTGCCGGGATCGAGCAGCGCGCTCATGACGGTCGTCTCGAACGGCACGCCGGCCTCCTGGAGCACCGTCTCGGCCAGGCTCATCGTCGCGAGGTTCGAGTTGTGCTCGACGAGGATGCCGACGAGCGGCCCGATCTCCGGCTCCGGCACGAGCGCCGTCACGGTCTCGACCTCGGTCGTGCCCCCGGGGATCGCGGGCTGATCGAGGTCGCCGGGCATCGGCGGGCCGAAGAGCGCGCGCGGATCCGGCTTCGGGGTCTGATCGGTCATGAGGAGAGGCGTGAGGCGGCGAGCGCGATGTCGCCGCGGAGCTGTCGACCGCTGAACGCGATCGATTCCGCACCAGCATACGCCCGCTCGCGCGCGTCGCCGAGCCCTTCGCCCAGCGCGGTCACCGCGAGCACGCGGCCGCCGTTCGTGACGAGGGCATCGCCGTCGCCCGTGCCGGTGCCGGCGTGGAACACCGTCACGTCGTCGAGCTCGCCGGCGGCGTCGACGCCGCTGATCACGTCGCCCTTGCTCGAGCTGGCCGGGTAGCCGCGGCTCGCGAGCACCACCGTGACGGCGGAGCGCGGATCGACGTCGAGCTCCACGCCCTCCAGGCCGCCGGACTCGGTGGCGGCGAGCATCAGCTCGGCCAGGTCGCTGCGCAGGCGCGGCAGGACGACCTGCGTCTCCGGATCGCCGAAGCGCGTGTTGTACTCGAGCACCCGCGGGCCGTTCGGCGTGAGCATGAGGCCGGCGTACAGCACGCCGTGGAACGGCGTGCCGCGCCGTGCGAGCTCGTCGACGATCGGCTGGTGCACGATCGCGGAGTACTCGGCCAGGGTGGCCGGATCCACGCCCGGGACCGGGCTGAACGCCCCCATGCCGCCGGTGTTCGGACCCTCGTCGCCGTCGAGGGCGCGCTTGAAGTCGCGGGCCGGCGCCAGGGCGATCGCGCGCTCGCCGTCGCAGAGGGCGAGCAGGCTCACCTCCTCGCCCGTGAGGAACTCCTCGACGAACACCTCGCCGTCGCCGAACACCTTCGTCTCGAGCATGTCGACGAGCGCCTCGCGGGCCTGCGCCTCGTCCGTCGCGATCACGACCCCCTTGCCCGCGGCGAGCCCGTCGAACTTCACCACGGCCGGGTACGCGGTGATCGTGGCGAGCCCCTCGTCGACGGTCGTGACGACGGCGTGACCGCCCGTCGGAACGCCCGCGGCGAGCATGATCTCCTTCGCGTAGGTCTTGCTGCCCTCGAGGCGCGCGGCCGCAGCGGTGGGACCGAACGCCGGAATGCCGACGGCGGTCAGCGCGTCGACGAGGCCGGCGACGAGCGGTGCCTCCGGGCCGACGACGACGAGGTCGACCGCCTCGGCCTGCGCGGCGGCGACGACCTCGTCGACCCCCTGGCCGCCTGCGACCTGCCGCGCGAGCTCATGGATGCCCGGGTTGCCCGGCGCGCACAGGAGTTCGGGCTGCTGGGGGGAGCGGGCGAGGGCGTGCGCGATGGCGTGCTCGCGCCCTCCGGAGCCGACGACCAAGATCTTCATCGCCCCGAAGTGAACCAGCCGCCGGGCGCCCACGGGGCCACGGGGTGCAACTCGTGATCCCTCGCAGCCGCCGGCGCGCCGTGCACCCCGCCGCGTCCGGGCCGCTAGAGGCCGGCGACGAACTCCTCGACCGGGACGGCCGAGAGCGTCTGGTAGGTGGTGGTGCCGCGGGAGCCGAGCTCGAGCGACACGCGAGCGATCGTCTGGGTGTCGGGGGCCTCGACCACGCTCACGAAGTCGAACTCGCCGAGCGTCGCCCACTGCGCGGTGACCTTCGCACCGAGGCTCTCGATCTCGCGGTTCACCTCGAGGATGCGCTCGGGGTTGTTCTTGATGGTCGCCGTGCCCTGGGGGGTGAGCTTGCAGAGCATGAGGTACGTCGCCATGGCGGTCCCTTCGGTCGATGGACACCCTCGTTCTATCCGATGGCGGGTGGCCGCGGTGGTCGATGTCGCCCGTCCGTCCAGTCCGCAGCCGGGCAGGGTCGTGGGGGACGGTGGCGCACCGGCGTCCTCCGTCCTGACGGCCCGGTACGGTCGATCGGTGGTCCATCCACGCCGTCCCACCCTCGGAGCGTGCGTCGCTCCTGCGGCCCTCGCCCTCGCGCTCGTCGTCGCGCCCGCGAGCCACGCGGCCACGCTCGGTCTCGACCAGCGCTGCTACGTGACGGGTGAGCAGGCCGGCATCACCGGCAGCGGCTTCGCCGCGCGCACCGCGATCACGCTCGATCGCGCCGGCGAGTCGGTCGCTGCCGCCACACCCACGCTGACCGACAACAGCGGCGCCTTCCGCCGCACGCTGCTCGTGCCGGAGGTGCCCGGCGGACTGGTCGAATCGCAGGTGGAGGTGACGGCGACCGATGGCACGTCGACCGCGCGCACCTTCCTCAACATCGCCGCCGTGACCGCGAACTTCGCACCCGCGACCGGCGATCTGCGCACGCTGCGCGTGAGCCACGTGGTGAGCGGGTTCGGTCTGGCCGAGGACCGTCCGTCGATCTACGTGCACTACGTGTCGCCCGCCGCCCAGAAGGTCGCGACGAAGAACGTCGCCGGAGCCACCGTCACCACGACCTCCGCCACCGCCACGGGCGCCCCGAAGACCGGTGGCTCGACCGTGAGCGCCCCCGATCCCGCGGGCGTGAAGACGGTGCGGCTCGGTCAGCTCCGCGGGCCGTGCGGCGTGCTGCGCACCTCGCCGCGCAAGCTCTTCCCGTTCAAGGCGACCGACGGCACGTGGCTGCTCCAGTACGACACGCGCCCCCGCTATACGCGCGGCACCACCGGATCCAGCTTCCTCTGGGTGGCCCGCAAGGTCACCGTCGGCTAGCGGTACTGGACCACGAGCGCGCTGCGGGCGCGCACGGTGAACGTGCTGGCGACTCGGTCGTCGACCACCTTCGCGGTGCTCGCCAGGTTCACGCCCCGCTGGCCGCCCGGGAGGGTGATGCGCAGCGTGCCGTTCGTCGGGTTCACGGCGACGAACCCGCCCGCGAACATGCGCGTGATCGCGGTGCCGGTGTCGTTGCGGATCGCGAGGGGCGCGCCGAGCTCCACCCCGTAGCCCCGCCAGCCGCGGCCCGGATACTCGCAGAGGTCGCCGAGTGCGTCGCCGGGGCGCAGCGTGAGCAGGGCCGTCGCCGCGTTGAAGGCGGCGGCGCGCACGTGGGCCTTCCAGATCACGTCGCCGCGCCGCCACGCCGGGGAGCGGCGCTTCGGGTAGTCGCGATCCAGGCAGGACGGCGTGCGGCCGAGCCGCTTCACGTCGCGCGCGGTGAGGTCGGCGCTGCTCGTGAGCTCCCACTGGAGCTTGGCGCCGCCGCCGTGGATCGCGTCGGCGTACTCCAGCAGCCGCCGGTACGACCACGCGGTGTTGCCCGGCGCGGCGTAGTCGAGGCCGGCGTCGATCGCGCCACCCTCGATGATCAGCTGGTCGGCGAGCTGTGAGATCTGGACGAGCGGCATGGTCGCCTCGAGCCGCGGGGGCGTCGGCGTAGGGGAAGTCGACGTCGGTCCAATGCGCGTTGACCGTGAACGGCACGCCCGCGGGGAGCGCCGCGCGCAGCTCCTGCAGCAGCGCAACGAGGCCGGCACCCCATGAGGCGTCGTCGATCCCCGGGTTCGGCCTGAACCACTGCGCCGGTCGCGTGAGGAGGTTGTCGAGCCACAGGCCCGTGTAGCCGCAGGCGATCAGATCCAGCGCGCCGCGCTTCTCGCGGTCGGGCGTGCAGCTCGCGTGGCCGTCGGAGCCGAGCAGCCACCAGCGCCGGGCGGCGGGCTTGCGGATGTCGAGCATCGCCCAGGCATCGACCTGCACGTAGCTCCCGGACGACGTGTGCACCAGCCACGGCGTCGCCTCGCGCATGCGGGTGCGTTGGTACACGTTCACGCCGGTCGCATTGAAGTACGCCGCCACGGGCGGTGCCTGCTCCCAGCCGGTGGTGAACAGGCTCACGCGCGGATCGGAGTCGTAGGCCACGAGCGGGCGGGTGCGCGCCGCGATCCACTGCTGCGCGCTCGTCATCCGGCCGGCTGGCGTGTGGGCCTTCGCCGAGTAGGTGTAGCGGTCGAAGGTGGAGTCCACCCGCCGGCTCAGCGGCAGCGCCGACGAGGTCGCCTCCTGTAGGCGCTGGGCCGTGGTTGTCGATCCGCCCCGCCCTGCGAGTTCGGTGCCGAACGCCGCGCCGGCGACGATGGTCGCCACGCAGGCGCAGGCGACCAGCACGAACGACCCGAGGCGCATCGCCCGCGATGGTACCCGCAGGAGGGCGATGCGCCGACCGGCGGCCAGTGGCGGCGCGCCCAGGTTCGACCGCGACGGCTTCGCGCCGGTCGTGCGTTTCGTGTGCGGCGCGGCCCGGCTCGTCACAATCCCGCCGCCCGTGCAATTCCATCGTCGATGAGACCCAACCGCCCATCGGAAGCGCTCGAGCGCCTCTACGAACGCCAGGCCGATCGGCTGCTCGCGTTCTTCGTCCGGCGCACCGCCGATCCGCAGGTCGCGGCCGACCTGTGGGCGGAGACGTTCGCGCAGACCGTCGCCGGACAGCGCCGCCGCCAGGCCCTGAGCGGCGAAGAGGAGCGCGACACGGCCTTCCTCTACGCCATCGCGCACCGCCAGCTCGCGCAGTACTACCGCCGCGGGTATGCCGAGCAGCGCGCGATGACCAAGCTCGGCCTCGAACGCCCCGAGCTCGGCGCCGACCCGGCGGCCCAACTCGAGCACCTCGTCGATCTCGACGAGCTGCGCGGCGTCGTCGGTGGCGCCGTCGCCCAGCTGCCCGACGGCATGCGCGACGCCGTGCGGATGCGCGTCGTCGACGGCCGCAGCTACGCCGATGTCGCCGCCTGCCTGGCGATCAGCGAACAGGCCGCCCGCGCTCGCGTGAGCCGCGGCCTGAAGGCCCTCGGCCACCTGCTCCAGCAGGAGGGCCGACCGACCACTCTCCCCGCGACCGGTCAGGAGCACGCATGACCGAGCACACCACCACGCCCGACTCCGGCGAGCGCGATCCGCGCGAGCAGTACGAAGCAGGGCGCGACGCGTTCGGCGCTGCGCTCGTGAACGCCGCCCGCGCCCAGGAGCGCGGCACGGCCCCGTCGTCCGCCCGCTCGCGCTCGGCGTTCGGCGCGCCCCGGTCCGCCCGCCCGCGTCGGCGTCGCCGCGGGCTCGCCGTCGGCGGCAGCCTCGCCCTCGCCGGCGGACTCGCCACGCTCGCGATCGGCATCCCGTCGCCCGGCGATAGCGGAGATCCGAACGACCCGACCGCTCCTGGCGGCGGGAGGACGCTGATCGGCGCCTCGTCGGCCGTCGCCGCCGTGAGCGCGATCCGGGATGCGCTCCACACGGGCGTGCTCGTGCGCGACTACGTGACGAGCGGCTCCTTCGACGGCGAGAGCCGCACGCAGGACTGGACCGACCTCGCCACCCGCGACCAGCACATGAAGATCGCCCGGGGGGATGGCGGCACCCTCGAGTACTGGAACCCGAGCGCCCACGAGCGCTGGCAGGTGGAGGACTCGATCTTCAGGGCGAAGGACGGACGAGCGGTCGTCAGCCACATCACCGACAAGGGCGCCGAGAACAGCTCGGCCTCGCAGTCGCCGACGGAGGAGGTCGACCAGCTGCTGAAGGACGCACAGGCCGGCAAGGTGACGATCCGGAAGGGCGGACGACCCGGCGAGCGCGTGCTCACCATGAACCAGCAGTGCTACGCGACGCCGAACGACGGCGCTGGCGAGTGCCCCGATCCCGAGGCGGACGACGGCGGCGGCTGGCCGAACCAGGCCCCGAAGGGCATGCGCCCGGTCCTGAGCTTCCAGCGGTGGTGGATCACCGACGACGAGCAGCCGCAGGTGATCCGGTACGACAACGGCAACACGGCCCCGGATGGCACGGACCGCCGCGTGGTGTTCCGGATGGCGTACCGCACGTGGAAGGTGCTGCCGCGCAACGCCGACACCCTCGCCCTCGTGCGGCCGCCGACGTTCGATCCGTCGAAGTACCTCGTCGTCACGGGCGGCGCGGGGCGCGGTGAGCGACGCCGTCCGCCGCGGCGAGATCACGTGCACCAGCCCGAAGCCGGGCTACTGCGGCCGCTGACGCCGTTCATCGAGCGAGCGACTCGGGTCGGGCGGCCGCGGTCTGCGGCCGCCCCCCGGAGCGGTCAGGCTCGCGCGACCGCCTCGCGCTCGCCGGCGGTCAGCACCACCTCGCCGTCGCGGGCGATCACCTCCACCTCGTCGCCCTCGCGGAACGTGCCGTCGAGCAGGCCGAGGGCCAGCGGGTTCGTGAGGCGCTGCTGGATGACGCGCTTGAGCGGGCGCGCACCGTATACCGGGTCGTAGCCGAGGTCGGCGAGCAGCTCGCTGGCCTCGGGGGTGAGCGTGACGGTGACGCCGCGCTCCGCCGTGGCCCGCGCGATGAGCCGGTGCGTCTGCAGGCCGACGATCTCGCCGATCTGCTCGCGCCCGAGCGGGTGGAACTCGACGATCTCGTCGATGCGGTTCACGAACTCCGGCCGCAGCGTGGCCTCGGCTCCGACGCGGCCGCCGGGGATGTTCGAGGTCATGATCACGACGACGTTGCGGAAGTCGACGGTGCGGCCCTGGCCATCGGTCAGGCGACCGTCGTCCATCAACTGGAGCAGCACGTTGAACACGTCCGGGTGCGCCTTCTCCATCTCGTCGAGGAGCAGCACGCTGTACGGCCGGCGCCGCACCGCCTCGGTGAGCTGGCCGCCTTGGTCGTACCCGACGTAGCCGGGAGGCGCGCCGACGAGCCGGCTCACGGAGTGCTTCTCCATGTACTCGCTCATGTCGATGCGGATCATCGCCTCCTGCGAGTCGAACATGAACTCGGCGAGCGCCCGCGCGAGCTCCGTCTTGCCGACGCCCGTGGGCCCGAGGAACAGGAACGTGCCGATCGGCCGATCGGGATCCTGCAGGCCGGCACGCGAACGGCGCAGCGCGTCGCTCACCGCCCGCACGGCGGCCTCCTGGCCGATCACGCGATCGTGGAGGCGCTCCTCCATGTGGACGAGCTTCTCGACCTCGCCCTCGAGCAGGCGCGTGACCGGGATGCCCGTCCACCGCCCGACGATCTCGGCGACGTCCTGCGCGTCGACCTCCTCCTTGAGGAAGCCGCCGCCCAGGCCCTGCACCTTCTCCTCGGCGGCCGCGAGCTGCTTCTCGAGCTCCGGGATCCGGCCGTACCGCAGCTCGGCGGCGCGCTGGAGATCGGTCAGTCGCTCGGCTTGCTCGGCCTCGCGGTGCGCCTGGTCGAGCGCCTCCTTCGTGGTCGACACATCGGTGATCAGATCCTTCTCGGCCTGCCACTTCGCCTGCATCGCGCTCAGCCGCTCGCGCTCCTCGGCGAGCTCGCGGTCGAGCGTGGCGAGACGCTCGCGGGAGGCCTCGTCGCTCTCCTGCTCGAGGCTCGTGCGCTCGATCTCGAGCTGCATCACGCGCCGCTGCACCTCGTCGATCTCCTCCGGCATCGAGTCGATCTCGATGCGCAGCTTGGAGGCCGACTCGTCGATCAGGTCGATCGCCTTGTCGGGCAGGAAGCGATCGGCGATGTAGCGGTTGGACAGGGTGGCGGCGGCGATGAGCGCGCTGTCCTGGATGCGCACGCCGTGGTGCACCTCGTAGCGCTCCTTCAGGCCGCGGAGGATCGCGATCGTGTCCTCCACGGTCGGCTCGGGCACCACCACCGGCTGGAAGCGACGCTCGAGCGCCGGGTCCTTCTCGATGTGCTGGCGGTACTCGTCGAGCGTGGTGGCACCGACGGCCCGCAGCTCGCCACGCGCGAGCATCGGCTTGAGCAGGTTGGCCGCGTCGACCGCGCCCTCACTCGCGCCGGCGCCGACGATCGTGTGGAGCTCGTCGATGAAGAGGACGATCTGGCCGGCTGCCTCCTTCACCTCGTTCAGCACGCCCTTGAGGCGCTCCTCGAACTCGCCGCGGTACTTGGCGCCCGCGAGCATGCCGCCGATGTCGACGCTCACGACCCGGCGGTCCTTCAGGCTCTCGGGGACATCGCCGCTCACGATGCGCTGGGCGAGGCCCTCCGCGATCGCGGTCTTGCCGACGCCCGGCTCGCCGATGAGCACCGGGTTGTTCTTCGTGCGGCGGCTCAGCACCTGGATCACGCGACGGATCTCCTCGTCGCGCCCGATGACGGGATCGAGCTCGCCGCGTTCTGCGCGCTCGGTCAGGTCGACGCCGAAGCGGTTCAGTGCCTCGAGCTTCTCCTCGGGTGACTGGTCGGTGACGGTCTTGCCCTTGCGGATCTCGGCGACCGCGGTGCGGAGGTTGTCGGTGTTGGCGCCGCTGCTCTTCAGGATGCCGGCGGCCTTGTCGTTGCGGCTCGCGAGGCCGAGCAGCAGGTGCTCGGTGGAGACGAACTGGTCGTCGAGCTCCCGCGCGAACTTGTCGGCCTGGCGGAGCGCGTTCAGGAGGTCGCCGCTCGTCGTCGGCTCCTGCGCGTCGCCGCCGAGGGTCGGGAGGCCGCCGACCGCAGCGGAGACCTCGGCGCGCAGCGCGGCCGGTTCGGCGCCGACCTTGCGCAGCACGCCGTCGACGAGCGGGTGGTCCTGCTCGAGGAGCGCGGCGAGGAGGTGCTCGGGAAACACCTGGGGGTTCTTGGCATCGCTCGCAAGGGCGACGGCGCGGGAGAGGGCCTCCTGCGACTTCAAGGTGAAGCGGTCTGCCTGCATGGAAGCTCCTGAGGTCCGTGGGTCCGATGGTCGGGGCCCGGGGCGCTGCGGTCAAGCCGCATCATGCGCCGAGGGCGAAAATCTATGCGAGTGCGACTTAGATTATCAGGCAGCGATGGATGCATTGTCAAGGGAGCGAGCATGCGGGCCGGGTGCATGCTCGGACCGGCCTGACGTCGAATCGTCGGGCCGGTCCGGCCGGCCGTGCGGCGCACCAACCGCCGGCCGAACGATCTCCCGGAGAGCGGTGAACCGAAACGCCTCGACTCTGTTCGCGACCGCCCGCAAACGCTGGGATTCGCCGCTAGCCGATCGGCCCGGGGCGTGTGGCCGGTCACAGACCTCCTCCATACGAGCCGGCTCGCCCATGTGGGCACGTCTCACAGCGTCGATCTTATGGACACGGAGGGCAACCACCCGCCCTCTCGACACAGGACTCGGAGCTGCGCGTACGTGGCCCCGAGTTCACCAGGGGGAGCTTCGGTCCAAGGTCCAGGGGACAGGTACCAGGCGGAGTCTTCTCTCAGGGCACTCCGTAGCCCGACGCGATCTGGGGTCCCGGCCATTGGGGAATGGGCCGGGGCCCCTGCGTCGTTCGTGGGGGGTGGTGGTGGGTCGTCCATCGGTCGTCGAGGGCGCCGGGGCCGCTGTTCCATGAACTAGGCTGGCGACCGTGCCACGCAGGGCCAGTGCAGGGCTGCTTCCGTACCGCACGCGCGAGGGCGCGCTCGAGGTGCTGATCGCCCATATGGGAGGCCCGTTCTGGGCCCGCAAGGACGCTGGCGCCTGGTCGGTGATCAAGGGCGAGCACGAGCCCGAGGAGGACGCGCTCGGCGCCGCGCGCCGCGAGTGGGCCGAGGAGACGAGCACGACGCCACCGAACGGCGAGTACGTGGAGCTCGGCGAGGTGCGGCAGAAGAGCGGCAAGAGGGTGTCGGCCTGGGCCGTCGAGGCTCCCGAGCTCGATCCGTCGGCGTTCGTCTGCAACACGTTCGAGATGGAGTGGCCCCCACGTTCCGGGCGGGTGCAGCAGTTCCCGGAGATCGATCGCGCCGAGTGGATGGCGATCGAGCCCGCTCGCACGCGACTCGTGGAAGGGCAGCGCCCGCTCCTCGATGCGCTCCTCGCGGCCGTCGGCATGCCGCCCGCCACGGCCTGACGCGGCGCTTGACCGGGTCTGTCGGCCGCACCACTTCACCGTGCGTCGCGGGAAATCCGAGTTATCTACGGTACCGTCGGTATTCGTTTGCGCGCCTGGCGAGGGCTGGGTAAGGTCGATTTCCTGGCGTCTGGCGGTGCTGGTGTTCCACGCAGCAGCCCGCCTCCTGTCCGCGCCCGGTCCGGTGCCTCGGTGCGCCGACGTCCCAACACGTTCGAGAGAGGAACGTCCCATGTCCCGCAAGATCCGCTCGCTGGTCGCCGTCGCCGGCGCCACTGCCGCCATCGCGGCCGTCCCCGCCGGTGCCTCGGCGGCACCGGTCGCCGGCACCTCGGTGACTCCGCTCGCCACCGGCGGCTGGACCGTCTGCGCTTGGTTCGATCAGTGGAAGTCCTGCGCCACGGTCACCAAGATCAACGGCAAGTGGACCGTCAACGCCAATGCCGCCGGGAGCAACGTCGGCGCGAGCGCTGGCGCGAACGCCGGGCTGAACCCGCTCGCCGCGGCTGCCCAGGCGACCGCGAACGCCGGCGCCAAGGTCGTCGCCGCGGCCGCGAGCGTCTCCTAACACTTCGGGGCCGGTGCCGGCGGCGCCCCTCGGGCCCGCCGGCGCACAGCCGCCCTAGCTGGCGGGTGGCTGCCAGCGCACGATCGCGGTGCGCTGATCGTCGCGCAGGCGCTGCACCTCGGCCTCGAGCTCGAGGCGGCGGCGCTCGACGGCGGCATACCGCAGCTCGAGCTGCTCGAGTCGTGCCTCGAGCTCGAGCACACGCTCCACGCCCGCGAGATTGAGGCCGAGCGAAGCCGTCATCTCCTGGATGCGGCGGAGGCGCTCCACGTCGTCCTGGGAGTACAGGCGGGTGCCGCGCGGAGAACGCGACGGCTGGATCAGCCCGCGCTGCTCGTACATCCGCAACGTCTGCGGGTGCATGTCGGCGAGCTCGGCGGCGACGCTGATCATGAACACGCCGCGGCTGCTGCTCACCTCGATGCGGGTGGTGCGGGTCTGGATGCGCGGCTCGTCGCCGCCCCCGGCGGGCCCGCCCGTGAAACCCTGGTCGTCAGCCATCGCTGCCTCCCGTGGCCGCGGTCCGGCTGCCGGCGCGTGCGAGCAGATCCGCGCGCGGATCCTGATCGAGCGACGCTGCGAGCTCGTCGACGATCCGCAGCTGATCGTCGGTGAGCCCCTTCGGGATGTCGATCGCGATGCGGTAATGCAGATCGCCGCGACCGCCACCGCTCTTCGGCGGACCCTCGTCCTTGAGTCGGAGCACCGAGCCGTGCTTGGTGCCGGCGCCGATCCGCAGGGTCTTCGTGCCGCTCAGCGTCGGCACCTTCACCTCGCCGCCACGCAGCGCCTCGGCGACGCTGATCGGCAGCTCGATCTCGAGGTGCTCGCCCTTGCGCTGGAACACGGCCGACGGCGCGACGTGCACCACCACGTAGAGGTCGCCCCGCGGGCCGTTGCCGACACCGGGCTCGCCCTTGCCGGGCACGCGGATGCGGCCGCCGTCGCGGATGCCGGCCGGCACCTTCACGCGCAGCGTCGAGCCCCCGGGGCGCCGGCCGGTGCCCCGGCACGTGGCGCACACGTCCTTCGGAACGCGGCCGACGCCGCGGCAGCGGGGGCATGGCGTCTGCGTGGAGAAGAGGCCGTCGCTCTGGATGACGACGCCCTGGCCGGAGCACTCCGGGCAGGTGGTCATCGACGAGCCGGGGCGCCCACCGGTGCCTCGGCAGTCCGGACACGGGTCCTGCGACGGCACGGGGAGCTGGATCTCCGTGCCGTCGATCGACTGGTCGAAGGTGATCCGGGCCTGCGTCTCGAGGTCGCGTCCGCGAGCCGCCGTCGGCTGGCGGGGTCGGCCGCCGCCGGAACCAGGGATCCGGCCGCCGAACACGTTGCCGAGCAGGTCGGCCAGATCGGTCATCGAGAAGTTCGCGTCGGCGCCCATCCCGGGGACCTGGAAGCCGCCGCGGTCGTACCTCTGCTTCTTCTGCGGATCGCTCAGGATGTCGTAGGCACCCTGGATCTCCTTGAACTTCTCCTCCGCCTTCGCATCCCCGGCGTTGTTGTCGGGGTGGTAGGTGCGCGCGAGCTTCCGGTAGGCCTTCTTGATCTCGTCGGCCGACGCCGAGCGCTCCACGCCCAGGGTCTTGTACGGGTCAGCCGCGGCCATGGTCGTCGTGCTCTGCTTCGTGTTCGGTGGATGGAGGGGTGGGGGATCGGCCGCCGACGCCGGTGCGCCGGCGGCCGATCGTGGCTGCTACTCGGTGACGACGACCCGCGCGGGGCGGATCACCTCGTCGCCTGCCGCGTAGCCGGCCTGGTAGACGGGGCTGCAGATGCCGCTCGCCTCGCCGTCGCCGGCGGGGCGCTTGGCCATCGCGTCGTGGCGGACCGGGTCGAACGGCTCGCCCGTCGGGTCGAACCGCTCCACCCCGCCACGACCGAGTGATGCGATCAGCTCGTCGTGGAGGGCGCGCAGAGCGCCGAGCAGGCGGGTCGCATGCTCGTCGGCAGCGTCACCGGCCGCAGCGAGGGCGGCCGCCTCGTGCTCGAGGGCACGCTCGGCGTTGTCGATCGCGGGCAGGAGCTCGCGGGCGAGGTCGACGCTGCCGCGCACCTTCGCCGCAGCGAGGTCGCGCTGCGCGCGCTTGCGGTAGTTGTCGAAGTCCGCTCGGCCGCGCTGCGCGAGGCTGAGGTACTCCCCGGCCTGCGCTGCGAGCGTGCGGATCTCGTCGTCGGTCTTGCCCTCGAGCGGGTCGACCTCCGGCTCGGCAGCGGGCTGCTCGTCGACGGCCACCGCGGCTTCCGCTGCGGATTCGTCGGGTGCTGCCGCGGCCGAGGCCGTGGATTCGTCGGGTGCTGCCTGCGTGCCGGCCTGCGCCGACGCCTCGGGGGCGTCGGCACCGGCCTGGCTCGTCGGCTGCTCCGGCTCGTGCTCGGTGCTCATCGGACGATCTCCTCGTCTGCGAGGGCCTACTTGCCCTCGTCGACGATCTCGGCGTCGACGACCTCGTCGTCACCACCGGCGGCGGGGCCGCCGACCGGCGCCTCCTCGCCCGGCGCCTGGTTCGCAGCCGCCTCCTGCGCAGCGGCGTACAGCTTCTCGCTGATCGCGTGCTGGCGGGTCTGGAGGCCTTCGACGGCGCTCTTGATCGCGTCGACGTTCTCGCCCTTGACGGCTTCGCGCACGTCGGCGACGAGGTTCTTGATGTCTTCCTTGTCGTCGTCGCTGAGCTGCTCGGCGAGGTCGGTGAGCTGCTTCTCGGCCTGGTACGCGACCTGCTCGGCCTCGTTGCGGGTCTCGGCGAGCTCGCGCAGGCGCTTGTCGTCCTCGGCGTGCGCCTCGGCGTCCTGCACCATCGACTTGATCTCGTCGTCCGAGAGGCCACCACCGGCCTTGATCTCGATCTTCTGCTCGACGCCGGTGCCGAGGTCCTTCGCGCTCACGCTCAGGATGCCGTTGGCGTCGATGTCGAAGGTGACCTCCACCTGCGGCACGCCACGCGGCGCGGCCGGGATGCCGGTGAGCTGGAACTTGCCGAGGCTCTTGTTGTAGGTCGCCATCTCGCGCTCGCCCTGGAGCACGTGGATCTCCACCGACGGCTGGTTGTCCTCCGCAGTGGAGAACACCTCGCTCTTGCGGGTCGGGATGGTGGTGTTGCGCTCGATGAGGCGCGTCATCACGCCGCCCTTGGTCTCGATGCCGAGCGTGAGCGGGGTGACGTCGAGGAGCAGGACGCCCGTGACGTCCTTCGAGATCACGCCCGCCTGGATCGCGGCGCCGATCGCGACGACCTCATCCGGGTTGACGCCGCGGTGCGGCTCCTTGCCCGTGAGCTCCTTCACCTTCTCCTGCACGGCCGGCATGCGGGTCATGCCGCCGACGAGCACGACGTGGTCGACGCCGGCGACGCCCTTCGCCTTCGCGTCGTCGAGCGCCTGGCGCACAGGGTGCACGAGGCGGTCGAGGAGGTCGCCCACGAGCTCGGTGAGCTTGGAGCGGGTCAGGCGCACGTCGAGGTGCTTCGGGCCGGAGGCGTCGGCGGTGAGGTACGGCAGGTTGATCTGCGACTCCTGCGCGGAGCTCAGCTCGATCTTCGCCTTCTCGGCGGCCTCGTACAGACGCTGGAGGGCCATCGGGTCCTTGGTCAGGTCGACGCCGTGGTCCTTCTTGAACTCGCCCGCGAGCCAGTCGACGATCGCCTTGTCGAAGTTGTCGCCGCCCAGGTGGTTGTCACCTGCCGTCGACTTGACCTCGAACACGCCGTCGGCGATCTCGAGCACCGACACGTCGAACGTGCCGCCGCCGAGGTCGAACACGAGGATCGTCTGCTCCTCGTCCTTGCCGAGGCCGTAGGCGAGCGACGCCGCGGTCGGCTCGTTGATGATGCGCTTGACCTCGAGGCCGGCGATCTTGCCGGCGTCCTTCGTGGCCTGACGCTGGTCGTCGTTGAAGTACGCAGGGACGGTGATGACCGCGCTGTCGACCGTCTCCCCGAGGTAGGCCTCGGCATCGGCCTTGAGCTTCGCCAGCGTCATCGCGCTGATCTCCGGCGGGCTGAACTGCTTGTCGTCGACCGCGATGCGGGCGTCGCCGTTCTGGCCTGCGACGACCTTGTACGGGACGATCGACTCCTCCTCGCGCACCTCGGCCTCCTTGCGGCCCATGAAGCGCTTGACCGAGAAGATCGTGTTGCCGGGGTTGGTGACGGCCTGGCGCTTGGCGACGCTGCCGACGAGACGCTCGCCGCTCTGCGCGAACGCGACGACCGACGGGGTGGTGCGGCCACCCTCCGAGTTCTCGATGACGACCGGCTCGCCGCCCTCGATGACCGCCATGCACGAGTTCGTCGTACCGAGGTCGATTCCGATGGTCTTGCCCATGTCTGGCCCCTCCGATGGGTGCGTGTGTGGCGCCGCCACCCTGCGCCGACCCCGGAAACCCCCGCTCATCCGTTGAACGAGACTCCGGCGGCGCGTCCAGCAGACGGGCTGCTGGTGGGCGACGACTGAAATCTAAGTCGCAGAGTAGCAGATCGTGTGAGTGGGTCTGACGGGGTCGGCGGGGATGGTTGGGTGCCGGGTGGGCCGGGCTTCGCTCGGAGCTGCGCGGGCGGTGCATTGCTCGGCTGCGCCTCCCTAATGCCCCACCTGCTCGACTCGCTGCGTCCGGCCCACCCGGCACCCACCAGTCAGCGGTGGGGAGTCAGTCCGACTCGCACGGATCTGGGGCGGGGCCGGGTGCGATCTGGTGGTGGGTCGGGGCGGGTGGCGGTCCTGGGTTGCAATGGCCTTGGATGGCGACGGCAATCTGACCCAGGACGGCTCGCCCTCGCGGGCGGCGCGCCTTGCGACGTCCGGCATCTGGCGCGAGTCGCCCGCGGCGGCCAGGTAGCGTGAACGCGACTGAATGCTTGACTCGCGCCTGGTCCGAACCCTGCCGATCGCTGCCCCGCTCCTCGGGCTCGTGGCGCTCCTGGTGACGTGGGGGTCCAAACCGCACGGGCTCGCCGTCGCGATCGTCGCGTTCGTGCTGGCGGCGTCGGTGCTCTCGGCGGTGCACCACGCCGAGGTGATCGCGCACAAGGTCGGCGAGCCGTTCGGATCGCTCGTGCTCGCCGTCGCGGTCACGATCATCGAGGTCGGCCTGATCATCACCCTCATGACGAGCGGCAGCGGCGACGCGGCCACCCTTGCGCGCGACACCGTGTTCGCGGCGGTGATGATCACGATGAACGGCATCATCGGCCTGTCGCTCCTCGTGCGCACCAGCAAGGGCGGCGTCGCCCGCTTCAACGCCGAGGGGTCGGGTGCGGCGCTCGCCACCGTCGCCACGCTGGCCACCCTCACGCTCGTGCTGCCCACGTTTACCACGTCGACCCCCGGCCCGGTGTTCTCCTCGACGCAGCTCGCCTTCGCCGCGATCTGCTCGATCGTCCTCTACGGCTCGTTCGTCCTGATGCAGACCGTCCGTCACCGCGACTACTTCCTGCCCGTCGGATCCACCTCCGAGGACGAGCACGCCGATCCACCGACCACCCGCGAAGCCTGCGTCAGCGCCGCGCTGCTGATGGTCGCGCTCATCGCGACCGTCGGTCTCGCGAAGGTGGAGAGCAAGCCGATCGAGGATGCCGTCACCAGCGCCGGGCTCCCGCAGTCGGCCGTCGGCGTGATCATCGCGTTGCTCGTGCTGGCCCCCGAGACGATCGCCGCCGTGCGCGCCGCCAAGCGGGGCCGCACCCAGACGAGCTTCAACCTCGCACTCGGCTCGGCGATCGCCAGCATCGGCCTCACCATTCCCGCGATCGCGCTCGCCAGCAACTGGCTCGACGGTCCGCTGGAACTCGGCCTCACCGCCACCCACATGGTGCTGTTCGTGATCAGCGTGCTCGTCGCCGCGCTCACCCTCGTGCCCGGCCGCGCGACGTTGCAGCAGGCGATGGTCCACCTCGTGCTGTTCGCCTCGTTCCTCGTGCTCGCCGTCAACCCGTAGGCCCGCCGACGCACGCGGGATGATCGGCCGCGTGCTCCGGATCAGCGACGCCCAGCGCCGCGCGCGGCTCGTCACCCGCCACGGCCTCACCCCGGGACACCGCTTCGCGACGGTGGAGCAGGCGACCCGCGCGCTCGTCGCCCTCCATGCGACCGACCCGGCGACGATCGCGCTCGAGGCCTGGGCGCGCGTCGACGGCTTCAGGGCGGCGGACCTGGAGCGCGCGCTCTACGAGGACCGCACGCTGCTCAAGCACATGGCGATGCGCCGCACGCTGTTCGTGATCGCGACGGAGCACCTGCCGATCGTGCAGGCCGGCGCCTCGGACCGGGTCGCGGTGTCCGAACGCGGCCGCATCGCGCGGGACGTCGAGAAGGCCGGCCTCCACGACGACGGCGCGGCCTGGCTCGCGCAGGCCGAGGCCGACGTGCTCGCCGCCCTCGCCGGTGGCCGGATCGCGTCGGCGAAGGAGCTGCGCGCGGAGCTCGCGAGCCTCGAGGGCTCGATCCCGTACGGCGCCGGCAAGAGCTGGGGCGGCGACGTGCCGTTCGCGCCGCGCGTGCTCACGGCCCTCTCCGCCTCCGGGCAGATCCTGCGTGCGGCCAACGACGGCACCTGGACGACCAGCCGGCCGCGTTGGGGATCGATGCAGGCATGGCTCGGCGAGCCGCTCGTCACCCCGAGCTTCGCCGAGGGCACCGCCGCGCTCGTCGCGGGCTGGCTGCGCGCCTTCGGCCCCGGCACCACGACCGATCTCAAGTGGTGGCTCGGATCGACGGTCGCCGCCGTCAAGGCCGCCCTCGCGACGCTCGAGGCCGTGCCGGTGCAGCTCGAGAACGGCGAGTCCGGCTGGGTGCTGCCGGACGACACCGCAGAGCTCGAGGCGCCGGAGCCGGCAGCCGCGCTGCTCCCCGGACTCGACCTCACGACGATGGCGTGGAAGTCGCGCGACTTCTACCTCGGACCGCACGCGCCGCTCATCTTCGACCGCGTCGGCAACGGCGGACCGACCGCCTGGTGGGACGGCCGGATCGTCGGCGGCTGGCGCCCGGTCGACGACGGCGGCATCGAGCTGCAGCTCCTCGAGGACCCGGGCGCCCAGGCCCGCCGAGCGCTCGAGGCCGAGGCCGGGCGCCTCGCGGAGTGGCGGGACGGAGTGAAGCTGCCGATGCGCTTCCCGTCGCCGCTCTCCAAGGCGCCCTAGCCCGGGCCTCGCGCTACCCCTGCGCGGTGAGGGCGAGCGCGATCGCGTTGTCCTTGCCGGCGGTCAGCGGGCTGATCACGTTCGTGAACGCGCCGCAGCCGATGAGGTCGCTGATCGAGAACGTGCCGCTGAGCGAGCCACCGGCCGCGCCGAGCGCGCCCCTGAGCGGGATCGAGCTCACGTTCTTCGTCTGGCAGGTGCTGCCGCCGCCCAGCCGGATGCCGAGCACCGACAGCTTGCTCACCTTCACGCGCGTCTTCACGCTCGCCGTCAGCTGTCCGTTCGCGAGGCTGCCGGTGACCGGGGCGGGCAGGAGCTGGAGCTTCGCCGTCACCGGGAGCACGCCGAAGGCGACGAGGTTCGCCGACGACTCGGTGAGCGCGAGATCGGCGCTGAACCCGCCGCTCCCGTCGACCGTCGCCCCGGTCACGGCGCCGGCCAGCGGCACCGTGCCCTTCGCCAGCGCCTTGAGCGCGACGCTGCCCTTGGCCGTGAAGGTCGGGAGCTGCGCGCTCGGCGTCGGCGTCGGGGTGACGGTCGGCGTGGGCGTCGCGGTCGGGGTCGGCGCTCCGACCGGGAACGCGGCGAGCGACACGGTCCCACCGTCGGGCGCACAGGTCGCCAGCGGCACCTCGGTGACCGTGAACGGCGGCGTGTCGCGGCGGTTCGCGTAGGCCAGCTTCAGCGGGCCCAGGGTGGCCGTGACCTCGCCGCCGGCGGTCGCCGGCGCCTGGCCGAGATCGAGCACCGTCGTGGAGTACGTCAGCCGCGTCGAGGCGTCCGAGAGCGTCGTCCAGCTACGCCCCGACGGCGCGAACGGCGACGAGCTGCGGCTCGAACCCGTGACCGACACCGGTGCCGTCGCGTAGTCCGGGGTCGATCCGAGGTCCGCGTCGTGGTTGATGAGCCTGAACGGGCTGGGCGTGCTCGAGCTCGGGAAGGTGAGGGAGACCTCCACGTCGGGCAGGGCGAGCAGCTCGCCGGGCTGCACGCTGCTCGGCACGCTCCGGCGGACCGTCAGCGTCGGGCGGAGCACGGTGCCGTTGGTGAACGTGCACGTCGCGGCGACGGACGTGCTGACGATGCTCGGCGCGCCCGAGCTCTCGTACCGGAGCTTCGGGAACGCGGAGTAGCCCATCGCGCTGACGGAGATCGACGCGGAGCCCGGGGCCCGCGGCGGCGTGGTGAACGTGAACTCGGAGTCGCTGACGACGGTGATCGGCACGGGCTTGCCGTCGATCGCGAGCGTCGGCGGGTGCTCCGTGAACCCGGATCCGGCTGCGCGCACGAGCGTTCCGCCGAGCGTCGAGACCGACGCCTCCGAGAGGGTCGTGACCGCGATCGGCGGGTAGGAGATCACGGGCGGCTGGGCCGCGGTCGGCGTGCAGGCGAGCGTTCCGCTCGCGCCGCCGGGCAGCTGGACGTCGGCGTCGTACCGGCGGATCGTGAGCGTGATCTTCGTCGCGCCCTGCTTCCGCACGATGTAGTCGCTGCTGAGGCCGCCGAGGCGCACCGTGAGCGGGTTCGGGTCGATCGTGGAGCTCGCGAGGGACGGGCTGGAGCTGTAGTTGGACGCCGTCGCGGTCGGCTGGGTCGCGCCGTCCGTGTCGAACGTGAGGCGCTGCCCCGACCACGACACGGGTGCGGCGCCATCGCTCGTGCGCAGCTTCGAGCCGTCGGCCATCTCGAGCGAGGTGGGCAGGGAGTTGATGAAGAACTGCTCGTCCGAACCGATCGTGTCGAACTCGTAGGCCAGGGTGCTGGTGAAGGTGGTCGCCCCGCTCGGGCCGCTGAGCTGGCAGCTCATGACCCGCTCGCCGGCGTACGGGTGGAAGTCGCGGCGCAGCTTGACGACGTACGCCTTCACGGTGCTCTCGGAGCGCTCGCCTGCCGTCGTGACGCGCGGCGAGAGGGCCGGCACCTCGGCGGAGAAGGTGCCGACGTCGTAGGTGGCCTTGATCGTCGAGTCGCTGATCACCTGGAACGAGGCCGCCGGCTTTGCGTCAGCGCCGGAGCTGAAGACCGGGACGAACTCGACGGCGGTCGCGCCGGTGAAGCCGGTGCCGCTGATGGTGAAGGTGGTCGGCTCGCCGGTGGGCACGACGCCCGGGGACATGCCGGTGACGCTCGGCGCGGCGGATGCTCCCGCCGCGCTGCCGAGCATGGCCGCCAGCGCAGCGGCGAGGGTGGCCGCGCCGCGAGGCGCGGAGGGACGGAACATGGACATGGGCAAGCCTCGAAACGATCTGGGACGGACCGCGTTGGGAATGAAGCCGGCAGCGTGTTCGGGGGTCACCGTGCCAGTGGAAACGGTGCGTCCACTATCACCGCACGGGGTGTGCACGTCAAGGCCGTGGCGCGGCCGGAGGCCGCCGCCGGGTCGTCAAGCGACCGGGCGCGCCACGCCCCGAACGGGTACCCACCTGGGTAATCGGCTAAATCCAGTCGAGTTTGTGTGGTTTTCTCTCGTGGGCCATGAACCACCCGCCCCACCCGCGCGCCTCCGCTCTGCGCCGCAGCGCCACCCTCGCTGCCGTCGCCGCCGGCCTCACCCTCGTCCCGTCGGCCGCTGCCTCGCCCGACAACACCACCATCCCGCGCGCCACCCCGACCAACCTCGAGACGGTCCTCGCCTGGTACGACACCACCAACGCTGCGGTCGGCACGTGGGCGTCGGCCGGCAACACGCAGGTCACCGCCTCGCGCACCTGGGCCACCGCCTGGAGCGCCGCCGACGAGGCGATCACCGAGTTCTCGAAGGTGCGCGGCAAGCGCGCCAAGGGCGATGCCGGGGCCCGCCGCATCGCGCTCGCGCGCGCCGTGCACGACGTGCTCATCACGTTCGTCCCCGCCATCAAGGACCGGGCCGACCAGCAGCTCTTCCTCACGCAGCAGAGCGCCGGCGGCGGCGAGGGCGTGAAGCTCGCCGACCAACTCGCCCGCAAAGCCGCCGAACGGTGGGTCGCCTCCCGCGCGTTCGACGGGCTCGACGTCGACGCCGTGAACGTCCCGTTCACCCCGCCCGCAGCCGCGCCCGGGGTGTGGCAGCCGACCCTCCCCGCCTTCGGTGGCGCCGTGCAGGCCGGCCAGGGCAAGGGTCGCCCGTTCGTCGACCCCCAGGTCGCCAAGCAGGTCGCGCCCGAGCCGCCGGCGATCGACTCCGAGCAGGTGATCGCCGACCTCACCGAGATCGACCGCCTCGGCGGCACCTCGCCCAGCCAGACGGCGAACCGCGGCGCCAATCGCACCCGCATCGCGCGCTTCTGGAGCCAGAGCTCGGTCGGCGCGTTCACCACGATCCTGCGGCAGATCGTCCTCGGCGAGGGCCTGTCGCTCTCGGCTCAGGTGCACCTGCTGTCGGTGTTCCACCGGGTGACGACCGACGTGCAGATCGCGACCTACGCCAGCAAGTACAAGTACCTGCGGTGGCGGCCCGTGACCGCGCTGCGCACCGATGACGGCAACCCGAACACGCCGTACGACCCGACGTTCACGCCGCTCATCAACACGCCCGCGCACCCGGAGTACCCGAGCGGGCACGTGGCCTACGCCACCGCCGCCGAGCGCGTGTTCAAGGCGCTGATCCGTCCGATCCCCGAGGGCGCGATCAACGTGACGAGCCCGGTGCTGCCGGGCACGGTGATCTCGTACCTCAACTGGGACACCATCACCGACGACAACGTCAACGCCCGCGTGTGGAGCGGCATCCACCTGCGCAGCACCGACAACATCACCCGCACCTGGGCGACGAAGCTCGCCAAGCAGGAGCTGCGTGAGCTCGGCGAGAACGCCAGCTCCAAGACCCTCGCCCCGTAGGGCCGACGCGTCGGCGGCACGCCCCGGGACAGGGCGTGCCGCGTGCGCGTGACCGATCCGTGCCCGCTGGCTAGCGGGTGCGGATCGGGCGCGAGATCGAGGAGCGGTTGCCGGCGCCGTCGGCGATCTCGACGCGCAGTGTGATCTGCGCGCCCTGCGGGCGGCGGATCGCGGCGCGCGTGCGCGAGTCGAGCGGCACGACCACGCGGTCGTAGCCGGCTCCGCCGACGATCTCCGTCTCGGCCGTGCCGGCGGTGCGGCCGGCGTAGGTCACGCGGACGGTGCCCGAGGCGGCCTCGTCGCTGTTGACCGTCAGCTGCACGCCGCCCTGGAGCAGGCGGGACTGCAGCTGGGTGGACGACGACGACACCGAGAGGCCCGGCCGCTTCGTGTCGTTCGCGATGCTGCCCGCGGCGGCAAGGCCGACGAGCGGGCTCTTCGTGCCGATCACGAACGTCGCGCCGACCGGCGTCGCCTTGCCGCTCTGCAGGTTCACGCGGTACAGCCCGACGCGGGTGCCACCCGCCGTGGTGCTGATCGCGGCGTAGCCGGCGTCGTCGTCGGCGATGTCGAAGGCGATCGGATCACCGGTGGTGCCGAGGCTGCCGACCGTCCGCAGCGTGCCGTCGTTCGGCGGATCCTGCTTGGCCAGCGCATTGCGCGCGGAGTCGATCACGAACAGCGTGGTCGACATCGCGATCGGGAACGAGCCCGTGTAGGCGGCAGCGGTGACCTTCGGCGTCGTGCCGGCGCCCGCATCGCCAGCGGCATACGCGAGGTTGCCGTCGGGCTTGCCCGGTTCGGTCGTCGCCGGGGTCGGGGTGGGAGCGGGGGTCGGGGTAGCGGTCGCGCCGGGCTCCGGCGTGGCCGTGGGGGCGGGCGTCGGGGTGGCGGTCACCGGGTTCGCAGCCAGCTGGCCCGTCGTCGGATCGATCCGCAGGTTCTGGCCGGCGTTGCTCTCGACGCGGATGCGGTCGGCGACCGGGTTGAAGTCGAACCCGACCTTGTCGCCCGTGACCGCCGGATCGAGCGCCTTGTCGCCGACGTACCGGACGGCGCCGTTGCGCGGGTTGATCACGACGAAGCGGTTCTTGTTCGTCAGCGCATAGAGGCGCAGGTCGGCCGGACGCAGGTCGATGCCGATGATCTTCTCGTCGGCGGCGAGGCCCGTGATCTGCTTGCTCGGGGCCGTCGAGGTGTTGTCGGACTGGAACTCGACGAGGTGGTTGTCGGCCGTGACGCCGTAGAACGAGGTCGCCGCCGAAGCGACGCCCGGAAGGGCGGCGGTGCCGGCGATCGCGAGCGGGGCGATGAACGCGGCGAGGGTGCGGGTCTGGGGCATGCGGTGGACTCCTCCGTCAGGGTCTGGCGCTGCGAGGGCTGCGCCGGTCTATGGGTCGCAACTCCGGCGCGGGGTCGAAGGAGCGGCCCGTCAGAGACCGTTCGCCTGAGTGGGCGCATATGCCCACTTCTTGGGTGGGCGCGGCCGGGCGCCCCGCGGGAGGTCCGTCCGCTCGTCCCGGGCGCCGCGGCCGATCGCTGCGCCGGTCCCGTGCGGCGTCATCCGTCGGGAGCGGGCAGGCGGGCTGTGAGCTCGCCCTCGGTCAGGCCGTCCACCTCGACGACCTTGTCGCGCGAGGTCGCTCCGACCACCACGCGCACGTTGCGGGCGCGCAGGCCCAGGGCGCGCGCGACGGTCCCGCACACCTCGGCGTTCGCCCGGCCGTCCTCGGGTGGTGCGCCGACGCGGACGAGCAGCACGCCATCGGCGCGGCGGCCGGCGATCCCGGGGCGCTTGGCGCGCGGCGTGACGCGGATGGCGAGGCGGATCGACATGGTTGACGAGCAGTGTGCCGGCGCGCGCCGGCGGCCGGGCGGTTCGGCTCTTGGTACTCACCGTCACCCCAGCAAACACAGGCGGTACTCCGAAGAACCAAATTCTTGACGAAGGGGGTTTTGCTGTGCAACAGTGCTCTCCACAGCGGAGATCGATGTCCCCGATCTCCGCCGCTCGTCTCGCGGGTCCGTCCCACTCGCGTCGGTCTGGAAAGGCCCGTCCCACCATGCTGCTGCTCACCCTCACGGGCGAGGCGGTCGACCATGCCTGATTCGTCGGCACGGAGCGTCGACCGCCTCGCCGCCGACGCTCCGATCCTCATCGCGGGTGCCGGCGTCGCCGGCCTCACGGCGGCCCTCAGCCTGCACCGCGCCGGCTTCGCGAACATCCGGATCGCGGATGCCGGCGCGGAGGACGCGGAGCCCGCGGTCGGGCTCAGCCTCCCGCCGACCGCCGTGCGCGAGCTCGCAGCCCTCGGCCTGCTCGACGCGGTGCAGGGCCGCGCCGTGCGGCTCAGCACCCTCGAGCTGCGCAGCAGCTCCGGCGCGCTGCTGCAGCGCGATGCGCGCGGCGTCGAGGCTGGCTACGGGTGGCCGCACCTGTCGGTCCACGGCGAGGTGCTCCTCGAAGAGCTCCGCGCCGCCGTCGCCGAGCGGCTCGGGCCCGACGCGATCGCCGTCGGCACGCGCGTGGTCGGCGCGGAGGGCGCAGCCGGCGCCGTGCGCGTGCGCGTGCAGGACTCGGCCACCGGCTTCGCCGGCGAGCGCACGCTGCGTGCTGCCGTCGTGATCGGTGCCGACGGCCTCGACTCGGCCCTCCGCCGCCAGCTGCGCCCCGAGGAGGGTGAGCCGATCGAGCACGGCAGCACGGTGCTCCACGGCCTGGCCTGGTGTCGGCCCTTCGGCGACGCCTGCACGATGCGGGTGGTCGGGGACGATCGCCGCCGGCTCGTCGTCGCGCCGGTGCTCCACCGCTCGGGCCCGCTCGACCTCACCCACTGGACCACGACGGTGCGCGCCCCTGCCGCGGGGCTGCGAACCCCGGCAGCCCGGCGGGCCGCCGTCACCGCCGCGTTCGACGGCTGGTCGCTCGCCGATCTCAGCCTCGCCGACCTGTTCGCGGCGACGGACGAGGTCGGGGCGTGGTCGGTGGTCGACCGTGCCCCGCTGGACACGTGGATCCGGGGTGGCGTGGTGCTCGTCGGCGACGCCGCCCACCCCATCTACCCTGCGGGCCCGGGCGGGGCCAGCCAGGCCATCCTCGACGCCCGCGTCCTGGCTCGCCAGCTCACCGAACGGCCGGCCCCGCTCGCGCTCGAGGGCTACGACGCCGAGCGTCGCCGCGCGATCGACCTGCTCCAGCGGCGCCTGCTCGGGCGATCGCTCGAGCTCGCGCTGGCCGATCCGGGCGACGAGCCCGACGAGGTCAACGCCCGCCCGTCGCTCGATCCCCCGAAGGGGCTGGTGGTCTGATGCCGCGCTCGCGCATGGTCGGCTTTGCGGCCGACCCGAGGCCGAGGCGCGTGCTCCCCGCGATCAGCGGTCGACTTCGACGCGTGGGCACAGCGGTGCGAGCGCGCACGCACCGCACTGCGGTCGTTGCGCTGCGCAGGTCCGCCGACCATGCCGCAACAGGTTCACGTGGAACTCCCACGCCGCACCGGGCGGGGTGAGCTCGAGCATCGCGTCGTGCAGCTCCTCGAGCGGTGCGCCCGGACGGAACAGCCCGAGGCGCGTGCCGACCCGGCTCACATGCGTGTCGACCGGGACGTCCTGCATGTTGAAGGCGAAGAGCAGCACGCACGCCGCCGTCTTGCGGCCGACGCCCGGGAGCGCGCACAGCTCGTCCTGGGCGGCGCGCAGCGGCAGCTCGGCGAGGTGGTCGAGCGAGAGCGGCTCGCCGATCGCCTCGAGGATCGCCTGGATCCGGGCTGACTTCACCTTCGAGATGCCTCCGCGGCGGATCGCCTCCTCGACGAGCGCGTTCGGCGCGTCGCGCACGTCCTCCCAGGTGTCGAAGCGGCGGCGCAGCGAGAGGTAGGCGATGTCGCGGTTGCGGTCGTTCGTCGACTGCGAGAGCACCGTGAGGATCAGCTCGCCGATCGGGTCGCCGTGCGGCCGCTCGACCGGCATCGCGTACACCTCGCGCAGCCGTGCGCGCAGGCGCCGCACGCGGTCGGAGCGGGGTCGTCGCCAGTCGGCCTTGCTCACGGTCGCCTTGCCGCGCACCTGCGGACCGGTGCGGCGGGCCTTCGGCTCGGCCTTGGCGGCCGGCGCCTTGCGCGGAGTGGGGCTCACGTCAGACGGCGCCCCACTGCTGCACCACCTGCGCAGCCGTCTGCATCGCCTCGGGCAGCGCGACGTTGAGCGCGGGGGCGTAGCCGCCGGAGGCGGCGAGCGCGGCGAGGAGCACGCCCGTCACGGCATCGCCGGCCCCGGCGGTGTTCTTGGGCAGCACCGGCACGCCGGGCACCTCGCGCTCGAGTCCGCCCTCGCCGAGCAGGTGCGCGCCGCCGGCGCCGGAGGTGATGACGACGTTGCGGGCCACGTCGCCCTGCAGCGCCTTCGCGGCCTTCGCCGGTTCTGCCTCGCCCGTGAGCCACTCGGCCTCGTCGCGGTTCATCTTCGCCAGGAACGCGCCCTGCAGCAGCTCGAGCGTCGCGTCGACCATGGCGGCGTGGTCGGGCCAGCGGTTCGGGCGCATGTTCGCGTCGACGACGAGCAGCTTGCCCTCATCGAGCACCTGGGCCCGCGCGCCGAGGGTGAGGCGGCGCTCCTGCTCGCCGAGCAGCGTGTTGGAGGCGAGCAGTACGATCGAGGCGCGCCGGATCGCCGGGGCGATGCGGTCGGCCGCCGGCACCAGCCCGAGGCCGGTCGTGCTCCCGTAGATCGCGTAGCTCGGCTCGCCGCGCCCGTCGACCGTCACGAGCGCGAGCGGGGTGCGGCCGCCGCGCTCGAACACGAGGTCGGCGGTGTCGATGCCCTCACCCTCCAGGCGCGCTTCGAGCCAGCGACCCCACGGGTCGTCGCCGACGCCGCCGCAGATCGACACGGCCGCGCCGCGCCGCGCCGCCTGCACGGCCACGTTCGCGAGCGCGCCGCCGAAGTGGGGCACGAACGCATCGACGTCGGTCGGGTCGGCGGCGGGCCGCTCGGCGACGAGGTCGACGAGAGCCTCGCCGAGGCAGACGATGCGCATGCCGCGCACCCTACGCGTCCGCCCCGAGCGGTGAACGTGAATCGTCGGTGGCCCTGGCAGCCCGGGAATCCTGTTCGGCCCTGCCGGGTGGCCCGCTGGTGGTCAGGCCGCGGGGCGCTGGGCGGTCGAGGTGCGGCCGTGGCCGTACTTGTCGTCGATGAGCCGGGCGTCGGCGGCGGCGAGCAGGGCGTCCGGGGTGCGGCCGTCGACCGGGTAGAGCGCGATGCCGACGCCGGTGGTGATGCGGCAGCCGGACGGGTTGAGCACGCCGACGGCGGCGCGCACGCGGTCTGCGGCGACGGCGGCGGCCTCGGCGTCATGGCCCTCGAGCACGATCGTGAACTCGTCACCACCGGGGCGGGCGACGAGCGCGTTGCGGCCGACCACGTGGCGCAGCTGCGTCGCGACCTCGATCAGGAGGAGGTCGCCGGCGCCGTGCCCGACGGTGTCGTTGAGGTGCTTGAAGCCGTTGAGGTCGAGCGCGAGCACCGCGACCGGCTCCTGCATCACCGCGGCCTCCTCGAGCGCCTCCGCCAGGCCCTCGCCGAGGCGACGGCGGTTGGCCAGGAGCGTGAGCGGGTCGAGCGCGGAGAGGCGCTCGAGCTCGGCGCCCTGCGCCTCCATCGCCTCGAGCACGAACACGCAGTAGAAGGTCATGACGATCGTCGTGAGGGCGAGCAGGCCGATCGCGATGATCGACGACACGTTCACGAGCCCGGACGCGCAGACGGCGGAGAACGACAGCAGCGCGGCGCCGAGGTGGACGAGCGTGCGCCGGCGCGTGCGGGTGCGGACCGCCACGAGCGGCCCGACGAAGATGCCGAAGCCGATGAGCGCAGAGGCATCCGGCCGGTTGACGAGGAACGCGGCGACCGGCACGAGGTAGGTGCAGGCGACCGCGAGCTCCGAGCCCCAGGTGTGGAGGGCTGGCGGGCGGGTGCAGAGGATGACGGTGCCGATCAGGACGCCGACGAGCGCGAGCGGCAGCGAGAGCGCGTTGCTCAGCGGCTCGCCGGGGTGCGGTCCGGCGGCGATGAACGCCAGCGCGATCGCCGCGTAGAAGATGAACATGAGCCCCGTGATGCGCCACAGCAGGCGGCCGGTGCCGAGCACGTCACGGCTCAAGGGGCGCCGTGGCCGGCGCGGCGCAGGCGCGCCCTCGGCGACCGACGGCTCCTCGACGGTGTCGGGCAGCACGATGCCCTGGATCCAGCTCGCATCGGCGAGGTCGTCGGTGTCTCGGGCCGCGGCCTTGCGGGCGATCAGGCGGGCGTCGGCGATCTCCAGGAGCCGGTCGGGCTCGGTGCCGTCGTGCGGGTAGGTCGCCCATCCGAGGCCGGCGGTGATCGCGGGGCCCAGGCCGGCGCGGAACGCCTCGCCGAGCGCTTCGGCGGTCGTGCGGCCCGTCAGCGGGGCGATGACGACGAACTCGTCGCCGCCGAGCCGGCAGACGGTGGCGCGCTCGTCGGCGAGGGCCGCGAGACGCGTCGCCACATCGCGCAGCACCCGGTCGCCCGCGGCGTGCCCGAGGGTGTCGTTGATGGTCTTGAAGCCGTTGAGGTCGAAGGCGAAGACGGTCAGCGGACGACGGATCGCGGCGTGGCGGGCGAGCTCGCTGGCGAACGCCTCGTCGAGCATGCGGCGGTTGCCGGCTCCCGTGAGCGGGTCGCGCATCGCGAGGTGCTCGAGGCGCCTGCTCTGGCCCGCGGCGAGCAGCAGCACGGTGCGCACGCAGAGGCCGAGCACGAAGGTCGGACCGACGATCGTGCACGCGCTGATGAACGTGCTCTGGTCGGCGTGGCCGAGCCACACCGGCGAGGTGAGCAGGATCGGCGCGAGGACCATGTGCGGCAGCCAGTGGCGGGGCTTGTCGAGCCACACCGCGGCGACCGGCCCCATGAACATGACGGCCGGCAGCGCCGTCCCGCCCTGCGGCTCGAACGCGAACATCGCGCCCGTGGTGCAGAGGTACACAGCGGCGACGGCGAAGTGCGGGAGCCAGGTGTCGGCCTCCGGTGGTGGCTGGCTCGCGAGGATCGCGGCGACGACGAAGAGCGCTGCGCCGACCGCGCCGACCTCCCAGCCCTGGAACGGAGCGACGAAGAGCGCGATCGCGGCGCAGGTGATCGCGATGGCGGCGAAGCAGGCGGCCACCGTCGCCCAGACGACCGGGTGGAGCGCCACGGTCCGCCGGGAGACGCGACCTGCGAGCGCGGGATGGAACCGCTGGGACATGCTCTCGACATCGGTCGGGGGACAGCTCGCTGCACCGCAGATCGATCGAGTGTTGGTTCAAGAACTCGGGTGGTCGGCGCATGTTCGGGCGCGCGGGGGCGCCCCGACGGACCCTCGGGCGACCGATCGACCGGCCGTTCCGGCTTCCGCCTGCTCAGCGGCCGGTTCGACCGCTCACGCCCGCGGGATACGGCCGGCGGTGGACGAGCGGCGTGAACACCACCATCGAGGCCGTCATCAACAGCGCCCCGCCGGCCGCAGCCTGCAGGATCCAAGGCACCGGCGTCTGCACGGCGAGCACGGTCATCGCGACGGCGGGCGGATGGTCGACGTCGAGCCGGGCCATGAGCGTCGCGGCCAGGGCGGCACCGACCGCGGCGCCGAGGTCGTCGCCCGGCGCGATCAGCCCGATCGCCAGGCCGACGCTCGCGCCGACGAGGTAGCCGCCGATCACGTTGCGCGGCCGCGCGAGCGGGCCGTGCGGCGATGCGTGCTTGAGCGCGGCGGTCGCCGCGAACGGGGCCAGGAGGAGGGTGGCGTGCAGCAGCGCGGAGGCGACGGCGAGCGCGAGCACGGTGAGCAGGACACCGGCCCCGAGTCGGACCTCCCCGAGGTGCAGCGTGCGAGGACGAGCGATCACGGGCCCGGCACGATCGCGACTTGGTGATCGATGGTCAAGACCAGATCGTTCTTGCTGATAGCCACGGGTTATCGTGAAGGCGCCGCGCGATGGATCTGCAGCAGCTCCGCTACCTCGACGCCCTCGCCAGCGAGGGCCACTTCGGCCGCGCTGCCGCCGCCTGCCACGTCTCGCAGCCGGCGCTCTCGACCGCGATCCGTCGGCTGGAGACCGAGGTCGGGCTCCGGCTGGTGCGGCGCGGTCAACGGTTCGAGGGGCTGACCGGCGAGGGGGAGCGGCTGCTCGCCTGGGCCCGCGCCACCCTCGCCGCCGCCGACGGTCTCCAGGCCGAGGCGGCGGCGCTCCGCGGCACCCTCGGCGGCACGGCCCGCATCGGCGCGATCCCGACTGTCGCGACCTCGCTCGGCCGGCTCCTCGCGCCGTTCCTCGCGGCGCACCCGGCCGTGACGGTGGGCTGCGAGACCGGTCCGGCCGACGCGATCCTGCGCGGCGTGCAGCGCCACGAGCTCGACGCCGGGCTGGTCTACGTCGACGATCCGCTGCCGGCCGGGCTGCGGGCCTCCGAGCTGTACCGCGAGGAGCTCGTGCTCGTCACGTCACACCCGAGCGGGGCCGCCGTCGATGGCCCGATCGGGTGGGACGAGCTCGGCGGCCTGGATCTCTGCCTGCTGGCACCGGCGATGCAGAACCGCCAGTTCGTCGACCGTGCGCTCGAGGCCGCCGGGGTGTCGGTGCGCGCCCGCGTGGAGGCCGACTCCGTCGCCGCGCTGGTCGATCTCGGCCTCCACGGCTCGTCCTGCATCGTCGCCCGCGCCTGGCTCGACGGCCGCGCGCTGCCGCCGTCGGTCCACGTTCGTCCGCTGGTGCGCCCGGTCGTCGCGCCTGCCGTCGGGCTCGTCACCCTCGCCGGTCCGGTCGTCTCGCCGCGGGCTCGTGCCCTTCTGGCGTCATTCGTGGACGATCGACGAGCGTGAGGTGCCGCACGCTCTGGCGCGCCCGGCAACGGGTACTGCAACATCCTGCGTCCGGATCGGTTGAGGTGGATCCCTCGTCCTCCACCCCAGAGGTCCTTCCCCCCATGTCACCCGACGCCCTCCGCTCCGCGCGGCGCCCGATGATGCGCGCGCTCACCCCCGCTCTCACCGCCGCTGCGGTGCTCCTGTCGCCATCGGCTGCGGCGGCCCGCGATGCACCGTCGGTCGACGGCCGCGAGCGTGGCGTCGTGCACCGGGTCAACGCCGTCCGCGCCCAGCACGGCCTGCCGCCGCTCGCCATCGGCCGCCGGCTCTCGAGGGCCGCCTACCGGCATTCGCAGCGCATGGCCGCCGCCCGCACGCTCACCCACCGCACCTGGGGCGAGGCCGGTCTGTCGGCCCGCCTGCGTTGGGCGACGGGCCCGGCGAAGGTGGGGGAGACGATCTACTGGGGCAGCGGCGCCGTGCGCTCCGCGCGGATCGTCCGCGCGTGGATGGATTCACCGGGGCACCGGGCGATGATCCTGTCGACCGGCTTCCGCACCGTCGGCGTCGGCGTGCGTGCCGGTCGTGGCGGGCAGTACGTCACCCTCGACTTCTCCTCCTAGCGGCCGGGGGCGCCCGTTGCAGGGCGTTCGCGCCGCTGCGCGGCGGCGGTGGCCCGGCCCCTACGATGCCCGTGATGTCGCGGCTGTCCGCACCGTCGCTGCCGAAGGGGTGGCGCGATCTCGTCCTGCAGGTCGTGGTCCTGGCCGTCGTGCTGTTCGCCTACCAGCTCACGCGGGGCCTGGCCGACGAGCCGTCGACGGCGGCGGACGCCGTCGCCAACGCCCGCCACGTCGTCGCCGTCGAGCGGGCGCTCGGGCTCTACGTGGAGCCGTCGATCCAGCGCTGGGCGCTCGGGGTGGACGGCCTCACCGACGCGCTCTCGTGGGTCTACCTCAACGTGCAGACCACCGTCACGCTGGGTGGACTGCTGTGGGTGTACCTGCGGCACAACGACCGCTACTACTTCGTGCGGAACATGTTCTTCGTCTCGTTCATCGGGGCGTGCCTGATCTATGTGGGGCTGCCGACGGCCCCGCCGCGGCTGATGCCGGCCGACTACGGGTTCGTCGACTCGGTCGAGCAGCTGTCGGGGCCGCGCAAGTTCGTGTGGGAGGCGTTCGCCAATCCGTACGCCGCGATGCCCTCGATGCACGTCGCGTTCTCGCTCATGATCGGGCTCTCGATCGCGTCGCTCGCGCGGCGGCGCTGGGTACGTGCCGCCTGGTTGGCCTACCCGGCTGCCATCCTGTGGGTGGTCGTCGCGACGGGCAACCACTTCTGGCTCGATGCAGCCGCGGGTGCCGTGGTCGCGGCGTTCGGTGCCGCAAGCGCCTACGCTCTCGGTCGACTCCGCCCCGCGTCGTGGGCCTGGACCGGACATCCATCGGAAGCCCCCACGTGACCAGCACGCCACCCACAGCCCCGCAGCGCCCGCGGATCATCAGCGCTGAGCGCTCCGAGCTCGTGCGCAACCGCCTCATCGAGTCGCGCCTCACGCCGAACGCGATCTCGCTCACGGGCCTCGTGCTCTGCCTCGTCGCTGCTGGCCTGGTCTATGCCGACCAGCTCTTCCTCGGCGGCATCGCGTTCATCGTCGGCTCGGTCTGCGACATGCTCGACGGCAAGTACTCGCGCATGAGCGGGAAGGCGTCGCCGTTCGGCGCGTTCCTCGACTCCACCCTCGATCGGATCGAGGAGGGCGTGATGCTCACGGTCATCGCGGCCAGCTTCGTCGCCGACGGCAACAAGCTCGCGGTCACCGCCACCGCCGGTGCGATCGTCAGCTCGATCATGGTGTCCTACACCCGCGCTCGGGCCGAGGCGCTCGGCGTCGAGTGCAAGGTCGGCTTCGGAAATCGCGCAGGACGCGTGATCATCCTCAGCGCCGGCCTGCTCCTCGCGGGCCTCGGCGTGCTGGAATACGCCGTGTACGTTCTTGCCGCCCTGAGCACGGTCACCGTGCTGCAGCGCATCTTCCACGTCCGCAAGGCGCTGCTCGCGCCTACGGCCAGCTGAGCCTGACGCCGCCAGCGGACCACCCATCCCCAGTTTCTTCCTTCCCAGGAGCTCGACCAACCACATGACCGATCGTCAGAAGGACAAGGTCCGCGTCGCCATCATCGGCGTCGGCAACTGCGCCAACAGCTTCGTGCAGGGCGTCCACCACTACCGGAACGCTGCCGACACGGACGACGTGCCGGGCCTCATGCACGTGAACCTCGGCGGCTACCACGTCTCCGACATCGAGTTCACGGCCGCGTTCGACATCAACGCCACCAAGGTCGGCAAGGACCTCGGCGAGGCCATCTGGGCCGACCCGAACGACACCATCAAGTTCACCGAGGTGCCCACGGACACCGGCGTGAAGGTGTACCGCGGCATGACGCACGACGGCATCGGCAAGTACCCGGCCGAGCGCATCTCGAAGGCCCCCGGCCCGACGGACGACATCGTCAAGATCCTCAAGGACACGAAGACCGACGTCGTCGTCTCCTACCTGCCGGTCGGTTCCGAGCAGGCCACGAAGTGGTACGTCGAGCAGGTCCTCGAGGCCGGCTGCGCCTTCGTGAACTGCATCCCGGTGTTCATCGCCTCCGAGGACTACTGGAACAACCGCTTCGTCGAGAAGGGCCTGCCGATCATCGGCGACGACATCAAGTCGCAGGTCGGCGCGACCATCGTGCACCGCACGCTGGCCCGCCTCTTCTTCGAGCGCGGCGTGCACCTCGAGCGCACGAGCCAGCTCAACGTCGGCGGCAACATGGACTTCTTCAACATGCTCGAGCGCGAGCGCCTCGAGAGCAAGAAGATCTCCAAGACGCAGGCCGTCACCTCGATCATGGGCCGCGACCTCCCGGCCACCGACGTGTACATCGGCCCCTCGGACTACGTGCCGTGGCTGACCGATCGCAAGTGGGCGCACATCCGCCTCGAGGGCAAGTCCTTCGGCGGCGTGCCGCTGACGGTCGAGACCAAGCTCGAGGTGTGGGACTCCCCGAACTCGGCCGGCGTGATCATCGACGCCGTCCGCTGCCTCAAGCTGGCTCTCAACCACGGCCTCTCGGGCCAGATCGACGGCCCGTCGAGCTACTTCATGAAGTCGCCGAAGGTGCAGCGCCCGGACGACGAGTGCCGCGAGAACACCGAGGAGTTCATCGCCACGCACGCGTACATCCGCGACGCGCAGCCGGCCTAGCCACGAGCTGCACGGCCCCGCTTCCGCGGGGCCGACCCGCTGCCGGGCCGCCGCCCGCGCAGCCTGCGCCTGGAGGGGCGCGTCGCCCGCGGGCGGCGCGCCCCTCGCGCGATAGGCGTGTTGGGGGTATGGTGTTCGCTCCGCCGCGGTTCGGCGACAAGTTGGAGACGGATATGAGGGCAGCAAAGAGACGGCGACCTCAACGTCGCGTATTTGCGGACGTGCCCGCCGGAACTGACCTCGAGCGCCTTGCTACCGGCTGTTTGTACGTCGGAAGCGTCGAGCACAAGGGATACCCGTCGTTTGCCGGCGACCCGGCCCCGCGTTCAGACGCGACGCAGTGCGATCCTTCCTTGAAGGATGCCATCGAACTCACGCGGTGGTTGAGGCGGGCCATTGCCGCCGGCCATGTGGGAGGACCGTGGGAGGGAGAGTTTCCTCGATACGCTTGGTTCAAGTCCGATCAAGGCGTCATCTACGAAGGGCGCTTGGTCAATCGAGCACTCGGTCAATACAAGGGTTATGAACTTGACCCGAGCGCCGAGCAAGTACCACCGCTGTGACACCCATTCAGTCCGCATCTCAGTTTTCCCTCACCTATGAGTGGGAAGCGCCGGGTGCCATTCGAGACGAGGCTCTCGCTGCGACTTGGGCAAGGCTCGAGATCACGGTCGACGGGGAACACATCACGCAGGTCGAGGACCGCGGCACCGGTTCGAGCAGGCGTTCCGTATACACGTCATTGCTGCCTTTGGCGGAGTGGGTCGCCTGGAACTGGTGGTTCTTGCTCGGGCATCGGCGCGGGAATCGAATCCTGGGTGGTGCCAGCAGCGCACGGCCCGGCACTTCAGTTTGGCTTCGGCACAATCTGCGGGCGGCTGGGGACGGGATGTCGTGGCCAAACCTCGTGCTCGCGCCCGAAGGAAGTTCGACGCGCCTCAGCTGGCGTGCTGACCCGTCGAGTTCCAACCGGCTCGTTCGCTTTGTCGGGTCGGGCACGTGCTCTGTTGACACCATCGTCGTGGAACAGGCGCTGCGCGGGTTTGTCGACTCGGTCACGGCCCGCCTGCGCGAATGCGGTATCAACCACACGCCGCTGCAAGACGAGTGGGCAGCCGTCCGAGACACGCCGAGCGAGGAGCGCGCGTTCTGCCTTGCGGCTGCTGCGCTGGGGTTGGATCCTTACGACGTCACGCCGGGGCTCGCCACCCGCATTGTCGAGGTCGCCGAGGTGTTGTCTCCGGAAGATGCCGAACAGCTCTACCACGGTGTCTCGGCCGAACATCTCAAAGCGGCGCTCAGTTGGATCGGTAGCGCCGTCAAGGGCAAGGAGCGTCGTCCGATGAGCCCGAGGGTTGTTGAGGCGCGCGACATCGGACTTGAACGCGTCAGCGCTTCCCGACCCTGGACCGAGGGGTGGGAACAGGCGCGCCTTCTCAGAAGGTCTTGGGGATTGGCAGCTACGGACCGACTCGATGCGTCACAGTTGTTTCCCGTTCACGTTGAACGCGCTCCAGACTTTGCGCTCGTCGGCGTGGGGTCGAGTCGCACTGACGGCGCGATGCTCGTGCTCGGGCGCGAATCCAACGAGACCGGAATCCGTTTCGCACAAGTTCGGGCCCTGTGGCATGCCGTGGCCCGTCCCCCGGTCGATCGCTTTCTCATCACGAACGCCACCACCGATTCAGCGCAGATCGAGCGGGCGTTTGCTGCGGAGATGCTTGTTCCAGCTGAGGGTCTTCGTGAGGTCGTGAGCAGGGTGGACGATCCCAATGACGACGCTCTTATCGAGGAAGCCGCGGCGCACTTCGGCGTGTCGAGCCGGGTCGTTCAGCACCAAATCGAGAACCAGCTGCTCGCAGTCGCGTAGCTCTGAGCGCTCGAACTGCGCGCCAGGTCGGTCAACAGCCAGAGCTTGTGTCGCGCCGGTGACACAACGAGTGCATCACCCGAGGCGGAGCGCGGCGCCTGGTTCGTCGATGCTCTGGCCATGAGCAAGTTCCTCCCTGCCGCCCGCGTCTCGTCCGCCCCCGCCTCGTCCGGCCCCGCCCGCGGCTCGTCGGGCCCGGCCGCCGCCGCGACCACCCGCGCCAAGCTTTCCGCCCCCAACGCCCGTCGCGCCTTCGCCAGCGCCCTCCTCGTCACGGCCGCCGCGGCCGCCCTCGGCGCCGCTCCGGCGTCGGCCGCCCCGTCGAAGAAGTGCTCGAAGCACACGACGGAGGTCGCCCGCAACAACGGCTCGGTGCTGTGGACCGACGGCAGCAAGCTGTGGAGCTGCACCGTGTACGGCGGGCGCAAGCCGCAGAACCGGCAGATCGGTCCGTGGACCAAGCAGAGCCAGGTGATCCTCGGCGGCGCGATGGTCGGCTGGACGCAGCGCACGAAGGTGAGCGGCAAGACAGCCGACCTCGTCTTCGCCGCCGACCTCTCGCGTTACGCCGCGAACCCGCGCTTCCTCACCGCCGCCAAGCCGGCGTTCGGCCCCGGGACCGGCTCGGACCTGCGCGTGAGCGCACTGCAGGCCGGCGGCAGCGCGGTCGCCTGGGTGACGACCGGCGGGCGGCTGCTCGCCACCTTCGCCGGCAACGTGAGCGACCCCAAGGCCCTGGGCTCCGGGACGGCCGGTGCCGCCGACACCGGCCCGGACGGCATGCCCGCCGGCGGGGCCGGTCTGCTCGAGCACCCGACCGTGAGCGGCGGGCGCGCGTACATCGGCCAGTGGGCGGGCATCACCCCCGCCGCGCTCGCCGACACGATCACGATCACCAACGCCGGGGGCGAGGGCGACGAGTGCGGCACCGTTGACGAGTACCGCATCGAGGTGCAGCCGCTCGAGACGGCACCGAAGCTCGGCGCCTCCTTCTGGGTTTCCTCCACCAACGACGGCCCCGCCTGCTGAGCCGGGCCCCGCTCGACTCGTCTCGCTCAAAGGACTCGACCCATGCCCTCCACCACCACCCTTCGCCAGCGCGCGGTCACCGCGCTCGCGCTCTCAGGCCTCGCGGCGGCTCCGCTCGCGCTCGCGCCGGCCGCCGCGCACGCCAAGGCGCCGACCTGCACGAGGCAGGCGAACGAGATCGTCCGCAAGAGCGGGAGCGTGCTCTTCCGCAAGAGCTCCTCGCTCTTCTCCTGCACCGCCGGGTACGGCGACCCCGTGCGCATCCACCGCCTCGGGCCGTGGAGCAAGGGCTTCAGCAAGGTCTCGTTCGACGGCTCGAGCGCCGTGTGGACCGCCGCCGGCCCGGCGTTCGAAGGCGTGCCCGCCGCCCGGATCTGGGCGGCCAACGCCGCCGCCGGCAAGACCTGGATCAAGGGCCTGAAGCCGGTCCCGGGTCAGCAGCTCGACGACACCGACAACACCGTCACCAAGCTCAAGGCCTACGGCCAGGCGGCAGCGTGGATCACGGCCGGTGGCGCCGTCGTCGCCGGCAGCGAGGAGCCGGCCGGCACCGACCCCGATCCGATCGGCACCGGCACGCCGGCCTTCGCACCGGCCCCGATCATGGGCGTGCCGCAGGGCGTCAGCAGTCCGCTGAAGGCCGCCGGCCACCGCGCGCTGCTCGGACGCTGGACGGGCATCTCCGTCGCCGAACTCGGCAAGAGCCTTCGCATCGCGGCCGGCGAGGGCGACGGCGACGAGTGCGGCGGTGGCGGCGACTGGCGCATCACGGTCACGCCGATCGCCGACCAGCCCGAGGTCGGCGCGAGCTGGTACTCCGGCTGGACGAGCACGAGCGACGCCTGCCGCAGCTAGGCGCCTGCGGTTCGCGGGCGCGCCGCTACCTGCCGGCGCGCACCGCCCGCGCGGCCGTCCGGCCCGGGCCCTCGGTCCACCAGGAGGTCCGCAGCTTTGCGCCCTCCTTCGTGAGCTCGAGGTGGATGTGGTCGCGGTGGGCGGTGGTGTCGTCGACCTTCGGGTCGAGCTTGCCGCCCTTGCCGTTGCAGACCGAGTAGCGCTGCAGGCCCTCGCCGCCCCACCACGCCTGGCAGTTCCAGATCAGGCCCTGCACGCCGAGCCGGCGTGCCAGGGCGTGCGGGTTGCCCTCGGCATCGGGGGCGAGCAGCAGACGGATGACGCGCTCGGCCTCGGCCCGGTCGGCGGCACTGCGGACCGACAGGTGCCAGTCCACCGCCCGGCCCTCGGCATGCAGGGATGCCGAGCCCTTGCCCCACAGCTCGCAGCGGTTGATGCCCCAGTTCACGCCGCGCGGCGAGATCTTCGGCAGCCACTTCACGAGCGCGAGCGCTCCCTTCGTCGGCTGCTTCACGCAGTGGGTCGCGCGGTCGTAGCCGCCGTCGTCCACCGGCGTGCCGTCCATCGCGTCGACGGGGTTGTGCGCCACCGCGCCGAACACGGTGTCGAGCGCCAGGCGCGCCTCGGATCGGTCGGCCGCGAGCGCGAGGGCTCCGAGGAAGGCGAGCATCGCGAGGAGGGTGGCGGTCGCGGTCCGCAGCGGGGTGCGGCTCCGGCGGAGCGTCAGGTGCATACCCGATTCATCGGCACGTGGCGCGCGGCGCTCGCGGGCGCTCGCCCGAACTGGCGGCTGCGAGTTCGCAGGGTTCGAGTGCGTAGGGCGATCGGTGGGGGCCGAACGCCCGGCGACCGCTCGGCCACGCTCTCAGGAAGCGCTCAGGGAACGTGGAGCGGGCTCTCGGGGAGCCGGGGCAGAGTGCTTTCCATGGCGAGCACGGGACAGGACGACAGCCCACCGCGAGCCATCGAGACGAAGCCGTCGGGCAGGACGGCTGCGGCTCGACACGCGGCATGACACACCGCTGGTGGTGAGCCCTGGGCGGTGCTCACCACCAGCGTGCCGCACGGACCACATCCGCAGGGACACACACGCAGGGCGCCGGGCCGGGTCGGGTGGACCCGGGCCGGCGCTGGCGCGTTCACGCAAACGGCTCGACACGCCGGCGCTCCTCCGTAGACTGCGGGCTCGTGACCGATGCTGGCTCGCTCCTGATCGCCCAGATCTGCCCCCGGCCGATCGACGATCACCATGAGGCCGCCCGGCATACGCGCCTGCTCGCCGCGGGGCTCGCCGAGCGGGGTCACCGCGTCGTGATCGTCGCTCCGAGCCGCGACCGCGCCGCGATCCGCGCAAGCCGCACCGCGCTCTCGACCGATCCCGCTCGCCTCGTCCCCGAGCCGGGCGGCGCGCCGACGCACGTCGCGATCGGTGAGGCCTCGCTCCCGGTCCGCGCAGGTCGGCGCGAGGGCATCGTGCCGGTCGACGTCGCCCGCACCCTCGAGACGCTGCTCGACGGGATCCCGTTCGATCTGTGCCACCTGCACGACCCGCTGCCGCCGTCGGTCACCGCGGCCGCGCTCAAGGCCAGCGGCGCGCTGAACGTCGCCACCTTCCACGGCTCGCCGCAGCGCTCGCTGTCGGCCCCGATCACGCGTCGCATGCGCGAGCAGCGGTTCGGCCGGCTCGATGCGCGCCTGGCCACCTCGCTCGTCGTCGCGCACGAAGTGGAGTCGCTGCTCGGCGGCACCGTCACCCCCGTCGCGCCCGGCGTGCCGAAGATCGAGTCGGTCGTCGAGGCCGCCGAGCCCGATCCCGGCGCCCCCGGCCGCCTCGCCGAGCAGGGGCCGGCGCCGCTGCGCATCGCCTACCTCGAGCACGAGGAGCGTGCGGCGCTGCGCACCCTCCTGCGCGCGCTGCGGATGCTCCCGCCCGGCCTCGCCTGGGAGGCGCGCCTCATGAGCGCGCGCGGCCCGTCGGCGAGCGCCCCGCTCCCGGCCGAGCTCGCGAGCCGGGTCACCTTTCTCCCGGCCGGCGACGAGCAGGCAGAGCAGGAGCTGCTGGCCTGGGCGCAGGTCGCGGTGTTCGCCTCCGACGGCTCGGATCCCTCGCCGACCGGCGTCGTGCGCGCGATCGCCGCGGGCGCCGTGCCGGTCGCCACGCGCCTGGCGGCCCACCTCGAGGTGATCGGGGAGGACGAGCGTGGTCTGCGGATCGACGTCCGCAGCCCGCAGTCGATCGCCTCCTCCATCGAGCGGCTCGCGACCGACCGCGCGCTGCTCGGCCGCCTGCACGATGCCGGCGCGGGGGTGCGCGCCGCGCAGCGCCCGGCGCGCGTGGTCGACGGCGTGATCGACGCCTACCGCGCGCTGCTCTCCCGGCGCCGCGATCCCACCGTCCCGGTGGAGGTGGCTGCGCGGCTGCGGGACCGACCGAAGATCGACGTCGACCTGCACATGCACACCGACCACTCGCACGACTGCGCGACGCCCGTCGAGGTGCTGCTCGCGACGGCGAAGGAGCGGGGCCTGGGCGCGATCGCCGTCACCGACCACAACGAGATCTCCGGCGCCCTCGAGGCCGCCGAGCTCTCGGAGAAGTACGGCGTGAAGGTGATCATCGGCGAGGAGGTCAAGACGGCCTCCCAGGGTGAGGTGATCGGGCTCTTCATCAAGGAGAAGATCCCGCGCGGCCTCACGCTGCAGGAGACGATCGCCGAGATCAAGCGACAGGGCGGCGTGGTCTACGTGCCGCACCCGTTCGACCGCATGCACGCCGTGCCGGACTACGAGCACCTGCTCGACGTCCTCGACGACATCGATGCGATCGAGGTGTTCAACCCGCGCGTCGCCGTCGGCACGTTCAACGACGAGGCGCGTCGCTTCGCGACCAAGTACCGCCTCGCGCAGGGCGCCGGCTCCGATGCCCACGTCGCGCAGGGCCTCGGCTCGGTGCGGGTGCGCATGCCCGATTTCGACACGCCCGAGGAGTTCCTCGCGGGGCTGCGTCTCGCGGAGGTCGCCCCGCGACCGGCGAGCCTGCTGTACGTGCAGGCGCTGAAGTTCCTCGAGACCAAGGCCACCCCGCCGGGTGCGCGCCGCGTGCGCAACCAGCGGCGGGTGCGGCGAGCGGAGCGCGGCGCCGAACGCTCGTGAGCGTGCTCGTCGGCATCGATCCCGGGCGCGACAACGGCGCTGCGATCGAGCTGGCCGGCACCTTCGCAGCGGCGCTCGACAAGCCGGTCAAGGCCGCCGTGGTGGTGGTCGTGGCGCCCGGCGTGCCGTCGCCGCTGCGCGTCGGGATGACCGACGAGTCGTTCGGCGAGCAGCTCGCCGCGGATGCGATCCAGGACGCCCGCGTGCGCCTCGGCGACCGGTTCGCCGGCACCGTCGTGGTGCGCGAGCGGTCGGTCCGCGCCGGCCTGCTCGTCGCCGTCGAGCGCGAGCGACCGGGGCAGCTCGTCCTCGGCCCGGCGACGGGAGCGCCGCCCGGCCACATCCACCTCGGCGACGCGTCACGCGGGCTGCTGAACTCCGCGCCGCTCCCGGTGTTGCTCGCGCCGGAGGGCTACCGACGCCGGGATGTCGAGCGGCCGCTGCGCCGCGTGAGCGTGGCGTTCGGCCCGGACGCCGAGAGCGTGTTCGCGCTGCGGTACTCCGCGCTGCTCGCCGAGCGCGCCGACACCCAGCTGCGCACGGTCACCTTCTGGGTGCGGCAGGCCACGACGCAGCCCGGTCCGAGCGGCCCGAAGTACGAGGCCGAGATCGCCGCGCAGTGGAAGGAGCAGATGCAGGCGAAGGTCGACAAGGCCATCCGCGGTCTGGACGACCTCGATCTGCCGACGCGCTTCATCCACACCGACATCGCCGACGGCGAGGACTGGGCCGTTGCCGTCGGCACCGTCGACTGGGCCCCGGGCGACCTGCTCGTGGTCGGCTCCAGCCCGCCGAAGGGCCTGCGCAGCGTGTTCCTCGGCTCGCGCTCGGCGGAGATCCTGCGCCGGTCTCCGGTGCCCGTCGCGGTGTTGCCGGCGACGGGCTGAGCACAGCCGGGCGTCAGCAGGGCGGCGTCGACTCCCCCGAGCCGACGCCTCCCTGCTCACGCCCGGCCCTGCCGCGCGGGGCGCTATTCCGTTCGCATCTCGGCTGGCGCCGACGCTCGCCGCAGCACGGGGAGCACGCACGCCGTCGCGAGCATCGAGAGCACCCCGCCCACGAGCAGGACCTCCAGCAGGCCGACGGGGTCGATCCCGAGCGGGAGGTCCTGGATCCGCAGCAGCGCCCACCCGAGGACGAGGCCGATCACGGTCGCGAGGGCGAGGCCGATGGCGGTCGGGACGAGCGCGCGCAGCCAGAGCGCCGCGCGGAGGGTGCGGGCGGGCACGCCGGTCGCAGAGAGCGTGGCGAGCGTGCGGCGCTGGGCCGACACCTGCTCGAACGAGATCACCACGAGGCTCACCGACAGCAGTGCCAGGAGCACCGCGGCCCCGAGCACGATGGCACGGCGCACGTCGGCGAGCTGCGACTCGTTCTGCAGCTGCCACGGCGTGTACACCCGGGCGAGCTGGTCGCGCCGGGCGGCGACGTCACGCAGCGCCTCGAGCGCCGCATCGCCGGCCCCCGGCTCCATCCACACGAGCGCGCGGACGAGCCCGGGGCCCTCGGGTTCCGGCAGCGCACCCGTCGCCGCGAGCAGGCCCGGGGCGGGCGGAAGCCCGTCGTCGGCGACGCTCAGCCCGGGCTGGTCGGCCGCGCTCGCGGGCACGGTCGCCTTCGTCCACGGGTCGGTGTACCCCGCGCGGTACTTCACCCGCTCGCCGGCCGCCGGCGCCCGGAACTGCTCCTCGTAGGACACCGCGTCGTGCACGGCCGTCCCGTCGCTCGTCGCCGCGCGCTCGCGCGGCGTGAGCGCGAGCGGCACCACCGAGCCGGCCTCGCAGCGCAGGCTCGGCAGCACCGCGATGAGATCGGCGCAGGTGCCGATCGACAGCTGCGGCGTGATGCCGTCGCGTTGGCCGTGCGCGACGAGCTGGTACTGGCGGACGATGCTCGCGCGCTGCACACCGTCGATCCCGCGGATGTCGGCGGCGAGTGCGGAGGCGCTGTCGCGGTCGCCCGTCAGATCGACGGCGGTGTAGTGGCCGCCGCGCGTCGGGCCCGGGCGGGTGTCGTCCTCCTGGGTGAGCAGGGTCTGCAGCGTGATGGCACCGGCGACCGCGAGTGCGAGACCCGCGGCGATCCGCGCCGCACCCGCCGGCTCGGCCCGCAGCGAGCGCAGCGCGAGCTGGCTCGGCACCGACCATGCGGGCAGCCGCCGCGCGACCACCTCCACCAGCCACGGCAGCAGGAACGCCGTGCCGAGGAACAGCGCGCCGACCGCACCACCGAGGTGCAGCGCCGAGAGGGTGGCGGCGTTGCTGGGGTGCAGCATCGGCGGGACGAGCAGGCCGATCCCGATCGCCACGAGCAGCACGCGCCACCACAGCCGGCCGCGGGCGCTGCGCGCCCGGCGGCTCACGGAGAGCGGCTCGACGACCACGCGGCGCATCGCCACGAGGGTGGTCGCGACCGCCGTGAGCGGCACGCCGACCACGACGAGGAGCAGCAGCAGGAGGTCGGGGCGCACGTCGGACGGGTAGACGGTCCACCCGAAGAACGACACCCACTCGGCGGCCTGACGCCCGAGGAGGAAGACGACGCCACCGACCACGAGTCCGAGCGCCGCGCCGGCCAGGCTCTCTCCGGCCGCGATCCACGTGACCCGGCGAGCCGAGCCACCGATCAGCCGCAGCGCGGCGAGGCGACGATCGCGACGCTCGCCGCCGAACCGCGCGGCGGTCGAGACGAGCACGCCGACCGGGATCAGCAGCACGATGGTGCCGACGACCGCCAGGAACAACGCGGCATCGCTCAGCGGGTCGCCCCCGGGCGGATCGCCGAACGCGCGCACGCGGCCGATGAACGCGCCGTTGTAGTCCGCGATTCCGGGCTCGGGCAGCGAGCGGCTGCCGGCGTACACGTAGAGGTCGCGCGCGCCCGAGACGCCGTTCGGGGCGATCTCGCCGACGACGCGCCCTCCGAGGCGCGTGCGCAGTCCCTCCGTGCCGGGCTCGGCCAGGAGCTTCGCGAGGGCGGGGCTGACGACCAGCTCGCCCGGGGCGGGCAGGCGCTGGACGCCGGGCGGCAGCGGCGGCGCCGCGCCGTCGGGCTGGAGCGCGAAGCCGCCGATGTCTCGACCGTGCCACTCGGTGGCGAGGCTCCCGACGACCATCGAGCCCTCGCCCTTCTTCGCCGCGCCCTGGGAGTAGACGCCGCGCGCCTCCAGGCGCGCGCTGCGCTCCTTCGCGGCCGGTGGGAGCGAGGCGGCGAGCAGGAGCACGGCGGTGGCGAGTCCGATGCCGACGGCTGCGAGCAGCGTGCGGGTGCGTGCGCCGGACCACGCGAGCTGCATCCCGAGGCGCAGGTCGGCGAGGCGGTGGGTGCGGGCGCGGCTCATGCGGAGGCGAGCGGGTCGATCACGCGGCCGTCGCGCACGGTGGCGGTGCGGTCGGCGTAGGCGGCGACGCGCGCGTCGTGGGTGACGAGCACGAGGGCGGCGCGGGTGTCGCGCACGCTCGTCACGAGGAGCTCCATGGCCCGCTCGCCGCTCAGCGAGTCGAGAGCCCCGGTCGGCTCGTCGGCGAACACCACGCGCGGGCCGTGCACGAGTGCGCGGGCGATCGCGGTGCGCTGCGCCTGGCCGCCGGACACGTCGCTCTGCGGCTTGCCGGCCACGTCGTCGACGCCCAGCCGCTCGAGCCACTGCATCGCCTGGAGCTCGGCGGCCTTGCGGCCCTTTCCGGAGAGGCGCAGCGGCATCGCGACGTTCTCGAGGAGCGTGAGCTCGGGACGAGCTGGCCGAACTGGAAGACGAAGCCGAACTCGCGGAGGCGCAGCGCGCTGCGGTCGGCATCGGAGAGCGCGCCGAGGTCGCGTCCGCCCGCCCGCACCTCGCCGTCGTCGACCGGAACGATCCCGGCCAGCGCGTGCAGGAGCGTCGACTTGCCCGAGCCCGAGGGTCCCATGATCGCGATGAGCTCGCCCTGCTGGACGGCGAGCGAGGCGCCGTCGAGTGCGAGCGACGCACCGAACGCCTTGCGCACGGCCAGCGCCTCGACCGCCGGCACCGAGCCGGCCGTCGACGGCCGGGTGGTCTCGGACGCGACGGCGGTCATGCCCCCACCTCCGTCCGCAGCTCGTCGAGCCTGGCCGCGGCCAGCTCGAGCCAGCGCAGGTCGGCCTCCAGGTGCAGGAGCGCGTGGTCGCAGATCATGCGGTCGAGCAGGTCGCCCTGCATCTTGCGGGCGGTGAGCTGACGCATCTGCTCGAGGTGTGCCGACCGCTGCACGTCGACCACCTCCGTCGCGGCGCGGCCGGTGAGCAGTGCGAGGACGAGCTTGTTGTGGAGGACCGAGTGCAGGTAGGCCTCGGGCGGCTCGGGCGTGGCGAGCCAGCGATCCACGTCGGCGACGCCGTCGTCGGTGATCGCATAGCGCTTGCGGTCGGGCCCACCGTCGCCGCTCTCGCTGCCGGCCTCCTCGACGAGCCCATGCTTGAGGAGCCGCGCGAGCGTCGCGTAGACCTGCCCGTAGGCGAGCGGCCGCCCGCCGGCGAACCGCTCGTCGTATGCGCGCTTGAGCTCGTAGCCGTGGGCGGGCTCGCGCTGGAGGAGTCCGAGGAGCGTGGTGGCCACCGTCATGGCGACGACTATACACACCGAGTATACGCTGAGTGAATACCCGGCAATCACGGGCGTTTCGCTCGCCGGCCGGCCCGGGGAGGGTGTCCGCTGCCGCAACGGGGCGACGCCCGGCTCGCGCCCCGTTCGGCCGTCCATGCCCGCAGCGTCCTCCGCTATAACTCCGTTATGCCTTCTGCGCCGTTCTCGTCCGCGCTGCCGGCGTCCGTGCCGGGCGCCGCGTTCCCGCACCTCCTCGCGCCGCTCGCCCTCGGGCACACGCAGCTGCGCAACCGGGTCGTGATGGGCTCGATGCACACCGGCCTGGAGGACCGCACGAAGGATCTCGGCAAGCTCGCGGCCTACTTCGCGGAGCGCTCCAAGGGCGGCGTCGGCCTGATGATCACCGGCGGCTACGCCCCCAACCGCGAGGGCTGGCTCAGCCCGTTCGGCTCACGCATGGCCACCTCTTCGCTGGCCGGAAAGCACCGCGAGATCACCGCCGCCGTCCACGACTACGGCGGCAAGATCGCGCTGCAGGTGCTCCACGCCGGGCGCTACGGCTACAACCCGTTCAACGTGTCGGCGTCGGCGACGAAGGCCCCGATCAACCCGTTCAAGGCGCGTGCGCTCTCCACCAAGCAGGTGAAGAACACGATCGCCGACTACGCCCGGTCCGCCGAGCTCGCCCGCGAGGCCGGCTACGACGGCATCGAGATCATGGGCTCGGAGGGGTACTTCATCAACCAGTTCCTCTCGGCCGCCACGAACCGGCGCACCGACGAGTACGGCGGCTCCGCGGCCAACCGCATGCGGCTCCCGATCGAGATCGTCGAGGCCTCGCGCGCCGCGGCCGGCGACGACTTCCTCATCGTCTACCGCCTCTCCCTGCTCGATCTCGTGCCGGGCGGCCAGACCTGGGACGAGACCGTCGAGCTCGCCCAGTCGGTCGAGGGGGCCGGGGCGTCGATCATCAACACGGGCATCGGCTGGCACGAGGCGCGCGTGCCGACGATCGTCACCTCCGTGCCGCGGGCGGCGTTCGGCTGGGTGACGGCCAAGCTGCGGCCCGAGGTGGGCATCCCGGTCGTCGCGAGCAACCGGATCAACACGCCGCAGGTGGCCGAGGACCTCATCGCCGGCGGCTCGGCCGATCTCGTCTCGATGGCGCGTCCGCTGCTCGCCGATCCGGAGTTCGTCAACAAGGCGGCCGGGGGCCGCGCCGACGAGATCAACGTCTGCATCGCCTGCAACCAGGCCTGCCTCGACCACATCTTCCAGCGCAAGCACGTGAGCTGCCTGGTGAACCCGCGGGCCGGCCACGAGACGGAGCTGAACTACCTCCCGACGACCACCGCCAAGCGGATCGCCGTCGTCGGCGCCGGGCCGGCCGGGCTGGCGGCGAGCACCGTGCTCGCGGGCCGCGGGCACACGGTCGAGC
>JAQIJQ010000006.1:0-80254 GCA_036946195.1 Patulibacter minatonensis | reverse complement strand
GTGAGCGTGGTGTCGGCATTGCCGTACCGCGGCGCGGTGAGCGAAGCGGTGGGCGGCGTGTTCTCCTCCACGGTGACTTCCGAGGAGTAGATGGCGATCGCGAAGTCGTAGACAGGGCCAGAGCCGTAGGCGCAAGTGGACTGACCGCAGAAGACGGCCACCTCAACCGCATGCGTGTCGGCTGGGAGGGTTTCGACGGCGTAACTGCCGCCGTGTATATCTGGGCACTGATCCTGGACGGTGGTTACACAGTCGTCGCCCAAGCCCGTACCCGCGTCTGTGCGGAGACGAACGGACCAGACCGTGTCGATTGATTGAAGCCGGCGGACATAGCTGAGTCGGGTCAACCGCGCGTTCGCTGGAGCCCGGAACTCGAAGCCGCCGACTCGACCGCCAGGGCTATTTGGAAGCCCCGACGTGAGGGTGGGACGAAACCACCTGGAGCGAGAGAAGCTGACCTCTCCGTCCGTATCTGGAGCGGCGGACGCACACGAATCGCCGAACATCGTCAGCGAACCCGCGCCCCCGAAAGCGGTCCACGCATCCCCTCTGAGCGCCGTTGAACTGCTGCAGGATTTCACGACGTAGGTACTCGCCTGTGATGGGCACGGCAGCGCCGCAAGCAGCGCGACGAGGACGATGAACAGCAGGCGGCGCATCAGGTTGCCGTGAAGCGTACTGACAGGCTGCGCCAGAACCCGAGCTTCTTCGATTCGATCCAGCCGCGACACATCCTCGGCCGCTTTGCCGCTCGCACACTCAGATCGCGAGCGACCGCGCGGGACGTGACTGCACGTCGCTTGGCGCCGACGAGACAGTCGATTGCGAGACGTCCACTCGGGCTACGGTCAACACGCCGGACGACCAATATTCCGCGTGACCAGCGCGCTCTCAGCGTCGGCCGCCAAACTCGAACTGTCTGAGATGACTGCGGCTCAGCTTTGCCGACGATTACGCCGGTCGGGCCACTTGGCGGAGCTATCTGAAGCGACGGGGGCAACAGCGGAAACCGCGACGCGAGCCCGCCCGCAGCGAAAACTTGCTGTCCAGCAGCAGGCACTGCGGATCTGCTGATCAGTCCCGCGGGTGTCGCTTTCGGACAACACAACATCGCCGGTTCGGAGCGCGGCGGCAAGGGCGGCTACCGCAGAGGTCGCGGCGCTAGAACCGGCCGGCCAACCCGGGTCTTGCTACACCCGGGGCCACGAAGTGCCGGCGTCTGATCCAGCTGGGCGACAAACGGACACTTCTCTACGGAATCCGTACCAGCAGACACAGAGAGGATATCGGGCACGGCCAACGGCGCGACTGCTCCGCTGTCCGCGTCGTTTCCGGCTGCTGCGATCACGAGTGTGTCGCTATCCCGAGCAAACTGGCGCGCCCGATCCCAGTACGGGACGTCGACCGGGCGCTGCGCGTAGTTCGTCACCGCAATCGTCACGACAGCCAGCCGGACCTTTATCTCGTCTGCGAACTGGACACACCGACGGACACCCTGCCGAATCGATGTCGGGCTAATGAACTGCTCCGTCCCCTCCGTCACGCGGATCGAGACGATCCGCGCCTGGGGGAACACGCCGACCGTGCCCCAGCCGTTGCGGGGCGCAGCGATGATGGACGCCATCTGGGTGCCGTGGTCGTACGGGTAGCCGTCGCCCTGGGCGGTGCCGGTGCCGCCGTCGAGAGCGAGCCGGGCCACGATGGGGCCGTTCAGATCATCGGCGGGAGTGTCGGGCGTGATGTTGACGCCCGTGTCGAGCAGGCAGAGCACCGGGCGCTCGAGACGCGGCTGCGGCCACGCCTCCTCCTTCACCCGCTCGATCCAATCAAGACCATAGGCCTTCAGGATCGCCGGCTGCTCCTCGGCACCCGCACCGACGGGCACGCAGATCGACGCGACCACGCCGACGATCAGCGCCCGGCAGGCCAGCGAGCGACGGAGCCCGCCGCAGGCACGAGCCACCACGCCACGAGACACCCCGCGTGCGCTCATCGCACGCGCACCTTCACCGTCGCGCTCTTCGACTCGATCGACGGCACGTCGGCCAGCTGCCGCAGCCGAGCCCGGAACGCGAACGTGACGTTCGCAGTACGGCGCACACGGTGCGTGAACGACCAGCGACCGGTCTTCGACGTGCGACGCGTCGCGACGGTTCGCCAGATCCCCGCATCCAGCACTTGGACCTCCACCCACGTACCGGCCGCCGGCAACGGCTTCGCCCGGACGCGGCCTCGCAGCGCGATCAGACCCGAAGCCGGCACCGTCCGGCGCAGCGCCCTGATCTCCATCCCCGCGAGCACCGAGATCACGACCTCACGCGTCGCGCGGTACTCGCCCGCCTGACGCGTCGCCGAGTACGCGAACCGCAGGGTGCGACTGCCCGTCGTGGTCGGACGGAACGAGTATCCGCCCTGGGAATCGGTCGTGACCGTGCTGATCTTCTGCCACGGCGCGCCGACGACCGTCACCTGCTCGAACACGTCGACGACGGCATCGGCGATCGGACGCGCATCGGCATCGACGAGCCGGCCCGTCACCACGATCTGCGCACCGTGCTTGACCTGCACCGACCGCTGCTCGCGATCGACGACGAGCTGCGGCGCTCCGCCCTCGGCATCGGCCGTCGACGGCGCCACCGACGCCACCTGGACCACCGCACCGCTCTGCACGACCGGCGTGGGGGCCGACGGCGCCTCCGCCGACTCGTTCTGAGCCGTCGCCCGGACCACGACGCGCAGCTGCTTGCCGACATCCGCCTTCGTCACCACGTAGCGGGAGCCCGTGGCGCCGGCGATGTCGGTCACGTCGATGCGTCGTACCGCTGCCAGCGATACGCGAACGACAGGCCGTTGCCGGTCCAGCCACCCGGCGACGCATCGAGCGCGTCGCCCGGCCGCACGCCGCTCGCCTGGACCCCCGCGAGGGTCGGTGCCGACGTGCTCACCGGCGGCTTCACGTTGTCGATCAGGATCTTCGTGCTCGAACGCGACTCGTTGCCCGCGGCATCGGTCACGCTGACCTGCAGTTCGCGCAGGCCGTCCGGCACGCGCGCGGTGTCGATCGGGAGCTCCAACGAGCCGGAGGCCTGCGGGCAGGGCTGAACTTGAGGTAGTCCGGCTCCGACGGCGAGTTTGCCCTGGTCGCGGCATCCTCCGTCACCGAAATCGAGGCTCCTGACGACGCTGCCGCCCAGGGTCACGACGAGCCGGGACAGGCCACTCCCGCTATAGCCGTCGTACGGGGAGAGCTTGAGGGCCTCGACACCCTCGTGGATCGGGCCGGTCCATGCGGTGCCCGAGATCTCGCCGAGCACCGGAGCGCGCTCGTCGAGCATGATGAAGCTCAGACGGTCGATGTCCGCAGACGCGCGAGGCACCCCCGCGTCGCCCGGCGCCGCGGGACCCGCGCACCCGCCACCGGCGCTCCCGGCGCACACGACCTCCCAGGTGACGTCGTTCACGGCGCTCTGGCTGGTCGGCGCCCACCAGGTCGACGCCGTGGATCCGGTGCACCCCCAAGCCCAGAGGCACTGGTCGACGATCCTCGACTCGTCGGTGCCCCCGACCATGAGCGCGAAGCGCGGCGTGGCCCACCCGTCGGCCTGGTTGCCCGCCGCGAGCACCACCCGCTGCCTCGTCTCGACGCCGATGATCGGCACCGGACTCGAGATGGTGGCCCGGACGTACTGGCCGGCGGCGCGCCATTCCCGGCCGAGCGAGATCCCGAACTTCCCCTCGTCGCGCCAACCACAGTCGTTGCCGAACCAGTACAGCGTGCCCGTGGACGCGTTCGTGAACTGGAGACCCTCGACCGGCGCATTCCCACCGGTGGGGGTCTTGCACATGTACACCCGGTAGGGCCGCGCGAACGCCGAGGCGCCGCCGAACACCAGCAGCACGAGCGTCGCGAGCACGACGACGGTCGACAGGCGCACGCCTTTCGACGACGTCGAGCGAACAGCCGCGCTGCGGCGAGCCGGACGAGGCCGATCCGCGGACGACGCCTCGGGGAGACGGACAGCAGGCGGCGCGGAGATGGATCGGATCACTGGCACGGGTACCTCGGGAAAAGGGGTCTTCTCCTGTAAGAGGCGCCAGCCCCCCTCGAATTCGCCCCCCAACGAGCCAGGGGTTCTTCCAGATCACCCGAACTCGGTCAACCGGGGGACGCACGATCCGCATCGGATCGCCCGTCCAGACGGGCGATTTCGCCCGCCGGCACTACCCGAACGAACTTCCAGAACGGCCGTACGACATGTTCTGAGCATCCGTCAACAACGCGCTCGACCGCTCAGCGGCGCACCCTCACCGACACGACCGGACTCGCCGACGGCACGGCGGGCACGTCAGCGGCCGCACGGAGGAGCGCGCGGAACCTGTAGGACGGGTGCGTGGCGCGGCCGAGCCGGTACCGCCAACTCCAACGGCCGGCGCGGCTCACCGGTGCGCGATCGATCGACTGCCACCGGCCGCGGCTGCGCACCTGGATGTCGAGCGTGGCGCCCGCCGCCGGCAGGTAGCCGAGGATGACGGTGCCGCTCAGCCGGACGGTGCCGCCGCGGCGTACGCGGTCGCGACCGGCGCGGATCGAGATCGGCGCCTGCACGCGCAGCGCGAACAGCGCGTCCGTCACGGTGCCCCGACCGAACGTGTACTCGAACCGCAGCGTGCGGCTCGCCGTGGCATGCGGCGCGTACGCGAACGCGCCGCGCGCATCGGTCGTCAACCGGTCCACCTGCGTCCACGATGCCCCCGCGATGGCGAGCTGCTCGAACACCAGCACGGGCTCCCCGGCGAGCGGCGCACCGCTGGGATCGACGAGCCGCCCTCCCACCTTGGCCCGCCGCAGCACCGCCGACACCGTCGCGCCGCGCATGCCGCGGTCGAGGGTGATCCGTCCCTCGCGGCCCGATCCGAGCACCGGGTGCTCCGGCGGCGCGGGCGTGGCGACCACGCCCGGATCCGGCGTCGGTGCCGGCTCGGCGAGTGGCTGCGCCGTCGGCGCCACACCAGGCGTCGCGACCGGCGTAGCCAGCACGCCGGTGGTCGGCGCGGGCGTGGGCGTGGGCGTCGGCGCGGGCGGATTGTCGATCTGGATCGCCTGGTCGAAGACCTTCGTCTCGTTGCCGGCGGCGTCGCGTGCGAACACGCGCAGCACCTGTGCGTCACCGTTCTCCACGACCCGTGTGTCGACCGGCAACGACACCGACGTCTCCGAGAGCGGGCAAGGCGTGAAGCTCTCGAAATCGAGGTCGGTCGTCGGGTTGTTGCCGCGGTCCGAGCAGGTGCCGCCGACCGTCACCCGGCCCGCCGCGACCCCGTTGATCGTCGCGTACGCCTGGTAGAACCCGGCGCCCGTGTCGAGCCCGCGCACCACTGCGTTCTCGGTCCCGCGGTGGACGCGCACGGCGTCGGTGGCGGTGCCGCGGACCGAGGCCGTCGGCCGGGTGGCGTCGTTCACGAGGAACCACATCGACGAGCTGCGGAACTGCGCACGGAACGGGCTGCTGCTCACGGCGCACGATCCGGCGGCGTTCTCGGCCGTCGCGCCGCAGCGCAGCTCCACCCAGAGTGCCTTGGCCGGCGTCGCCGACAGATCCCAGAGCCGCGCCGAATCCGCGATCGACGTGCAGCTGAAGAGCGCCGCACAGCGCTCGAGCACCTGCGCCGTCGGCTCGCCGACGCTCTCCCGGTAGAGCGTGTACTGCGGCTCGGCGTCCGTGTCGGGCACGTCGCCGGCGTTGAGCTGCACCGAGCGGCGCAGCTCGGCCTTCGCGATCGTCATCCCGTCGGGCGGCGCGATCCGCATCCGGACGTAGTTGCCGGCGTCCTGGCGCTGGCCGTCGAGCTCCAGCTTCACTCGGCCGCCCGGGTCGGCGCAGTCGTCGTCGAGCGAGTAGCCCCAGCCCTTGCCGTACTCCGTTCCCGGGGTGAGCACCGAATGGCCGGCCGGCGTCTGGCACGTGTAGACGTAGAACTGCCCTCCTGCGGCCGGCGCCGCGCCGCCCACCGCCACCCCGCCCGTCCCGAGCAGCACGGCCGCGGCCCACCGCAGCCGTAGGCGCCGCGCTCGCCTCATCGGCGGATCCGCACCGTCGCGGTCGGGCTGCTCGACGGCTCGATCCCGGGCAGCTCGGCGCTGCTGCGCAGGTGCGCACGGAACCGGTAGCTCGCGAACTTCGCGCGGACGAGCCTGTAGCTCCACGACCAGATGCCGCCGGTGCGGACGCGCGCTTCGTCGATCGTCTGCCACCTGTTGCCGCTGCGCACCTGGATCTGCACGTAGAGGCCGCTCGAGGGCAGCTTGGCCAGATCGACCTTGCCGGCCAGCGCGATCGGGGGCGCGCCTGGCCAGCGGCTGGCTCGGGCCGCTGATGGTCATGCCGGCGCGCACGAGCACGCGGAACGTCTCCAGGCTGCGCGCGCCGAGCGTGCCGTAGTCGTACGTGAACCGGATCGTGCGCGAGCTCGCGGTGCTGGCCAGGGCATAGGAGAACTTGCCGTCGGCCGCCGGGTGGATCGTCACCGGGCTCGACCACGCGGCGCCAGGGCTGCTCGCCAGCTCGCTCACCTGCACCCCCGCGGCGCAGGAACCGCCCACCAGCGTGCCGGAGATCGTGAGCTTGCCGCCGCTCGTCACCGTCGCCGTGCGAGCCTTGCCGGCGAGGACGATCCTGGCCTCGGGGCAGGGGTCGGTCGCCGGACCGGGCTGGCCGACGTCAGCGGGGACGGCGGTCGCGGTCGACGGGGCCGGGGTCGATCCGGGCGCCGCGGCCGGAGTCTTCGCCGGAGTCGGACTCGGCCGCGAGATCGTGACGTTGCGCGAGTCGATCAGCGTCGTGTTCCCGCCTGCGTCGCGCGCGTACGTGCGCATGAGGTGCGCACCCGTCGAGACCGACGAGGGTGTCGAGCGGCACCGTCAGCGTGGCGTTCGCAGGGCACGGCACGAGCTGCTCGAAGTCGAGATCCGAGCTCGGGTCGTTGCCGCGGTCCGAGCACTCGCCGCCGACGGTCGAGCGGCCGACCACCCGCTCGGCGCCTCCTGCCGGCTGGTCGAGGGTGACGGAGAACTGGTAGACGCCGCCGCCCAGATCGGACGCGCTGCCGGTGACGCTCGTCGGGTTCACGCTGCCCCCGGCGACCGCGCTCACGCCACCGGACGACGGCGCGCTCTCGTCGTTGACGACGAGGTGCAGACCGAGGATCTCGAACTGGATCCGCTGCGTGCCATCGCCGGTTCCGCCGCAGTACGCGCCGTTGCCGCCGCCGCCGCAGTGGACCTGCCAGATCAGCTTGGGGGAGTGGTCGAGCGTCGCGGAGACGGTGCTGCCGCTCGGCCAGTCGATCGAGGCGCACCCGAACGCATACGCGCAGTTCTCGATCACGTGGGCGCCGTCGTACAGATCCGCGTCCTTGTAGAAGATGTACTCCGGCGTGGCGCTGAGATCGCTTCCGCCGCGCACCAGCACGCGGCGCTTGAGGTCGACCGCCGCGAAGCTGGTGTTCGCCGGCGCCGGCAGCGTGAACTGCGCGAGCTCGCCCGGCGTCCGCGTCGCCGATCCCAGGCCGAGCACCGCGGCGCGCTGGGTCTTGCACGTGTCGCTCGCGACGATGTACGCCGTGTTCCAGCCGCCGATCAGGCCGGGGATGGACTCGGTGCGGCCCGTCAGCGGCGAGCTGCACAGGTACGCGTGGTACTGCCCGGCCTGGCTGGGCGTCGGCGCGATGACGCCCACCGCGAGCAGGAGCAGGAGGAGCAGGGCGCCACGGACGGCGCGAGACGGGGACGGTTCGAACACGGGTTGGACGCGACGGGGTGGAACGCTGCCGGACGACGGCGCGAGAACGTCGGCTACCTTGTGTAGCGGATCGAGGCGCCTGGCGCACCCTCCGCCGCGCGCAGCGCTGCCTCCTGGACGCATCGGGCGCCGCGACGACGCTCCCGCTGACGGGCGCTCAACGACGCCGGACACGCCCACCGAGCCGCCCGGTTCGTCCACCCGTCGAAGGTCGGCCCGCCGCCCGACGGGTAGCGTGCGCCCCATGGCCACTGCCCCGCAGCGCATCGAACGCTTCTGGACCTGGTGGGCCGAGTCGGAGGACCGGATCGGCGCGGCGTTGACCGAGCCCGAAGGGCGCGTGACGGCGATCGACGAGGTGCGCTTCCGCGTCGCGCGCGCCGGCCTCGAGGGCGACGTGCTCATGGGCGGGCGCGTACCGCTCGTGATCGGTTCGGCGTCGGGCAACGCCAATCACCGGCTGCGGGCGGCGCACTGGCTGATCGGCGCTCCGCCGACCGACCGGTTCGCCTTCGCGACGCACCGACCGCCGCAGCCGCTGCCCGAGCTGCTCGCCGCCACGCTGCCCGGCAAGCCGCCCGTCCCGATCGAGACGCTCAGGTTCACGCCGCGCTGGCGGGAGCTCGACGACCGGGTCGACGTGCGCGTGCACCTCGGAGCCGCGATGCGCCACCGACAGGCTGACGAAGCCGGGCCGCGGGTGCTGCGCAGCGCACTCGGCGAGCTGGAGGCCGAGGCGTGGCTCGGCAACGTGAGCGTCGCGACCGAGCCGCTCGACGCAGACGCCCTCCACCTCGCGGACCTCCTCGAGGCGCTCGCCGCCGAGATCGCGGTGCGCCAGGTGCCGCGCTGGCAGGAGCTGCGGTTCGAGAAGGCGGGTGCGCCGCCGCTCGTCGTCCTGCTGCGCCGCCCCCTGCACCCTGCGCACCACCCCTTCCTCGACACCTGCCTCGCGATCACCCACGAGCTGATCGACGACGACCCCGACGAGCCGGAGCGCATGCGCCGCCAGCTGACCGACGACATGCCCTCCGATGCGTTGCTCGTCGGCGCCGTGCTCCGCGGCCGCCAGCACACGGCGCTCGTCTACGTGAACGGCAGCTCACCGACCGTCGGCGTGTATGAGCAGCGCGCGCAGCTGCTCGGCGGTCGCCAACAGGCGAATCTCGACCCGGACTGGCGCACCGTGCGCCGCTTCGCGCAGGCCGACCCGTCGGCCGAGCTGCACTGACGGCGGCCCGCCGCCTGCGTCCGGACCTAACCCGTCGGCGCTCGCCCGCCGGGCCCGCTCGGGCTCGCTCCGTGCACCCGCAGCGCCGCCTCGACGGGCGAGAGCCCGGAGTCGAGCCCGAGCACCCCGCCGAGCAGGAGGATCGCGCCGGCCTTGGAGAGCGGCTCGTTGAGGTTGCCGCACTTCGGGCTCTGCACGCAGCTCGGGCAGCCGTGCTCGCACGGGCACTCGAGCAGCAGCCGCAACGCGCTCCGGCAGAGGTCCTCGAACCGTGCGTAGCCCTCGCGGGTGATGCCGATGCCGCCCGGGTGGCCGTCGTAGACGAAGATCGTCGGGCCGCTCGTCTGCGGGTGCAGGTTCGTCGAGAGGCCGCCGATGTCCCAGCGGTCGCACATCGCAAGCAGCGGCAGGACGGCGATCTGGGTGTGCTCGGCTGCGTGGAGCGCGCCGAGCAGGGCGTCGATGGGCAGGTCGCGCAGCGACTCGTGCGTCGGCTCGTACCAGAGCGCCTGCGTCTGGAAGGTGGTGGTCGGGAGGTCGAGGCCGATCAGGTCGATCGCCTCGTGGTCGCCGTAGCGCTTGCGCTGGTAGCCGATCACCGTCTCGGTCACGCTCACCTCGCCGAAGCTCAGCACCGCGCCGGGCACGTCGCGCCGCTCGAGGAGCCGGTCAATCGACGTCATCGTCTCGGTCTTCGGCTGGGTGTACCACTCGCCGTCGAACGGATCGACGACGGCCACCCCGTTCACCACGTCGAGGCTGCGGACCAGGTAGCTCCGGCCCAGGTGGAAGTACACCGCGCCCTGGTGGACCGTGCTGAACGCCCGGCCGAGCTCGACGCCGCCCATCACCTCGCCGGAGTGGCCGTCGATGATCATCACCTGCTCGGCCGTGGCGCTGCGCAGGCTCACCTTGGCAGCCGGGGTAGCCGTCGGCTTCGGTGAGGACGAACCCCGAGGGGCGCTTCACGAGGCCGCCGCTGGCGACGAGCGCGTCGATCGCGGTCGTCGTCTCGGGCCCGAAGTACGGCAGGTCGTCCGGGGTGATCGGGGCTTCGAGCGCCGCGCACAGCAGGTGCTGCGCGTGGATCTGCTCGCTGAAGGGATCGAGGATGGCGTTCTCGACGGCGCGGTCGAGGAACTCGTCGGGATGACGGCAGAAGTACTGGTCGAGGGCGTCGTCGCCCGCGACGTAGAGCGCGAGCCCCTCGCTGCGTCGGCCGGCGCGACCCCACTGCTGGCGCAGGCTCGCGACCGTCCCGGGGAAGGTGACGACCACGCAGGCGTCGAGGGCGCCGATGTCGATGCCGAGCTCGAGTGCGTTGGTCGCGATCACGGCCCGCAGCTCGCCGCGGGTGAGCCGACCTTCGATCTCGCGGCGCTGCTCGGAGGTGTAGCCGGCGCGGTACGGCATCACCTTGTCGGCGAGGAGCGGCGCGGTGTCCTGCAGGTGGCTCGTCACCATCCGGCTGATCATCTCGACGCCCTTGCGGGCCTTCATGAAGCAGATCACGCGTGCCCCACCCTCGACCAGGTCGGCGACGATCTCGGCCGCCTCGCTCACGGCGCTGCGGCGCGCGCCGTCCTGCGCGTCCTCGTCGAGCAGCGGCGGATCCCACATCGCGTACTGGCGTGGGGCGTGCGGCGAGCCGTCGTCGTCGATGAGCTGCACCTCCGGCAGACCGGTCAGGCGCTCCGCGAGCTCGACGGGGTTGCCGATCGTCGCGCTCGCGAGCAGGAACCGCGGGTGGGTGCCGTACCGCGCGCAGAGCCGACGCAGGCGACGCAGCACGTTCGCGACGTGGCTGCCGAACACGCCGCGGTACACGTGCGCCTCGTCGATCACGACCACGGCGAGGTTCGCGAGGAACTCGTTCCATGCCGAGTGGTTCGGAAGCACGCCGACGTGGAGCATGTCCGGGTTCGTGAGGATCACGTTCGCCTCCCGACGGATGCGCGTGCGCTGGTCCTTGGGCGTATCGCCGTCGTAGATCGCCGGGCGCAGCTGCCGCAGACCGAGTTCGTGGATGCGGCGGGCCTGGTCCTGCGCAAGGGCCTTCGTCGGCGCGAGGTAGAGGGCGCGGGCGCGCGGGTCGCCGAGCAGCACCTCGGCCGTCGGGACGAGGTAACACAGCGACTTGCCGCTCGCGGTGCCGGTCGTCGTGATGGTCGGCCCGCGCCAGGCGGCTTCGATCGCCTGCGCCTGGTGCGAGTAGAGCTCGGTGGCGCCGGAGCGACCGAGGGCGTCGCGCAGCAGCGGCGAGAGGTCGTGCGGGATCGGCGCGGTGCGGGCGGCGCGGGCGCCGTCGCGAGCCTGGTGGACGAGCGTGCCCTCGCCGCGGCCCCGCGCGAGCAGCTCGCTCCAGGGTCGCTCCTCGCTCGTCGTCACCGCCATGGACGGTCAGCGTATTGGGGGCCGGCGACCGCTGACCGCCGGACGGCGCCGCGTTTGCCGCTCCGCGCGAGTTCTCCGCAGCCGCGGGGCAACGGGCTCGGGCCGAACGCCGCCCAGACCGATGGGCTGGATCGACGACGCATCGCGGCAGCGATCCAGCCCACGCGGATCGCGCCGCGCGCGACGGCTACCCCAGCGCGACGGGCAGCTTCACCGGCAGCTGCGGGAGGCGCTCGCCGGCGCGGCTCGTGTTGAACTCCGCGAGGTCGAAGGTGCGCATGCGCCGGTCGAGGTCGTAGGTGGTCCACGGGTAGATCGTGGAGTTGCGACCGCTCGCGTCGAGGTAGTACGACGCGCACCCGCCGGCGTTCCAGACGGTGCCCTGGAGCGCATCCTGGACGCGGGCGTTCCAGTCGTGGTGCACGTTCCACTTGATCTCGATCGCCTCGATGCCGGCGTCGCGGGTGGTGGTGACGGCCTGCGCGATCCACCGCGCCTGCGCCTCGACCGGCAGGAAGACCGAGGTGTGGCCGTTTGCCGAGGTTCGGCCCGACCATCAGGAACGCGTTCGGCACGTCGGGCGCCACCGTCCCGAGGTAGGCCTGCGGCGAATCACCCCAGGACTCGGCGAGCGACACGCCCGAGCGCCCCTTCACCTGGCCGGCGATGGGCGGATCGGTCACGTGGGAAGCCGGTGTGCCGAAGATGAGCACGTCGGCCTCGTGCTCGCTGCCGTCGGCTGGCAACGATCGAATGCTCGCGGACCTCGCTGAGCGCGGCCGGGACCACGGTCGCGTTCGGCGCCGTGAGCGCCGGGTAGTACGTGTTGCTCATCATGAGGCGCTTGCACCCGAGCGTGAACCGTGGCGTGAGCGCCTCGCGCAGCACCGGGTCCTGCACCTGACGGCGCAGGTTCCAGAGCCCGAGCTTCTGCGCCTGCCGCATCACGCGCGGGTGGCGCTGTCCGAGCTGCTGCCCCTCGAGCACCGCGCGGAAGCACTGACGCACGAAGTTCTGCAGCCCCGGCACGCGGCGGTACAGCCACCGCTCGATCCGCGGGATCCGGCGATCGGGCCGCGGCAACACCCACGACGGGCGTGCGCTGGAGCACCGTCAGGTGCTCCACCTGCGGCTGGATCTTCGGCACGAACTGGATCGCCGACGCACCCGTGCCGACCACGACGACCCTCTTCCCCGCGAGGTCGACCGAGTGGTCCCAGCGCGAGGAGTGGAACACCGCGCCGGCGAAGTCCTCCAGGCCTGGCACGTCCGGCAGCTTCGGCTCGTACAGCGGCCCCCGCCGCTGCCACGACGAACTGCGCCCGCACGGTGCCGTGGCTGGTCTCGACGATCCACCGCTGCGCCTCGTCGTCCCAGCGCCCGGCGCCGGCGCGCACGCCCGTCTCGACGCGCCGGTCGATCCCGAACCGCCGGGCGACCCCGCGCACGTACTCCTGGATCTCCGGCTGGGGCGCGAACTGCCGGCTCCACTCCGGGTTCTGTGCGAACGAGAACGAGTAGAGGATCGACGGCACGTCGCACGCGCAGCCGGGGTACGTGTTGTCTCGCCAGGTGCCGCCCACCTCGTGCCCCGCATCGACGATCAGCACCTCCGAATCGGGGACGCCCGCCTGCTGCAGCGCGATCGCGGCCGTCATCCCGCTCACGCCCGCGCCGACGATCAGCACCCGCGTGTCCCGCGGCTCGCCGGCCTCGGGCCGGTCGTCGGTCGATGCTGCCGTGCTCGTCATTGTGCGTCCCCCTGCTCCGTGGCGGCGTCGCGCACCCGGCCGGGTGGCTCGCTACGGACGGGTAAGCTACACGCGTGTAACGCACCTGTGTCGAGTCGATGGGCAAAGGGGGTAATCCGTTCTACCCGAGCCCGGCGCGCTACCGTCCTCGCGCGAATCGCGGTTCTCCTCGGCCGCACCGTCACACGGCCCGCTAGCGTGCGTTCCGTGCTGCGCTGCGTGTACGTCGACCTCGACGGGACCCTCGTCGGCCGCGGGGGCTCGCTCCTGCACGACGCCGAGGGCAACGTGTCGCTCGCGGGAGCCCGCGCGCTCGAGGCCGCGCACCGCGCCGGGGTGGAGATCGTGCCGATCAGCGGCCGTCGCCGCGACACCGTCCGGGAGCCCGCCCGCGCGATCGGCGCCACGGCCTTCGGCTTCGAGATCGGGGGCGGCCTGCACGTCGACGGCGAGGACCACTGGCAGACGGGCGCGCTGCAGCCGGAGGACGGCCGGAGCGTGAACGAGCTGATCGTCGCCCGGGGCGTGATCGAGCTGCTCACGCGCGCCTTCCCAGGGCAGCTCGAGCTCCACACGCCGTGGCACACGGGGGCGCGGAGGTGAGCGTGCTGTTCCGCGGCGAGGTCGACGCCGCCGCCGCCCAGTCCCTGCTCGATGCGAACGGCAGCGGTGACCTGCGCCTGATCGACAACGGCTTCGTCGGCGGCCTCCCGACCGACGGATCCAGGCTCCACAGCGGCGACCCCATCGGGCTTGGATCCGGCGCTCGTCAGCGCGCCCCACAGCTACCCACCTGGCGCCCGAGTCCGTGAGCAAGGCGTCGGCGGCCGCGCGGCACCGGCAGATCCGCGGCTACGAGGTCGACGAGACGATCAGCGTCGGCGACTCCGCCGAGGACGTCGGCATGGCCGCCGTCACCGGCGCGTTCTGGCTCGTGGGCGGCCCGCACACGGAGGGCGACGAGGCCGTTCGGGCGGCCGCCTCCGCCACGCGAACGTGCGGTACGCCGAGGGCGGCCCGGGCGAGGCCGTCTACGAGGCGATCGTGACGACCCTGATGCTCGGCCGCGAGGCCTGAGCCGCCCGACGGCGGGACACGTTCGCAGCGCCCGGCGGCGCCCTACGCCGTGACGTGCCGCTCGACCGACGCCTCGGTCTCGGCCGGCGTCGCGTTCCGGCTCGCGTACGTCGCCGTGAGGAACCGCTCGCACGCGCGGATCACCGGCGCCGACCGCCACGTCGGCAGCATGTCGAACGCATGCTGGCCACCGGGCATCTCGGCATAGAGGACGACCTCGTCGGAGGCATCGCGGAGCTTCTGCACGAAGCGGTGGCTCTCGCTCACGGGCACGAGGGTGTCGCCGTCGCCGTGGATCACGAAGAACGGCACGGCATCGCGCCGCACGTGCTCGGCCGGTGAGACGAGCGCGTAGAGCTCCGGGGACTCCTCGATCTTCGCCTTGAACACCACCTTCTCGACATGGTCGCGGAGCGCGTGGATCTGCTCGTCGCCCGGGTCGACGACGTCGTACACGCCGTAGAACGAGATCGCGGCGTCGAGGCGGGTTGTCGGCGCTCTCGAAGCCGGGCTGGAGCCGCGGATCGTTCGGCGTGAGAGGGGCGCAGAGCGAGGCGAGGTGGCCGCCGGCCGAGCCGCCGGCGACCGCGATGAACGACGGGTCGATCCCGAGTTCGCCGGCATGCTCGCGCACCCAGGCGATCGCGCGCTTGCAGTCGTGCACGTGCTCGGGCATCGTCGCGCGCGGGCTGAGGCGGTAGTCGATGTTGACCCCGATGAACCCGTTCGCGGCGAGGTGGTTGAGCAGCGGCAGGGCCCTGCTCCACGCGCGAGCCGAAAGTACCAGGCCCCGCCGTGGATGTAGATGATCGCGGGCAGCGGCTCGCTCGTCGGGTGGCCCTTGGGGCGGTACACGTCGAGCTTGAGGTCGATCCCGTCGACCGTCGCGTACCGGATGCCGCGCTCGTGTCGCACGCCCGGCCGGAACGGCGCGAGCAGTGGAAAGACGACCTGCCACCAGGGGAACGGCGGGGGCGTCGTCGGCATCGAGGTCGAGCTCGGCCGTGCGACCCTCCACGTCGATCCGTGTGCGCAGGCTCGCGCGACCCCACGGGATCGAGAACGCGGCCGCCAGCGCCCAGAGCGCGAGTCCCACGTCGCCGACGGGCGACCCGAGCGCACCGAACGCCACGAGCAGCACGACGGCCACGACCCCGGCCGCGATCAGGTGCACGGCCAGCTCGACGCCGACCATCGCCAGCCCCCAGCTCGGGATGATCACGCGCATCGACGAGGAGCGCGGCCACCGGGCGTTGGCGGCGACGGCCGCGCTCAGCGCCCCGAGCGCGACGAGCAGCCAGGCCGCGGTCATCGCGCCGGGTGGATGCGGCCGAGCACGCGCTCGGCTCCGTCGAGGAGGAGCCCTCGCGGCGTCTCGACCTGAGTGCCGGTGCGGCGGATGCGTCCGAGTCGGAAGGTGACCATGCCCATGAGGAGCACCATCAGGAGATTGGTGCTGAGGACACTGTACGTCGCGACCCCCCATGCCCAACCAGGGATGTCGTCCTTGCGCTCGATCTGGAGCAGGGCGGTGTCGGCCATGAAGTCGCGCGTGACCGTCGGCATCGCCGGGAAGCCGGCGAACTGACTCGCCGCGTCGGCAGGGAAGCGGATCGGCGCCGTCATCATCGTGCGGCCCTTGTGGATGCGCACCATCGTCTTCCACTTGCCGTCGATCGGCACGGGCTGGGTGGTCTTCCAGGTGCCGTCGCCCTGCGCGACGAGGTGGTTGAGGTAGCGGCCGTCGCCCTGCCAGCCGAGGGCGTAGAACCAGTTGGCGTCCTTCGTGAGCTCGGGGTCGTTGATGCGGACGGTGAGGTCGGCGACCCGCTGCGGCTCGGTGTGGTTGGGCGTCGGGCCCATGCGCTCGTTCGTGAGCGCCATCGTGGCGGTGAGGCCGTCCGGGCGGGTGGTGATGCCGGCGTTCACGCCGAGCGCGATGAACACCGCGAGGCTGGCGGCGGCGATCGCCCCGCTGCGGCGACCGGGGAGCAGCTCGCCACGCAGCGCCTGCGCCATGGTCGCGCCGAGGAAGGCGCCGGCGAGCGCGCCGACGATGGCGACCGGCAGCCCCTCGGGCACGATCGCCGCGTTCCACGGGAGCGGCATCGCCACGTTGGTCCACGCGTACTCGCTGGCGAAGCCCAGGGTGCCGACGCCGAGGCCGGCGGCCAGCGGGAAGGCGAGCGGGCGGCGCACGAGCGGGGTGAGGGCGATCAGCTCGATGATCACGGCCTCGCCGACGAACAGCGGCATCGACGGCATGGTCACCTGCAGCGGTCCACCGATCACGAGGCTCATGCCGACCTGCACCGGCAGCCAGATGGCGAGGGCGGCGAAGGTGCCGCCGCGGCCGACGAGCAGGCGGGCGAGCACGAAGGTCTGTGCGGCGCCGAACGCCATGAGGAGCGGCTGCCACACCTCGCGGTACTGCGGTACGCCCCAGTTGAACTCGTCCATGACGGCGGCCCAGAAGTAGAGGAAGATCGCGGCGAGGAGCGCCGGGAAGAGACGCGCGAAGCGGTTGCGCGTGCCGGGCGCGGCTCCCACGAACGGGTTGACGCCCGAGGCCAGCGCGCCTTCGATCAGGAGCAGGGCGCCGCCGACGCCGGCGCTGATCGTGCCGCCGATGATCATCACGTGCGTCGGACCCCAGAGGGTGACGTCCTGGCCGAAGAAGCGGTGCCAGATGTCGTCGAGCGGGAAGGCGGCCATGCCGAACGCGGAGCCTGCGAGGAGCAGCACGCTCGCCGCCGGGATGAGGCCGAGGCCGGGGAGCTTGAAGGCGACCGGGCTGCTGAGGCGGCGCTCGCGCGGCGCGAGGCCGATCGCGAGGATCCCCATGAGGAACACGCCCAGGAGCCCGAAGAGCAGCGGGTAGTGCGCCGTGGTGCCGAGCGGGCCGGAGTCGCGGCCGATGTCGATGTGCAGGCCGATGTCCCACGTGGCCGACGTGATGATGAGCAGCGCGCAGCCGAGGGCGGCGAACCCGGGAACGGCCGCCCAGCCGGGGAGGCCGACGAGCCGCTCGACGCGTCCGACGAGCTTGCGCAGCCGGGGCGCGCGGCCGGCGCGGTAGGCCATCGCCATGCTCGCCATGCCGCCGGCGACGAGGCTGATGAAGGTGGTGAGGACAGCGAGCTGCCAGAGCGGCGCGCCGCCGGCTCCGGCGGGTTCGGCCGCAGCGAGGATGGTGCTCATCGCAGGGACTCCATGGGTTTCGCTCTACCTGGGGGATCGACCGGGGAATCCGAGCAACGGAGTGTTGCGGGACGCCCGTTCGGTTACGGAGTCGTAACCTACATCACTGAAACCACTTGTGGCTAGTGTGACGTTCGACCGGCGCCGAGGCGCTCTGCGTCTCGGCGATGCCCAGCGGTCAGAGGCGGGCCAGCGAGTACCAGCGCGCGGTCGACCCAGCAACTCGCCGCGATCCCACGTTCCCCGACCGCCCGCATGGAGGAGGTCGTCGACGCGCTGGCGCGCTCGTTCCTACTCCGCGCGGAACCGATAGCCCACGCCGGGCTCGGTGATGAGGTACCTGGGCTCCGCGGGAGTCGGCTCGAGCTTGCGTCGCAGCTGGGCGAGGTACTGGCGCAGGTAGTTGAGCTCGGTGCCGTACTGCGGCCCCCACACCTCGTGCAGGAGCTGCTCACCGGTGACGAGACGGCCGCCGGCGCGCACGAGCACCTCGAGCACGTGCCACTCGGTCGGCGTGAGGCGGATCTCCTCGGCCGCACCCGGGGGCGCCGCACCGCTCGCCGCAGACGCGGGCGACGCACCACCGCCCGACCTGCCGCCCCGCAGCACGCGGCGCTCGGCGAGGTCGACGGTGAAGTGGGAGGTCTCGACCACCGCCTGCTCGCCGGAGCCACCGACGCGCGCCGCCGCCGTCTCCGCTCGGCGCAGCGTCGCGCGGAGACGTGCGAGCAGCTCGTCCATGCCGAACGGCTTGGTGACGTAGTCGTCGGCGCCGGCGTCGAGCGCCACCACCTTCGCCTCCTCGCCGTGGCGCGCCGAGAGCACGATGATCGGCACCTGCGTCCAGCCACGGAGCCCCTCGATCACCTCCGCGCCGTCGAGATCGGGCAGGCCGAGATCGAGGATCACCAGGTCGGGACGGTGCCTGGCCGCCAGCTCGAGGGCCTGCGCACCGGTCTCGGCGAGCGCGACGTCATAGCCGCGCGCCCGCAGGTTCACCCCGAGCGCTCGCCGCAGCTGGCGTTCATCGTCGACGACCAGGATCCGCGTCATGCCCGGCGCCTTGCGAACCCGTGGATGGAGGTCATGCGCGCGGCACCGTGAGGACCATCGTGAGGCCTCCGCCGGGCGTGTCGTCGGCCTCGAGCTCGGCGTCGATCGCGTCCGCGAAGCCGCGGGCGACCGCGAGCCCGAGCCCGACGCCCGTCGGATGGCGATCGGCGGCGAGCTGCGTGAACGGCGCGAACATCCGCTCCCGCTCGCGTTCCGGCACGCCCGGCCCGTGGTCGACCACCCGCACCTGCACGCGGTCGCCGAGCACGCCAGCGCGCACGGTCACGGCGCTCCCCCCACCGTGACGCACCGCGTTGGCGACGAGGTTCGCGAGGATCCGCTCCAGGAGCACCGGATCGGCGAGCAGCGGCGGCAGCGACTCGTCGGCCTCCACCCGGACGGCGCCGGCCTGCTCCCGCAGCACGGGCGCGAGCACCTCGTCGAGCAGCACCGGCCGCAGCGCCACCGTGAGCACGTCGGACTGCAGCCGGCTCAGGTCGAGCAGATCCCGCACGAGCTCGTCGAGGCGATCGGCCGACTCCTCGATCGCCGCGAGCAGCTCGGCCTCGTCGTCCGGCGAGAAGTGCACGTCGGCCTGACGCAGGCTCGAGACCGACGCCTTGATCCCGGCCAGCGGCGTGCGCAGATCGTGGCCGACCGATGCGAGGAGCGCCCGGCGCACGGTGTCGGCCTGGGCGAGCGCTCGGGCCGACGCCGCCTCCTCGGCCAGCTCGGCGGTGGTCAGTGCGGAGCCGACCTGCGCGGCGAACGCGGCCAGCACGCGCCGGTCGCCCGCTGCGAGCGGTGCACCGAGCACGCGGATCCGGCGGCGCTCGTCGATCGTGAGCATCGTCGCCTCGCGCAGCGCGTCGGCCTCGTCCGTCGCCGAGGTGCCGACGCCGACCACGCTCACCTGCGTCCACCCCGACTCGGCCGACGGATCGCGCCGCTGCAGCTCCACGCGCGCGAGCCCGAAGCTCGTGCGCATCAGGTCGAGCACCGCGGCGGGACCGGTGCGCCGGAGCATGCCGCTCGTGAGCTCGGCGAGCAGCTGCGCCTCGCTCGCGGCCCGCTCGGCCTCCTGCCGTCGGCGCGCCCCGATCTCCACCGCGCCGCCGAGCACCACGCCGAAGAGGGCGAAGAGCGCGAGCGCGAGCGCGTTCTCGGGCCGGGCGATGTCGAACGTGTGGAGCGGTGGCGTGAAGAACCAGTTCACGGCGAGCGAGGCCGCCACCGCGATCACCGCCGCGGGTGCGAGCCCACCGACGACGGCCGTGACGAGCACCGCCGCGAGGTAGAGCAGATAGGTGGCCTGGATCGCCGGCGCACCCGTCGCCTCGAGCACCACCGTGAGCGCGGCGACCAGTCCCGCGCCCGCAACCCCGCCGAGGAGCGTGCGCGAGGCGCCGAGCGTGAGGCGCCGCCCCTCCCGACCACCGCGCGCACCGGCCGCATCCTCCTGGCTGACGACGTGCACGTCGATCCCGCCCGCCGTCGGGAGCGTGCGCTCCGCGACGCCCGGTCCGCGACGCAGCCGCGCGAGACGCGACCGGTGTCGCGCACCGAGCACGAGCTGGGTGGCCTCGACGGAGCGGGCGAAGTCGACGAGCGCGCGCGGAGGATCGTCGCCGACGACCAGCTCGTACTGACCGCCGAGCTCGGTCGTCAGCTGTTGAGCGCGAGCGAGCAGCTCGGGAGTGCCGGCGTCGGCGAGCCCGTCTCCGCGGGCCACGTGCACGGCGATCAGCTGTCCGCCGCTGCGCTCCGCGATCCGCGCCCCGCGGCGCAGCAGCGCCTCTCCGCCGGGCTGGCCGTCGAGCCCGACGACGACCCGCTCGTGCGTCTCCCACGGTGCGTCGATCGCGTGCTGCGCGCGGTACCGGCGCAGCGCCTCGTCGACCCGCCCGGCCGTCCACAGGAGCGCGAGCTCCCGGAGCGACAGCAGGTTGCCCTCCCGGAAGTAGCTCGCCAGCGCCGCATCGACCTTGTCGGCGGCGTACACGTTGCCGTGGGCCAGCCGCCGGCGCAGCGCCTGCGCCGCCATGTCGACCAGCTCCACCTGCTCGGCGCGACGCACGATCTCGTCAGGCACCGTCTCGCGCTGCACCGTGCCCGTGATCTCGCGGACCACGTCGCCGAGCGATTCGAGGTGCTGGATGTTGAGCGTCGAGATCACGTCGATGCCGTGGTCGAGCAGCAGGTCGACGTCCTGCCAGCGCTTCTCGTTGCGCGACCCCGGCACGTTCGTGTGCGCGAACTCGTCGACGAGCGCCACCTGCGGCGCGCGTGCGATCACGGCATCGACGTCGAGCTCCTCGAAGCGGCTCCCGCGGTGCTCGAGCGCGCGGCGCGGCACCACCTCCAGGTCGCCGATCTGCGCAGCCGTGTGCACGCGGCCGTGGGTCTCCACGACGGCGATCACCACATCCGTCCCGCGTGCCGCCCGCCGCCGGCCCTCCTCGAGCATGCGGTAGGTCTTGCCGACCCCGGGCGCCGCACCGAGGTAGATCCGCAGGGTGCCGCGCGCCATGCCCTCGTTCTACTCGCTTCCGGGGTGGACGGGAATGAACGCGCCCCGGCGCAGCTGCGCGAGGCGTGCGTTGAGCTCCACGACGTTCACGCGCGGCTCGCCCAGCACGCCGAGCGTGCGGCCCTGCACGAGCTCGTCGACCAGCCGGCGCACGCGCCGCGGATCGAGCCCACGCGCGCGCGCCACCGACGCGGCCTGGAGGCGCGCGTTCAGCGGCGAGATGTGCGGGTCCAGTCCGCTGGCGCTCGCCGTCACGGCATCGGCCGGGACCTGCGCGAGCGCCACGCGGTACGCGCTCGCATAGGCCGCACGCCGCTGGCGCACCGCCGCGACCAGCGCGGGGCTGTTCGGGCCGAGGTTGCTGGCAGCGGACGCGAGCGTGTCGTAGCCGCCCTCGCCAGCGGCCGACGGGCGGGGAGCGAACCACTGCGGCCCGCGGAACGGCTGGCCGACGAGCCGCGAGCCGACCGTGCGCCCGTCGGCGGTCAGCCGCGAGCCGTTCGCGGTGCCGGGGCTCACGACCTGCGCGACGGCGGTGACGGCCAGCGGGTACGCGAGGCCGAGGAGCACGGTGAGCACGGCCAGCACGCGCACGGCGGCGGCGAACTGGCGGAGCGGGGCGTCGAACATGCGTGGGGCTCCTGGGCTAGGCGATGCCGGGGATCTGCGAGAGGACGAGGTCGAGCAGCTTGATGCCGACGAACGGTGCGACGAGTCCGCCGAGCCCGTAGATCGCGAGGTTGCGTTGCAGCAGCGCCGAGGCGGACGACGGCGTGTACCGCACGCCGCGGAGCGCGAGCGGGATGAGCGCGACGATCACGAGCGCGTTGAACACGACGGCGCTGAGGATCGCGCTCTCGGGGCTCGCGAGCCCCATCAGATTGAGGGCGCCGAGCCCCGGGTAGAGCGCGGCGAACATCGCGGGCAGGATCGCGAAGTACTTCGCGACGTCGTTCGCGACCGAGAACGTGGTGAGCGCGCCGCGGGTGATGAGCAGCTGCTTGCCGATCTCGACGATCTCGATGAGCTTCGTCGGATCGGAGTCGAGGTCGACCATGTTGCCCGCGTCCTTCGCCGCGCTCGTGCCCGAGTTCATCGCCACGCCGACGTCGGCCTGCGCCAGCGCCGGGGCGTCGTTCGTGCCGTCGCCCGTCATCGCGACGAGCTTGCCGCCCTCCTGCTCCTTGCGGATCAGGGCCATCTTGTCCTCGGGCTTCGCCTCGGCGAGGACGTCGTCGACCCCCGCCTCGGCGGCGATCGCGGCGGCGGTGAGCGGGTTGTCGCCCGTGATCATCACGGTGCGGATGCCCATGCGCCGCAGCTCCTCGAAGCGCTCGCGCATGCCGGGCTTGACGATGTCCTTGAGGTGCACGACGCCGAGCGCACGCGGCGCATTCGTGCCGATCCGCTCCGCCACGACGAGCGGCGTGCCACCCCGCCGGGCGACCTCGTTCGCGGCCTCCTGGACCTCGCTCGGGAGCGTGACGCCGGCATCGGCGAGCCACCGGTTGATCGCGTCGCCGGCGCCCTTGCGCGTCGCGCGGCCGCTGGCATCCAGGCCGCTCATGCGCGTCTCGGCGCTGAACGGGACGAACTCCGCCGTGGGGTCGGCACCGTCGGCCCCGTCGCGGGCGTGGCCGACGCCGCCGCCGTCGCCCGCGAGGAGCTGCTCGGCGAGGGTGACGATCGAACGGCCCTCGGGGGTCTCGTCGGCGAGGCTGGAGCGCCGGGCTGCGGCCGCGAGTTCGCGCTCAGCGACGCCCGGTGCCGGCAGCAGCTCGCTCGCCTGCCGGTTGCCGAGGGTGATGGTGCCGGTCTTGTCGAGCAGGAGCGTCGACACGTCGCCCGCCGCCTCCACCGCGCGCCCGCTCATCGCGAGCACGTTGCGCTGCACGAGGCGGTCCATGCCCGCGATGCCGATGGCCGAGAGCAGCGCGCCGATCGTGGTCGGGATGAGGCAGACGAGCAGGGCGATCAACACGATGAGCGGCTGCAGCGCCCCCGAGTAGCCGGCGAGCGGCTGGAGCGTCGCCACCGCGATCAGGAACACGATCGTCAGCGAGGTCAGCAGCACCGAGAGCGCGATCTCGTTCGGGGTCCGCTGTCGGTCGGCGCCTTCGACGAGCGCGATCATCCGGTCGATGAACGTCGCGCCGGGCGCGGCGGTGATCTGCACGACGATCCGGTCGGAGAGCACCTTCGTCCCGCCGGTGACGGCGCTGCGGTCGCCGCCCGACTCGCGGATCACGGGCGCCGACTCACCGGTCACGGCCGACTCGTCCACGCTCGCGACGCCCTCCACCACGTCGCCGTCGCTCGGGATCACGTCGCCGGCCTCGCAGATCACGCGATCGCCGATGGTGAGGTCGGCCGCGGGCACGAGCTGCTCGACGCCCGTGGCCGGATCCAGCCGTCGACCCTCCGCCGACGTGCGCACCGCCCGCAGCGCCCCGGCCTGGGCCTTGCCGCGCCCCTCGGCGACGGCCTCCGCGAAGTTCGCGAAGAGCACGGTGAGCCAGAGCCAGATCGCGAGCAGGGTGGAGAACGTCGTCGGATCGGAGATGGCGAGCGCGGTGGCGAGCACGCTGCCGATCTCGACGACGAACATCACCGGCGCGTGCACCATCGCGCGCGGGTCGAGCTTGCGCACGGCGCCCGGGAGCGCGGCGCGCAGCAGCGCGGGATCGAGGATCGATGCGCGAGCGGCCGAGCCGCCGGCGGGCGGCGTGGCGGTGGGCGTGGCGGAGGCGGGCATCTAGCGGACTCCTTCGGCCAGCGGGCCGAGCGCGAGGGCGGGCAGGTAGGTGAGGCCGGCGACGATCAGCACGGTGCCGAGCAGCAGGCCGGCGAACAGCCGCGTGTTGGTGGGCAGCGTGCCCGCGGTGGCGGGGATGGCTCGCTGGCGGCCGAGCGAGGCGGCGAGCGCGAGCACCAGCGCGATCGGGACGAACCGCCCGAGCAGCATCGCCGCGCCGAGCGCGAGGTCGTAGAACGTGGTCGCGCTCGTCAGCCCGCCGAAGGCGCTGCCGTTGTTGTTGGCCGCGCTCGTGAAGGCGTAGAGCACCTCGCTCAGGCCGTGTGGGCCCGGGTTGAGGATCGAGCCGGTCGGCCCGGGGAAGGCGAGCGCGATGCCGGTGCCGACGAGCACGAGCGTCGGCGTGACGAGCACGTACGCCGCGATGAGCTTGAGCTCGGCGGGCCCGAGGCGCTTGCCGAGGTACTCCGGCGTGCGGCCCACCATCAGCCCGGCGATGAACACCGCCACCATCGCGAGCACGAGGATCCCGTACAGCCCCGAACCGACGCCGCCGGGAGCGATCTCGCCGAGCGCCATGTTGAGCAGCACGGCGCCGCCGGCGAGCGGCGTGAGCGAATCGTGGGCGGCGTTCACCGCGCCGGTCGAGGTGCCGGTGGTGACCGATGCGAACAGGGTCGACGCCGGCACGCCGAAGCGCGCCTCCTTCCCCTCCATCGCCGCGCCGGCCACCGCGTTCGCCGCGCCGGGGTGTGCGAGTTCGCTCCACGTGGTCGCGACGATCATCAGCGCGAGCAGGCTGACCACCACGAGCCCGACGGTGCGCGCCTGGTGGCGGTCGCCGACGAGCCGCCCGAACGCGCCGACGAGCCCGAACGGGACGACGAGGATCAGCACCATCTCGACGAGGTTCGTGAACGGGCTCGGGTTCTCGAACGGGTGTGCGGAGTTCGCGTTGAAGAACCCGCCGCCGTTCGTGCCGAGCTCCTTGATCGCCTCCTGCGAGGCGACCGGGCCGCCGAGCAGGTGCTGCGTGCCGCCCGCGAGGGTGGTGACCTCGTGGGGCGCGGCGAGGTTCTGCAGCACGCCGCCGAGCACGAGGACCAGCGCCCCGACCATCGCGCCGGGCAGCAGCACGCGGATCGTGCCGCGGACGAGGTCGACCCAGAAGTTGCCGAGGCGATCGGTCGTCGTGCGGATCAGGCCGCGGATCACGGCGACCGCGACGGCGAGCCCCACGGCCGCACTGACGAAGTTCTGCACCGCGAGCGCCGTCATCTGCGCGAGGTGGCCGAGCGCCTGCTCGCCGCCGTAGCTCTGCCAGTTCGTGTTCGTCGTGAACGAGATCGCCGTGTTCAGCGCGCCGTGGAAGCTCATCGCGCCCATGCCGTTGCCGAGCGGCAGGCGCGACTGCAGCTGGATCAGCCCGAACACCGCGAGGATCGATGCGACGGAGAAGGCGAGGAGCGCCGTGAGGTAGGTCGTCCACCGCTGGTCGGCGCGTGGGTCGATGCCACCGAGGCGGTAGATCCAGCGCTCGAGCCGCCAGTCGCGGTCGGTGCTGAAGGTGGTGGCGAGGTGAGCGCCGAGCGGTCGGGCGATCGCGGCGACGACCACGGCGAGCAGGGCGGCCTGGCCGACCGCGCTGAGCACGTCGGCGCGCATCAGAAGCGCTCCGCGCGGACGAGCGCGAAGATCAGGTAGCCGACGAGCAGCAGCGCGACGACGAGACCGGCGGCGTTCTCGCCCGAGAGCGACAGGAGGACGGTGGGCATGACCGCCACGCTCCTCCGGGGGCGCCGGGATCAGCGCGATCTTGACGCCGTCTTGACGGCGGGCGCGCAGATCTCAGCGCCGCGCTGACGCGCTCAGCCCAGCGGCGCGGGCGGGAGCTGCGTCTCGCCGGTGACCTGCTCCAGGCGCAGGCCGGTCTCGTCGGGGTAGCACCACGACCACGTCTCGCCCGGCTCGATCGACCGGATGATCGGGTGCTGCGAGGCGGCGTGGTGCGCCGTGGCGTGCTGGCCCGGCGAGTCGTCGCAGCAACCGACGTGCCCGCACTCCAGGCAGAGGCGCAGGTGCAGCCACTGGCCCGGAGGGTCGTGCCGCAGGCAGTCCTCGCAGCCGTCGACGGCGGCCGGCAGCTCGGTGACCTTCACGTGGTCGAGGTGGGTGCACGGCGTGCTCATGGCGGTCCTTGGGTCGGGGGTCGGGCGGCGGGTCAGGCGTCGCCGAGGGTGGCCGTCCTGAACGGCAGCCACACGCTGAAGGTCGTGCGACCGGGCTCGGATTCGAGCGTCAGGCTGCCGCCGTGGCGCACCTCGACGATCCGGAACGCGGTCGCCAGACCGAGCCCGGTGCCGGCGCCGACGTCCTTCGTCGTGAAGAACGTCTCGAACACGCGCGTCTGCAGCTCCGGCGGGATGCCCGGGCCGTCGTCGGTGATCTCGATGCGCGCGCATCCGCCGTCCTCGCGGGTTCGGATCGTGATGGTGCCCGTCCGGCCGAGGGCGTCGATCGCGTTGTCGAGCAGGTTCGTCCACACCTGCGTGAGCTCCGGCCCGCGCGCGATGAGCTTCGGGAGCGAGCGGTCGTAGTCGCGGACGAGCTCGATCGACGTGTGCTTGAGCTTGTGCCCGAGCACCTTGATCGTCGTCTCGATGCCTTCGTGCAGGTCGAGCTCTTGCACGTCGCCCTGGTCCATGTAGGTGTAGGACTTCACGGCGCCGACGAGGTCGGTCATCCGGCGGGTCGACTCCTTGAGCTCCTCCGCCAGCGTGCCGGCGGAGAGCGAGGCGGCGACCCAGTTCACCGTCGCCCAGATCACCTTCGTCGACCCGTCGGCCGCATCTACCACGCGGGCGATCCAGGCGGCATCGACGCCCGCCGCGGCGAGCGGCTCGGCGACCTTCCATGCGTCGCTGATGCCCGCGTCCTCCAGGGCGTCCTGGACGTCGTCCTCCGCGTCGGCCGCGTCGAGGGCGTCGAGGGCCGTGCGCTCGGGCACGGCGGCGATCACCTCGTCGTGGAGCTCGAGCAGGCGCCGCGCGTTCTCGAGCGACACGCCGGCGCCGACGAACTTTCGGAGCGTGTGGTTGAGCGTCTCGAGCGCCTCGGCCATCTGCGACGCCGCCCGCTGCGCAGCCGCGGCAGGGTTGTTCAGCTCGTGCGCGAGCCCGGCCGCCATCGTGCCGAGCGACGCGAGCCGCTCGCGGTTCTGGTCGAGCGCGCTCACCGTCGCCATCACGGGCGCGACGGTCTCCATGACGCGCCGGTGCACCGTGGGGTTCGCGAGAGCGAGCTCGACGAAGTCGGAGGCGCCGATCGCGGCCAGGCGGCAGTCCGTCTCGGCCTGGATGCGCGCGCCGGTCGGCGTGCCCGTGAGCGTGGCGATGGCGCCCATCCACGTCGGCGCGACCTGGCGGCCGGCGGGCTCGACGCGGTCGCCGCGCACGAACAGGTTGCGCGCGCTGCCCGTCAGCAGGAGCTGCACGCCTTGGCCCGGGGCGTTCTCCTCGGCGATCTGCTCGCCGGCGAACGCCTCGTACGAGAGCGTCACCGCCTGCCAGCGCCGCAGCTCCTCGTCATCGAGCCCGAAGAAGAGGTCGAGGGAGCGCAGCTCGTCGAGCGTGACGGGCGCGGTGCCCATCTGCCCGGCGTCCTGCCAGGCGGCCGTGGTGCTGCGCTCGTCAGCCATCGACGAGGTACTGGTGGACGAACGAGACGACCATCGAGCCCTCGCCGACGGCACTCGCGACGCGCTTCATCGAGCGGCTGCGCACATCGCCCGCGACGAACACGCCGGGCACGCTCGTCTCGAGGAGGTGCGGATCGCGCGAGAGCGGCCACCCGGCGCCGCCCACGTCCGGGCCGGCGAGGATGAAGCCGCGCTCGTCGCGCGCGACGACGCCGTCGAGCCAGTCGGTGCGCGGGAGCGCGCCGATGAACACGAAGCACGCGTCGGCGCAGATCTCCTCCTCGCCGCTCGGGTCAGCGAGCGTGAGACCGGTGATCCGTTCCTCGCCGTGCGCTGCGATCGCGCGGGTGTTGGTGCGGACCTCGATGTTCGGGATCGCCGCGATCTGGTCGATGAGGTAGCTCGACATCGACTTCTCGAGCCCGTCGCCGCGGACGAGGATCGTGACCTTGCGGGCGAACCCGGAGAAGTGCACGGCGGCCTGGCCGGCCGAGTTCGCCGCGCCGATGATCACGACCTCCTGCTCGCTGCAGGCCCGCGCCTCCGTGAGCGCGGCACCGTAGTAGATGCCCCGGCCCGTGAGCGCCTCGAAGCCCGGCTCGTCGAGCTGTCGGTAGGAGACGCCGGACGCGACGAGCACGCAGTTCGTGCTCAGGGTGCGTCCGCTGGCGAGGTGCACGATGCGTCCGGCGCCATCGGCCTCGAGCCGGACGACGTCCTGCACCGTGAGCAGCTCGGCACCCAGGCGGCGAGCCTGATCGGTCGCGCGGCGCGCCAGATCCGAGCCGGAGAGGCCCGTGGGGAAGCCGAGGTAGTTCTCGATGCGGCTCGACATCCCGGCCTGGCCGCCGGGCGCCTCGCGCTCGACGACGACCGTGCGCAGCCCCTCCGACGCGCCGTAGACGGCTCCCGCGAGCCCGGCCGGGCCGGCGCCGATGACGACGAGGTCGTAGTGGTCGTGGGCGGCCTCGCCGCTGATGCCGAGCTTCTCCGCCAGCTCGGCGACGGTCGGGCGCTCCAGCACCGTGCCGTCTTCGAGCAGCGCGACGGGCAACCGGTCGTCGGCGACGCCGATGACGGTGAGCAGCTCGCGGGCCTCGCCGTCGCGCTCGATGTCGAGCCACCGGGCCGGCACGCGGTTGCGGGCGACGAAGTCGCGCAGCTGGTGGCTCTCCTGCGAGAAGCGGTGACCGATGATGCGCGTACCGCCGGCCTCGAGCGCGGCGCCGGCCTCCCAGGTGGTGAGGAGATCCGAGACGACCGGGTAGAGCTGCTCCTCCGGCGGATCCCACGGCTTGAGGAGGTAGTAGTCCAGGCGCGCGTCGTTGATGGCGGAGATCGCGGCCTCCGTGTCGGCGTAGGCCGTGAGCAGGACGCGCTTGGCATCCGGGACGAGTTCGCGGGCGTGCGTGAGGTACTCGGTGCCCGACATCCCGGGCATGCGCTGGTCGGCGATCAGCAGGGCGACGCGGTCGCCTCGGGTGCGCAGCTCCTTGAGCAGGTCGAGCGCCTCCTGGCCCGAGCCGGCACGGACGATCCGGTAGTGCTCGCCGAACCCCCGCCGCAGATCCCGGGCGACCGCCGCGAGCACGGCGGGCTCGTCGTCGACGGCGACGATCGCGGGGCGGCGCTGCTCGGTGCTCATCTGCGGGGCACGATACGCGTCGCCCGAGCATCCGTCGCCCTCCGCCGTCCACGGGGTGGCCGTACCCGCGCCGCGGCGCATCGCTAGCCTCGCTCGCGGATGCCCCGCTCCCCGTTCGCCTCTCCGCCCGCTCGTCGTCTCGCGGCGGCTCGAGCGGGGCTCATGGCGGCGGTGGCCATCGGCCTCGTCACCACGGCGCCCACGGGCCACGCGGCGACGACGCGCGCCGACCTGACGGTCACCAAGGGCTCCGTGGCCGTCCGCGGCGGCCAGCTCGTCGGGGTGTTCACCGTGCGCAACGCGGGCGCGCGCGCCGCGCCGCGTACGACGGCCTCGCTTTCGGTGATCGTGCGCGACCGGCTGCGGCGCTTCGGCAAGTTCGGCGTTCCGGCGATCGCTGCGGGGCGTTCGGCGACGGTCGCGATCGACGTCTCGGTCCCGGCCGGACTCACCGCCGGCAAGCGCCCGCTCCGCGCCTGCGCGAACAGCGACCGCCGGTTGCGCGAGCACTCCACCGCCGACAACTGCCGCACGCTCGGAACGCTCATCACCGAGCGCCGAGCGCCCACCCCGCCGTCCGAACCGGCCCCCGTCGCCCTGAACGCCGCTGTCTCCGCGCCTCCGACGCCCGGCGCCACGCCGACGCCCGTCCCGGTGAGCACGCCCGTGCCGACACCCGTCCCCTCGACGGTCCCCTCCGATCCGCTCACGAGCCAGCCCGACGCCGACGGCGTCTACGCGGTGTCGACCCCGTCGGTGCGCTACCTCGTGCGGCCGATGAGCGGGTACGACCAGACGCACCGCACGCCGACCACGCTCCTCGTCGGCATGCACGGCTGCGGCGGCGACATGACCGACTTCATGGAGTGGGCCGTCGCTCCGTACACGAACAAGCACGCCCCGAACCAGCCGTACGTCGGCCTGTCGCTCGGTGGCCGCGACGGGCAGTGCTGGGACAACGACGCCGACCAGTCGCTCGTGCTCGCGGCCATCGCCGATGCCAAGCGGCACTTCAACGTGAACCCGCGGCGCGTCGTGCTGATGGGCTACTCGTCGGGCGGCCTGCTCGCCTACCGCACGGCCTTCCACCACTCGGGGGCGTTCGCGGGCGTGCTCGCGATGGCCAGCTCACCGTTCTGGGAGGGCTCGGGCCCGAGCTCGCTCGCGGCCGCGACGACCAGGTTCCCGATCGTCCACATCGCCCACACGAAGGACGAGACGTTCCCGATCGCCGACGTGCGAGCACAGCTCGGGCAGCTCCGAGACCAAGGCTTCCCGGTGACGGCCGAGGAGGTGCCGGGCACGCATGCCGCGTCCGGTGCCGACGCGGAGGATCTCATCGCGGCGATGAACGCGAGCACCTGGCTCGCGGCCACCGGCTGAGCGCCGGGCGCCGGCGCCGGCGCTCCTAGAGATCAGCCGGGGGGATGGGGCTCGGCCCCTTGAACTTCATCGCTTCGCGCATGCGCGCCATCGCGGTGCGCCGACCCTGCCCCCGCCAGCGGCCGGAGGACGGCACGGTGGTGCGGACGAGCTGGGTCCAGTCCTCGAGCGGGAGGTCGCCGGCGATGAGCTGTGAGAGGCCGGTCGTCACCGGGGCCTGCACGCCGGCGAGGGCGAGCGCGCGGGCGAGGAGCGGCACGGTCTCGAGCGCCTCCACGGCCTGGCCGACGCGCACCGGGATCTCGGCGGACGGCACGCCCTCGGCGAGCAGCTCGCCGGCACGGCGGTTGCGTGAGTGCGGGGCAAGGGCGGTGGCGACGAGATCACCGATGCCGGCGAGGCCGAGCATCGTCTGTGGACGCGCGCCGAGGCGAGCGGCGTAGTCCCACACCTCCGCGAAGATGTGACCGGCGGCGGCACCGGCGGCGTTGAGCCCTTGTGCCTCGGTCGCACCGGCGGCGAGCGCCGCGGCGTTCTTGGCGACGCCGCCGAGTTCCACGCCGACGGGATCGACGGTCTTCTCGCACACCACGCCGGCGCGCAGGAACACCTGCTGGATCAGGTCGGCGACCTGCGCGTTCTCGGAGGCGGCGACGAGCGCGGCACCGTCGGCGACCATCTCCTGCGCGTGCGCGGGCCCACCGATCGCGGCAACGCGCAGCGGGCCGAACTGCTGCGCGAGAACGCGCGAGGGCAGCTGGCCGTCGGGCGGCACGAGGCCCTTGCTCATGGCGACGATCGGGACGCGCTTGCGAAGGCCGCGCGACTCGAGCTCGCGCACCGTGTGCGTGATCGCCGACGACGGCAGCCCGAGGAAGACGAGTTCGGCGCGCGACAGGCCGGCTTCGACGCTCTCGATGCGCAGCTCCTGCGGCAGCTCGACCCCGGGGAGGTATCGGGCGTTCTCACGGGTCTCCCGCATCTGCTCGGCCTGTTCCTCCGTGCGCGTCTGCAGGGTGGTGCGCAGGCCGCCGCGGGCGAGGAGCACGGCGATCGCCGTGCCGAACGAACCGGCACCGACGACGACCGCGCGGCGTGCGATCGGATTCGGCAGCACCATCGAGGTGATCGTCGACCGAGAGGCGGTGCGTGGCTGGCGCGGCGTCGGCATCGGGCGGCCTCAGCTTCGCAGACGCGAGCCTCTTGCGGCGCACGGCAGGTGCCAGGCCACCGGGCCCGCCAGCGCGCGAGCGGTCGCGGGGCGTCCAGGACCCCGGAAAACCCGCTGATCCGGCCGTCCCGGCATACCGTTCCCGAGCCGCGTCCAGGCCTGGGGGTCGACCGTTCGTCCAAGTTTTCCGAGCGGGCGTCAAGTACCGTCCAGATCAGGGTATCTATGGGTACCAGACCACAACAACACCTTTGGGGATTCGCCAGGAGGTTCGGCGAGCGGCTGTCGGGACAACAGACGCTCACCACCAGACCCCAGGCGCGAACCGAAAGAGCGGTGGAGTCTCCGTCTCCACCGCATCGGCGCCGGCCTCGGCCTGCGCCCCCGCCGCCGGCCAGCACGGGACACGCAGGCCGTCGGCGCAGCACCCACCACCGCGACGCGCCCACCAACGACGTCGCGGTGGTGGCGCGTGCTCAGACCTCGGCGGCGGCCGCCTGACGCCACCGCTCGCCGAGCAGCGCGCCCGCCCCCACGAGCTCTGCGCGGGTGCTCGCCTCGAGGATCTCCATGAGGTCGATGATGCGCGCATCGAACGGGTCGATGGCGTTCTGGCCGACGACGGCGCTGCACGGCACACCGCCCTGCCGTGCACGGGTCGCCAGCTCGCCGGGTGCCTTCCCCTCGAGGGTGGTGCGGTCGATCCGGCCTTCGCCCACGACGACGAACCGCGCCGCGCGCATCCGCGCATCGGCATCCACGGCACCCAGCACGTAGGGCGCGCCGGGCTCGAGCCTGGCACCCAGCGCGGCATGCAGCCCGCCGGAGAGTCCGCCCGCAGCGCCGGAGCCCGGCACGCCGGTCGGGTCGGTGGGCAGCGTCGCGGCGAGAGCGGCCAGGCGCTGAGAGAGCAGGCGCACGTCGTCGGCTGACGCTCCCTTCTGCGGGCCGAACACCTCCGCGCATCGCTCCCACGGCGTGAGGACGTCGACCAGGCACGTGAGCTTGGCGCCGCGCAGACCGCCGTGCGCGTCGATCGCCTCCAGCGCGCCGGCACCGCCGTCGACCGTGGCCGAACCGCCGCAGGCGACGAGCACCAGGCCCGCGCCCGCGTCGATCGCGGCGCCGATCAGCTCGCCGGTGCCGGTGGTGGTCGCCCGGAGCGGGTCGCGGTCGGCCTCGGCGACGAGCGGCAGGCCGCTGGCCGCCGCCACCTCCACGATCGCCGTCCGTGGCGCCCGTGGGCCGCCCACGCCGGGCGGCAGGAGCGTGAAGCTCGCGCGCACCGGCGCGCCGAGCGGGCCGGTCGCCGTGAGTTCGTGCACGTCGCCACCGAGCGCCGCGCGCAGCACCTCCGCCGTGCCCTCGCCTCCGTCGGCGATCGGGCATCGATCGGCGACGAGGCCCGAGCGCTCGACGCCCTCCGCGATCGCATCCGCGACCTGCACCGCAGTGAACGTGCCCTTGAACGCGTCCGGGGCCACGAGCACTGGCCGATCGTCCTGCCATTGCACGCCTCAGATGATCGCACGTTGACCTTTACGTCATTCGGTGTAACGTTACCCAGTGCAACGTCGCCCAGGACAGGGGGCGACGTCCCTGCGTTCGGCCGGGCGCGCGCTCTCTCCGCATGCGTCCGGCCGCCCGCAGACGCATTCGTCCCCGATGGCCAGACGCGCTCCCGACCCCCGCACCGTGCGCACGCGCGCCGCGATCCTCGACGCAGCGACCACGCTGCTGAACGACGCGAGCAGCGAGCACGCGAGCATCGCGCGCATCGCGGATGCCGCAGGCGTGTCGGTCGGCTCGGTCTACCTGCACTTCGACCACCGCGACGCACTCATCGCGCAGATGATCGAGACGGCGTTCGTGCGCCAGCACGACCGGTTCGCGAGCGCGCGCGAGGCCGCACGCCCCGGCCTGGATCGCGTGCTCGCGTTCGGCGACGCCTTCATCGCCTTCGCGCTCGCCGAGCCCGTGGCGTTCCGGAGCCTTGCCGTGCGCGCGCTCGAGCCGCCTCCGCCCGAGCGCCGCTCCGCCAGCCCGGCGTTCGACGAGCACCTCCGGCTCCTCGCCGCCGACCTCCACGAGGCGCGCGGCGCCGGTGAGATCGCCGACCTTCCGGTCGATGCGACGCTCATCGTGCTCGTCGGCATCTGGACGGGCATCGCCGAGCAGCTCGTCCGCCGCGACGACCGCGCGATCGAGGGCGCGCCCGCCGTCGCAGCCATCCTGCAGCTCGGCCGCTCCGTCGTCCTCGCGGGCCTGCGCCCCGTCGCCACCGCGTAGCCGCGGCAGCGGCTACTCGGTCTCGGCCTGCTCGCGCAGCTCGGCGCCGAAGGCCTGTTCGATCTCGGCGGCGATCGCCGGCGGGAGCAGCTGCAGGAAGATCTCGTTCGCGAGGGGACGCACCTGGTCGATCGTCGCCGCGATCTGCGGCCACTGCTCCTCGGGCTGGCCGGCGGCGTTGAAGGGGCTCCACACCTCGTCGTACACCATGTCGACGAAGCTGCGCGCGGCCTCCTGGCAGAGGCGCTGCACCTCCTGCGCGACCCGCAGCGCTCGCACGAGCGGCACGCCGTGGTTGACGACCTCCTCGGCCGTGTCGAGGAGCGCCGGGTTCGGCACCGCGATGGTGCCGTCCGCACGCGGGACGATCGCGCCGAGTGCCACGGCCCGCTGGAACATCTCCTCGTCGAACTCGCCGAACCGCTCGAGGATCTCGTCAACCGTCACCACGGCGGGCTCGTTCTCGCTCTGCAGCGGGCTCAGCACGGTGCGGCGGAGCGCGAGCAGGCGGTCGGTGCTCTCGGCACGCTGGGCGAGGAGCTTCTCGACGAGCCGTAGCGGAAGGCCGTCCTCCTGCAGCTGCTGGATCAGCCGCAGCCGCTCGACGTGCTCGTCGCCGTAGTAGCCGACGCGACCGCGCATCTCAGGACCAGGCAGCAGGCCACGGGTCTGGTGACTGCGGACGTTGCGGACGGTGAAGCCCGTCTGCCGTGCGAGCTCGTCGATGGTGAGGTCACCCACCGCTCCGATCCTACGCAGATCCCGGGGGTCCAGGGGCGCTGGGCACGGCCGTCCGGATCACCCGAGCGGCGGGCGTTCGTCGTACCGCAGCAGCGTCGCGCCGCGCCAGCCAGCGGTCCGGCTGGGCACCACGAGCACGTGCGCATCGGCCGGCAGCCCGAGGTGCTCGAGCGCCGGCACGCTGAGCCAGCGGCGCGCCCCCGGGAGCGACTGCAGGAAGCTCTCGGGGTAGTGCCGCGGGCAGATGCTGCGCTCCGCGAACGTTCCGGCGACGGAGGCGACGATCACGAGCTCGCCACCGCGTTCCACGGCGACCGCAGCGTCCACCGCCCCCGAGCCGGCGGGCGCCTCGGAGGCCGCGCGCAGCGCCTCCAGCCAGCCGTACCGCGGGATCGGCTCGGCGGAGGTGATGCTCGTCATCGCCGCACGCGGTGGCGGCGGAAGGTCATGCCGCCACCCCGAAGCCCCGCGTCGGAGCGCTGACTGAGCGACTCCCGCTGGAGGGTGATCGCGAGCGAGGTCGCGAAGCCGCGAAGCAGCTCCTTCGTCACCTCGCACAGCTCGAGCTCGTCCGGGTACACCAGGAAGAGCCCGCCGACGACCGAGCCGCCGGCCTGCATCGGCACGATGAGGATCCGGGAACGGGTCGGCGTCTTGAGCTGGCGACGCGTCCGGGCGCCGAGCCAGGCGAAGCTGCCCTCACCGAGCGCGGTGAGGACGTCGCCACCCGGCTCGAGCGGGATCGAGCGCGACGGAAACACCCCGCGCACGCTCGACGCCGACCGCAGGTCCTCCCCGCGGCAGGTGCCGATGAAGCCGTCCATCGCGCCGGTCGAGCGCACGAGCTGCGCAACGGCCCGCTGCACGCTCGCCACGCCGCCCTGCTCGCGCAGTACGTCGCCCGCGTCGCGCAGCGCGCCCATCCAGGTCGCAAGGCGGGAGCTCTGGAGGGTGAACGGCTGCTCGACGACCTGCTCGTCGGCGAGCTGCATCAGCACCACCATCGGCTCACCGCTGGCGGTCGGGGCCACCCGCCAGGCCAGCGAGCGGCGAGAGGCGGGGAACGCCCCGACCCAGTCGCCGTGCTCGATCACGGCTGCCTGGGAATCGTCGCCGACGAGGAGCTGCTGGATGCGGCTGACGGCGACGGCGCCGAAGTTGGGCACCGCATGGAGGAGGTCGTCACCGACGGAGATCGCCTCGGGCGCCATGATCGTCGCACGGCTCGCCCAGGCGACGGTGAGCGGTGAGGAGCCGCGGAGCGCGATCGCAGGGATCGGGGCGTCGTCGAGCACCGAGCCCAGCGACTCGACGGACGCGCCTTCGGCATCTGCGCCGAGGCACATCTGGATGGCGTCGGCGAGCGGCGAGCCGTTCTCGACCATGCGGGCGACGGCGAGCACTCGGCGCACGTCCTCGGCGTAGTACCGGCGCATGCCGTTCGCCGTGCGCAGCGGCGTCGGGAAGCCGTGGCGGCGCTCCCATGTGCGGAGCCGCTCGCGGCCGACGCCGCTGAGGCGGCTCATCTCGATCGCGCTGATCGTCGCGGCCGCGTCGGCGGCCGGCGACGTGGCGCCCGTCGGGACGTGGTCAGTTGCCGTGGACACGGCGACCGTCGTGGATTCGTTCTCGAACATGGGGAACTCCCGCGTTTCCGCTTCAGACGTCAACGAGGTCGTTCAGGCCACCCGCTCCGCGCGCGCCTTCATCCCCAGGAGGTAATGGATCGACGCTGTTCCCGACCTGCAGGATCGCGCCGTGCCTTGACCGTATCTTTCGCGGCTCGCCGCCGCAATCGTGGTCCGGAGCGGACGTTTCGCTTCCGTTCACAAACTCCGCGTTTCTTCCCGCTCGCCGGGGCCGGTCCGCCGCGGACGAAGTGAGCGGTCAGGCGTGGACACCGACGAGCGCAGCCGGAGCCCGCCCGCGGCGCCGAGCTCCGCGGCTACTCGAGGATGAACGTCTCGATCGCGATGTCGGGATCGAGCTGGTGATCGGAGAGGAAGCCGCGCACCCTGCGACCGGTGATCGCCTCGACGGCGCCGACGAGATCCGGCCGGGCGACCTCCTGAAAGGCACGGCGCACCTGGATCACGAGGTCGCCCTTGTCGTTGGCGGCCAGGCTCGACTCGGCGTGCGTGAGGAGCTCCTCCATCACGACGATGATCACGTCCTCCGCGATGCGGGTACGGATGCGCGTCGGGCCTCGACCGATCGCAGCGGTGATCAGCTGCGCGACGTACCGGGAGATGGCGGCGGGCTGCTCGCTGGCGGGAAGAGGTTCGCTGGGGCGCTCGGAGATGCTCAAGTCGTGGGCACTTTCGGTCGGGGGCAGCACGATTCGACGCGAAGCGCCGGCGTCGGTCGTGCGTCGCGGACGAGGCAGTCGCCGCCCGAGTCGAACGTGCGCCGTCAAATGTATGAACCGGCGCAACGCGGAGCGGTCCCAACTGCGGTCGCGCGCGGTCCCGCCCTCCGCATGCGGCGTGGCGCCTGCACACGCGTGACCGCACCGCTTTTTCGTGCGGCACGCCCGGCTCGACGCCCGACGATCGGATGCCGGCGCGTCCAGCTCACCGGTCGGCCGTCCGTCCATCGGCTGCGCCAGTTCACGGCGCGTTCACCGGGCCGTGGTTGGATCGATCCGGCCTCCCGGCACGTCGAACCATCGCCAGCAGCGCGCACCGCAAGGTCCCGCGAGCGCTCCGTCGCCTGGCTCCCCACCAACCGACAGGACATGACGATGCCACGTACCGGGATGGTCGCTCCCACCGAGCGGTGCTCCGATCACAGCCCGGCCCGGCGCCGCCGGCCGCACGGCCACCCCCCGAGGCGGTTGCCGGGCCACGCTGCGGGCTCTGCACGGATCATCGAGATGCCGGGCCTCCCCCGGGCCGCCTCGGCCGCGGCCCGGAACGCCGCTCGACCGAGTGGGCGACCCGCGAACCGCCAGCACGCGCCGACCCGGTGCAGCGCGGCGCCAGCGTCGTCATCGCCCTCTCCGCGATCGCGACCGCCATTGCCGCGCTGACGGCCGCCTTGCCCCACTGATGCGCCCGGGGCGGACTCAGTAGGCGCTGCGGCCGGGCTCGCCGATCTGCCGTCCGCGCGCATCGAGCGCCCGGAAGGTGAACAGCGAGGGCGAGCGCCGGATACGGCCGCCGCGTAGGCGCTCGGCCAGCGCCAGCCCTCGCCCCGAGCGGACCACCTCCGTCTGTCCGTCGTAGGTGACGGAGGTGACCCGCGCCCAGCTCACCCGCACCGTGGTGATCCCGACGGGCGACGTGACCTCGAGGAAGCGCGTGCCCGGCGGCGTCGCCACCGTGAGGTTCGCCATCGCCGAGGGCCGACGCTGCACGCGCCGAGCACGCTCGTCGGCTCGCACCGCCTCCTGGTTGCTGGTGTCGATCCCGATCGACGACCCGGATCCTCCGAACTGCACCGGGCCGGCATCGGCCTCGTCCCGGACGTAGGAGCACCGCAGCAACGGCTCGTGGACCAACCCGACGTCCGGGCGGACCCACGGCTGCACCGGACGACCACCGATCGTGGGCACGGGGTCGGTCACGCACGGCGTGTGGCCGGCAACCCGCGTGGCGTAGAGCGCACGGATCACCCCGAGGCGGTCGGCGGGGAGCTTGGAGACGGTGGTGAACCGCGATCCGGGCGCCAACCGGCCGTCCTCGGCGGCAGGCGCGGCGTCGAACGCGCCCTGCCCCGCGCCGCGCACGCGCCCCGGGGCGGGCAGCTCGTTGAACGCGCCGAGCGGAATCGCGCGTCGCACGCCGCCGTCGCGGTCGCGGACCGTCAGCCGCACGTACGGTGGCGCGGACTCGTCCTGCGCCCGCGCCACCCGCAGGAACGCGCCGTCGCGCACGTCGACGGGCCCCGCGAACTGCGAGTGCTCGATCGACGCACCCGCCACCGGACGGTCGACGACGCCCCACAGGACGGCGGTGCGGATCCGAGTGGCCGACGAGCCGGCGATGCCGTCGGGGAACCCTCCGACGCTCACTCCGAGGCGCTGTGCGATCGGCGCGGTGAGCGTGCAGCTCGACGTGCCCGCGTCGCCGAGCGGAAGCGGCTTCGCGCGCACCGACCCGGGGCGCAGCCACACGACCTGGCCGTCGACCAGCCGGCCGAGCTGCGCGCACCGGACCGTCCGCGCCGCACGGTGACCGCGTGGCGTGTCGAACGCCGCGGTCGAAGGCCGGTCGTAGCGCCGCAGCACCCAGTCCGGACCACCCGCCGGATCGGCGGCGCGAGCGACGATCCGCGCGGTCGATGCGATGCCGGCCGGACCATCCACGCGCATCGGCTTCCCGGCGCGATCGACGTGCACGGCCGCGGGCCGCGCCGATGTCGGCGTCGGCGACGAGGCGCCGGAGTCATCCGTCGATCCGTCCCGGGCAACCAGCACGCCACCCGCCAGTGCCAGACCGCCGAGCGCCGCACCCGCCACGAGCATCGAACGCTTCATCGCGGAGCCTCCGTCGGATCGAGTGGGCGCTCCCGAACGCCACGGTTGCGCGAGTCACCGGCAGGTGCCACGCCGAACGGCACCATGCGTCCGCGACCCAGCTCCGGAGCGACGCGCACGACATGGCCGTGTTCGTCTGCTCCCTGCCCGAGTCCCGTGAGGAGGCTCGGTCGGCCCTGGCTGAGGCTCCCCCGCCGTGCGACCACGAACACGCCGTCGCGGTCGGTCGCAAGGCGCTTGCTGGCACCATCGTCGTAGCGCACCACGACGGTCTTCACCTGCGGCCCGACCATGCCGTAGAGCACCGAGGTGACGCCAGCCGGATCGGTGCCGACGAACGTGCGCCCGTGGGCGACGATCCCATCGCCCGTCGGCGCGACCGCGCACTCCTCGGCGCCGTCGACCGCCGAGGTGCGGAAGCGCCCGTCGAGTCCGACGAGCCCGAGCGCTCGCCCACCGACGCCGCTCGCCCCGTCGCCGAGCTGGCCGACGGTGAGGCAGGCGAGGCCCGGCGCGACGCGGCCGACGCGCACGCCCCAGCGCGGTCCGCGATCGGGATCCTCGGCCGACACGTCCGCCAGACGGCTCGCGCCCTCCGGGGCGGTGATCGCCGTCGACTCGGCTCGTCCGAGCGGATCCCCGGTGACGACCGCGAGCGTCGCTCCGGCTGCGCCGGCCACGACGAGCCCGGCGAGCGAGAGGCTGAGCAGACCGCCCGTCCAGCTGCGGTTCGCGCGGCGGGCGCGACCGTGGCCTGCCGGCAGCGCGCCACCGGTGAGCGTCCGCGCTTCGAGCTCCGGCCACCGGGCCTCGAGCGCGTCGAGCCCCGGAACGTCGAGCGCAGCAGGGTGCACGGGATCGACGGCCTCCAGGCGCCTGATCGGATCAACGGCCACGAGCCACCTCCGGGACGAGGTGCCCGGCGCCCCGCTGGTCGAGCGCGCGGGCGAGCTGCCGGCGGGCGCGCGAGAGCCGCATCCGGAACGCCGGTGGGCGGACGCCGACCACCTCGGCGGCCTCGCTCGCCGAGAGCCCGTCCCACGCCACGAGCATCAGCGCCTCGCGCTCGTGCTCCGCCAGTGTCGCCAGCGCCTCCAGCACCGGTCCGGACTCGGTCTCGGCGTGCACCGAGGCGGCTTCCGACGACAGGCTCGTCGGCGCGCGTTCGACCACGCGCTGGGCCAGCTCGTCGCGCCGGCGGTCCGCCCGGCGCGCGTTGGCGAGCACCCGCCGCGCGGTGCCCAGGAGCCACGGGAGGGGCTCGGCGGGGAGCTCGTCGATGCGCCGCCAGGCGACGAGGAACACCTCGGCCAGCACGTCGTGGGCGGTGTGGGAATCGGTGCGACGCATGGCATACGCGAGCACGGCGCGGCCGTGGGCGGCGTAGGCCGCCTCGAATCGAGCGCGCTCCGGGGTCACAACGGAGAAGTGTCCGGCATCCCGCGGAACGCAACACGCGTGGCGCGCCAGGGGGCGCCGATCGGTCAGCGGTCGGTCACCGTGCCATGCACCGCCGGCCGACGACGCGTCGCCGGCGCTCGGCCGGTCGACGCGTCGTGGCCGTTCGGGCTAGGCCTTGTGGGCGTTCAGGCAGGCCGCGAGGCGCTGGACGCCCTCGTCGACCTGGTCGGCGCGCACGGCCGAGTAGGCGAGGCGCAGCGAGTGCTTGCCGGAACCGTCGAGCACGAAGTCCGAGCCCTTCACGAACGCGACGTCGAAGTCGGCCTGGGCGGCCGCCGCGGCATCCACGTCGTAGGCATCGGGCAGCTCGGCCCAGAGGAAGTAGCCGCCGTCGGGGCGCACGAACCTGGCCTCGGGGAGGTACTGCTCGAGGGCATCGCCGAGCAGGTCGGAGCGCTCGCGGAGCTTCTCCTTGACGTTCTCGATCGAGGCCTCGAAGCGGTCCTTGTCCTGGGCGAGCTCGTAGACGACCGACTGCGCGAGCATGTCGGGGGCGATGTACGTGTTCGTCGCGCGGCGCACGATCTTCGCGATCAGCTCGGTGGAGCCGACGAGGTAGCCGACGCGGACGCCCGGGCACACGGTCTTGGAGAACGACGACGCGAACACGACGCGGTCGGGCGCGAGCTCGTACATCGACGGCAGCAGCTCGCCGCGGAATCGCACCTCGCGGTACGGATCGTCCTCGAAGATGAGGAAGTCGTACTGCTCGGCGAGGGCGACGAGCTCCTGGCGCTTGGCCAGCGAGAGCGTGACGCCGCCCGGGTTCGAGTAGTTCGGGATCAGGTGCGCGAAGGCCGGGCGCAGGCCGCCTTCGAGCGCGCCTTTGAGGGCCGAGACGCTCACGCCGTCGTCCTCGAGGTCGATCGCCGTGATCTCGGCGCCGCGCTCCTTGAGACCGAGGAGCGTGCGGTCGTAGCTCGGACGCTCGACGACGACCTGCGTACCGGGCGTGACGAGCTCGTCGAAGAGGAACGCATCCGCCTGCATCGAGCCGTTCGTGACGATCACGTTCTCGGGCGCGACGCCGTGCTTGTCGGCGAGGAGCTTTCGGAGCGGCACGTACCCGACGGCGGTGCCGTAGGCGGTGGTCCCAGCAGGGTCGTTCGTGAACGCCCGGTCGGCAGCGGCGCGCAGTCCCTCGATGTCGACGATGTCGACGGAAGGAGCTCCACGCGAGAACGAGATCGCGTCAGCCATAGGGGCCGAGCCTAGAGGACCGGTGGCACGCAGGGGCGGGCGCCTCGGTCAGCGCGGGTGCGTGGCCGCGGCGGCGAGCCGCGCGACGAGCTCCGTCACCTCGCGGCGCAGCTCGCTGGCGGCCGTCAGGTGGTCGTCGAGCTCCTGCGTCCGCGCGACGATCCGGCCGACCAGCTCGTGCACCTCCGCGGGCGCGTGAGCCGGCGGCAGCGAGCCGCTCCCCGGCTGCACGACGCCGGCGAACGGGGCCGTCGTGAAGAGCGGCTCCGGCTCGAGGGCCTCGTCGGCGGGCTCGAGATCCGGGGGCTCCGGGAGCGTCGCGCGTGGGTGGGCGGCCTCCCCGTGGCGCTTCTTCTTCTTGCCCTTGCCGGCCTTCTTGCCGTGGCCCTCGTCCCACACGTCACGACCGGGCGACACCTTCGCCCGCGGCGCGCCGAGGTCGGACGCGTGCGCCTCCTCGTCGGCTCCGGGCTTCGGCCCGCGGGTCGCGCGCTCGATCCGGTCCACCGCGCGGACCACGGCGTCGATCGCGTCGTCGAGTCGGTCGTCGGCCATCGCCGCGACCGTACCAGGGATGCGCATCCACGCGGGCGCGCGGCGCGGCTAGCCTGAACCCCACGATGGGCGTGGAGATCACCGACAACACCGGCAAGCGCAGGTACGAGCTGCACGTGGACGGCGAGCTCGCGGCGCTCGTGACCTACGGTCGCAACGCGCGGCAGCTCGCGCTCACCCACACGGAGACCGAGCCCGGCTTCGAGGGCCGGGGCTACGGGAAGCTCGTCGTGGAGCACGCCCTCGGCGAGGCGCGGTCCGCCGGCCTGCACGTGCTGCCGTTCTGCCCGTTCGTCCGCGACTACCTCGCCAAGCACCCGGAGCAGCTCGACCTCGTGTACGAGCACGATCGCCCGAAGTTCGACCTCGCCGGCGCATGAGCGACGCGCCCGGCAGCTCCGCCACGGGCTCTGCGGGCGACGACCCGTCCGACGCCGCGGCCTTTCACCACGACACCGCGACGCGCAAGGCCTACGAGGGCCGGGACGTGACCGTCAGCTTCGACCACGTGCTGTGCGCCCACGCCGCCGAGTGCGTGCGCGGGCTGCCGGCCGTGTTCGACACCGGGCGCCGGCCGTGGATCCTGCCGGACGGCGCGCCCGCCGACGAGGTGGCCAGCGTGGTCGGCCGTTGCCCGAGCGGTGCACTGCGGGTGACGCGCGCGGACCGCTGAGATCTGCGGCGCGCGCACGCGCGCAGCGCGGGTTGCTCGGGGCTCCGCGCCGGCGAGATAGCCTGGCGGTCGTGTCGACCGCCCCCGATCCGAGCGCCCGATGAGCGCGGTCGCCGACGGCCGCGCAGGCATCGCCGCCGCCGGACACCCCGATGTGGCCCGCGTGACAGCCGACGTGCTGCGCGCCGGCGGCAACGCGGTCGATGCCGCCGTCGCCGGGCTGTTCGCGAGCTGGGCCTGCGAGCCGCTCCTCACCGGGCCGGCGGGCGGCGGGTACCTGCTCGTGGCCGGCAGCGACGTGGAGCCGACCGTGCTCGACGGCTTCTGCGCCGCACCGGGCCTCGGCGGTGGAGCGGCGTCGGCGCCGCTCGTCGCGGCGGACTGCGACTTCGGAGACACCCGCCAGGTGTTCCACGTCGGCGCGGCGAGCGTCGCGGCGTTCGGTGTCGCGGGGATGATCGAGGAGGCCAGCCGGCGGTGGGGCACCTTTCCGCTCGCCGACCTCGCCGAGCCCGGGGCCGTCCTCGCGGAGGAGGGCGTCGAGATGAACGCGATCCAGGCGTACGTCGCCCAGATCCTCGAACCGATCCTGTCGGCGAACGCCGGGGTGCGCGAGCTGTGGTCGCCGCGTGGACAGCTGCTCGCTGCGGGCGATCGCTTCCTTGCGCCCGGCCTCGCCGACACCATCCGCCGCCTCGGCGCCGAGGGTGCCGCCCCGCTGCGCGACGGGGATCTCGCGCGCGCGTGCGTGGCGATGGTGGCCGAACAGGGCGGCGCCCTCACCCTCCGCGACCTCGCCGAGCACACGCCGATCGCCCACGCCCCGCTCGCGATCGCCTACCGGGACCGCGTGGTGCTCACCACGCCCCCGTCGGCTGCCGGCGGCACGTTGCTCGCGGTCGCGCTCCACGCGCTGGCCGCGAACCCCGGCCGTCACGACGCCCGAGCGATCCTCGCGGCGATGGACCTCGCGCAGTCGATCCGCACGCCGGCGTTCGCTCGCGACCTCACCGACGACGGCTTCGCGCACGAGCTGCTCGCGGTGGCCGGGGACGGCCCCGATCAGCTGCAGGCACTGCTCGCCCGTCAGCCCGGCAGCACAACCCACCTCGCCGTCCTCGATCGCGACGGCCTCGCGTGCTCGGTAACGTGCTCGAACGGCGAGTGCTCCGGGCTCGTCGTGCCCGGGACCGGCATCCACCTCAACAACGTGATGGGCGAGGAGGACCTCAACCCGCTCGGGTTCGGCCGCTTCCCCGCGGGGCGCCGGATGCCCTCGATGATGGCCCCGACCGCCGTGCTCGGCGCCGGCGGCAAGCTCGAGGCCGCACTCGGCTCCGCCGGCAGCAATCGCATCCGTTCGGCCCTGCTGCGCACGATCGTCGGCACGGTCGACGAGGCGCTTCCGCTCGATGCGGCGGTGAGCGCGCCGCGCCTGCACCGCGAGGGCGACACCGTGTACGTGGAGCCGGGCGTCGACACCGCGGGGCTGCTCGAGGTCGACTCCGCACAGGGCCCGGCCCGGGAGCTCGTGCAGTTCGGCGAGCGCAACCTGTTCTTCGGCGGCGTGCAGGCGGTCGGCATCGACCCACGCACCGGCGCCCACGTGGCCGCAGGCGACCCGCGGCGCGGCGGCGCCGTGGCCGCCGTCTAACGCCGGACGCCCCGGCGCCGGTCGCCGCCTAGGCGGACCCGGTCGATCGGTGGCGGCGGCGCGCCGCCGCTGAGCCGGCGCGGCATCGGACTAGACCAGCGCGTCGCTGACCACGCGCATCGCCGGCACGGTGCGCAGGTGCTCGTTGCCACCGAGCGCGCGCATCGCGGCGCGGATGTCGCGAGCCATCGCGACGGCGAGCGGCGGCTGCTCGACCGGCAGGTGATCGGCGGTCACGAGCAGCACGAGACGCGTCTGGGAGCCGAAGTCGCGGATGAGCTCCACGACGACGGTCGTCGGCAGGGCGTGCGGCTGCAGGCTGCGGCGTGCGACCCAGCGGCGCTCGAGCTCGACCGACAGCGCGCGGCACGACGGCAGCGCCTCGAGCGGGCCGTCGACCGGCACCTCGATGCGGGTGAGCGTGCCGTAGTGGGCGACCTGCCGCTGGCTCCAGAGGAGGTCGATCGCCGTGGCGCTCGAGCCGGCGCTCGGGAGTGCGGAGAGGGTGGCGACCGGCGCCGTCGTCGGCGTCGCCGCGACGGCAGCGGCTGCCGAGGCGGCGAGCTCGGTCACAAGGCTGTCGACCTGCTCCTCGAACGCGGCGCCCGGCGACGTTCCGGCCACGGTGCGCTTGCGCCCCGACGAGAGGGCGGAGCGGGCGGAAGAACGGAAGGAGGAGGAGCGGCTCATGGCGGTGGCGTGGGTCTCGTGGTCGACGCCGGTGGTCGGCGTGTTCGGTAGTAGACACCGCCGGCCAAAGCCACCTCATTACGCGCTCCTGGTACCCGTAACCCTCCGCTGGTCGGACATGGTCACCGCCTCGCGCCCGGCTGGGGCCGTGCACCGGAGCGCCGCCGCATCGTGGCGGCGCTCCGGCCCACGACGGCCGTGGCTACGGCAGGACGGCCAGCGCCCAGCAGTTCGACGACGCGGCCTTGCCGGCCAGGCGATCGAGCAGCCAGGTGCGGGCCTTGCCGTTGTCGTTCAGGAGCGGCTGCAGGTGGTTGACCGCCGTGCCGCCCGTGTTGAGGAACTGGATGACGCCCTCGTAGTCGACGGTCGCACCCTTGGCGCACCAGTCCTTCGCGAGCTGCTTGGCCTGGGCGTGGGGCACGATGTCGTCCTGCGTGCCGGTGACGATCTTCACGGGCACGGAGGGCTTGATAGTGCCGATGCGCTGCTTGTCGATCACGGCCTTCGCCGCCGGGATGCCGTTCACGATGTCGGCGATCGACTTGCCGCTCGTCGTCCACTCCGACGTCTTCCGGTTGGCGAAGCTCGCGATCGAGTTGCCGACGCACTGCGTCTTGATCTGCTCGAGCGCCGCCTTGCCGGCCGCGTTCGTCTGCGCATCGAGGATCGTCTTGAGCGACGGGTCGCTCTGCACGAAGCCGTTGACGGCGTACCCGATGACGGCCGTGAGGATCGTGCCGTCGGCCTGCTTCATCGTCGCGCCGAGGTCGGCCGGCGGACCACCCGCGTAGGCGGCCTTGAGGTTCACGTCGGGCGCGTAGGACGCCTGGAGTTCCGCCGCCGAGGCCGACGCGCCGCCGCCCTGCGAGTAGCCGTAGGTGCCGATCGGCGACGAGGAGGTCACCGAGGCGCCGGGCACCTTCAGCGCCGCGCGGGCCGCATCGAGCAGGGCGCGCCCCTGGTCGAGGCGGTCGACGTAGGTGTGGATGCGATCGGTCGTGCCGAGGCCGACGTAGTCGGTGACGACGACCGCGACGCCCTTCTCGAGGATCGCGTTGATGCCCGGGATCTCGTACCCCGCGCTGAAGCCCTGGATGTTGCCGCCGAGGTAGCCGGACTCGAGGCTCTTGGACGGGGCGCACGAATCGCCCTGGCCCTGCGTGCCCTCGGCGTACGCGACGAGGGGGCGGGCGCCGGTGCCCGCGTACTTCACGGCCGGCTCGATGTACGTGCCGGTGACGGCCACGGGGCGACCGGTGTTGTCGGTCGACTTGTACATGATGCGCGTCGCCGTGCCGGGCGTCGCGTTCAGGCCCTGCGACTCGCTGCGCACGATCGCGCCGTTCGCGCTCGGCAGGCTCGCCGGCGGATCGTAGAAGCCGGCGAGCGCCGGCGAGGCGGATGCTGCGAGCACGACGGCCGAGCCGGCAGCGGAGAGCGTCGCGAGCGACGCGCGGTGAGAACGGGACATGGGATCTCCTGGAGGGTGAAGCGGTGCACCACCGCCTGCCGCGCCGCCGTCGATGGGACCGACTGGCAGCGCAAGGTGACCGGCGCCACGCTAGCCCAGCGCTGCGGTCGATCCACCCCGTCCCGCACGCCGTTCGGGCGAACCGCCCAAGCCGCGGGGAATCTCGGTTATCCGAACCTGGATGGACGTCTCAAATGCCCCGAACGACGGACGGGACGACCCGGGAGCCGAAAGCCCCCGGATCGTCCCGTGCGTGCGTGCGGGCGAGCGGCCCGGCCCGTGTCGACGGGCCGCTCGCTCAGGAGGTCGCCGTGGTTACGGCAGGATCGCGAGCGCCCAGCAGTTCGACGACGCGGCCTTGCCCGCGAGGCGGTCGAGCAGCCAGTTGCGCGCCTTGCCGTTGTCGTTGATCAGCGGCTGCAGGTGGTTGACCGCCGTGCCGCCGGTGTTGATGAACTGGATCACGCCGTCGTAGTCGACGGTCGCGCCCTTGGCGCAGTAGTCCTTTGCCAGCTGCTTGGCCTGGGCGTGCGGGACGATGTCGTCCTGCGTGCCGGTCACGATCTTGACGGGCACGGACGGCTTGATGGTGCCGAGCCGCTGCTTGTCGATCACGGCCTTCGCGGCGGGGATGCCGTTCACGACGTCGGTGATCGACTTGCCGCTCGTCGTCCAGTCCTTCGTCTGCTTGAAGGCGAAGCTGGCGATCGAGTTGGCGACGCACTGCGTCTTGATCTGCTCGAGCGCGGCCTTGCCGGCGGCGTTGGTCTGGGCGTCGAGGATCGTCTTGAGCGACGGGTCGCTCTGCACGAAGCCGTTGATGGCGTAACCGATGACGGCGGTGAGGATGGTGCCGTCGGCCTTGCTCATCGTGGCGCCGAGGTCGGCCGGCGGGCCGCCGGCGTACGCGGCCTTCAGGTTCACGTCGGGCGCGTAGGACGACTGCAGCTCGGCCGCGGACGCCGAGGCGCCGCCACCCTGCGAGTAGCCGTAGGTGCCGATCGGCGACGAGGAGGTCACCGAGGCGCCGGGCACCTTCAGCGCCGCGCGGGCCGCATCGAGGAGCGCACGACCCTGGTCGAGGCGATCGACGTAGGTGTGGATGCGGTCCGTGGTGCCGAGGCCGACGTAGTCGGTGACGACGACGGCGACGCCCTTGTCGAGGATCGCGTTGATGCCCGGGATCTCGTACCCGGCGCTGAAGCCCTGGATGTTGCCGCCGAGGTAGCCCGATTCGAGGCTCTTGGACGGGGCGCACGAGTCACCCTGGCCCTGCGTGCCCTCGGCGTAGGCGACGAGCGGACGCGGGCCGGAGCCGGCGTACTTGGCCGACGGCTCGATGTAGGTGCCGGTGACGGCGACCGGTCGACCGTTGTTGTCGGTCGACTTGTACATGATGCGCGTGGCCGTGCCGGGCGTCGCGTTCAGCTTCTGCGACTCGCTGCGCACGATCGCGCCGTTCGCGCTCGGCAGCAGGGCCGGCGGATCGTAGAAGTCGGCGAGTGCCGGGGTGGCCGATGCCGCGAGCGCGAGCGTCGCGCCGGCGGCCGAGAGCGTCGCGAGCGACGCGCGGTGGGATCGGGACATGGTGGTGCTCCTGGACAGGGCGGCTGGACAGCCGCTCGCGCGCAGACGGGACCGAACGCGCGCAAGGTGACACGGGGCACACTAACGGACTTCGGGCGAGGATTTTTGAGCCACCCTCAGTTTCCGGGCCGATGCCCGTGGGCGCGGGGAATCGCCGTTCCCCGAAGCGGGACGCTCGTCTCGCTGCCGCGCCCGAAGTCCTGGGCTGGTCTGCCGTCGCCATCCGAAGGCATTCCAGCCCACGACCTCACGCCCCCGCGACATCGGAGGCCACGCCACGGCGCCGCCGTGCGTGCCAAGCTGCAGGACCATGGCTGACGGACCGAAACTCGAAGCACCGATCCGCGCCGTGATCGACGCGACGAACAGCGGAAACGGCCAGGCGTTCATGGCCGCGTTCCAGAAGGATGCGACGCTCAGCGACTGGGGCGAGGTCCACACCGGCCGCGGCGAGATCGGCAAGTGGGACCGGGCCGAGAACTCGGGCCGCGGCACGAAGCTCAAGGTGACGGGTGTGAGCCGCGTGATGGGCGAGGTGCTCGTGCTGCTGCAGGTCACCCGCGACGACGTCACCGAGGCCGGCACGTGGGCGTTCCGGCTCAACGGCAAGAACGTCGAGAGCCTCGACATCGGCTGACGGCGCCGCTACGGCTCGACGAGCACGCGACCCTCGCGCGCCGCGAGCCGGCGGCGCACCTCCTGGAGCCGGTCGATCGTCGCCGTGAGCACGGGGTTCTGCGGGCCGCTGCGCGCGCGACGCGCACACTGCTCGGCGATCTGCGCCTGCAGCTCTTCGAGGTCGACCCGCGTGAGGCGACCGTCGCGCACGACGACCTCGCCGGCGACGATCGTGTGGCGCACGCCCGGCCCCGACTCCGACCATACGAGCGCGGCCTCCAGCTCGCGCGCGCCGGCGAGCCCGAGGCCGAGGCGGTCGAGGAGCGCGAGGTCGGCGGGCGCACCCACGTCGAGCGCGCCGAGGCCGGGCACGCCGAGCGCGTGCGCTCCGAGCTCCGTCGCCATGCCGAGCGCATCGCGCGCGCTCACCCACGGCTCGTCGGGATCGCGGTGGATCAGCGCCGCGAGGCGCATCGCGATCCACTGGTTCTGGTCGTCGCCGGACGCCGCGCCGTCGGTGCCGATTCCCACGCGGGCGCCGGCCGCGAGCAGCGCCGCGATCGGTGCGCGGCCCGACCTCAGCCGCTGGTTCGCCGCCGGGTTGTGGGCGACGGTCGCGCCGGCCGCCGCGATCAGGTCGGCGTCGTCGCCCTCGATCCACACGCAGTGCGCGAGGCTCACCCGCTCGGTCAGCACGCCGAGGTCCGCGAGCCGCACGACGGCGGAGCGACCCCAGCCGTGATGGCAGCTCGCGGCCTGCAGGCGGGTCTCGACGCAGTGCAGCTGCATGGTCGTCCCCGTCCGCGCCGCCAGCGCACCCATTCCACCGAGGAGCTCGTCGCTCGCCCACTGCACCCCGCTCGCGCCCGCCAGCAGGTGGAGCCGGCCGCCGGCCGCTCCGTGCCAGCGGCTGATCGCCTCCTCGGTGAGGGCGAGGTAGTCGGCCGTCGGCATCACCGGCACCTGCTGCGGCATCAGGGCCCGCAGGCCGGTGGTGTCGACCCCGAGCTCTGCCGCGAGGCCGACGGTCGCGTCGGCATCGGAGAGCAGCGGTGCGACGCCGCCGCGGATGCCGCTGTCGCGGTACGCCCGCATCGCCCCGTCGAACGAGGCCGCCGAGATCGGCGTCATCACGAGGTGGTCGACGACGCTCGTCGCGCCGCTCAACAGCAGTTCGGCGGCCGTCGCGAGCGCGCACCAGTAGTGGTCGTCGCCGCTGTACAGCCCGGACTCGTCCATGAGCGTGGCGAGCCACGGCTCGAGGGGGAGCCCGTCCCCGAGCCCGCGCATCGGGTTCTCGGCCGAATGGGTGTGCGCGTTCACGAGTCCGGGCGTCGCGAGCAGCCCGGCGCCCTCGAGCCGCTCCGCCGCCCGCTCCCGCAGCACCGACGGTGCCGGCTCGATCGCCGCGATGCGCCCGCCGTCGATCGCGAGATCGACCGCGGTGCGCAGGTCGCCGGGCCGCACGAGCACGTTGACGCCGGTGATCACGAGGTCGTACGGGCGGGGTTCGTCGGTCATGGGTCGCCTCGGGGCGTTCGGAGGAGCAGCTACTCGACGCCGAGGGCGCGGCCGGTGAGCGCGAGCGCCCGCGCCACGTCGAGCTCCTCACCCGGGCCGGCGGGCGCCGACAGGTCGATGCCGACCACGCCGGGGATCGCCGCGACGCGTTCGGCATGGCGGATCGCGCCCGCAACGGCTGCGGCCAGCGGGTCGGGTTCGTCGAGCGCGGCCACCAGGTCGGGCGGCGGCGCGGCGTGGAGGTAGTGGGCGACGCGGTCGGCGCCGGTGCGCGAGAGCACGAGCGGGATGCATGCGATGAGCGGCATCGCGGGCGCGAGCTGGGCGAGCTCGGCGGCGAACGCCTCCAGCTCCTCCGGCGCGCAGTGGTTGACGAACAGCACGTCGACGCCGGCCGCGTGCTTGGCGGCCGCGCGTGCGGCGCGTGCCGCGGTCGGCGGCGCGAGCGGCGATTCGGCCGCGCTGATGACGAGCCCGGTGCCGCGCGAGGCGAGCGCCGCGAGATCGGTCGAGTCGAGATCGAACACGCCGGCGGCATCGGGCCGGTGGCCGAGCTCAGGATGGTCGCCCGTGACGACGTGCACCGCCGCCACGCCGGTCGCCTGCAGGCCGTGCAGCTCCGACTCGAGCGCCACCCGGTTGCGATCCCGCGCGTTGAGACCGCTCCACGGCGTGAGGCCCTCCTCGATCGCGATCCGCCCCCGCACCGACGGCGGCAGCTGCACCCGCGCCCACGGCGCATCGCCCAGCAGGACGGCGTCGACCCGCCCCGCCAGCTGGCCGCCGAGCCGGTGCTCGAGCTCGGGACCCGGGCCGGGCGACGGCAGATCGGCGATCACGAACGGCCGCGTCGCCGCTGGATCGAGCAGTCGGGCGAGCAGCGCGCGGGATGCGACGCCGAGCGCACGGCCGGTCGGCGCCGCCGCCACGACGGTGGCCGGCACGGGCGAACCGAGCGGACCGAGGCCGGTGGATCCGGCGGTGCTGATCCGCTGCGGTCCGGCGCGGTCGACGAACTCGCAGCGGCCGCCGATCTCGCACGAGCCGTCGGGCCGCACGCCGCCGCAGGGGCCGTGGGTCATCCGCTTGGGGCATCGGTCGGCGATCGGATCAGTCTCCCGCACCGACCGGACCGGCCTCGACGCCGGTGCCGGGCACGCCCGCGTCCGCGAGCGCCTCCCACAGACGATCGCGGCGCATCGGCAGGCGCGTGGGCCGCACGCCCGTCGCCGCCCGGATCGCGTTCGCCAGCGCCGGAGCGACCGGGTTGAACGGTGCCTCGCTCATCGGCTTGGCGCCGAGCGGCCCGAGCGCGTCGTGGGTCTCGGCGAACCGCACCTCGGTCGGTGGCACGAGCGCCATCGTCGGCCAGTTGTAGGTGCGCAGGTCGGCGGTGACGACGGCCCCGGAGCCGTCGATCAGCACCTCCTCGTCGAGTGCGGCACCCAGGGCCTGCGCGGTGCCGCCCTCCACCTGCGCGCGGCACTGCGCGGGGTTCATCACCACGCCGGCGTCGGCCGCCTGCACCGACCGCAGGATCCGCACCTCGCCCGTCGCCGGCAGCACGGCCACGCGGAACCCGTGCACGTTGAACCCGACGGACCGGGGGCTGCCCGTGAAGCTCGCCGCCTCCACGATCGACTCGCCGGCCGCTGCCAGCTCGGCCACCCCCGCCTGTCCGAGCGCCGCGAGCCGCGAGGCGAGCGCCTGCGCCGCGAGCCACGTCGCGCGGCCCGCGACGAACACGCCCGCCGATGCGAAGGCGCCGCTGTCGTGGGCGACCGCGGCGGTGTCGCTCGCGACGAGGGTGATCGCGTCGACGCCGACCCCGAGCGCGGTCGCGGCGATCTGCCGGTGCACGGTCGCCGTGCCGTTGCCGAACTCGGCGGTGCCGACCGCGAGCCGCACCCCGCCGTCCGGCTCGAGGCTGATCCGCGCGTCGGCGTGGTGCCCGCCCGGCGGCCCGGCATCGAGCATGCCCAGCGCGACGCCCTCGCCGACGAGCCACTCCGGCCCCGGCGCCTCGTCTCCGGTGTCGTCGGCCAACGCATCTCGCACGAGCGCCAGGCACTGGTCGAGCCCGTACGACCCGAACTCCACGTCGTCGGGCTCGTCGGTCATCGCGACGAACCGGTCGCCCGGCCGCACGACGTTGCGCTCCCGGAACGCGATCGGGTCGATGCCGAGCTGCCGCGCCAGATCGTCGACCACGGACTCGACGGCGAAGATCGACTGGCTCAGGCCGTAGCCGCGCAGCGCGCCCGCCGGCACCGTGTGGGTGTAGACCACCTGGCCGTCGACCCGCACGTGCTCGCAGCGGTACACCCCGAGCGACTCGTTGCAGGCGTGGAACATCACCGCCGCGCCGTGGTTGCCGTAGGCGCCCGTGTTCGAGAGCAGCTCGAGCTCCATCGCCGTGAGGTCGCCGGACGCCGTGGCCCCGAGGCGCACGCGGAGCCGCATCGGGTGGCGGGTCGTGGCCGCCGTGAACTGCTCCGCCCGGCTGAACTCGAGTCGGACCGGCCGATGGAGGCGCAGGGCCGCGAGCGCGACGAGGTCTTCGCAGAGCAGCTCCTGCTTGCCGCCGAACCCACCGCCGACGCGCGCCGCGAACACCCGCACGGTGCTCGGCTCCCGACCGAGGAGCAGCGCGAGCTCGTCGCGGACGAGGAACGGCACCTGCGTCGACGTGCGCACGTTCAGGCGCGAGCCGCCCCGATCCAGCCAGGCGGTGGCGCCGTGCGTCTCGAGGTGCACGTGCTGGATGCGCTGCACGTGGAAGGTGCCCTCCGCGATCGCGTCGGCTCGTGCGAACCCGGCGTCCGGATCGCCGCAGACGGTGTGGACCTCCCCGACGAGGTTGCGCGAGGGATCGGCGATCCGGCTCGCCGCCGCATCTTTCTCACCGTGCACGAGCGGTGCGCCGGGCGCGAGCGCCTCCTCTGGGTCGAACACGGCGGGCAGCACCTCCCAGTCGACGAGGATCGCGCGCACCCCGGCCTCGGCCGCCGCCACCGAATCGGCGACGACCGCCGCGACCCGCTGCTCGCGGTGGCGCACGACCGCGTCGAGGATGCGCGTGTCGTCGGGATCGTCGAGACGGCTCGAGTGACGGCCCGTGGAGTAGAGCGTGCCCGGCACGTCCTCGTGGGTGAGCACCAGCTCGACGCCGGGCACCGCGAGTGCCGCCGTTGTGTCGATCGAGCGGATCCGCGCGTGGGCGTGCGGCGAGCGCAGCAGCGCCATGTGGAGCAGACCGGCGGGCGCATGGTCGAGGGTGAACTCCGCGCGGCCCGTCACGATCTCCGGGCCCGCGGGCGCCGGGAGGCTGCGGCCGACCGATGCTCCCGGCACGTCGTCCTCCACGGTGCGCACGCCGGCGAGGGCATCGCGGATCGCGCGGTAGCCGGTGCAGCGGCACAGGTTGCTCTTGAACGCGCGCGCCAGCTCGTCGCCGCCCATGGGCCGGCCGTCGCCGAGCCCGGCGGCCGTCATCACGAACCCGGCGGTGCAGAACCCGCACTGGAAGCCCTGCGCCTGCAGGAACGCCTGCTGCACCGGGTGCGGCGCCTCGGGCGCGCCGAGTCCCATGATCGTCGTCACCTCGTGCCCGGCCGCCCGCACGGCCGGGTAGAGGCAGCTGTGGACGGGGGCACCGTCGACGTGCACCGTGCAGGCGCCGCAGTCGCCCGTGTCGCACCCCTTCTTCACGCCCATCCGGCCCTGGTCGCGCAGGAAGGTGCGCAAGCACTGGCCCGGCCGCGGGCGCACCGTCGCCGGGAGGTCGTCGCCGTCGATGCGGAAGCTCATGCGGCGAGCTCGTCGCGGAGCTCCCGGGCGAGCCGGCGCGTGAGGTGACGCCGCCAGCGCGGGGTGCCGTGGGGGTCGTCGAAGTAGTCGCCGGGAGCGAGCGCCTGCTCGATCGCCGCGTCGAGCTCAGCGGAGCTCGGCACGCCGCCCGCGAAGCGAAGGGTGCGCGGCCGCGGCACCGACGCCGTGATCGTCAGGTGGAAGGCGCCGCCGCCCCGCGCGCCGTGGGGTTCGTCGAGCCGGGCGACGAGCAGCGCCGCCGAGCGACCCATCGGCGTGAGCGAGGCCTGCCGCATGGCCGCGCGCCCTCGGAGCGCCGCGGCCGGGAGGGTGATCGAGCGCAGCAGCTCGCCCGGCGCGAGCGACGTGCGGCCGTCCCCGATCACCACGTCGGCAACGGCCGCCACCCGGTCGCCACCGCCGGGCTGCCAGATGCGGCAGGTGCCGGCGAGGCCGGCCGTGAGCGAGGTCATCGGGCCGGCCGGCAGCCCCACGCACACGTTCCCGCCGACGGTCGCGACGTGCCACACCTTGAAGCTGCCGCGCAGCGACTCGCAGCACGCACGCACGATGCCGAGCGCCGGCCAGCGCGTGGGCGCCGCGTAGGCGGCGAGCTGCGCGATCGTGCACGTCGCCGCGATCTCGAGGCCATCGGCGGTGGCGGTCAGCGGCGGCCAGTCGAGCGCGTGGAGGTCGAGCAGGCGCCGCAGACTCGGGTTCGGCGCGGCGAACAGACCGCTGCCGCCGGCGAGCCAGGCGTCGCCGGGCGCGAACGCGTCGACGCTCGCCCGCCCGGACGCGGGCACGAGCTGCTCGACGGTGTTCAGGTCCACCGGCGTCGGCGGGTGCTGCGAGCTGGGGCGTCGGCCGAGGCCGGAGCACCGGGAGCGGGCCGGGGGCGCACCCGTCGGGCGGCCGCCGCAGCCGCACCCGGCGCAGCGCCGGCACCGGAGGCGTGCACGCCGATCGCCGGCCAGAGCGGCGCCGCCGGGCTCGCGAGAAGATCGGACGGGTGGTCGACGTCGAGGACCGCCGCGGGGCCGGCGGCGGCCGGGTCGACCTCGTGCACGTGCAGCTCGTCGAGGAGCGGCCCGAGGCCGCGGTCGCCGGCGAGGTCGGCGGCGCGGGTGAGGGCGATCGGACCGAGCAGCACCGGATGGCCGGGCGTGGTGCCGACGATCGGGCGCGCTGCGGCTGCACCGGACGCGAGCGCGGGCAGGCCGTCGGCGACGACCCGCGCGACGAGAGCCGCATCCACGAGCGGCTGGTCGGCGAGGAGCACCAGGGCCGGGCCGCCGAGCGGCCCAGCGGCCGCGAACGGCGCCGACGTCCGCGCTGCCGCGAGCCCGGCGCGCAGCGACGCGCCGATGCCGTCGGCCCAGTCGGTGGCGACCACCACGCGGTGCGGCACGTCGGCGGGGAGCGCCGCGCGCACCGCGGCCTCGTGCGCGCCGACGACCACGAGCACCTCGCTGCCCTCGGGCAGGCCGTCCGAGGCGGCGCGCACGGCGCGGGCCACCAGTGGCACGCCCTCCCACTCCGCCGCCTGCTTGGCACCGCCGAAGCGCCGGCCCGCGCCGGCAGCGAGGACGATCGCCGTGAGGGGCGGCCCCTCGGGCCGTGGCATCGCGGGCCGAGCGAGCTCCGGACCGATGCCCGGGTCGGTGTCGATCGGAGGTCGAGCGGCGGCGGCGCCGTGGATCGACCCTTCGGCGTCGCGGAGTCGGCCGCCGGTCCGGCCGTGCCGCGCCGCCACGAGCTCCGCGGCGATCGACAGCGCCACCTCCCCCGGCGCCCATCCGCCGAGATCGAGGCCGACCGGACCGACGATCCGCGCGAGGGCCTGCCCACCGAGGCCGCGCGCACGCAGCCGCTCGAGCCGCTCGGCGTGCGACGTCCGGCTGCCGAGCGCGCCGACGAATCCCGCACCGCTCACCACGGCAGCGCGCAGGGCGACGTCGTCGATCGCGGGATGGTGGCTCAGCGCGAGCACGGCGTCGCGCTCGCCCATCGGGCCGAGCTGCGCCAGCGCCTGCTCGGGCCAGAGGAGCAGAAGCTCGTCCGCGGCCTCAGTGGGCGCGTGCGCCGCCACGGCATCACGCGGCTCCACGACGATCGGCCGCATCCCGATCGTCGGCGCGAGCTCGCAGAGCGCACCGGCGAGCGGTCCGGCGCCGACGAGCACCAGGCGCCCGAGCGGATCGGAGCTGAGCGTGTGCGCGCCGCCGGCGTTCGCCACGCCGGCCGTCGGCTCGAGCGCGACCCGCAGCGCGACCCCGGGGATCGCGAACTCGCCGACCTCGAACCGCCAGGTCGCGGGCGATCCCGCGCGGCTCGCCGCCCCGAACGCGGCGTGGGCCTCGGCGTGATCGCCCCAGCCCCACGGCTGCACCCACACGTCGATCCCGCCGCCGCAGGGCAGGGCGGCGCCCGTCAGCCCATCGCCGCCGGGGGCGAACCGCAACCGCCGGCTTGCGCCGCGGGTGCCCGCCCGCAGGAGGTCCATCGCCGCCTCGCGCACGTCGCGCTCGACGCACCCGCCCGACACCGCGCCGGCGGTGGCCCCGTCGTCGGACACGAGCATCGAGGCCCCGAGCGGGAGCGGCGCGCGGCCGTGGATCGCGACGACGGTGCACAGCGCGGCGCGCGCATCGGGACGCGCCGCCTGCCACCGGTCGAGCGTGCTGATCAGTTCGCGCATCGGGACTCCTCCTCGCTGGTGGGCGCTATGCCGCCGCTCGCGCCACGGTGCCGGTGATGAGCCCGAACGGGTCCTGCGTGGCGACGAACACCTCGTTCTCGTTCGCGATGCCGAACGGCGCCAGGTCGACCTTCAGGTGGTGCTTGTTCGGCAGCTCGATCGTCACGTCGAGCACCTCCGGACGCGCCTCGAGGATCGCCGTGCCGATGTTGAAGATCGTCCCCTGCACCGAATCGGAGTGGTGGTCGGCGAAGCGCCGCACGAGCACGTCCCGGATCGCCGTCCAGCTCTCGGCGTAGTCGTCGACGTCGGGCGCGTAGGTCCACTCGGCCTGCACCGTCGTCGCGAGGATCCGGTCGTCCGTCTCGGCGAGGGTCGTCAGCGCGGTGCGCTCGAAGCCGACGAATCCGGAGGCCGTCGACTTGAGCACGTACAGGTCGTCGAGGCCGGCCTTGACGCTCGTCGTGCCCGTGGCGCCGTCGTGCTCGACCCACGCGACGTGGTTGCCCGACGAGCCGCGGAAGAAGGTGTGGTCGCTGCCCTCGGCGTCGGCCGGGAGGCGCACCCACGGGTGCTCGACGAGGTGCACGCGGGCGCGCTCCACCCGGGGGCTGGTGGCCACGAAGTGCTGCGCGAGCACGGCGCCGAAGTCCTCGATCGCACCCGTCGAGAAGTCGGTCTTGCCCAGCGCGAAGACGGTGTTCTTCATCGTGTCGGTCGCCGGGATCTCGGCGTTGGAGCCGTCGAGGTACACGTGCTCGAACGCACCCCACAGGCGCACGTCGACGGTGACGTCGCGGATCTCGTGCCGCGGCGAGTCGCGCACGATCCGCACGAGCCGGTTCGCCGACTTGCCGTAGGCGTTGTGGGTGAGCTGGAAGGTCGCCTGCGCCGGCGACTGAGGGGTGGTCATCGTCAACTCCCGCGGTAGGTGGTGTAGCCGTAGGGGGCCAGGAGCAGTGGCACGTGCACGTGCCCGGCGTCGGCGGCGAGGTCGACGACGATCGACACCTCGGGGTACCAGCCCCGCACGGTCGCGTCGCCGGGCCCCGAGAGCTCGAAGAGCAGCCGGTGGTGGCCCGGCCCGAGCGGCGCCCCGCCCGTGGGCGCGAGCGCGGCGATCCGGCCGTCGGCATCGGTCGTCGCCCGGGCCAGCTCCAGCCAGTCGTCGCCGTCCGTGCGGCGCGCGAGACGGACCGGCACGCCCGCCACCGGCAGCCCGGCGGCGGTGTCGAGCACATGGGTCGACACGGTGATCGGGCTCATGCGGGGCTCCCGTCGACGAGGTCGACCAGGCGGTGACGAGCGATTGACGACACCTCGGCGAGCGCCGTCGCCAGCTCCGCCTCGGGGGCCCGCCCGACGCGCTCGGCGACGAGCCCCTCGAGCGCCGCGACGGATCCGTGGTCGCGCACGCACGCGATGAACGGGAAGCCGAAGCGCCCGCGGTACGCGGCCAGCTGCGCTGCGAGGGCGAGGCGACGTTCGTCCGCCAGCGCGTCCAGGCCCGCGCCGGCCTGCTCGCTGCGGCTCTCGGGCGTGAGCTCGCCCCGCGGGATCACGCGCTCGGCGGCGAGCTCGGGGTGGGCGCGAAGCACATCGAGCTGGAGGTCGGTGGTGGCCGCCCGCAGCTCGGCGTCGAACGCGGCGTGCAGGTCGACGACATCGGCGAACGGACCGTGGGAGAAGGCGCGTTCGGCCACCCACGGCGAGTGCTCGACGACCGCGCCGAACCGCTCGACGAACGATGCGCGATCGGCGGGGATCCGGGGCACGGCGGCGGCGCTCATCGTCCGCCGCCCACGCCTGCGTGCACGCGGGAGTGGGCGGCGAGCTGCCGTGCGCTCACCCGCACGAGTTCGCGCACCACGGTGGGCTGGTCGGCGGTCCGCAGCTCGCCACCCTGGACGACGAACCGTCCGCCGACGACGAGGTGCTCCACGCCCCGCGGCGGACCGAGCACGAGCGCGGCCACCGGGTCGGCGATGCCCGCGGCGCCCAGGTCGTCGACCCGCCAGAGCGCGATGTCGGCGAGCTTGCCGACCTCCAGGCTCCCGAGATCCGCCTCGCGGCCGAGGCAACGTGCGCCGTGGATCGTGCCGTGGGCGAGCGCCTCGCGCACCGTCATGGCCTCGGGCCCCTCGGCGAAGCGCGCCGCCATGAGCGCGGCGTGCACCTCGAGCTGGAGCGTGCCGGCCTCGTTGCTGGCGGCGCCGTCGACCCCGAGCCCGACCGCCACGCCCGCGCCGCGCAGCTTGCGCACCGGTGCGATGCCGGCGCCGAGGCGCGCGTTGCTCGTCGGGCAGTGCGCGACGCCGACGCCGTGCTCCCCGAACCGCGCCACCTCGCCGTCGCTCAGGTGGACGCAGTGGGCGAACCACACGTCGTCGCCCATCCAGCCCATCGCCTCGAGGTAGTCGACGGGCCGCGCCCCGAAGCGCTCGAGGCAGAAGTGCTCCTCGTCGACCGTCTCGCACAGGTGGGTGTGGAGGCGCACGCCGGTCGCGCGCGCAAGGGCCGCGGAGTCGACCATCAGCTCGCGGGTCACCGAGAACGGCGAGCACGGCGCGAGGGCGATCTGCAGCGCCGAATCCGGTGACGGGTCGTGCCAGCGCTCGATCGCCTCGGCGCTCGCGATGAGGATCTCATCGGCATCCTCCACGACCGCGTCCGGCGGAAGGCCGCCGCGACTCGCGCCGAGGTTCATCGATCCGCGGCACGGATGGAACCGCAGGCCGATCTGGTCGGCAGCGGTGATCGTGGCCTCGAGCAGCTCGTTGCCGCCGCCGGGGTAGACGTAGTGGTGGTCGGTGGAGAGCGAGCAGCCGGAGAGCGCGAGCTGCGCGAGGCCGGCCTTCGCGGCGTGGTGGGTGATGTCCGCGTCGAGCTGCGCCCACACCGGGTACAGGCCCGTGAGCCACTGGAAGAGCGTGCCATCGGCGACGAACCCGCGCGTCGCCCACTGGTAGAGGTGGTGGTGGCCGTTGACGAGCCCCGGCGTCGCGAGCAGGCCGGCTCCGTCGATCACGCGCGCGGCTCCGTCGGTCACCGCGGCCGGCGGGATGCCACCGCCGATCGCCGTGATGCGTCCGTCCTCGAAGGCGAGGTACCCGCTCGCGTGCTCGGTGCCGGCGGGATCGACCGTGGCCAGCGCGCAGCCGGAGATGACGGTGCGGCCGATTCCCATGCCGAGCATTCAGCCGGACGCGCAACCGTTTGCGTATGGCCCGGCGGACAATCGCGCTCCGGCGTTCCGCTCCGCCCGGCCAAGGGGCCATGCTTGAGGGGCTGCCGTGCGGGCGCCATGCTGATCCGCACGCCGGCCTCGCCCCGATCGGCCTCCCGCCCTTGCCCGACACCCCAGGATCCGACCCGCGTCCGACGCTCCGCACGCTCGCCGAGCGCACCGGTCTGCACACGTCGACCGTGAGCCGTGCCCTGCGCCGCGACCGCGCCAGCGACCCGACCGCCGCGCTCGTGCACGCCGCGGCGACCGAGCTCGGCTACCGCCCCGATCCGCTGGCCGCCGGACTGCGCAGCGGCCGCACCGGCGCGATCGGGATGGTGGCCCACTCCCTCACCGACCTCGCGCAGGCGCTCATCCACGAGGAGGTCGACCAGTACGTGCTCGCGCACGGGTACGACGTGCTCGTCGCCGCCACGCGCGACGATCCGGAGGCGCAGCGCAAGCGCGTCGAGCTCCTGCTCTCGCGCCGCGTCGACGGGCTGATCATCGCCGACGCCCACCGCGACGGCGCCTACGCCGACTGGGTCGCCACGCTCGGCGTGCCGTACGTGCTCGTGATGCGCGGCGCCCCCGGCCACCCCGCGATCACGGTCGACGACGAGCTCGCCGGACGGATGGTCGCCGACCACCTCGCGGATCTCGGCCACACGCGGATGGCGCACCTCGCCGGCCCGAGCTGGTCGGCCGCCTCGTACGGCCGCGCAGCCGGCTTCCGCGCGCGCCTGGCAGAGCGCGGGATCGGCCTGGAGGACGACCTCGTCGAGCCCGGCGGCCTGCACGCGACGACCGGCCGCGCGGCCATGGAGCGGCTGCTCGACCGCCGGCGCGACTTCACGGCCGTGTTCTGCGCGAGCGACTTCGTGGCCTTCGGGGCCACGAGCGCACTCGGGGCGGCGGGGCTGCGCGTCGGCGACGACGTGGCCCTCGTGGGCTACAACGACCTGCAGGCCGCGACCGCGATGGACCTCACCTCCGTCCGCACCCCGCAGGACGAGCTCGGGCGGATCGCGGCCGAGGCGCTGCTCGCCGCGATCGACGGCTGCGAGCCGCAGTCGCGCACGCTCGCTCCTGAGCTGGTCGTGCGCGGCTCGACCGCGGGATCCGGCGCTCCCCTGGCCGATGCGGCCGGCGCCGCGCGATGAGCCCGTCCAGCCGCCTGCCACGCTCGGCGTTCGACGCGCTCGACCTCGCGCTCGCGCCCCTCGACGCCTGGGCCGAGCGCCGCTACCCGGGCGGCGCCAGCACGGGCCAGCCCGTGCACACCGTGTACGTGCCGGCCGACCGCGCCGAGCCCGGGCTCTGCGCGGCATGGGGCGAGCAGGCCCTGAGCGCGCTCGACACCTTCGCCTCGAGCCCCGAGGCGCTCGCCGCCGCCACCGGACTGGCCGCCGACGAGGTGGCAGGCGCGTGGACGCCGCTGCGGGCGCGACTGGAGACGCAACCGATCGCCGACCTGCGCATCGACCTCGAGGACGGCTACGGCGACCGCACCGACGCTGCCGAGGACGCCGACGCGCTGCGCGCCGCCCGCGTCCTGCGCGCCGAGTCGCAGGCGCCGGGTGGGCCACCGCGGGGCGGCATCCGCCACCGTTCGCTCGAGCGAGCTACCCGCCAGCGGGCGGTGCGCACGCTCGAACTCGTCGTCGGCGCCCTCGCGGCCGATGGCGACGGGCCCCCGGCGGGCTTCGCGCTCACGCTGCCGAAGGTGGTCGACGAGCGGCAGGTGCGCGCCTACGGCCGCCTGCTCGCCGCGCTCGAGCAGGCGCACGGCCTGCCGCACGGCGCCCTGCCCTTCGAGATCCAGGTCGAGACGCCGCAGGCGATCCTCGCCGCCGACGGCCGCCTGCCGCTCGCCCCGATGCTCGATGCCGGCGGGGGGCGGGTGCGCGGCCTGCACTTCGGCACCTACGACTACACGGCCGCCATGGGCGTGAGCGCCGCCCACCAGCGTGCGCAGCACCCGGTCGCGCAGCTCGCGAAGGGCGTGATGCGGCTCGCCGCCGCCGGAACGGGGGTCGAGGTGAGCGACGGGTCGACGAACCGGCTCCCGCTCGGAACGGCAGCGCAGGTGCACGAGGGCTGGCGCACGCATGCCGCGCTCGTCGAGGGCGCGCTCGCCGACGGCCTGCGGCAGGGCTGGGACCTGCACCCGGCGCAGCTCGTCACCCGCCACCTCGTGAACATCGTCGTCGCGCGGCGCACCCTCTCCGGGGCGCTCACGCGGCTCGCCGTGTACTTCGCCGCGACGGCGGACGGCGGCGCGCAGACGGCCGAGTCGGGCGCCACGCTCGACGAGCCGGCCACGGCGCAGGCCCTCGCCGCCGACGCTGTGCGCGCGCTGGCCCTCGGCGCCGCCTCCGAGGCCGAGGTCACCGCCGGGGCTGGCGTGCCGGTCGAGCGGCTGCGCGCCTTTGCGGACCGTCGCGTCGCCTGATTCGGCGGCGGTGCCTAACACCGTGCGCCACTTGGGAAATCCAGGCGCATTGACCACTCGACTCGACTGCTAACGTGCCAGCGAACGGGGTCAGCCGCCGCTTGCGACGGCGCCCGGTCCTGCTACGTCGTCGGCTTGGCCGCTCCTCCCCACGGAGGCGCGGTGGAACCCACGCTCCACCTGCCCTGATCCGGAGCTCTCTTGTTCCCACGCGAACGTGCCTCCTCCGCGCCACATGCCACCGACGCCGCCGTCGATGGCGGCGCGACCGTCAGCGCGCAGGAGATGGCGCGCGTCACGGGCGTCGGACGTGAGCGACTTCGGACCTGGGAGCGCCGACACGGGTTCCCGCTTCCAGTGCGCACGCCGAACGGCACGCGCCGCTACCGCGCCGTCGACGTGCGGCCGGTCGTGGCGGCGGCACGCGCCATCGAAGCGGGGGTGGCCGTCGCCGACGCGATCGCGCAGGCCCGGGTGCAGGTGTTCGACGACGCCCTGCCGACCGGCGAGCCGCTCGGCGCCGCCGCCCTCGAGCACTGCGCCACGCCGGCGATCGCCGTGATCGGCCCATCGCCACTCCGCGTCGCTTGGGCGAACCGGCCGACGGTGGCGACGCCGCACGCGCCGAACGTCGGCGACGAGCTGCTCCAGGCCGTGCCGCACTTCGGCGCGACGGCCGCGGCCGAGCTGCAGCGGCTGATGGTCGACGGGTCGACGGGCACCGTGGTGCTCGAGCACGGCGACTGGCTGAGCACGGCGCCGACCGCTCGGCGCTCGATCGCGTGGCGCCTGCCGCCCGAGGCCGCCGAGCAGCCGACGGTCGTCGTGCTGCAGGTGCCGGCGTCGGCGGTGGCGGACGAGGCGAAGGCCGCCGCATCGGCGGAGAGGACGGATGGCGCGGACCGCTGGGCGCGCGCCGTCGCGGGCGCACGCCAGGCCCTCCAGGAGGAGCGCGGACTGGGCAGCGTGCAGCGCGCGCTCGGTGCCGTCGCGCGCGGGACCGGCGGACTGGACGCGTTCCTCGCGACCGCCGCGGGGAGCCGGCTCCGCACCGCGACGAGCGTGACGGGCCAGCTCTCGCCGCGCACGCTCGGCATCGACCCGGCCGGCGACCTCGCGGCCGCGCTGGACGCGGGCGAGCCGACCTGGCTCTCGGGCCGCGCTGCGCGGGAGCTCGGCGTGCCGCCGCGGCGTCTCGCGCTGCTGGTGCCGCTCGCCGCCGGCGGCCAGCGGCTCGGCGCGGCGTTCGTGCTCTACCCGGCGCCCGCCGACCTCTCCGCCCCCACCCGCGAGCTGCTCCACGGCCTCGGCGTCATGCTCGCGCTCACGCTCCAACGGGAGCACCGCGGAGCCGCCGCACCTTCGCCGGCGACCGTCGGCTGATGGGTCGGGGGCGGATCGTCGCGCTCGTCGGGATCGACGGTTCCGGCAAGTCGACCCAGGCCGCCCGCCTCGCCGCCGCGCTCCGCGCGCGCGGCGAACGCGCGCGAGCCTTCGAGAACGCCGGCGGCCGGCCGGTGCTCGACGGCCTCGCCCACCTGCTCGGCCGTGAGGACGGCGGCGCGCTGGTGGGCGCCCGCGCCCGGGCCGCGAGCGAGGTGCTCGTGCGCTCCCTCGCGATCACGCGCTCGGTCGGCTGGGCGAGGCTCACCGGAGGAACGGCCGTGATGGACCGGTACGCGGTCTGCCAGCTCGCGACGATGCGGGCGCGCGGCGACCGCGGCACCTGGCTCGTCGCCCACCTCGCCCGTCTCGCCCCTCCGCCCGACCTGCTCGTGTGGTGCGCGGTCGACCCCACGGTCGCGCAGGCCCGGGTGCTCGCGCGCGGCCGCGACGAGGAGACGATCGAGTGGCTCGCGGCCTTCGATGCGGCGTACGCAGCGCTGCTGCCCGGCTCGGTCGTGCGGCTGGACGTGAGCGACTCGGCCGACGTGGTGCACGCGCGGCTCGTTGCCCTCACCGTCCCCCGATAGACGCGACGGAGCGCGCTGGCGCGCCGACTCGCGTGCCGAGCGTCAAGCATGTGGACACCGGCGTCGACTCTTCGGGGGAGTCGGCTTTGGGGAGAGCAATGACGCATCATCAGATCACCGCGGTCCGGACGACCGCGTCGCGGCGTAGGCCGTGCTGCAACGGCCTCGCGCAGGTCGGCTGGGTCGGACGGCCCTCGAACGCCACGGTGCTCGACGCCGCCGAGGTCGAGCAGGACCTCCGGGGCCGCCGCATCGCGTACTTCGCTCTGATCGACGGCGAGTTCGTCGACATCACGATCGATCACTGCAGCACGTGCGGAGCGCCGTTCATGACGGGCGCGGGCGATCGGTCGCCCTATGAGCTCGGCGCGCTCAGCGCCGACGTCGACGGCTGATCGCACCGTCGGCGACGAGGATCAGGCGCCCGGCGAGAGGACCACGAAGACCGTGGTCCCGCGGCCCTGTTCCGACCTGAGCCAGATGTCGCCACCGTGGCGCTGGGCGATGCGCTGACACATCGCCAGGCCGGCGCCCGTGCCGTCGACGTGGGGCATCGCGTGGTTGGCACGCGCGAACAGGCCGAACACGCGCGGCGCATGGTCGGGGGCGATCCCGACGCCTCGGTCGGCGACCGTCAGCACCGGGGTGTGCGCCGCCAGCTCCCGCACCGTCGGCGGCGGCTCCGACACGAGCCGCGCCTCCGCGAGCGTGCTCAGGCCGACGCGGACGTCGGCGGGGCCGTCGGAGTACTTCAGGGCGTTCCCGATGAGGTTGACCAGCAGCTGCCGGAGCGCAGACGGATCCGCCGTGATCTGGCCGCCCTCGACCTCGATCGCGGCCTCGGCGAGCGCAGCTTGACCGAGCAGCTCGGTCGCCTCCTGCGCGGCGACGCGCAGCTCGACCGGACGGGCGACCCAGGTCGCATCCCCGAGCCGCGCGTAGCTCATCAGATCGTCGAGCAGCGAGGTTCCGCGGTCGGCGAGCCGGAGCACGGTCTCCAGCTGATCCCGGTCCGCCGCGGTGAGGCGGTCCGCCGCGTCCTCGATCAGGAAGTCGGCGAGCAGCCGGATGCCGCGGATCGGGGCCCGCAGGTCGTGGGCGATCGTGTGGGCGAACGCGTCGAGCTCGGAGTTCGAGCGCTCGAGGTCGGTGGTGACCGCCTGCAGCCGGCGGTACCGCCCCACGATCACGGAGGTGACCTCGGCGCGGAACGTCTCCATCGCCTCGATCTGGGAGCGAGACCAAGCCTCGCTCGCCGTCGCCGACTCGCGGTCGACCTGCGCGACCGCGTCGCCGAGCGCGGGCGGGCCGGTCGCGCCGGCCTCCGCGTGCACGATCTCGACCCACTGCACGGTGCGCCGTCGCTCAGGGCGGATCCACACGACGAGATCCGTGGCCGCGTCGTCGATCCGCATCGCGAGGTAGCCGCCGCGCCGGTCGCCGTCCGCCGGCGGGAGCGCGGTCGCAGCCACGATCCCCCGGTGGTGGCTCGCGAACCTCGTGCGGCACTCGCGCAGCAGCGCGTCGACGAGGGCGGGCGCCGTCGGCTCCCCGAGGACCTCGGCCCGGCCGTCGAGCGAGAGGATCACGGATGAGGCGTCGCAGAGCTCGAGGAGCGCGTCCGTGGACTCGCGGAACCCCTCGCTGAGATTGCGCGCACCGGCGACGCCACGCAGGACCCTGGCGGAGGCGACGGCGAGCGCGAGGCGCTGCGCAGCATCCTCCTTGTCGAGGAGCTCCTGCAGCTGGGTGCCGGCGGCGAGGCCGACCAGCCGCAGTTCGGCCTGCTTGGCCGGGCTGAGGGTCAGCGCGGACGGGTGGTGGCCGATGATCCGCCCCCACGTGGTGCCGTTCGCCACGACCGGGATCGCGAACGCCGAGCGCACGCCGATCGAGGCCAGGAAGTCGAGGTAGCTGCCGAACGGGCGGTGCAGCGCGCTCCCGTTCAGGTCGAGCTCGTCCGCCGGCGGGGTCTCGAGCTCGTTTGCGGCCTCGGCCACGTCCGCGACGAAGAACGGCGCGGGCCGCCCCGCGAGGGTGAGGTCTCCGGGTGGGAGGTGGATCGCCTCGACGATGCTCCCCGTGGTGTCCGGGGCGTCGCCCGACACGGAGGCGGCTTCGACGAACCCGGTCCGGTCGTCCTCGATGCGCACGGCCCAGACCCCCTCGAAGCCTGCGAGCTCGACGGCGATGCTCGCCGTGACCCGCATCAGCTCGGTGCGGTGGGTCGTCCGCTGCAGGCGCGATGTCCAGCGGATGATGCGCTCGACCGTGGCCGACTCGATCGCGGACGTGTTGTCGGCCGAGGTGGCGACGATGTCGAGCCCGTCGAGCGACGGCGTCGCAGCGAAGGCGCGCACCTTCACGGTGCTGCCTCCGGCGAGCGTGGTCACCCGCCACGAGGGCTCTTCGAGGGCATCGCGGGCCTGCCGGCTCGTCGCGGCCAGATCGAAGTCCGGGAGCAGGTCCTCGAGCGGGATGCCGATCAGCGACCAGCAGGAGCGCCCGAGCAGGCGGTCGCAGTCGTGGGAGACGCTGCGCACGGTGCCCTGCGCGTCGACGAACACGACGACGCCATGGGATTGGAAGCGCGCGGGGACGCGCTCAGAGATCCGAGTCACCGCGCGTTGCGACCAGCGCCGAGATCTGCGCGGCCAGCGCCCGCAGTCCGGCGACGCTGCCCGGCTTCTCGAAGAACGCGTCGGCTCCGGCCGCGAGGGCCGAATCGGAGATGCCGGGGCGGCCGGTGCCCGAGACCATGCAGACGAGCGGCTCGTCGCCGCCGCTGCTGGCCCTGATGCGCTCGATCACGGCAACGCCGTTCATCCCGGGGAGGTCGTGGTCGACCATGAACACCTCGTACGCCGCGACCTGGGCCTCGGTGCGCGCGAGCGCCTCGGTCGCCGCCTCGCCGGTCTCCCAGCGCCGCAGTTCCCAGCGGTCGGAGAACACGCGCGAGAACAGCGCGAAGTCCTCATCGCTGTCTTCGACGAACCCTGCTTGCCGACGCGCCATCGCCATAGGAAAGCACGAAGAAGTAACACGCCCCGCGGCCCGTTAAGAATTACGCGCTCAGTCGGTGCCGCTGGGACCCTCGGCGGGGGCGAGGACGAACACGTCGGAGGCTAGGTCGGCCTCCACGTCGTGCGCCGAGAGCAGCGTGATGACGGACCGTCCGGTGAGGCGTTCGACGCCCGCGACCAGCTCCTGCTCGAGCACGTCCTGGAAGGCGTCGCGCGACACCTGCGCTGCCTCGGTCTTCTCGTGCTCGACGAGGAGCTGCTCCGAGCGCGTGAGCACGCCCTCGGTGAGGACGGTGATGCAGTCGGAGGCGACGCGCACCCGCACGCGGTTGGGGCCACGCCCGGTGTACTTCGCGAGGGCCGAGGCGACATGCCTCGACAACGCGGGCGTGATGCCCTCCGCCTCTTCGCCGTCCGTCGAATGTTCGAGCATGGTCAGCCCACGGTAGCGCGCCAGGAAATCGGCCATGGGCGTCGCACTTAGCCCGCCGCGCCCCGGAGCGTGAGCCGCGTGAGCAGGCAGGCGGAGCGCGGTGCCTCGTCGGGGAAGTAGCCGCTGCACTCGACGTTGCCGACCGGGCCCGTGACGAGGAGGTCGGTCGGGCTGACGAACGTGCCGCCCTCGAAGTCGGCCCCGAGCCGTTCGCGCCGGGGCCGACCGGTCGCCGCAGGGTCGTAGCGGAGGACCGTCCCGTGGCCGTCCTCGCCGTTGGCGGCGATCAGTCCGCGCGCCGACGTGGCGTCGAGGTCGGCGGCGACGAGGCGCGCGCCGCCGAGCCCGCAGATCACGTCTCCCAGCTCGCGCGGATCGGCGAGCGGCTCGTCCAGGCGGTGGAGGACGAGGTCGGTCGCGCCGCACACCCCCTCGTCGCCCGGCAGCAACCGCACCTCGGCGAGCGTGTCGCCGTGCAGCGCGATCGCGATCGGTGGCGGGCCCGCGATGCGCCGCTCTTGGCCGTCGTCTCGGCGCACCCACAGCTCCGTCTCCAGGTCCGACTCCTGGAACTCCTGCTGCGTCGCCGTCCGGCTCGGGCTGCGGACGACCGCGAGGCTCGTCGTGTCGGCGGCCACGTCGACCACACCGCTGCCGGCGCCGTCGATCGGCTCGGCACCGGTCGACGACGTCCACCGCACCGCCGTGCAGCTGAGCAGACGCGCGCCCGTGCAGACGGGGTAGGTGATCTGGACGCCGTCGCCGCTCCCGCCCACGTGCACCGGCGCCCACGACGGGATCGTCGCCCCCTCCGGGACCGCGGAGTGCGCGAGCTTCAGGTCGGCCGGGCCCGCGAGGTCGGCCGGGCCGGTCCAGAGCCGCATCCCGCGCTCGTCGCCGGCGAGCACCGCGACGATGTCCGCGCCGGCCGCCACCTTCAGCGCGCCGTCGACCTCGAGCAGGGGCATCGAGCGCATGCGGCGGTTGCTCCGCGCGACCTCGGCGATCGGCGTTGCCGGTTCGGCGAGCGGCCGGGTCGGATCGGGGCGCTCGTCGGCCCGGCCGGTGACCGAGGGCGCGGCCGTCACGCCAGCCCGAGCGCGCCCGCGGCCGTCGTCGGCGCCCCCGCCGCAGCCGGCCGCGCCGACGGACAGCGCCGCGGCCAGGAGCGCGGGGAGCAGGAACGGCGAGCGGCGCATTCCCCTATTCCAACACGCAGCGGATCCGATCGGCGTGGTCGGCGTCCCGGTCGGCTGCGCGGCACACCGACGACCTGCCCGCGTGGACAACCCGCCTCCGACAAGACGGGACACCGGGACAAACGATTGCGTCAGGCAGCGCAGCAGACTGCGGCGTACCGCTCCCGCCCCACCCCGTCGGCCTCCGCGCGACCACCCCGCGCGGCGGCCGACGGGAGCGCAGGCCTCGGATCCACGCCCATGTCGACCCCGCTCCCCGACCTCCTCGTGATCGCCCACCGCGCGATCCTGCCGTCGGGCGAGCAGCCCGCCGCGATCGCCATCTCGGGCGAGCGGATCACCGCCATCACCGATCCGTCGCGGCCGCTCCCGCCGGCCGCCCGCACGCTCACGCTGGCCGACGACGAAGTGCTGCTCCCGGCGCTCGTCGACGCGCACGTGCACGCCAACGAGCCGGGCCGCACGCACTGGGAGGGGCTGCGCACGCTCACCGCCGCAGCGGCTGCGGGCGGCATCGGAACGGTGGTCGACATGCCGCTGAACTGCATCCCGGCGACCGTCGACGTGGCATCGCTGCATGCCAAGCGCGCGAGCTGCCCGGTGCCGTCGACCGACGTGACGGGCTGGGCCGGTGCCGTCGGCGGCCGGCTCGGCGAGCTGCCGGCGATGCTCGCCGCCGGAGCGCCGGGGGCGAAGGCCTTCATGATCGACTCGGGCGTCCCCGAGTTCCCGGCGCTCGCGACCGATGACGGGCTCGCCGCCGCGCTGGCGATCCTCGCCGACGAGGGTCGCCCGTTGCTCGTGCACGCCGAGGACGCGGCGCTCGCCGAGGCGGCGCCGCAGCCGCATGGCACCCAGCGCTACCGCGACGTGCTCGCGAGCCGGCCGCCGCTCGTGGAATCGGTCGCGATCGACCGGCTCGCACGGATCGCCGCACGCACCGGTGGCCACGTGCACGTGGTGCACGTGAGCTCGGCCGAGGGCGTCGCCGCCGTCGCGCGGGCGCAGCGTGCCGGCGTGCACCTCACGGCCGAGACCTGTCCGCACTACCTCGCCCTCTGCGCGGAGGACCTCCCCGACGGCAACCCGGCCGTGAAGTGCTTTCCCCCGATCCGCGAGCGCCACCACCAGGCGGCGCTCTGGGCCGGCCTCGCCGACGGCACGCTCAGCATGGTCGTCTCCGACCACTCGCCGGCCCCCTGGACCCTCAAGGACACCGGGGACCTCTCCACCGCGTGGGGTGGCATCGCCTCGATCCAGCTCTCGCTCCCGGTCACGTGGACCGCCGCCCAGGCCCGCGGCGTCGACCTCGCGCAGCTCGTCACCTGGATGGCCGAACGCCCCGCAGACCTCGCCGGATTGCCGCAGAAGGGCCGGCTCGCCGTGGGCGCCGACGCCGACCTCGCGATCTTCGCCCCGAACGACACCTTCACCGTGCGGGGCGAGTCGCTGCTGCACCGTCACCCGCAGACCCCCTACGAGGGGCACGAGCTCCGCGGCGTGGTGCGGCAGACCTGGCTGCGCGGCGCGCGCGTCGACCACGCGGCACCGCACGGCCGGTGGCTGCTGCCCGACCCGCCGCCGGTCGCGCCGGGTGAGCCGATCCCCGGCGCCGCCACCACGCCCCCACCGACCACCGCCCTCGGAGGCGCCGCATGAGCGATCCGTTCGACCGCCTCCCGGATCTCGCCGGCCGGCTCCTCGGCGGCTCGGTGCCCTGGGCCAACGACGAGCTGTTCGCCTCCCGCGACAACCTCATCGAGCCGCACGACGCGATCTTCACGCCGAAGACCTTCGGCACCCGCGGCCAGGTGTACGACGGCTGGGAGACGCGCCGCCGCCGGGATCCCGGCTTCGACGAGGCGATCATCCGGCTCGGCGTGCCCGGCGTGGTGGTCGCCGTCGACGTCGACACCTCGCACTTCGTCGGCAACTACCCGCCGGAGGCGTCGCTCGAGGGCTGCGCCGTGCCCGGCTACCCGAACCTCGACGTGGTCCGGGCCGCCGACTGGCGCCCGCTGCTGCAGCGCTCGCCGCTCCAGGGCAACAGCCGCAACCGCTTCCTCGTGCTCGGCCTCGCCGACCCCTACGACGACGATGCCATCGCCGGCGAGCTCGTCACGCACGTGCGACTGCGCATCTACCCCGACGGCGGCGTCGCGCGGCTCCGCGTGCACGGCATGCCGATCCTCGATCCGCGCCTGGTCGATGCGGCCCCGTTCGACCTCGCCGCCCTCGAGCACGGCGGCCTCGTCCTCGACTCGTCGAACGCGTTCTACAGCTCGGCGACGAACCTCATCCTGCCCGGCCCGGCACGCACGATGGGCGAGGGCTGGGAGACGAGCCGCCGCCGCGACGCCGGCCACGACTGGGTGGAGTTCGGGCTCGCCGCCACCGGGCACGTGCGACTGATCGAGATCGACGCGTCGCACTTCGTCGGCAACGCGCCCGGCGAATGCTCGGTGGAGGGCCGCAACGGCGACGACGCACCCTGGGTGCCCGTGCTGCGGCGCACGCCGGTGCAGCCCAACATCCGCCACCGCTTCCCGGTCGACGACGCCGGTCCGCTCACCCACCTGCGGCTCAACGTGTTCCCGGACGGTGGGCTTGCGCGCTTCCGCGCCTACGGCACGCCGACACCCGAGGCCCGCGCCGCGATCGGCCGGCGGTTCGCTGCCGCCCTCCCGCTCGCGATGGCGCGCGACCTGCTCTGATCCAGCCCACGCCGACCGCCGCCGTGCCGCCCCGACTCGCCTCACACCACCCGTCGACCCCCTCCGGAGCCTCTGCCATGCCCTCGCTCACCGTCGCCGGCCCGATGCTGCCCCGCTTCGACGAGATCCTCACGCCCGAGGCCCTCGACCTGATCGCCACCCTCGACGCCAAGTACCGTGCCCGCCGCGACGAGCTGCTCGCCAAGCGGGCGATCCGGCGTCGCGAGATCGCCTCCGCCGGCTCGATCGACTTCAGCCCGACGACGATCGGCGTGCGGGCCGGCGACTGGCAGATCGATCCGGTGCCGGCCGCCCTCCAGGATCGGCGCGTCGAGATCACGGGTCCGACGGAGATCAAGATGGCGATCAACGCGCTCAACGCCGGCGCGAAGGTGTGGCTCGCCGACTTCGAGGACGCGAACACCCCGCACTGGCAGAACGTCATCGACGGCCAGCTCAACCTGCGCGACGCGCACCGCGGCAGCCTCGAGTGGACCTCGCCGGAGGGCAAGCACTACGCCGTCCGGGCCGACGCCAAGCTGCCGTCGGGCGAGCCGGCGACCGTGATCCTGCCGCGGCCGCGCGGCTGGCACTTCGACGAGCGCCACCTCCTGCGCGACGGGCAGCCGGTCGTCGCCGGCATCGTCGACATGGCGCTCTACGTGATCACGAACGGCCCGGCGCTCGCCGCCACCGGCCGCGGGCCGTTCTTCTACCTGCCCAAGACGCAGAGCTGGGAGGAGGCGAAGCTCTGGGACGACCTCTTCACCGACGTGGAGGCCGCCGTCGGCCTGGAGCACGGCACGATCAAGGCGACCGTCCTGATCGAGACGATCACCGCTGCCTTCCAGATGGACGAGATCGTGCACGCGTTGCGCCATCACATGGCGGGCCTCAACGCGGGCCGGTGGGACTACCTGTTCTCGCTCATCAAGACGTTCCGCGACGCCGGTCCGAGCTTCGTGCTCCCCGACCGCGCCGACGTGACGATGACCGTGCCGTTCATGCGGGCCTACACCGAGTTGCTCGTCAAGACCTGCCACCGTCGTGGCGCGCACGCCATCGGCGGAATGGCAGCGTTCATCCCGGACCGCCGCGACCCCGAGCGCAACGCCCTCGCACTCGGCAAGGTGCAGGACGACAAGGAGCGCGAGGCGGCCGCCGGCTACGACGGCTCGTGGGTCGCGCACCCGGATCTCGTCGGCACCTGCAGGGCCGCGTTCGACGCGGTGCTCGGCGACGGCCCGAACCAGCTCGGCCGCCAGCGCGACGACGTGCACGTGACCGCCGCCGATCTGCTCGACGTGTCCGCCACGCCCGGCGCGATCACCGATGCCGGCGTGCGCGCGAACGTCGCGATCGGGCTGCGCTACCTCGAGGCGTGGCTCGCCGGCCGGGGGGCCGTCGCGATCTTCGGGCTGATGGAGGATGCCGCGACCGCCGAGATCAGCCGCAGCCAGCTGTGGCAGTGGATCCGCAACGCGAGCACCACCACGGAGGGCACCGAGATCACCGATGCGCTCGTGCGCGAGCTGCTCGACACCGAGGAGCGCGAGCTCGTCGAGGCCAGCCCCGACAAGGAGACCGTCGACCGCGTCACCCGCGCCCGCCGGCTCTTCGAGGAGGTGGCGCTCGCCGACGACTTCGCCGAGTTCCTCACGCTCCCCGCGCTCGCGCAGATCGACTGACCCACGCGAGCGCCGGCGCGCCCTGGCCATGTGGCCAGCCCGCTGCCGAATTGGTTGCATGGCGACGGCCGTGGGCGGTTAGGCTGGCGACCAAATGTCCGAGGCGTACATCTCCGAGCTCCGGCTCCTGCCCTACAACTTCGCGCCGAAGTTCTGGGCGGCGTGCAACGGGCAAATGCTCCCCATCAACCAGAACCAGGCGCTGTTCGCGCTCCTGGGGACGACCTATGGCGGGGACGGCATCACCACCTTCGCCCTGCCGAATCTCCAGGGCCGGGTGCCGATGGGGCAGAGCGTGTTCAGCGGCGGACACACGCTCGGCGAGGTCGGCGGCGAGGCCGCGCACACGCTCACCCAGACCGAGCTCCCCCAGCACGTCCACTTCGCAACCGCCACGACCGACAGCGCGAGCCCGGCCGTGGCCCCGAGCGGCACGTTGCTGGGCGGCGCGGTGCCCACCATGTATGCCCCGACCGGGACCGGCAGCCTCGTGGCGCTGGCCCCGGCGACGGTCGGGAGCGTCGGCGGTTCGCAGGCGCACAGCAACATGCAGCCCTACACCGTGCTGCAGTGGTGCATCTGCATCGCCGGCCTCTTCCCGAGCAGGAACTGACCCATGGCTGATCCCTTCGTCGGCGAGATCCGACTCTTCGGCGGCAACTTCGCCCCGCTCAACTGGGCCGACTGCGACGGACAGCTCCTCGCGATCGACGACTACGCGGCGCTGTACAACCTGCTCGGCACGACGTTCGGCGGCAACGGCGTGACCACCTTCGGCGTTCCGGATCTGCGCGGACGGGTGCCGGTGCACGTCGGCCCGGGCTACGTGCAGGGCCAGATGGCCGGCACCGAGTCGGTCACGCTGATCAACAACCAGATCCCGGCGCACACGCACGCGTTCGTCGCCACCACGGCCCAGGGCCTGACGGGCAACGCCTCGAACGCCCTGCTCGGATCGCCGACGGACGTCAAGCCGTACCGCACGGCGTCGCCGGCCGTGAACCTGTCGGGCACGTCGATCTCGGCGGCCGGCGGGAGCCAGCCCCACGACAACATCCAGCCGTCGCTCGCGGTGCGGTACATCATCTCGCTGTACGGCATCTACCCGACGCAGGCCTAGGAGCCGCGCATGTCCGAACCGTTCATCGGTGAGATCCGCCTCTTCGGCTGCAACTTCGCCCCACGCGGGTGGGCGAACTGCGCCGGGCAGCTCATTCCGATCTCCCAGAACACCGCGCTCTTCTCCCTGCTCGGCACGTACTACGGCGGCAACGGCCAGTCGAACTTCGCGCTGCCGAACCTGCAGGGCACCGTGCCCGTCGGCCAAGGGCAGGGCCCGGGCCTGCAGCCCTGGCAGCTCGGCGAGCAGCAGGGCTCGGAGACGGTCACGCTGCTCTCGAGCGAGATGCCCGCACATGCGCACGCCCTCGTCGCGAACTCCGCGCCGGGCAACGTCTCGACACCCGAGAACGGCCAGTCGGTGCTCTCGCGGTCGACCGGCGGCTCCGCCTACAGCACGGCGTCGACCGGCCTCGTGCAGCTCGCCCCGACGACGCTGAGCCCCACCGGCGGCAGCCAGCCGCACAACAACCTGCAGCCGTACCTCGTGATGAACTGGTGCATCGCGATGCAGGGCGTCTTCCCGTCGCGGCCATAAGTGCGCGTGGCGCGGGTCCGGCCGGCGACGGCCGAGGACGAGCCGTTCCTGGCGGACCTGCTCGCGCAGACGAAGGCGCTCGAGTTCAGCCTGCTGCCGCCCGAGCTCGCACCGACGCTCATCGTGCAGCAGCGCGCCGCGCAGCGCCAGGCGCTCGCGGCGTCGGGCGGGGAGCGCGTCGCCGTCGGCGACGACGGCGCCCCGCTCGCGCGGGTCGTCGTCGAGCCGCGCGGCGATGCGATCCACCTGGTCGACCTCACGGTCGACGCCGCACACCACCGGCGGGGCATCGGTCGTGCGCTCCTGCGCGCGGTGATCGACGAGGCGTCCGGCGGCGGGTACGACGTGACGCTGCTCGTCGACCACGCGAACGCGCCGGCGCAGGCGCTCTACGGTGCCGAGGGGTTCATCGCCGAGTCGCAGGACGAGCTCGGCATCCGCATGCGGCGCCCGCGCTAGGCGAGCTGCGCCTCGTACTCCGGTGCATCCGTCGGCGGGCCGACCGGCACGAGGAACAGCTCGATCGGTTCTGCGAGCCGCGGGTGCTCGACGGCGTGGATGCCCTGCTGCAGCCGTGGCTCGGGCGGGCCGATCCACGTCAGCGTGAAGGGCGCGCGGATGCCCTCGGGCACGGGGTGCGGCGACGGGGTCGCGCCGACCAGCTCGGCCTGGATCTCACCGTCAGCGGCTCGGAGCACGAACGTGCTGCCGACGAGCGGGGCGAACGCGTCGACCGTGAGCTCTGCGAGGTTCATCGGACGGTGACGGCGCGCTCGATGGTGGTCGAGCCGCCGCGCAGGTCGGTGAGCTGCAGCTCCAGGCGGTAGCTGCCGCGCTTCACGTGGGCGCCGTGCCGCACGCGCAGCACCGTCCTGGCGGCACCGCGGCGTACCACGGTCCCGCCGCTTGCGACGCGCGTTCCGTCGCGCAGCAGCCGAAGCTTGACCGCCTGCACGCCGCCGCCTGGGAACTCGAGCTCGAGGGCGATGCCGGCGCTCGTGCGCCGTCCCGTGGCCCGCACGCGCTGGCGGCCCTTGGTGACGCTGGCGGTCGGCGCCGTGGACGCTCCGGTGGAGGGCGAGGCCGCCGCTGAGGCACGCTCGGCGACGGGCGACGCGACCGGCGCCGTCACCATCTCGACGGAGGCGCCGCGCGGCAGCGGAACGGTGCGGTCGACGATCAGTTCGAGCTCCACCCGCGCGCCGGCGGGGCCGACGGGTGCGACGAACAGCCCGATCGGGTCGCCGCCGTCCAGCTCGAACAGCTGCACGCCCGGCTGGGGCGCATGCCCTGCCGGGGCGCTGAGCACGACGGCGAACGCATCGTCACGCCCGGCGAGCGCCCGGTTCAGGTCGCGGACCGCATCGACGCGCAGCTGCGGGCCGTCGACGATCGACACGGCCCGGCCGACGAGCGCCGCCCACGCCCCGCGCTGCAGCGCCTGCGGCGCCTCGCCGGCGCCGGCGCCGGCGTCGGCGGCAGACGCCGCCTGCGTCCACAGGCCGAGCGGGAGCGAGAGCGCGAGGGCTCCCGCGCCCGACGCCTTGAGGGCCGTGCGGCGACTGAGCGATCGGTGATTCAGCATTCTGGGGGTGGTCCTGCTGGTCGGGGCGGGGGATGGGATCAGGGGCAGCTGCCGGCGCGGTTCGTGTACGCCGCGCCGCCGCCGATGTCGACGAACGAGCCGCTGGCCGCCGGGTTGCGGCCATCCAGGTAGGACTGGACGGCGCCCGTGTTGGTGGCGCCGCCGCCGTAGCTTGGCAGCTGCACGACCACGTTCTGGAACGCCTCGACGTAGATCGGAGCGACGTACGCCCCGAACGCCGCGATCGTGTTGCTGCTCAGATCCAGGCAGCTCGTGCCCGTCTGGCCGCTCGTGACGCCGAAGGAGGCGTAGATGCCGGCGAACGACTGGTTGCCGGCGGCGGTGTACGGCGTGCCGATCGTGTTGCCCGTGACCGTCGCCGAGAGCGGGGCGTTGCTGCCCGCGCCACCCTGCGCGCTCGTCAGGAACACGCCGGTGTCCGACGCGTAGCCGTTGATCGTGTTGTTCGTGATCGTCGCCTTCTGGCCGGCACCGGTGCCGCCGGAGTCGACGGCGATGCCCGAGCCGGCGTTGCTCGCCGATCGCTCGGTGCCCGCGGTGCCGATCGTCGCGTTGTTGACGGTGGTCGTCATCTGCGACGTGCCAGCGCCCTGCAGGAACTGCAGCATGCTCGGCACGGCGCCGCGGAACGTGCCGCCGCTGACCGTCGTGTTCAGGTTGCCGTTGAAGCCCTGCGCACGGAAGCGCACCTGCCCGCCGACGTCCTCGGCGCCCGCCGAGCCCTGCGGGCTCGTGAACGTGCTGCCCGTGAGGTTCGTCGTCCACGTGACGGCGTTGCTGCCGCCCGTCGGCGAGAGGTCGACGAGCGGGCCGGCGGCGCCGTTCGTCGCGTCGCCCTGCACGGTCGAGTTCGTGATGTTGGTGGTCAGCGTGCCGGCCGCACCACCGTCGGCGATCACGCCGGCGTTCTGGGTGCCCGTCACGCCCGGGTTCACGCTGAGCGTGGAGCCGCCGGTGATGTTCACGGTCGCGGCGCCGGTGTTGTGGGTGATCCACACGTCGTTCGTCTTCGGCGAGGAGAGCGCGACGTCGTCGAAGGAGACGGTGCCGGTGATCGCGTTCAGGCGCACGTTGCCCTCCTTGTCGGAGGTCGTCGCATCCGCGGTGCCGCTGCCGGAGATCGTGCCGTGCTGGAAGCTGAGGCCACCGACCGCACCCGTGGCGAGGAGGCCGTGGTTCTGCGCGTTCGTGACGGCCAGCTGCTCGAGGGAGACGTTGCCCGTGTCCTTCACGTACACGCCGTTGCCCGCGGTTGCCGCATCGGCACCCGTCGTGGTCGCGATCGTGCCGCCGGAGGAGTTGCGCGTGGTCGTCGCGTCACCGGTCACGGTCAGCGGCGCAGCGCCGCTCACCGTGTCGAGGAAGATGCCGCGTGCGGAACCAGCGGCGTTGATCGTCTGGAAGATCAGCGCCGCCGAGACGTTCTGCGCGTTGAGCGCGGCGCCGTTCGCACCGGCCGTCAGCACGTTGTTCGAGCCGGCGACCGAGACGGTGCCGCCGCCCGTGGCGCGGAACGCGTCACCGCTCGACGACGAGGCGGCGAGGCCGCCGCCCTGGAACTGCACGGTCGCCCCGGTGTTGCTCGTCAGGCTGACGGCATTGGCGGTCCCGCTGGTCAGCGCCTTGGTCGAGCCGCTGAACACCGTCGTGCCGCCCGTGTTGCCGGAGACGGTGATCGCTGGCGAGTTGCCGGTGGACGTCAGGTTGCCGGAGAGGGGTCGCCGTCGCGCCGGTGCGGTTCTGCACGCGGACGACGCCTGCCCCCGGGGCCGGGCTGATCGCACCGGGGTAGCTGACGCTGGCCGCGCCGCCGTTCAGGTCGAATCCGATCCCGGCCGAGCCGGTGAGGGAGCCGCCGGTCGCGCTGAACGCCGCCGCGCCACCGAGCGAGATGCCGGTGCCGGAGGAGTTCGTCGAGGAGACCGTGCCGAACGAGAGCGTGCCGCCCGTCGCGCCGCTGCTGTCGACGGCCGGACCGCCCGTCGCCGCGATGGTGCTCGCGGTGTCGGCGCTGATCGCCGAGTTCGTCAGCTTGAGGCCGGTTGCGCTCTGCGTGGTGATGTCGACGTTCTGCAGGCTCGCGCTCGCGTTCGCTCCGGTGAGGTCGATGGCGGCGCCGGTCGATGCCGTGCCGGCATCGACCACCGTCACGTCCTTGAGCGTGACGGCCCCGGCGCTCGCCGCGACGATGCCCTTGGCGGTCGTGTCGGGATCGATGTCCACCGAGTCCACCGTGTTGCCGGAGGCGAGGGTCAGCACTGCGCCGCTCGTGGTTCCGAGGGTCGGGGCCGTGCCGGCCGCGACGAGCGTCGTGGCGCCGGTGTTCTCGCCGCCGCCGGTGAGGTTCGCCGTGAGCGCCTTGCCCGCGCCGACGATCACCTGGTTGTTCTTGAGCGTGGCGGCGCTCGTCGTGGTGCCGGCGCTCGCGCCGACGTGGATCGTGTCGCCGGTGCCAGCGGCCGCCGTGGCGAGCTGCACCGTCTTGAACGGCTTGGTGCTCGTGCCGTCGGCGGCGCCGTTGTTGTCGTTGTCGACGTAGTACACGCCGCCCTGCAGGTCGATCGTCACGGTCTGCGTGCTCTGGGCGTTGTGGGTGTCCTTGATCTTGAAGGAGAAGGTGTCGGTCGTGGCGGAGTCCCCCGCGGCCGACGTGTAGACGAAGCTGCCGTCGGGGTCGAGATCGACGGTGCCGTGCGGCGTGCTGATCGTCTCGTCGACGAGGTCGGCGTTGGCCGCCGGATCGTCGACGTCGGTCGCGCCGGTGAGCAGCGATCCGGCGACGCGCACGCGCGGCGCCGAGATCGCGGTGGCACCGGGTTCCACCTCGAGGGCCGTCTGGCGCACCGCGTTGAAGCGACGGGCAACGGCCTGCGGCGCGTCGTTCACGCCGTTGATCGTGATCGTGACCGTGGCGGTGTTGGAGGTCGCGCCGGCCGGGTCCTTCACGCGGTACGTGACGGTGTCGGTCGCGGTCTGCCCGGTCTGGAGCCCTTCGAAGGCGCCGTTCGGGTCGTAGGCGATCGCGCCGTTGACGTCGATCGTGACCGTCGCGCCGGACGCGAGCGTCTGCTGGACGCCGACGTTCGCCGCCGAGCCAGCGACCTCATCGACCTGGAGCGTGTTCGTCGCGTCGTTGCCG